>CAJAUM010000070.1 GCA_903945175.1 uncultured Bacteroidales bacterium | reverse complement strand
CTGTTGCTCCGCTGGCGTACCATGATCACTTGCTGCATCCGAAAAGCTGGAATTTTGAAGGCGGAGCAAGTTGAAAGGCTGAGTAAAAAAGTTACTCGTTTTGCGATGGCTGAAAAATTATCAGCTTTTAGGGTGCAGCAGGTGATCAAACAAACTTTGCATCCGGAATAAACAAACTGCTGTCTGCCGCCGTTTTTTTTTTAACGGGGGCAGGCAGCGACAAAGGCTGGCATACCCATGCTGCCGGTATATTCTGGTCAAGGGCAATGAGCGGCGAGGATTGGGCTGGTGGAGTGATATATCGAAATGCCTGTGCCAACAGCAGCCCAAGACTGTGCAAGCCGTGAATGGTAATAAACCACTACCGCAGGCAGCAAACTCAAATTGCACGTCATGCCGGTTCCGGGAAACGCTGGAAAAGCACCCTCTCAAACCTCTCGTGCTACTAACCGGATATTTAACATAATTTGGTTATAGGACAAGGCACACCCGAAAAAATAAAAATGCAGTGGCTTGTACTATAACTACATGTTATGTTAATTAAACGGAACTCGACTTACTGAGGGAAGAAGAATGCCGGCTACCTGGGATGCCTGGCTTTTGCCAGAAGCCTGCAGCGCAGCTGCTGAGGGTGGGCGGGCGGGGAGCAGGAAAGCAAACTGGGAGTCTTATAAAAAAATATGTGATATAAATATATTCAAGGAAAAATTTTGTGCCTCGAAATAGGTTGTGGAGTGCCAGGCCAGGAAATGAATAAAATAACCAACACCATCTCATTATTAAAGTAGTGGCGGAGATGGCGAAGTCGGTTTTATGTTTTGAGACCAGTAGCATTGTATATCACCCTGTGTTTTACATTCTCTAACTTTTCGTATGGAGTAAAGAATCTATCTCCAACCTTAATAGCATCAAACTTGTCAGATCCATTCTCATCTAAAACATTTTCAATAATTAGACCGGCTCCTTTAACACAAACACATAGCCAATTTTTCGATTTGCGATATACTAAGCCTGCTTGGTAGGAATGAAAGGCACCATCTTGAAAGTTAATTGAAACATTTTTGAGATGTATTTTATTTTCATTTAAATAAGTTTGAGCACCAGCATAAGGACTATCAAACGCACAAATAAACCTTTCTAACTCATAAACATCCCAAGACCAATCAATCCAAGCATTCGTAGTTGTATGTAGTCGTGGCCAATATGTTGAAAAATATTCTGCCTGAGCAATGGGTTTTATTAATTTGGATTTATTCGTGGTTTCTTCTAATAGTTTGGTAATAAAAGAAAAGTTTTGTTTTATGTAAAAATCCGAATAATGTTCAGGTATCCTGCATATAGCGGGATAAAGAAATTCATCAAAGTAAATGATGTCGCCCGTATCAATACCGCCATCAATCAAATGTAAAACACAAAAGCCAAACCTATTAGATGTAAGAATCTGCCAACTGAAACCACCCCCACCACGATTTTGTGGCAATCTTGTTCCGTGTAGATTGAAAAGTTTGTTGTTAAAAACTTTTTCAATTGTTAGGGGCTTAAATATCCATGCGGCACCTAAAGATAAGCAAAACGTTTTACTTATTTCCCCTACAAATGTATGTACTTCATTTGATGCGATGCTTTCAGAAACAATATGCGGTATACTTTCTTCTTCTAAAAACTTTTTTAATACAATCCCCTCAATGTGTTCGGTAGCGTGACGTGGTGAAGTTATTACACGAATAGCGAAATTGTTTTTTTTCGCCCACTTACATAAATCCCGTAGCAAGGAACCGCCGCCTAGCAGCAGCAAATCGTTGAAAGGACCGAGTTCAAATAAAGGTTCTGTTTTTACTTTCAAATTTTCCATTTTTTTGATATTTTTTTAATTTACTGATAAACAGATAGAAACGTTGTATGAAATTTAGTAATTCTAAAGATAAGAGAGCCATTATTTACGACCTTATTTGCAATAAATGATCGGTTAAAACCCGGTTTTGAATCACAATTGTTCGAAAAAATATTTACATAATATACCAAAAATCAATATTACTCATCTATTTCATTGGGTTTTGCACTGAATATAAAATAGCATCAATATAGTTGCCATCTACATTAAACATTTTACGAAAGGTGCCTGACTTTACGAATTCATTCCGGTTCAAATTAATTAATTTATTATGTATTGGAGTATCAGAAAGAGCACAGGCATTTAACTGCCTGATATTCAATAACTGGAAAGAAATTTTAAAGATGGAATCAATAACATCATTTAATAAATCAAATTGTTTCAAATGCATTCCAAGGCTTGCGGTTTGAGAAACCCAGTCCAAATAATATAGCGAAAAGAAACAAATTGGATTGTGAGCAGCATCAATCTTTATAATGAAATTAAATTCATCCCTGATGATAGTCTGAGCATATGAATAATCAATGCATTCTGAGAAATTTGGTTTAAAGACAAAAACATTTGGTTCGCCCATAGATAAGATATCAATAGAGTTGCCCAAGATAGACTTCTCATTTTGAACTGGAATTATCATTAGTTGATTATGTCTAATCTCCTTAGGAAGAAACACACTCTGATGATAACGTTTTATCTTGCAAAACTTATAGTTGTAGAATTCTTCCTCAGAAATGCCTTTGATGATAATATTCTCACTCATTTTGTGTTTTTCCTCCATAGCTATTTTTTTATAAAACAATTTTACATTTTTTTTTGCAAACGGGGCTCGTATTGGTTTATATAAATGTTTTCTTTTAGCGTGGAAGAAAAATTTTGAAATTATTCATTCGGGTTAGCTTTACAAGCTCTTTGACAGAGCTTTGGTCATTGTTTTGGCTTATGAAACTTTGGCAATGTATCTGCAAATTTTTTGGATTTAGAAGGTTTCCCCTAATTGTCTGAACATATCCATCACATTTACGAACTGAACATTTAATGCATTACAGGCATCGGGAATTTTTACTTTGTTTTTTCCATGTGGTGCGCTTACTTCCTGAGTAACAACAACCCGGTTGGCGGGGTCAGCTAAAGCATAAGCAACAATAAAAGCATCTGCTTCATCTGCATCTAAAAACTCATTTAGGGCATTTTGCATGTAGTGGTTACGCTTTGATACTGCCCAAGCGGAAACCTGGCCATATGTTGACATAACCTGCGAAGAATCCTTGAAAAAATCTTCCGGTAAATTTGCCTTACACCATTCTTCTAAAGCATCATTTTTGTCGTAAAGTTCGTTTTTAACTTTATCGATGCTGATGATCTTGCCTTCGTTGGCCAGTTGTTTTACTTTATTCCAAAAGCTGAAAACTACATCAAGGGGGTAACTCGCACGGTGAGCCTGAATAAAGGAATTGCTATCAAGGATATAAACTCCCATGCCGGTTAAAAGTGTTTAGAGAAAAAGGTTTGAAAAGTATCGCCTTTCAAACTGGTCAGTTTATATGCATCGCGATATAAAAGTTTTCCGGACTTTACTGCATTATTTATGTGGGATGCATAGGTTATACTCAGTCTCTTTTTTGTGGTTGCATAAAAGTCGCCACCGGAGCTTTGATTCTCTTTTTTTGCAAACTCACGGTTGGTGTATTCTTCGTAAAAAGCAAAGAATTGGTTTTTAGTGATCTTCCCGGTATCCAAAGCCCTTCGAGCGATAACTATTTCGCTGACTTTAAAATATCGCGATGCATATTTTATTCCCGGGTTTTCTTTCCAAACTTCGTTGAACGTTTTTAAAGGCACTAAAAATTCTGCCGCAACTTTATCGCAAAGCAATTCATTGGGATCGTTTGCAGGTTGAAGTTTTCTGAAATCGAAGCCCGCGCTGTGACCTGTCCAAATATGAGCCAGTTCATGAACAATTGTAAACATTTGTGCTGCCTTGCTATCGGCATTGTTAATAAACATGAAGGGAGCCATTTGATCTACTAAAACAAATCCCCGGCATTCGTCAACCGGAATTTTTCTGTAACTGTTGTTTTCAACAACACCATTAAATACCGTGATTATTCCTTTATCCTCAATTTGCTGTGTCAGAAAATCAAGGGCATCCTGCCATGTTTTAAAAGCGCTTGCCCAATTTTCATGAAGGCCGAGTGTTTTTCTGATGTCGTTAACAATTTCCTGAAAATCATGCCGGTTTTTAAACCTGCTCACGAATGGCAAATTATCAAATTCATTGTCTTTTAAATAATCTCTCAGCCAGTCTTGCCTTTGTTGCATTAGCAGTATGGTGTCGTAAACATTTACACTAACGTGTGTTGCCGGCGTATTATTCGTTCTGAAAAACGGGATGGGTAATTTTTCTTTTGGAGGTTCGGGTAAAAAAAGGTAACCAAATGGCAAATGTACCTTTTTGGAAAAACCTTCCAACTGTTTTACCGTTGGGCTTTTGTCTCCATCAAGCCACAGTTGAACATTGGGAACTTTAGCTGTAAATTCATGCAATTCATATCCTGCCCGGGCAATGGCCCAGGTAAGGATGTTGGCATTTATGTTTACTTCAGCTTTCATACCGCAAATTTATGCAAGATTATGACTTTAAGCTTATGTTTGGTTATAAATTTGCATATTTGGACTTGTACCATTCGTAGAATTCATCAAAAGTGTGGATCAGCAGGTATATTCCTCCGGCCTTTTCGACCTGCTGTTTATATATTTCCTGTTCAGGCCGGATACGATCGCGGCCAACCTTAATTTCAATCTTAACCGACCGTCCGGCGATGGTGGCCGAAATATCTGCCGATCCTTTCTGCATGCTTGACTTTATCCAGCGGATAGATCCAATCTGCCTTTGTTGGCCCAGCACATTGGTAACGGTTTTACGCATATCAACCCGACGGCCAGTGACGGAAATCCTTTCGGCCTGGCCGCCGGATAGCTGGATGAACTTAATGATTGCCTTGGTTAGGTCGTTCGCTTTGGTGGCTTTGATGGGCTTTTTTGGCAATAACCGTTCAGGTATTTCGGGATACCGCCGGATGAGGTCGGCACGGATCAGTGCGTTGAGGATGGCCAGGGGCTTCATTGCGTTATGTTTTAAAACGGTACAACTTCATCGTCATAACTCATGGCCATTTGAACAGGCTGGTTCCAATCGCTTAGCATATAGTTGGAATAATCGGGTGAATTGTATGGCGTGTGTATGCGGCCATTCACCCCATTGTAACAGAAGGTAGCCTCGCCAGGAGTGCCCAGGTGTTTAAATTTTACCTTTGAGACTATGATTTTTAGTGTGTTATCGCCAAAATTCCGATAGACGACCAGTCCAAAGTCGGACTTGTTGTAGAAGTTAGCAGAGCCCGAGATGTCGTACAGCGTTGGAATCTCAAACTTGAGGCGATCGTCCTTCATTCGTTGCATTTTCGTTGGATGGGCCACGAGTATTACCAGGCAGTTGTGAACTTTTGAGAACATCGACAATTTATCGAGGAACCGGCTGATGTATTCTGTTTCTGATTCTCCGGCGTTTCGTGCGTGTTCTAACTTATTGTACGGGTCGACAACGACCACCCTGACGCCGTACTTTTTTACGGTATATTTCGCCTTGTCAAGAATATTCTCAATGGTTATATCTTCTTCGGGGTAGATGTAGTAGTAGTTGTCGTTTACATACTCAAACACACGCTCGAAATCATCTTTTGATATATGCTTATCGTTAAACGATTTGCCAACTATCTTCGATGCAATCTTGCTGAAGTGCAGTTCCAATGGATAGTTTTCGGGAGAGTAATAGGCGGCTTTCCAGCCATGGATCATGTTTAGCCTGGATACAATGAAGTCGACAATTTCACTCTTTCCATGCCCCGGTATGCCTGTAACGACAGCCAATCGCCCGAGTTCCCATGTAATATATTCATCGAGGGTGGGCATTCCAATGGTGACCCCAGGTTGCAATCCATGGATGTACAGGTTATAAACCCTATCGTAGATCTGATCGTGCCTTATCACGCCCGAAACCGGCACATCAACTGACTCTTTGAGTATTCCCCCGAGATCATATCCGCCATACTTTTGCAGGTATTCATTGGCATCCTTGCAGTCGCGCATCTGAACAATGGCGCAACGTTCGGCCCCAAGTCTTCTGATTAATTCCTCCCTGAGTTTATATCCGGCCGGATCGTTATCAACGGCTAAATGAAACTTTTCAATTCCAGAGAGCTGGTCGTAGCAGTTGTCAATGTACTCGAGCGACATTCCCCCTGCGCCATTCGGAACACTAATCACGGCTTTAATGCCACATTCGATCATTGACAGGCAATCGATCTCTCCTTCTACAATCGTACATTCCCTGGCGCCAAAAATCGAATCAATGTTGTAGAATATCAATTCGGCGCCGGAAACCATCTTAAACCGCTTTGCCCCATCGCGGTATTTTATGTTCACCAACTGTCCATCTCTGAAGTAGGGGAAACAGACCACACGCTCATCCTTTCCTGTCTGCGGCATGTATTCAACGGCCGATGACACGGACATGCTGTTCAGCGTATTGTCATTAATTCCACGATTCCTGAACCACAACGCCGCGTTATCAGTCAAAGCTGTCCTGTTTTTCCATTCAGGGATCTTGTACTGTTTCTTTTCAGGCTGTGGTTTATATTCAACGAACGATGCATCGCAGTTGAAACACTTTCCAACACCCTTTGCCGCGTTGAACGAGAAGGATTTCGCCGACTTATGCTTGCGGTCTTTGGAACACTCGGGACATGGCTGATGGTTTTCGCCCGACCGACTGGTGTCAACCTCGAAACACACTTTCGTTTTCAATGACATTATTTTCATACCGCGCTGCTTATTTTGAATTTCTTTTTTGTTTCCCCCACACCCCCTTCTTTGCCATTGCCATTGTCATTGCCATTGCCATAACAGTTAGGTAACTGTTGGCTAAGAGTTAGCCTTACGGCTGAATTTGAAGAATATTTTTGAAGAATTTTTATAGCGCTTTCCTGCGCTTTCGCTTTACTATCGGGGAATCCAGGATATTGGAACGTTATAAACTTTGGAATAAAGTATAACCTTTCGCTAAGTGTTACTATACGGTTCCCTAACTGTTCGATAACTGTATCCAAAGAGTTAATGTCGGTTTGCAGTTTTACCATCTTTTGATTCAACTCAATAATTCCGGCATGATCGCACCGGGTTATCATGTAAATCCATAAAATTTTAGCATCTATTGAAAGGTCCATGAACCATGGATCATCAAACAGCCCCGTATCGATAAATCGCTTTGCCATATTTGTTGAATTTTATGATTCTGATTATGCGTGTATCGGGTGATCAAAAAGGCAGATCGTCGATGGGTGAATCGAGCGGACCCGGGCCATCATCAGATTGTGTGGGAATAGCTGATGATAACGCAGGCTTGGGATCGTTGAACGGGTCGGCCTCGACAATAACAGACTCTTTTGGGATGTGCTTTCTGATTTTGCCAGCAACGTAATTTGATTTCAATTTTTCGCTGTACTTTACCCACATGGCCACATCAAATTTTTCGGCGTGGCCGCAATGTGAGCAAGTTGGCATTGCGTTTCCTGTCCATTGGGGTTGTTGTGAACCGGGTACACGATCGGTGTTTGGGAAGATGCTGATCTCTTCGGGTTTCATTTCATAGGTGGCCATAATTTTTGATTTTAGATGTACGAATAATTGACGTGACGCGTGACGCGTGACACGTGACGAATTTTAGAATGGATATTTAGATAAATTGACTTCAAGGCCTTTGTCGGCGATCCAGATGGAGGCGTTGGGAACAACTGATTGTACTGTTTTTGCAAACATTTTTGAGTCGGAATTTTCGCTACTCAGGTGAAGCAGGACAATGTTTCGGACTTGTCTCATGTCGTTTGAGCGAAGGAATTCCAGGCAGGTATCGAGGCTTATGTGATGGCCGACTGCCCGGTCGTTGGTGAGGATTGAATCTTCGTAATTTGCTTCGATCAGGATTTGGTTGAGGTTGTAAAACCTGTTGGGAATGCAGGCTGCATCTGTGACAAACAAGATGGACCCGGCTCCCGGATGCTTGATAAAGAACCCGAGTGTGGGAACACCGTGTGGGACCGGAAACGGGATGACTTTAAAATCGCCGATGGTCACCACTTCGTAATGCTTTATGGGATGGATCCGATGGCCTGTCATGTCGTAGCCATCAACGGTATGATTGGAGGTGTAAATATTGATACCGGCTTTAAGGTAATCTCTGGCATACCTGCAATGATCGCCGTGGGAATGGCTGATCAGGCACCCGATAACTTTGCTCAGATCGTAGTTCAGGGCTTTCTTAACTTCCTGAAGACGGATACCGGCTTCAATGATCAAGCATTCGATATCAGATTCGATGAGATAGCAGTTGCCTGCTGATTCGCTGCCCAGGACTTTGAGTATCATCAGAAGCCGGGTTCTTTGGGTGAAGGCTGCATTGCAGGGCCGGGTAGATTATGTGAAGGTTCGTTTTTCCATTCACGCTTGATTTCCGGTTTGGCAGGAGTGGTTGTTTGAGGCGGATCAATTACCTCGACCGCAACCTGAAGTGGTTCATCATCCGGAATATCAATGACGCTCCCCTGGTTGGCCCCGGCTTCGATTTCAGCTTTTGCCCTGCCAATACGGCCATATTCGCCCGGCTCCATGAGCACTGAATCGTCGCTGGAGGCGATAAGTAATTTACATGCCCGGTTGATTACGGTTTTTTTGGCCATTTCGCCCGGGAAATTTATATGGGCAGAGGTAGGTTTGTTTTCAGTACCATGCCTCCAGGCTGCCTGTATTTGAGCCATGGTCATGATTTCGGTATTGAATGAGCCATCGGTGAATGTCACCACGGCGTAGGCGCCCATGATATTTGTATCGACAAGATTTTCTAACCGTTGACTGTGATTGGTAATATGTTTCATGCCGGTGGTTGTGTCGATGGCGTATTCAAACACATCGCCTTTGTAGATTAATCCGGCATACACATCTTTCATTCCGCTATACCTGCGAGCCAGGGCAATGCTGCCGGCGTACTCCCGTTGCATGGTAAGTTTGTCGCCATACACAATGAAACTACACTGGCGCTTGGCCGGATTTAAACCCTGAACGACCATGTTGAACAATGCGTTTGCTATGGAATCGGGCGTGGATGTTTTCAGGACCGGGAGGTTGGCTTTATCTTTCATGTCCTGCAGGATGAGCCAGGCTGAGCGGAGCGCATTTTCGGCGCTGTAATCGGGGGGAAGTGAAACGCCGCCGATTTCTTTGAGACTGTTGACTTTGGTCAGAACCCTTTCGTGGATGGGAGGGTCGGGTTTTTTGATTGTAGTTTCTGGGGACATAATTGAGGTTTTTTGAATATCGAATATTGAATATTGAATAATGAATATCGAGGTATTTATTTGATAATTAGTGTTTTATCTTTACTTACAATTAGGTTTATTACCTGGGAGGTGGTGTTGGGGATGGTGTTTGTTGATTCGCGGTTGTCGATCCAGATGGGGGCTGATATGCAGTAGTGTTTGCTCAGGGTATTGATGATGTCGATGCCGGCCTGGATTTTGCCGGCGCTGTTTACATCGGGATATGGCACACCCTGGACCATGCAATCGCAGACCTCTTCGATGCCGCCATTAATGAGCGTATTGAACATGCGGAACCGGACTATGTTGAATTTTCCGTTGATACGGGATTCGACCGTGTCCATACGGCAGCGGGTATAGGCATCCATGGCGAACTCCTGCTTTTCGAGATCGCTGATTTGTTGCGATATGGTCTTTTCCTCGCCCAAGAGGTAGTTGATTCGCGCTTTGCCACGTTTGATGACTTCTTCGGCGCCCATGATGGTTTGCAGCCTGTTGATTTCGGATAGAACATTTGACTTATGTTGTTTGAGGGATTCGATATCAAGTTTGGGTGATTCGAGGATTTGTAGTTCGAGCCTGGTTATATGATCTTGAACAGGTTCAGTATCCTGAGCGATCACAAATTGAAGTTCAGTAGACATGGCGGCTTTCAGTTGTGCTGTAAGCTCGTCACCTTCAATGACCAATGCTGAAATTTCATTGTTCGTTACTTCAATATTCTTGTTTGTTTGGGCCAGCACAGTTGAAAGTTTTTGGCCTTCATTGGTAATATCGGATAACCGGTTTGATTTCCATAGCTCAAAAATTAACTTTGGATTTATCTCACTATCGGCCATGGCTGAAGGATCAAGGGGTTGTTTGCATGTAGGGCAAAAATTATCTTCTTCTTTAAAGAGATATTCTTTTTCATTTACCTTAGACCATTGAAGCCGGAGTTCGACCATGGCACTTTCTGTTTCAGTTTTCTTTTGTAACAATTTTGGCAAAGAATCCTGATTGGATTTGGAGCGCAGTAAACATTCAGCGTGTTTTTGTTTAAGGCCGGCAATGAGGAATGCCCGTTCGTTGTAAATTCGTTGTGCTTCGGTTTTCGCCTCAAACTCCATTGTCTGCTGTTGCTTTTTGAGTTCGAATATTTCGTTCTGGACTGCCTGAATCGCATCGCCCTGTGACTTGTAAGCTGCCACCTGATCGTTGATGGTATTTTCTATTTCGGCCAAGTCAGCCTGTTTGTTACAGATGTCGGATTTTACAACTTCAAAATCGACCGGTTCCGGGATGGCCTTTGTGACCTCATCGATACGGGAAGGGATGGTTTTAAGATCATCGCTGAGTTTCTTTTTGCGCATGGCCAGTTCTTTGAGAAAATCAGCCAGCGGTTTGCCGGAGTTGAGAATGGCGGTTATGTCGGCCACCTGCTGTTTATTCATTTTGGCCAGCACATCGGCGTTTGAAATTTCACCGGCAAGCAGGATCAGTACCAACCGGCGGTCCTGCCATTTCATTGAGTTGAAGTACAACGCTGATGTGAGCAGCTTAAAGAGGCCTTCATTCACCAGGGCATCCACCTTAGTCTTAAATTCACAAGCCTGTTGCGGCACCCCGTTCCAATAGCAGAGCGTTTCGTGGCCTGTGAGCTCGCTTTCTTCAGCGCCGCGTCGGCGTTGCCACTTTTCCTGGTAAATGCGTTTCAAAGTTATTTCTGTGCCATCAATGTGCAGGATCCCCTCAACTGCGTGTTCGAGCATGGGTATGGCTTTGCCAGCCTGATCAAGGGTTTTGATATTGAAATCCTTTGAATCGTGGGAATCTTTACCGAACAGCAACCAGGTAAATGCATCGAAGATGGTTGATTTGCCGGTACCGTTTTCGCCTGAAATAGTGGTCACGTTGTTAAATTCAACGGCCAGTTCCTTAATCCCTTTGAAATTTATCAGGGTGAGTTTTTTGATGTTGATGTTCATAGCGGATCGATTTCGAGTTGGGTTTGCAAATACCTTTGTGGGATGGGGCGTTCGAGTTGTGCGACTTCGCCCGTATCGGAACGGATCCATGAAACGGTATCATGGGCCGGGTCGATGATCACTTCGCATTTGATATTCCGGTATTCTGACCCGGCGTTGATGAGCGTAGCAGTTTTGTTGATGATGGCATCGTGGCCTTTGACCTCGGCTTTTAGTTGGGCTGAGAACGAGCTGAGGTTATCCTCGGCCTGTTTCTTTTTGTTGATGTGTTCGCTCATCTCTTTGGAGATGGCCAGCATTTCCTCGTCGGTGAGGGTGCATTTGAGGTTTAATGTTTCGATTTTGTTCATGGGTTTGGGATTTTGGGTTGAAATGTTGATGGGTTTTTGGATTGAAATGTTGATATTTTTGGGTTGTCAAAATATGATACCTGCACCAGAAGAATTCTGATGTTGCGGAATGTGATATTGACAGGAAGTGTAGTGAGGGTTCTCACAGGATATACACTTTTGAAATACGAAAACAGTATTCGACAAATTCTCTGGCCGGATAGTTGTACGGGACAGTATCAGTTTTTAAAACAACGCCTTTTTTAATCACGGAAACGGTATTGTCGTCCATTGAATAACCAACCTTAATTTCCATTGACTCGTTAACAGTTGCAGTGAGCTGTTTAAGGACTTTGTCGTAAGTAATAGGAAGGAATGTCATATTGTTTGATTTTGAGTGGTGTTCTCAGTTCGATGATAGGGGAGTTGATTAACTGATCCTGGTCAGGATCAAAATCAAATGGTTGGTCAGCGGGACCTCGTTTGCTGGTGCTTGCCCCTGAAATTTGCTATTTCACGGAGGGCAGCCTCAACCTCTGCCGATTTATACAATACGCGGCCTCCGATGCGATACCCTTGAAGAATTCCTTCCTTTGACCAATAATGAAGGGTGGAGGTTGAAATTTTCAGCAGGGCGCAGACCTCTTTCCGTGAATGGTATTCACCGTTGGATTGTGGTAAAGAAGAGTCTGGTTTGAATTGCCGGAGTTTTTCCTCGACAATGTCGCCGATCATTGCGCGAAGTTCGGGGATGGGGGTTGAATGTAAAATGATCGGGGTGTTCTGAAAAGCGCTTGTTGCCATATTTGTTTTTTTTGCAAATATGGCACAGCTTGAAGCCCATGTACAATCCGTGAAGGGTCTAGACCATAAAAAACCCCAATGAAATCAGGCTAAATCGGATAAATCTGGAATTGAAAATTTTGCCCTTTTGGTATCGGATAATTTATTGGACGATGGGTTTAATTCCTTGGTGAGGTTCCCGAGGGTTGTGCTTATATCGAAATAATCGAAGCATAACCTGGCAAAAGCGGCATAATTGGGTTCGCCATTGTGCAGCGGAGGTTCGACATGACCATGTTTGATCAATTCCAAAAAGATGTATCCGAATTGCGAGGGTGTGCCGTTAAATTTGATTTTTTTCAAGGGCTGGACCTGTTGAACTTCGTTTTTGATCTCATTCTTTTTGGCTTCAATCCAATCGATGATAGTTTTGCGGCGCGGGTCGGAAATGGACTGGAAATCGGGAAGGATTTCCAGTAGAAAATAGAGGAATGGCCGGGTATTTCCATGTTTCTGATAATACCTGATTAAATGGTACTCTAAAAATTCTAAAATATGGGGGATATTGAAACATAACAGTTCAGAGAACTTTTCATGAATGAATTTTAAGGTGTTTTCGGTGTTTTCATGTAATTTATTCCATATTACTTCAGCCCTGGCAAAACTTTCTTTATCGTTTTCGATAATTTCTATATCGAACGATTCTCTGGGAAGGTCTCCATGATAAATGTCGGGGGGAACCACGATATCTTTATGATTTCTTTCTGACTTGAACATTTGGGAATCATCCTCAACAAGAACATCGAAATATTGAAGGTAGGGATGACTGGGTTGACCGGAATATGCATTTGGCATAAAGAAGGGAATTAAGGTTGAGGATTATTTAAATTATCCTGTGTTTCTGTTTTCTCAGGACTGGGGAGCGGGGTTGATTTTGTAAACCAGGGGTGGTTAGCCAGTTTATCTGCATTTTGTTCCTGTGAAATCTTAATGTATTTCAGGAATGATTTTTCGGTACGGTGACCGGTTATCTTCATTATGGAGATGGTTGGCACGTCCGCTAAAAACATATTGGTAGCAAACGATCTACGCGCGGTGTGTACGGTGATCAATTGCCATTTTTCCAAATTGGTTCTAACCGGAAACCCTCCGCGCGTTATGGTCTGGGAGACGCTTTCGGTAAATTCGACCTCTTTCCCCAGATCCTTTAAATACTTATTCATTTTTTGGTTACTTATGGCTTGCGGAGGCACCCCGTCCCATTTCTGCAATATTGCTTTTACCTGCCAATGAAGGGGAATAACAACCCGTTCTCCTGTCTTCGCTGTTTTCAAACTCAACCGGGTCCCAGCGTCGGTTATGCTATTTTCGTTTAATTGCGAAAGGTCGGAGTATCTCAACCCTGTTTGGCAGCCGATTAAAAACAAGTCCCTCACCCGATCCAATTTTGGATTATTTGAAAGGTCGTGGTTGTAAATGGTTTCCAGTTCCTGATCGGATAGGTAAATGCTGTCGCTTGTTTCCTGTAGCCGTTGGAATTTTTTGTTATGATGCCCTGTGTTTGAGGTGTAACCCTTATCAATGGCATAGTCCATAAAGACTTTAATGTTTTTGATATAACCCCCGAATGTATTTAAGGCCAACTTTTCTTTAATGAAACAATACCTTTGGAAATCGTTGTAAAAGTCCATACCTATAATATCGAAATCCAATTCGGTTTTTAACATGGCATTGCTGTACCGTTTCAGGGTGTTAAGGGTTGTGCCGTAACTTAATTTTGTACGGGGTGATCGATTAACGGTTTCAATATATTCTGTAATTGCCTTAAAGAAGGTCATTTTGACCAGGTTAATGGTGGGCTTAGGGTGAATAGCATTTTTTAATTCGGTATGGAGTTGGTCAAAAAGCACGGCATTATTTTGGTTGAGGTGTTCGCGGAATGCATTTAGAATGTTGGATTCGATTATATTTAATCGGTTATTGAGGCTATCCAAATCATCATTAAATTTGATTTTGCGCGCGCGCCGTTGCTTCCGGTTCCAAAGTTTCGGGTTAATGGCTTCGCCGGTGGATAGTTTGATCATTATCTGATCGTAATAAAATATAAGGTGGATTGAGGTTTTTCCTTTCGCTTTAGGATCACGGAGGACAAATTGAACCGTAGCCATAAAAATAGATTTAAGGTTGAACTGAACAAAGATAATAAAATTATAAACCGGGGAGGGTAGCGGGGAGGGTAAATTATCAACAAACTGAATTTATCCGAATCAATCCGGATGTTGTAAGTTTTACATTCAATTGATAATCAATGTATTTAAATATCATATTGATGTTATTCGATATCATAATGGTTAGTCCCGCCCGGGGTACTTCAAAATCACATAATCAACCTGTAAATCAATCGTTTGCAGGTTTTTTATTTTTGAAGGGGGAGGGTGTGGTGGATGGTTTGAACTATCACGCTTGAGTATTTTTAGGTAACATTTTATTTGATTTTCTATAATTATGTTTAAATTTACCCGTTCATTTTTATTTGCAGAGATTACGATTTAACCCGGCTGGCGGATGGAGTCAACAGAAATCTTAAAAAAAATCAACCATATCTTTGCAACGGTTTTAGAAAACCGGGAGATTTTACTGTCACGTGAGACCATAATAACCAATATAAAGGGATGGGACTCATTTTCAAATATCAGGTTGATCATGTCGATGGAGAAAAATTTCGAATTGAAGTTTAATACGTTTGAAATTCAATCATGTAAAAATATTGGCGATCTCTGCGATACGATCCAGCGGAAGCAGCCCTGACCGTAGGAATAGACAATACCAATGTTCCATCTAACCCATTTTGGATGTATTTCAATACGACTCAATATATTCTGTTCCTTCCCCTCGTCGTAATTCTATTCTACCTGACCCCATTTCGTTTCCGATGGCTGCTCCTCCTGGCGGCAAGTTATTACTTCTATGTTTGCTGGAGAGCGGAATTCATGGTTGTGATCATCTTCTCAACCATGGTGAACTATTTTTCTGCCATCCTGATCGCCCGAAACAAGACAAATAAACGCAATAAGAAAATATTCCTCACGATCGCCCTGGTAATAAACCTGGGCATGCTGATCATTTTAAAATACCTTGGGTTTATCAATGATTTTTTCCATGAGATATTCGGCATCATACCTGCTCCAACATCGCCTTTGCTTTATCTAATTGCCCCGGTAGGCCTGTCCTATTTTACATTGCAGTCACTTACCTATGTTTTCGATACCTATTATAATTTGCGGGAACCAGAAAAACATCCCGGCATTTTCGCATTGTATGTGGCATTTTTCCCGCTCATCCTCTCTGGCCCCATTGAACAATCCACCCATTTGTTGCCTCAGTTTCGTGATAAGGCGCGGGCAAAACTGAAATCGGTGAATATTGAAGAGGGGATTAAACTGATTATCTGGGGATACTTTCTGAAACTTGTGGTTGCTGACCGAACCTCTATTTATGTCGATGCAGTCTTCGGTAATGTTGACCGGCATGGAGGAATAACATTTATAGCGGCCCTCATTTTGTATAGTTTTCAAATCTATTCTGATTTTGCCGGTTATTCCTGCATCGCTATCGGATCTGCGAGGCTGATGGGGTTTGATGTTTTGCATAATTTCAACCGGCCCTATTTTTCTCAGTCAATCAGTGAATTCTGGACTCGCTGGCATATTTCCCTTTCCACCTGGCTCAGGAACTATCTTTTTAATCCGCTTTCTTATTATTTCATGAGAAAGTTACAAAAAGAAAGATACCTGAAAATCATTAAACCTGAATTACTTACATATGCCATTGCCGCATCCATTACTTTTTTAATGTGCGGCATCTGGCATGGTGCAAATTTCACCTTTATCATTTGGGGCAGCCTGCATGGGTTCTACCTCATTGTTGATCGGATTATCAACAAAAAGGGTGGAAACAGGGTGCTCAATATTATCATAACCTACATTTTGGTGTTATTTGCCTGGATTTTCTTTCGCTCCGAGAATGTCCACCAGTCTTTGACAGTCATAAAAGCGATCCTGACCCATCCGGGATCACTCTATATTCCATTCGACAGCGACGTTGTTGCCCCTGTCTATGCCGTTCTGGGGATATTTATTTTACTCATGGTCGAAGTGAAACGCGAGTTTTTCAATAACAGTTTCTCGCTGAGCGGAAATAAAAACGAATATATACGGATGGCCTCCTATGGATTCATGATATTTTTGATACTTTACCTGGGGGTTTTTGACGCCAGCCAGTTCATGTATGTTAAATTTTGATCCTTCATGAACAGTCAACTTAAAATTCTTTTGATTAAAGCGCTGAAATTCATTGTCATTCTTGCTATTCTTGACATTGGGTTGGGAATGGGGGTACGGATGCTTTTTTTTACCCAGCATTCAGGAAAATTTTTCCGGATGAACCGCTCTTTTACCAAAGCCAATGCTGATATTTTCATCTTTGGAAGCAGTCGTTCAAATCATCATTATCATCCCGAAATTTTAAATGATGAGTTAAATCTCAAAAGTTACAATGTTGGTGCACAGGGACAGCAAATCCTTTTTCAAACCACGGTACAGAAGATCATTTTAAATCGTGTGAAACCTAAATTGGTCATACTGGATGTCAGTCCGGAATGGATGTACAAATCGACAGAGGCCAATGACAACCTGAGTGAATTACGCCCTTTTTATTTCAGGTACCCTGAAATCATCGGGCCGGTTCTTGCTGTTCAATCCCAGCTACAGAAATTCTGGTTAAATTCCCGGATATACCAGTATAACTCAACCATCGTCCATATAATCTATTACCGGCTGAAACCTCAAATTGACGTGGATGGGTATGTGCCATTGTTTTATACGATGACGCCCAGGGATTCCCGTTCGCAGATTCTCGATGACTCCTTGAAAAATCTGAACGGGAAGCCAAAATCAATCGACACGATCTATGAAAATGCCCTTACCTCATTCCTTCAAAATGCCCGTTCCAGGAATATCAACGTGGTGATGGTCTATTCTCCTGATTACAGTGGGGCAAAAGCAGTGGGAAACCCTTCAGCTGAAAGAATAAATGCAATTGGACGCGCCATGGAAATACCTGTGATTGATTACTCCGATGACCCCTATTTCCGCAATCATCCCGAAATGTTCAACGACATTCACCACCTGAATGACCAGGGCGCCAAAGAATTTTCAAGACAGATAACCCAGAGATTAAAAGCCTATCTTTAACAAGAACGTCCCTTTCAGTGCGAATCTATTCCATGAAGCATGTAAAACAGATGCATCAGGGAGCGTGAGATTTCGGCCATATATTCATTCACGGCTTTTACACTGCCTGGAAGGGTGAAAATCAGGGACTTTCCCATGACTCCCGCCACCGACCGGCTAACCAAGGCGGCTGGCTTTGCAGTTCCATATTTCACGCGGATCATTTCCATGATACCCGGAATTTCCTTGTCCAGTAATGGTTTTACGACATCCGGCGTAAAGTCACGGGGGCCGATTCCCGTTCCCCCGGTAGTGATTACAAGGTCGACAAGTTCTTCCTTGGCTTTGTTTAAAAGGCTCTCCAGTTTAATCGGGTCATCCGGGATCAGGGAATAATGAATAAAGTGGTGGAGTCCATTTGAATCGAAAAAATCCTTCACCAATTCCTTGATTCGGATTCCGGAACGATCATCATACGCTCCGGCTGAAGCCCGGTCACTTAATGTAATTACCAGCACACGGTACATTTTCGGATGATAATCCAATTCCATCCCTGCTTTCAGCATGCCCGGGCTTAATACCCTGCAAAAAATACCCTCCTTGGGCATAACGCAATTTCCCACTTCTTTAAATATGGCACAACTGGAGCCATGGCATTCTTTTCCTATCTGTGTGACTTCCAACTCAATAACGCCAGTGGTAAACCGATCAAGCGGATGTGCAGTCCAAAGATCCATACCGGATGTGGTGAGATTTTCGGCAAACTCTCCAGGGGCTACTTTTCTCCCGGCCTCCGTTTCAAATTTTAGGATACTTTCAGTTCCAAGCAGACTCACCTGCCGGTTCCAGTGGCCGGCATGTGCATCATCCACTACACCGGTTTGTGTCAGTTCGATTTGATCGACCGCTTTTTTTATGGTGCCCTTGTGTTCAGAAGTATTGACTGAAATGATTTTTATTTGTTGCATCTGTCGTCTGTTTGTAAGTCCTCTTTGGTTTTGCCGGTCAATCGGATATCCCCGACAGTCATGGCTGTATCAACTGCCTTGCACATATCGTAAATGGTAAGCAGGGCAATGGATACGGATGTGAGCGCCTCCATTTCGATGCCTGTTTGTCCCTGGCATCGGGCAAGGCTTTCAACGGTCACCCCGGTGTCGTCTAACGTGGCCTTTACATCCAGTTTGGTAATTTGAAGCGGATGGCAAAGCGGGATCAATTCACTGGTACGTTTTCCTCCCTGAATTCCTGCTATTTCTGCGATCGTAAGCACATCGCCTTTTTTCATTTTATTGTCCCGGATCAGTTCCAGGGTTTCCTTGCTGAGACTTATATGACCCTGAGCCATGGCGGTGCGCAGCTGAACTGGTTTTGATCCAACGTCAACCATGTTGGCCTTGCCTGATTGGTCAACATGCGATAAGCTCTTCTTTTTATCTTCACACATAATAAAATCTTAAATGTTAAAAATCAAAGCGTTGGGATCATCCACCGATATTTTGGAATCCCCCGTTCAAATTGATGGTGCCTTTTTCGGGTTTTAAACTGATTGCTTTTTCAAGTGCTCCGCGTATGCCCAGTTCGCGTGTGCTAAACTGAATGTTGCTGAACAGACAGGGGCGGATCATCCCATTGGCTGTAATCCTGAGGCGGTTGCAGTTCAGGCAGTCGCCACCGTGACCATTTTCGACCATGGTGAAACATCCGTCGGCCAGGCTCATTTCATGGATGAACCGTACTTCGAGACCATTGTTCTCACAATATTCCCGCACCGCTTGGGCATCGGGTTCATCAGAGGAGGTACGGACAACGCAGTTAATTTTAACGGGAGTCAATCCGGCCATTTTTGCTGCCGCTATGCCTTCAATAACTTTTTGGATATCACCACCCCGCGTGATGGTTCTGAATTTCTCAGGATCCAGGGTGTCGAGGCTGATATTGATGCGGTGAAGTCCGGCAGCGGCAAGATCTCCGGCGAATTCCGGCAACAGGATTCCATTTGTGGTCAGGCCAAAATCAATAATCCCCGGGATGGCTGCGATTTTCTCAATCAACGAAATGATTCCCTTGCGAACCAGGGGTTCTCCTCCGGTTATCCTCACCTTGGTGATCCCCATGGATACTGCTTCGCTGATTACCTCCACGATCTCTTCGAAACTCAGGATATCACCATGGTCCATCAGATTTACACCTTCAGTGGGCATGCAATAGGTGCATCGCAGGTTGCAGCGGTCGGTGATGGAAACGCGAAGGTAGCTGATCTGTCGGTTATAGCGGTCGTACATATACCTGCTCTCCCTTATTAATGGTGGTGGTTCCGATATCCATCACCATGATACCGTTTGCCACTGTATAGGCATTGATGTGGGCGGAACCATGATATTCAACAGGAAAAACAACACCATCTTTTATAACCACCGGAATCATCGATTTACGTGCAGATTTGCGCCTGGAGAAATCCTTGCCCAACGGGAGTTTAAACGTTACCGGATCTGTGGAATGGCCCATCATCCTGAGCAGGAACGGTTTCACCATCATTTCAAACAAAACGAAGGAAGAGACCGGATTGCCCGGTAATCCGAATATATAGGTGTTATCACGGTAGCCAAAAACGGTTGGTTTTCCAGGTTGAATGGCGATGCTTTTAAAGAGAATTTTCACCCCAGCCTCCTGCATCACGGCCGGTACAAAATCAAAATCGCCCATTGAAACCCCACCTGTAAGCAGCACAACATCATTTTCTTCAAGTGCCAGGTCAATGATTTTCCTCATTCCGGGGCCAGTATCTCCGGCGATTCCATAATAGGAGGGGAGGGCCGGCACAGTTTTTACCTGGGCTTCAAGCTGCCATGCATTTGAATTCCGGATCTGGGCAAGCTCCGGGGTCACTCCAGGTTCGACGAGTTCATCGCCGGTGGAGATGATCGCTACCCTGGGGAGTTTAGAGACCATTGGATTTACGGCACCTACCGCGGCAAAGACTGCAACATGGGCCGGGGTGATTTGCATGCCTTTCTGAAGCACACGGTCACCCGCCCTGATATCCTCTGCACGGTAACAAATATTTTTTGAAATGTGTTTTCCGTGAATCCTCACCATGGTATCAGTAAGCAAAGACGACGCTTCAACCATGATTATGCAGTCGGCTCCCAAGGGAACCATCGCTCCGGTCATTATTTTGGAACATCGCCCCGGGGAGATTGTTTTTTGCGGAACAGCGCCTGCTGCAATAGTTTCAAGAATCAGCAGGTCGACAAAATTCTGTCCATCTGCTGATAAGTTGTGCAAATCGGTCATCTGGCATGCATATCCATCCACGGCTGATTTGTCAAATGGCGGCATGTCTATATCAGAGCAGATATCTTCTGCAAGAATTCTACCCAATGAATCGGATAGTCCAATACGTTCTCCGGCAGGCATAAATGGCTGAGAAAGTACGGTTTGAAGAGCATCTTCGAATAGAACCATTTCGATTTAGGATTTCAGTTCCTGGATAAATTTTTCGAAACCCAGTTGTATATGGCTGTCGACTGTATTGTGGAATACCTCGAATGCTCTGACGAGGCGCCTTCCCTCCTCGGTCAGCCCGGTATGACCTCCGTCGGTACCCCCACGTTGTTTTTCAAGGAGGGGGAACCCAAAGAATTTTTCGATTTTTTTAAGATTTCCCCAGGTACGGCGATAGGTATAGCCCAACTCATCGCACGCGGCCTTCATTGAACCCTTCTCTTCAATCAACTTTAACATCTGCCATTTACCGTCACCCATTATCCCGGTCTCCCGATCATCCGACATCCAGATTTTATAATGGAGGTGTATTTCCGACAATTTGTTACTGAATTTTGTTTCCATCTGCATCTATTGACAAAAAAATAAAAATTTTGGTGTGCTTAACCGCTCCGATAGCAGGTATAACTATTTCTCACTGCTGTAGGCTTCAATGACCCGGCCTACTAACTTATGCCGGATTATATCAGATTTATCAAGGTAGACGAAATCAATGCCAGGAATGTTCTTCAGGATTTCCTGGGAATGGATTAGCCCGCTAACCTGGTTTTTAGGCAGGTCGATTTGGGTAACATCTCCGGTAACGATGAATTTTGATGAGACGCCCATTCTCGTGAGGAACATCTTGAGTTGGCTGGGGGTGGTGTTTTGCGCTTCGTCAAGAATGGCAAATGCATTGTTCAGGGTTCGGCCGCGCATAAAAGCCAACGGGGCGATCTCGATCACGCGGTCTTCGATGTATTGCAGTAGCTTTTGGGTGGGGAGCATGTCTCCCAGTGCATCGTACAATGGTTGCATATAGGGATCGAGCTTTTCCTTCAGGTCGCCGGGCAGGAAACCCAGGTTTTCTCCAGCTTCGACTGCAGGCCGCGTAAGAATAATGCGCTGGATCTCCTTATTTTTAAGAGCACGGACAGCGAGGGCAACGGCGGTGTATGTTTTCCCGGTGCCTGCCGGACCAATGGCAAAGACCAGGTCGTGACGGAAGCAGCCATCGACGAGTTTTTGCTGATTGGATGTCCTAGCCCGGATCAACATCCCATTTTTCCCATGAACCAGAACATCAGGCTGGATTTCAGGAGAGGTTGGGGTCCCATTTGATTCTACTCCGAGAAGCATGGTTATGTCGGATTTCGTCAACCGGCCAAATTTCTCAAAATGGAGGAGCAGGGTGTTGAATTTTGTTTCAAAATCGAGGAGGTAAGCCTCCTCACCAAAAGCTCTCACATAATTGTCGCGGGAAACTATTTTTAGTTTCGGAAAGAAATTCCGTATAACCTCAAGATTCTGGTCATTGGCCCCAAAAATATCAAGCGGGTGAATGGTTTCGATGTTTATTGTTTTCTCACTCATGAATTATTTGTACCTTTGAATACGCAAAAGTACGAATTATTCCATGGCTATCATCACGCTTACAAGCGACTGGGGACTTAAAGATCACTATGCCGGGGCTGTCAAAGGCGCTATACTGCGGCAGCATCCGGAGGCACAAATCGTCGATATATCGCATTATATCCCTCCTTTTGACCTGAACCAAACCGCTTTTATCGTCCGCAATTTTTACCGGAATTTTCCTGAAGGAACCATCCATATTCTTGCAGTTAATACTGAAGCCGCCATTGAAACGCCCCACACCCTGGTTTTTCATCATGGTCACTATTTTATCGGTGCTGACAACGGGATTTTTTCTTTACTTTTTGATGATAAACCAACAAAAATAATCGAACTGGATGTCATGCAGGACTCCGATTATTTCACCTTTCCTACGCGTGATGTTTTTGTAAAGGTGGCATGCCATATAGCCAGCGGAAAGCCGGTTGAGGCACTGGGCCATCCCAAGGACAACGTTTTGCAAAAGATGGCATTTCAGCCTGTGATACAGGGGGATATCATCAAGGGAAAGGTTATTTATATTGATAATTATGAGAATGCGTTTGTTAACATCACCGAAACGCTTTTCAGGTCGGTCGTTAAAAATCATAAGTTTTCAATTACCTTTCGAACTGCGAATTACAGCATCAGCGAAATCAGCAGGTCATACAAAGACGTAGGTCAGGGTGTTATGCTGGCGTTGTTTTCCAGCAGCGGGTACCTCGAAATTGCCATCCGTGAAGGTAAAGCCAGCAGTTTGCTTGGATTGAAGATGGATCAGCTTGTGTCGGTGGAAATTTTGTAATAATTCCCATTGCCCATTGCCTATTGCCTATTGCCTATTGCCCATTGCCCATTGCCCATTGCCTATTGCCTATTGCCTATTGCCTATTGCCTAATGCCTATTGCCTAACACCCAATCCCTAAGAAAAAATGGAAAAATCAAAAAACATAGCGCTTGTAGGACACGATAACCGGAAGAAGGATCTTGTTGAGTGGGTCGAATTCAATTATAAAACCTTGCTCGGGCACCACCTGATTTGTACCGGTACCACGGGAAAACTTGTGGAAGAGACGATTCTGAATAAATTGGAGGAGGAGGAGAAGATCACCTTTGATATCCAGAAATTGAAATCAGGCCCGCTTGGCGGCGATCAGCAATTGGGCGCCATGATATCAGAGGGAAAAATTGATCTGCTCATCTTTTTCTGGGATCCAATGCAGCCGCAACCCCACGATGTTGATGTAAAGGCGCTTTTACGAATAACCGTGGTATATAACATCCCGACTGCCTGCAATCGTTCAACCGCCGATTTCATGATCTCATCCCACCTGTTGAAGGAGCCCTACGAGCCCAGACTTGTTGATTACTCTGGCTATGTTTCCCGCCAGATCCCCGGAAATGTTCCCGGCTGATGCAGTTTGGTGCATGAAAAATGCTAATTTTGCACGCCTTTAACAGATGCATGTATGCTTACATTATTTATTAAGGAGATTAACGGGTTTTTAAATTCGCTCATCGGGTATATCGTGATGATCGTTTTTCTCTTGGTAACCGGGCTTTTCCTGTGGGTTTTCCAGATGGAATTCAATGTGCTCGATTTCGGCTTTGCCGGACTTGAAGGCTTGTTCGTTTTGGCTCCGTTCGTCTTTCTATTTCTCATCCCGGCCATCACCATGCGATCGTTTGCGGATGAGAAAAAAAGCGGAACCCTTGAATTGCTCATGACACAGCCGCTTACCGATTTGCAGGTTATCCTGGCAAAATATTTTGCAGGGGTGGTTCTGGTTATCATTGCTCTATTACCAACACTAATTTATTATTTTTCGGTTTACCGTTTGGGGCTTCCTCCGGGGAACCTGGATTCAGGTGGCATCTGGGGCTCCTACATTGGACTGTTTTTCCTTGGTGCCAGTTTTGTGTCCATAGGTATTTTTGCCTCCTCACTCACGGATAATCAAATCGTATCATTTATTCTTGCGGTCTTTATCAGTTTTCTTCTTTACATGGGGTTCGAATTTGTTTACGATTTCATCTTCTCAGGAAAAGCCGGTCTGATCATTAAATCGCTGGGACTCAATGCCCATTACACATCCATGAGCCGTGGTGTGGTCGATACGCGTGACCTGATCTATTTTATCAGTGTTACTGCAATTTTCATCCTGATGACAAAATTGACACTGGAAAGCAGGAAGTGGTAAATTTAATCAGTGAGATAGCGAAATTTAAATAGATGCTGGATAAGAAAAAAAATATCAAATGGGGGAACATCACCTGGCTTTTATTAAGCATGGCCATTATCATTTTGCTCAATATCATCGCCTCTTTTGTTTTCACGCGTTTTGATCTTACCGCCGAAAAGCGCTATTCGCTGGCCCCTGCAACAAAAAAACTGCTCAAGAAGCTGGATGATGTGGTGTTTTTCAAAGTATACCTTTATGGTGATCTTCCCCCCGGTTTTCAGCGTTTATCAAATGAAACCAGGGAGATGCTCGATGAGTTCAGGGCCTATAGCGAGAACATCCAGTACGAATTTGTGAATCCTTCGGAGAACCCGAATGCAAAGGATCGAAATGATGCTTACCGTTTGCTTGTTGAACGCGGACTACAGCCTACCGATCTGCGGGTGAACGACAAAGGGGCCTCTTCACAACGCATTATTTTCCCAGGGGCGATGGTATCTTACCATGGCAAGGAGATCCCAATACAGCTGTTGATGGCGCAACTCCAGCAGGATCCCAACAAGGTTCTGAACAATTCTATTCAATCACTGGAGTACAATCTGGCCAGCGCCATTAAAAACCTTACCACAGCAATCAAGCCGCGCATTGCCATCATTGAAGGACAGGGAGAGCTGGATCAGGCAGAGACCTTCGACATGCAGACGGCGCTCTCAGAATTTTATAATGTTGATCGGATCAGGATCAACAACAAAATCAACAGTCTGTCACTCCGGATCAAAAGCGACTCATCCAAAGATATACTGATCAATAAATACCGGGCTATCATCATTGCAAAGCCTACAAAACCTTTTGATGAACGGGATAAATTCCTTATTGACCAGTTTATTATGCGTGGAGGGAAGGTATTGTGGCTGATCGATCCGGTTTTTGCCAGCATGGACAGTCTGCAGAAGTACAACGCCACGATGGGAATCCCGAATGACATCAACCTGGAGGACATGCTTTTCAATTACGGCGTAAGGTTGAACATCAATTTGGTTCAGGATTTGAACGCGTTACCGATACCCATTAAGACGGGTCAGGTTGGAAATCAGCCGCAATTTGAGTATTTTAAGTGGTACTTTTTTCCTGTTTTGATTCCATCCATCAATCACCCGGTTGTAAATGGGTTAAATGCCATTAAAACTGAATTCATCAGCACGCTCGACACAGTGGCTGCAAATGGTGTGAAAAAAACTTTTCTGCTTGAGACCTCGCCGTACGCACGTTCAATCAATGCCCCTGTACTGATCGACCTGGAAATTATGCAGAAACAGCCCGATGAACGGCTTTTTTCCAACGGACCGATGCCTGTTGCCGTATTGCTGGAGGGTGAGTTCACCTCGTCTTTTCTCTTTCGGATTCCACCTGAATTGGCGGATAATCCCTCCCTGGGTTACCGTTCTAAAAGTAAACCTACCAAGATGATCGTCATCGCGGATGGTGATATTGCAAAAAACCAATTTCATTTCTCACAAGGGTATGTTTTGCCCCTTGGGTATGATCAATATACAAAACAAACCTTTGGAAACAGGGATTTGGTGTTGAATGTAGTCAACTATTTGTGCGACGATTCCGGACTGATTTCGGTGCGTTCACGGGAGTTGAAACTAAGGATGCTCGATTCTGCCAAAATTGCCAAACAACGTCTTTTCTGGCAATTATTCAACCTTCTGCTCCCTGTGCTGGTCATTATCCTTTTCGGGGTGGCAAAATACCGGTTTCGTTTACGTAACTATGCTCGCCCTGTGCGCAAAATTCAATCATGAAAAAAAACAGATCTATTTTAATAGCCTTTCTGGCTCTGGCTATTGTCGTGCTGGCGCTTTGGCTTACCCAATCAAGGACTACGTTCAGGCGTTCGCTGAGTGACTTTGCCCTTGATGACTCTGCCAATGTAACCACGATATTCATGGCGGATAAAAATAACAACAGTGTGAAGCTGAAAAAATTGTCTCCGGGTAAATGGTTGTTAAATGATACCTATCCGGCCCAGAAAATCAATGTTGAATTGCTGCTGAAAACCATGCTCGAAATCGAAGTGCAGCAGCCCGTGGCCAATGCTGCACATGACAATATTGTAAAGGAACTCGCCGTAAATGCAGTGAAGGTCGAAATATATCAAACTGTATACCGGATCGATTTGTTTGATGCCATTCGGTGGTTCCCGCATGAAAAGCTCACAAAGGTGTATTATGTTGGTGGTGCAACTCAGAGTAACGACGGATGCTTCATGCTGATGGAAAATTCTTCGGTGCCGTTTATTACCTTTCAGCCTGGTTTCAGGGGATTTGTTTCGCCCAGGTACAGCCCGATAGAGAAATACTGGCGGGATTACAATATATTCAGGACAACCATTCCTGAAATCGCCAAAATCAGGGTAGAGGTTCCCGGCACACCAGATTATTCCTATGAGGTACGGAATAATGGAAAGAACAGGTTTTCCCTTATTTCCCTGTCCGACAACAAAGAGATTCCGGATTATGACACCCTGAAACTTTTGAATTTTCTTTCGGGATTCAGGAACCTGAATTACGAAGCCTTGCTCAACGATATGGATAAGGTGCGCAAAGACTCCATAATTGCCTCGCAGCCATTTATAATCATCACGGTTACCGATACAGCCGGCGTGACCAAAACCATGAAAACTTACCGTAAAAAGGGCATGGATGGTGAAACAAATCAGGAAGGCAACCCGCTTCCATATGATCTTGACAGGTTGTATGCCTTGGTGAATGGCGGAAGGGATTTCGCGATCATTCAGTATTTTAGCTTCGATAAAGTGTTGAGACCCAAACCATTTTTCCTCAGGGAGACATTCCAGAACAAGTAAGTAGCATTGGATTATGGAGCTCCCTTTGCATGAAGATTTCATGAAGCATGAATAAAGAAGTTATAAAATACCTGGCCGGACGATTTATTCCTGCCATTGTAAGTCTGGCACTTATTGTTCTGACGATCAGGTTTCTTGGCCCGGTCGAATATGGGCGCTATTCGCTGCTCTTTTATATGGCGTTGCTGGTGATTACCCTTGATTTTCAATGGGTACAGGTCAGTATCCTTCGTTTTCTCGGAGGAATGCCTAAAGAGACCAATGTGGTGATGAGCCGTTTTTTTGACCTGACCATTTTTAATGCATTATTTTCAACCCTGATTGTGATACTGGCCGGGGTGTTTTACTTTGACCTGGCGATGGTCGATCTGATCCTGGTGGCACTTTTTACCTTTCTCACCCATTTTTATCTTTTTCACAAGGCGATATTGGAGGCATACCATAAGTCCATACGCACGGCCATCCTCGAAGGAGCCGATCAGTTACTGATTATGATATGTTTACTGGCAGGCATGTTTTTTTTGGAGCTAAGATCCTCGATGCTGATTTTTGGCTCCCTGGTTGTCGGACTGGGGGGTGTGCTGGTGCTGCGTTCGCTAACCCGTGTAAAAGGGTTACTCACCATCGATCTTAAACACCTGTACTGGGACTCGCGGTTTTCGGGCAAGGTAATTGAATTCGGGTACGGGATCACTTTGTGGCTTTTCTTTTCACATCTGCTGATGGCCGCCGACCGGTTTATCATCATGGAGTATTATGGTTACTATGATACTGGCATGTATTCAGCATTAAAAGACCTGTTATTCAAGGGAGTAACCATTGCCAGTTTCCCTATTTACATCTCTTATCAGTCAAAAATGGTTGATAAATGGAATGCCCACCATAAAATTGAAGCATGGAAAACAATCAAGGAGGCCATCAGTTTTGAGATGCTTATCTTTATCCTCGTATTCATTGGATTTATGGTCAGTAAGCCCATGCTGTTTGCTGAGGTGTTGGAAATTCCTGAAATGGATTTCTGGCTCCTCTACCTGCCTGTGCTGATGGCCTCTTTTTTATGGCAGGTGGCGCTGCTTCTTCAACGGTTTCTTGAACTGACATATCGGACAGCATATATGTTGATCGCCATCGGGGTTTGTGTTTTCCTGAATGTTATTCTCAATCTTATTTTTGTCCCACAACATGGGATGATTGCATCAAGCCTGATCCTCCTGACCACATCGACGCTCTATGCCGGTTTCATGGTCGTACTTGCTTTGATCACAAGTAAAAAACTTTAAAGGGGAACCCGGTTTCCTGGATTCCCCTTTAAATCAAAATGAACGGATCAGTTTACACAAGCCCCTGGGCCATCATGGCGTCAGCTACTTTAACGAAGCCACCAATGTTGGCTCCCTTAACATAGTTGATAAATCCATCGGGTTCAGTGCCATATTTCACACAATTTTTGTGAATCTCGATCATGATGTTGTGGAGTTTGCTGTCAACCTCTTCACGCGACCATGACATACGCATGGAATTCTGTGACATTTCGAGACCTGATGTGGCAACACCACCTGCATTGGCAGCTTTTCCAGGGCCATACAGGATCTTCTTTTCGAGATATACTTCAATGGCTTCAGGTGTCGAAGGCATGTTGGCGCCTTCTGATACGCAGAAACAACCATTGGCCATAAGCGTTTTGGCATCAATAAGTTCGATTTCGTTCTGGGTAGCGCTGGGAAGAGCAATGTCGCACTTTACTTCCCACGGGCGTTTGCCGGCAACATAGGTAGCTTCAGGATATTTATCGCAATATTCCTTGATGCGGCCGCGTTTCACATTTTTCAGGTGCATTACGAAGGCCAGTTTAGCGGCATCGATGCCCTTGGGATCGTAAATGTAACCTTCTGAATCGGATAGGGTAACAACTTTACCGCCAAGCAATGTAACTTTTTGTGTTGCATACTGGGCTACGTTGCCAGAACCGGAAACCGTTACGATTTTTCCTTTGAAATCGAGACCACGGGTCTTGAGCATCTCTTCAGCAAAATATACCTGGCCATAACCGGTGGCTTCCGGGCGGATCAGAGAGCCTCCCCATCCCAGACCTTTACCAGTAAGAACGCCGGTGAATTCATTGCGGAGACGTTTGTACTGACCAAACATGAATCCGATTTCGCGGCCACCTACGCCAATATCACCGGCAGGAACATCGGTATCAGGACCAATGTGACGCTGCAACTCTGTCATAAGGCTCTGGCAGAAACGCATTACTTCATTGTCGCTCTTTCCTTTGGGATCAAAATCGCTACCGCCTTTTCCACCGCCCATAGGCAATGTGGTGAGACTGTTTTTCAGAACCTGTTCGAAGGCAAGGAATTTCAGGATGCCCAGGTTAACCGTCGGGTGGAAACGCATGCCCCCTTTATAAGGGCCAATCGCGCTGTTCATCTCAATGCGGAAACCACGGTTGATCTGAATATCTCCCTTGTCATCCAACCAGGGAATTCTGAAAATGATGATACGTTCAGCTTCGGCCATCCGTTCGAGGATTTTAGCCTGCTTGTACTTTGGATTTTCTTCAATGAAAGGAATCAATGATTCAGCAACTTCCATTACAGCCTGATGAAATTCTTTTTCACCCTGATTCTTGGCAATGATCTTGGCCATGAATTCATCGAGCAACTTTTTTAACATGTCGTTGTTCATAGTTGATGTATTAAATTAATGATTGAGAGTTGAAAATTAAGGGCGTGTGAAATAATTCACAATTTTAAACAAAATTTCTGATAGCAAAGACAATCATCCCGGTTTTTTTTTAATAAAATTTCTGATTCAATTCAACAAAGATTATCTTAGCATTATCAATTGAAATGAAAATTTATGAGATCATACAGCATCGCCTTACAGATGTTACTTTTTACAGTGCTTGTGTCCGGTGCTTCGGCCCAGCAAATTGATAGTCTTCAGAATATAATTGTCACTGTAACGTTTGCATCTCCGCCTTCTATCTTCACAGTTGCCAAAGCTCCACTGCGTTATAATAAATCATTTGCGTACAGTTTTCAGATTGACGATGGCGAGAAGGATATTTATTCACATGGCTATCCCTTTTTTGAAGGAGGGACTGTGGCCGGTACGACTTTCCCGGGGTTGAAATTCACCGATGGATGTGGAAATGATCTCAATTTCAAGATGAGTACTTCGCTGTTTTCCTTCTCAACTTATGGAGGTGGAGAGACGGACATGCATGATCCAAACGGAGGATATGCGCTGCTCAACGTAACATGGCCTGAATTAAATGAAATTTACCAACATAATTGGGGTGTTTCGAATCACGGTCTCACCTCCTCCTCTTCGGGCAATTTGTCCTATGATGTTGCACGCAATCACAGTTATGTAAAACGCAAGACGCAATCGGCCACTACCGGCGGTATATATATGAGCATATTTGTAAATCCCAACGGCGCTGAGGCCTTTACCCCGGTCGCATTTGCCCAGGGATCCCTGGTGTGTTACAGGGAAGGATATACCCTTGGAGATCCAAGTCTTAACGTGAATTCAAACTGGAATCACAACCAGATCATGATGGGACGCCGGGGAGTCGGCAACAGCAGCAACACGTTGGTGTCACTGGTGAATGCCATGGCAGCGGCAAGCACGGGCAGTGCGCGGCATTGGGGTGTTCATTTCACCCATGCGGTGAATAATGCAAACTATGGATATGATTTTCCCACTTTTCAGACTGTAATGAACAGTGTGGCCAATACGTATGGCAAAAACGGACTGGATAATATCTGGATGGCAACGGAGGAGGAGGTTCTCGATTACCTGCTGATCAAGGATGCAATTACCGTGAATACCCAGTTAACAGGCTCCGTGTTGAAAATAACCTATTCAGGAACCATTCCTTCGTCCTATCGGTTTTACAACAATTCACTCCTGGTCACTGCCGACCAATCAATAGCTTCAGTAACGGCGACTGGTGTTGCCGGAAAAACCTACAATGGAGTTGGAACACACAACGCGCTGATCAACATCAACTGGAATGGTCACTATGTTATTCCTCCCGAAGTGACGGCTGAAACCTGGGTTTCCACGGCAGAATCCACCCAAAGTCAGCTCGATGCCAAAGTCGCCATGGATTATGTGCTTATGGTACCTGCCGGAGCAGCACAACAGGCATTCCGCCTGAGGTTGTGCACGATTCCGGGAGTCACTTTGCCTGCCGATTTTTGCAACATGCGTAATGCTCCAATCACCTCGATTCCTGCGGTGAATGTCTGCCCGGGGAATCAGGTTTCCATTCCTGTGCTGGTAAACGGTTTTACCAACATCACCTCTGCTTCGCTCCGCATTGAATATGATCCGGCCCTCATTACATTTATCTCTGGATCTGCAGCCAAACCTGCTATTCTGACGGGAATGCAGATAAATTCCTCACCGGTAGGCGGAGGATCGACTTTGAATAAGATCATGATACAATGGTCCAATGCAACGCCGAAATCGCTTTCAGCCAACGATACCCTGGCCAAACTGGTTTTTAACAATGCGTTGAATTCTGTTCCGCTCATCTTCAACACGACCTCAGGAAGTTCGGCCGACTGTGAATATAAAGATGAAAGTGGCACTGTGATGATTGATTTTCCTGCCTCAACCTATTACCTGAGCGGACAGGTGAATTTTACAGGGTTACCGGCTCCCGCATCCATTACAGGACCTTCATCCGTTTGCCAGGGAACGGCAGGCCATGTTTATACAGTCCCGGCGGTTACCGGTGCAACCGGTTATATTTGGACCTACCCTGCCGGATTTTCTCCAGCTTCGGGGCAGAACACCAATTCAATTACCCTGGAGGCATCGGCAACTGCAGTTTCCGGCAGTATCACCGTCAGGGCCGTCAATGCATGCAGCAGCAATCCTGTTTCACCCTCCTTTCCGGTGACTGTGAAAACCAGGCCTGTTCCCACCATCACCGGAAGTAATTCCTTATGTGCTGCCACCCCCAATGTGCCTTATTCCACCGAGAGCGGGATGTACAATTATGTATGGACCATATCAGCCGGGGGCTCCATTACTTCAGGCGCCACAACGAATTCAATCCTTGTTTCGTGGAATACACCCGGGACCCAGTTTGTAGGTGTTTCCTACACCGGGGCCAACGGGTGTGTTGCAACAACCCCGGCAGTAAAAACGGTGACGGTTAATCCGCTCCCAAATCCAACCATTACCGGCACATCCACAGGATGTTTGAATTCAACCTCGATTTTTTCGACAGAGAATGGCATGTCGGCCTACAACTGGACCGTCACGCCGGGAGGTACGATCATTTCGGGAAATAATACTTCAATGGTGACTGTAAGCTGGATCAATACAGGCCCGCAAACAATTACAGTCAATTATCAGAATTCAAACGGATGCACGGCATCGAATCCAGCTGTCAAAATTATTACCGTGGTGGTTCCGCCGGTACCCGGCATAAACGGAGCGAACTCAGCATGCATCGGCGCTGTCAGCCAGGTTTATACAACCGAAACGGGAATGTCGGCTTACACCTGGAATATTTCAAGCGGTGGATTCATAACGTCTGGTGCCGGGACCAATGCCATCACGGTGACCTGGAATGCCATTGGAAATCAGACTGTAAGCGTAAACTATATCAATCCTTCGGGATGTGCCGCTACAAGCCCTGCCATCAAAAATGTGGTGGTTAACCCGTTGCCTATACCAACAGTAGCCGGTTATGACACGGTATGTGTAAATCAGCTATCTTGGTTCATGACGGAGGCAGGCATGACCGGCTACCAGTGGACAGTCGGGAATGGAGGAACCATCATTTCCGGAGCAGGTTCCAACCTGATCCAGGTTTCCTGGAGCACGGTCGGAACAAAGGTAATCACGATACATTACACAGATCCGAATGGTTGTGCTTCAGCAGTGCCCGGATTGAAAAATGTTGTTGTGAGGTTGCTGAACCCGACCATAACAGGTGTATCAACAGTTTGCGCCGGCACTGCCGGAGTTGTTTATACAACCCAGCCCGGGATGTCAACTTATTCGTGGACAGTCACATCAGGGGGCGTTATCACCTCCGGCGCCGGAACCAACAGCATTCATGTTACCTGGAACACGCCCGGCGCCCAGTCCATCTCGGTGAACTATTCGAACAGCTTCGGATGTACCGCCCCGGCTCCCGGCACATTGGCGGTGACTGTCAATGTACTCCCATTGCCTTCGGTTTCGGGAAATACCGTGGCATGCAACACCGCTGTAAATTACGCCTATATGACTCAACCTGGGATGATTTCGTATACCTGGAGTATTTCATCGGGAGGGGTCATCGCAAGCGGACAGGGCACCAGCGAAATTCTTATTAACTGGACAACGACCGGAGCACATGCTGTCAATGTAAATTGTACCTCCTCCAATGGATGTGCCTCAGCCGTTGCAGGGACGCTTACTGTCACGGTCAATGCCGTGCCCGGCGCCCCGGGTTCAGTGACAGGTGAAACCCAGATTTGCAAACCCATGTATGGAGTTGTTTACAGTGTTGCACCGGTTCCGCTTGCCACAGGATACTTCTGGAACCTTCCACCGGGAACTGTGATCACCAATGGGGCCAATACTCCGATCATCACCGTGAACTTTAATGCGGGGGCCGAATCGGGAGAAATTTTTGTCATCTGTGCAAATTCCTGTGGTCCCGGGCCCTTTTCACCGGCATTGCCGATCACGGTTAATCCTTATCCCCCTGATCCGGTCATTTCCCTGGTAACTGCAGATACCCTGGTTTCCTCAGCACCCACAGGAAACCAATGGTACTTCGAAAATCAGGTTATTCCGGGAGCAACCAGTCAGCGGCAGTTCGTGAATAACAGCGGACATTATTTTGTGCTGGTGAATCCGCTCGGTTGCTTATCCGATACCTCCAATATTATCTATGCTATGGTGGTCGGAGTCAATGAAAAATTGAAGGCAGAGCTGATCGTGTATCCCAACCCGGGGAGTGGGAAGTTCACCATTCGGCTGATTACGGATGGCCGGAAAAAGGATCTGTCGATCCGGGTGATTGATCTGCTGGGCAAGGAAATTTTCAGCATACCAGGCCAAAAGGTTTTCGGCGAAGTTTCGAGGGATATAGACCTTGGCACCTTGGCGGGAGGGATCTATTCGCTGATCCTGCAACTTGAGAATGAACAGTTAACGCGAAAGATCGTGATTGAAAAATAGGTTTGAGGATGTTTGAAAGATGAAAAGTTTATTCTAATTTTGAGGCCTCACTTATTTATTCTCATGCAACTCTCCGACGACCATCAGAAACCCGGGAAAATCATTCCCGATGACGTTGATTTGAAACAACTGGTGCACGACAACCAGGAGCGCCTCAAGGAGTTATCTGCAATTAATGAAACCACGGCCATCATCAAGGCCGGAAAGCCGATTCCCGAAACGCTGGACGAAATTTGCCAGATCCTTCCAAAAGCATGGCAACATTGCGACCATGCTGTGGCCAGGATGCGGTTTGAAGAGATGGAGTTTGTCAGTCAGGGCTTCCGGGAATCACGGTGGAAACAGGAACAGGTTTTTGACACGATTGATAACCTTTCGGGAACCATTGAGATTTTTTATCTCCGGGAATTTCCTGAAAATGACGAGGGCCCTTTCCTGAAGGAGGAGCGTAACCTGCTTATAAACCTGGGGAGCCTGATCGAGGGATACCTGAATGGCGTAAAGGGACGTGAAGGCCGCTATATTACCCGCGAACGGCTCAAAGAACTGACGGCGATCAACCAAACTACGGCCATTCTTCGTACCGGAAAACCCATCGATGAATCCCTGCACCAGATATGCCTGATCCTGCCGAAAGCATGGCAATACCCTGAATATACCGTTTGCCGGATCAAATACGCAAATGTTGAGGTGAAGACCCCTGCATTTCGCGAGACGGAATGGATGCAAAAACAGGATTTTGAAACCATCGATAACCAGCAGGGATATATTCAGATTTGCTATCTGAAAGGATTTCAATCATCGTTCGAAGGTCCTTTTCTTGAAGAAGAACGCCACCTGATTATCAACCTGGCCAATATCATCACAGGATACCTGAACTCCATAAAAGGTAAAGCAATCCTGCGGAAAACGGTGCAGAAGGAGAGCAGGGAGCAGGAACCCGACCCTTCCATTCCTGTTAAATATAGCAGAAAGCTGTTGCAGACCTTCCTCAACAGAACAAATTATAACCGCGATCTCTATCATGACCTGATGCCTTTTAAAGTCAAGGAGATTTTATTGGTTGCCAATTTGTACGATGCCTACAGCATTGAAAAGGAGGGCCGGTTTTCGGAACATGTTCTCGGTGAGTTCTATTCCCTGAGCCTGAGCACCATGCCGCGCATCACCGGGGTTTCGACCATAGAAGAGGTGATGGAACAGCTCAATGCCAAACATTATGACCTCATCATCATCATGATTGGGTCCGATAAACATTTTCCCCTGGAATTAAGCAAGACAGTCAAGGAACAGTTTCAATACATTCCTGTCTTCCTGCTGCTGAACAGCAATACCGAAATTGCAAAATACGAAGAGGAACCTGAAAAAATGGTCTGGATCGACCGGGTATTTGTTTGGAACGGCGATTCCAAGATTTTCTTTGCAATGATCAATTATCTGGAAGATAAAATCAATGTAGAGAATGATACCACCATTGGGATGGTCAGGGTAATCCTTCTGGTTGAAGACTCATCGAAATATTATTCACTGTACATGCCGATGCTGTATAACATTGTGCTGGAACAGACAAAAAATATCATCGAAGATGTGACAACGGATGAACTTTACCGGATCTTGCGGCTGAAAGCGCGTCCAAAGATATTGCTGGCCTCAACCTACGAGGAGGCCATCTATATTTTCAACAAATATCGTGACAACATGCTCTGCCTTATCTCGGATGTGAAGTTTAAAAAAGATGGCAAGTTGAACGATAACGCAGGATTCAGCCTCGTGAAGCAAACCCGGAAAGAGCTGTTCGACCTTCCGATTGTATTACAATCATCGGATGAAGACAATGCCCAGAAGGCATATGAACTGAAGGCCTCCTTTATCAATAAAAATTCAGAAACCCTGCTCGTCGATTTCAGGAGTTTCATTACCCATTATCTTGGATTTGGAAATTTTATATACAGGGATAAAGAGGGGGGCCAGATTGCCGTCGCAAAATCATTGAAAGAGTTTGAAGATCTTCTCAAGACCATCCCTGAAGAGTCATTGCTATACCATGCCAGAAAGGATCATTTTTCACTCTGGCTGATGGCCCGCGGGGAGATCCAGGTTGCCAAAATTCTCAATCCGGCCAAGGTCACCGATTTCAAAGATCCATCCGCGTTGCGTGAATACCTGATCAATGTCATCCAGAATTTCAGAAACGAGCAGAATATCGGGAAGGTAATCCCCTTTGAAGAGACTGCCATCAAGGATGAACATAACATACTGGCCCTGACCGAAGGGGCCCTGGGAGGAAAGGGGCGTGGATTGGCTTTCGTTAATACCCTGATCTACAATTACGATTTTTCGCAGCATGTCCCCAATATCAATATCCGTACACCGAAGACCTCCATCATCGGGACAGATGAATTTGAATATTTTCTCGACCGCAACAAGTTGCGCGAACGGGCGGTCCATGAAACTGATTATGACCTGATCAAGCGCCTGTTTATTGATGGCAAGCTGACTGAAACACTGATCAGGAAGCTGAAACTGATCATCAAGCATATCACGAAACCGATGGCCATCAGGTCCTCCGGTCTTTTTGAAGATTCGCAAAATCAGCCGTTTGCAGGGATATTTGAAACTTACCTGATCCCGAACAACCATCCCGATCCTGCCGAAAGGCTTGAACAACTGATGGATGCCATCAAACTTGTTTACGCATCGGTATATTCACCCACAGCGAAAGGCTACATCGAAGCAGTCAATTACCGTATTGAGCAGGAAAAGATGGCTGTTGTCATCCAGGAGGTAGTTGGTCATGAATACGATGAGGTGTATTATCCCCACATCAGCGGGGTGGCACAATCATTCAACTATTATCCATTTGCGCATATGAAGCCCGAGGAGGGATTTGCCGTTGTGGCACTGGGGCTCGGCCGTTATGTGGTGGAAGGGGAGAAAGCATTTCGTTTTGCACCACTTTATCCAAACCTCGAAATTAATTCAGCCAAAGATCAGTATAAAGGATCGCAGGTCTATTTTTATGCCGTTGATCTCAAGAAAAAAGCTGTAAACCTGCTTGAGGGTGAAGATGCCGGATTGTGTAAACTCGACATCTATGATGCTGAAATGCACGGAACCCTCAAACACCTTGCGTCGGTATATTCTATTGAAAATGAACGTATTTCGGCCGGATTACGGGATGCAGGCCCGCGTGTGGTCAATTTTGCCGATATTCTCAAGTACAACTATATTCCGATGGCCAAGACCATTGAAGTTGTTCTCGATGTGGTGAAAGAGGCGCTTGGTTCGCCGGTGGAAATTGAATTTGCCATCGACCTGAACAAGGATGACAATTACAAAGCATCGTTTTATCTGCTTCAGATCAAGCCTTTGATAGGCAATGTTGCTGATTTTGAAGTTGATATGGCTAAAGTTGATAAAAACAGGATTTTACTATACTCGGAAAAAGAGATGGGTAATGGCCTGATCGACAGTATTGAGGAAGTCGTATTTGTGGATCCGGACACCTTCGATAAGGGGAAAACGGTTGAGATGGCGGCTGAGATTGATAAAATCAATGCGGAGATGGGTAAAGCCGGTAAAAAATATATCCTTATTGGCCCGGGCCGTTGGGGAACGCGCGACCGTTGGATTGGGGTCCCTGTTGTATGGCCGCAGATCAGCAATGCAAAAGTTATTGTGGAGACCAGCCTGGAGGGTTTTCCGCTCGATGCTTCATCGGGATCGCATTTTTTCCACAATGTCACCTCCATGAATGTGGGTTATTTTTGTGTACAACCCGAACTATCCGACAGTTTCATTCGTTTTGATGTACTGAAAGCCCAGAAAGATATCGTGAAAACTGAATATTTTTCCATTGTGAAGTTTGAGAAACCACTTTCAGTAAGGATGGACGGGAAAAAACGGATTTCGGTGGTCACATGGGAAGAATAAATTTTTTGATCAATACGTTTTTCACTTTAAATAAGCATATCGAACTAAATAGATAAAACCTATGCGCATCGTACGAATCAACCCGAATGAACCTACTGTCAATGGGGAGGTGCAGGACCTGAGTTTGCTGGATCCGATCATTGCCAAACACAAAGGAAAGAAAGGGAACATGATCCCACTGCTGCAAGGGGCGCAGGAGTTGTATGGCTTTATTTCAAAGGCTGCATTTGATAAACTTTCGCGTGAGACCGGAATCCCTTTGAGCGATATGTTTGGGGTGGCCACCTTTTATGCCCAGTTCCGTCTCAATCCCGTTGGCAAGAACATCATAAAGGTATGTCATGGTACAGCCTGCCATGTGCAGAATGCGGTCGAAATAACCGAGTCGCTTGAAGAGGTGTTAAAAGTAAAGGACGGGGAAACCACCGAGGACCGTTTCTATACCCTCGAATCCGTTGCCTGTCTTGGTTGTTGTTCGCTTGCTCCGGTGATGATGATCGGTGAACAAACCTATGGGAAACTCACAGGCAATGAGGCCGTAAAAATTGTTAAGAATATCAGGCTGGCGGGGAGTAATTAAGATTTGTCATTCGTAAATCGTAAATCGTAAATCGTAAATCAATATGCCTACCATTGTAACTGTAGGGCTTGGAAGTTGCGGAATCGCAGCAGGGGCAAGCAAGACCTATGATAAAATTAAAGCGCTTAAAGAAGCTGACAAACTCGATTTCCAACTCAAGAAAACCAGTTGTGTGGGTATGTGTTACCGTGAACCGTTGGTTGAAATCACGGATGAAACGGGTACCTATTTATATGGTGAAGTGGATGCTGATCGTGCGGTCGAGGTGATTGAGAAACACATCAATCAGCAGGATCCTATCCGTGATTATATCGTATATACCGACCTGTTTGATGCCCCTGAGAATGATTTTATAGGAGCCCAGATAAAGATAGTACTGCGCAATTGCGGTTACATGGATCCCGAATCTATTGAGGAATATGAATCAAGGGAGGGGTATGAGGCGATAAAAAAAATTGCTGCCGAAAAGATTCCCCGCGAAGTGGTGATTGATACCGTTCTGAAATCGGGATTGCGCGGTCGTGGCGGCGGAGGTTTCCCAACAGGCATGAAGTGGAAATTTGCCAACGCCAACAAATCGGCCGAAAAATATGTCATCTGCAATGCCGATGAAGGTGACCCCGGTGCATTTATGGATCGGTCGGTGCTCGAAGGCGACCCTCATTCGGTGCTCGAGGGGATGATCATTGCAGCCTATGCCATTGAGGCTACCGGAGGTGTGATCTACTGCAGGGCCGAATATCCGCTGGCCATCAAACGGCTGAACATCGCCATCAAACAGGCACATGCCAAAGGCTATCTTGGAAAAAATATTTTTGGCATTGAAGGATTTAACCTCGACATCTATATCAAGGAGGGCGCCGGGGCTTTTGTGTGCGGTGAAGAGACCGCGCTGATCGCTTCCATCGAAGGTGAACGCGGGATGCCACGCAAGCGCCCGCCGTTCCCTGCTGTTTCAGGGTTGTGGAAGAAACCAACGAATATCAACAATGTCGAAACCTTTGCTAACATCCCCTGGATCATAATACATGGTGCTGAGGCCTATTCAAAATACGGAACTGAAAAGAGCAAGGGAACAAAAGTTTTTGCACTGGCCGGCAAGGTTCGCCATTCTGGATTGGTCGAAGTTCCTATGGGGATGACCATCCGCGATGTGATCTTCAAGCTTGGCGGTGGGATCAAGAACAATAAAAGATTCAAAGCCGTGCAGATGGGCGGCCCGTCGGGAGGTTGCATTCCTGAATTTTTATCCGATACCATCGTTGATTATGATTCGGTAAATGCAACCGGTGCCATCATGGGTTCAGGCGGGATGGTTGTGATGGATGAGACCACCTGCATGGTTGATGTGGCGAAGTTCTTTCTCGATTTTACCTGCAAGGAAAGTTGTGGGAAATGTACCTTCTGCCGGATGGGCACAAAACGCATGCTCGAGATCCTCGATCGAATCACCAATGGCAAAGGGAAAGAGGGAGACCTCGAAAAACTGGAAGAGCTGGCTTACCAGATCAAGGATAATTCGTTGTGCGGACTCGGGCAAACCGCCCCGAACCCGGTTCTTACGACCATCAGGTATTTCAGGGATGAGTACGAAGCCCATATCAATCATAAAAAGTGCCCGGCAAAGGTTTGCCGGCCTTTACTCACCTACAAAGTGGACGAAGAAAAATGCACCGGCTGCATGGTTTGTCTCAAAAATTGCCCGGTAAAAGCCATTACCGGTGAACGCAAGCAAAAGCACCTGATTAACCAGGATATGTGCACCAAATGCGGGGTTTGTTTTTCAAAATGCAAATTTGAGTCCATATTACTTTCGTGACACCTGACTAAGAGACCGTGACGCGTGACAGGTGACGCGTGACAAAAAAACGAAAATCTGAAATCTGAAATCGTAAATCTGAAATTATTTTAAAAATGTCTGACAACTCATTAAATATCATTCTTGACGGAAATATAGTAAAAGGTTTTACGGGTGAAACCATTCTGACACTGGCAAAACGACACGGTATCGAAATCCCTACCCTTTGTAACGACGATCGCCTGGAACCCTTTACCTCCTGTTATGTATGCGTTGTGGAGGTCGAAGGAATGCGGGGCCATCAGCCATCGTGCTCAACGAAACTAACCGAAGGGATGAAGATCACTACCGATAACGAAGGCATTCGCAAGTCGCGGAAAATGGCACTGGAGCTGATGTTGAGCAACCATTATGCCGACTGCATTGGTCCCTGCAAGCAAACCTGTCCGGCTGGTGTTGATGTGCAGGGCTATATTTCGCTCATCGACAAAGGTCAGTACAGCGAAGCAGTTGCACTCATCAAAGAGACAAATCCGTTGCCCGCTATTTGTGGTCGCGTTTGTGTTCGCCCCTGTGAAACTGAATGCCGCCGTAACCTGCTTGATGAAGGAGCCCCCGTTGGCATTGACTACCTGAAGCGCTTTGCCTCTGATTATGACCTGGCATCCCCCGAAAAATATATTCCTGCTGTAAAACCATCAACGGGAAAAAAAGTAGCCGTTATCGGCGCCGGTCCCGGTGGATTATCGGTGGGCCATTTCATGGAGATCGAAGGCCACCAGGTTGATATTTATGAAGCTGCCCCGAAATCGGGCGGATGGTTGCGGTATGGGATTCCCGAATACCGGCTCCCCAATGATATCCTTGATCAGGAGGTGAAGAATATTACTGATCTTGGAGTTAACATCTTTTATAATCAGAAACTCGGGGACAACATCAGCTACAGGGAGCTGAAATCAAAATATGATGCAACCGTGCTCACCATTGGCTCTCAAAAAGGGACCGGGGTAGGCTGTGAAGGCGATGATGCGGGAAATGTTTACTCTGGAATCGACTTCCTGAAAAACATGGAGATGACCGGTCAACGGTACGATTTTCGTGGAAAAACGGTTGCTGTGGTGGGTGGTGGAAACACCGCCATGGATTGTTGCCGTACCTCGATCCGGTGCAAAGCCGATAAAGTTTATGTGATCTATCGGCGCACAGAAAAAGAGATGCCAGCCAACCCGATCGAAATCCATGAATCGAAGCTTGAAGGAGTGGAATACCTGTTCCTTACGCTTCCTAAAAAGATTCATAAAAATCCCCTGGGCGAAGTGGAATCGGTCACATGCATTAAGATGGAACTGGGAGAACCCGATGCTTCAGGCCGCCGCCGTCCTGTTCCGGTGGAAGGTTCCGATTTTGAAATCAAGGTCGATTATATCCTCGCTGCCATTGGGCAGAAGACGGATGTGAATTTTATCGATGATATCAATGCCCACGCTGGTGACGGTGAGTTGAAAATCAACAAATGGGGCGACATTGATGCAGATAAAGCTACATTGCAAACCGGGATTCCTTCGATGTTTGCCGCAGGTGATGGGGTTTCGGGTCCAGCCACAATTATTGAAGCCATTGCTCAGGCAAAGGTTGCCGCTACCAGCGCCCACCAGTTCCTGATGGGGTTGCCCATTCAACCCGCTAAAAAGCCTTTCACAAGCAAGCGGGATAATTTTAAAAAGCAGCTGAATGAGGCGTATATAGGTTGTTTTGAAACCCAGGCGCGCGAAGAGATGCCTACCTTGCCAGCCGAAGCCCGTTTCAACTTCCAAGAGGTGGAATTGGGATATGATGGGGCAGATGTGGCGCATCATGAAGCCCAACGATGTTTGGAATGTGGTTGTGTTGCTTTTTTTGACTGCGACCTTCAGAAATATTCCAGCGAGTACAAGGCGCAGCAGAAATCCTTTGAAGGCGAATTCAGGGAATACAAGGTCGATTTTCGTCATCCCTTCATTGAAATAGATAACAACAAGTGTATCCTTTGTGCCCGTTGTGTGCGCATCTGCCGCGAAGTTGCAGGCGCCAACGCGTTGGGATTGATCAACCGCGGATTTCATACCTATGTGGCGCCAAGCATGGGCGATGCCTTACAGGATACGCCGTGCGAATCATGCGGATTGTGCATCTCCACCTGTCCCACAGGAGCCATCACCGAAAATGTGCTTTTCAAGCCGGGCCCGGTGAAATCTGACATGATGGGTTCCATCTGCAATTATTGTTCTGTTGGTTGTGCCATCGATTTGCACCATAAAAATGGGTTCGTTCTGGGCGTAACTGGTAAAAACGGCCTCATCAATTCCGACGGAAATATATGCAAATACCCGAAGTTTGGATATCAGTATCTGAATGATGTCAGCCGTATCACCAAACCAATGCTGAAGGTCAACAATAAATTTGAGGAAATTTCCTTTGAGAAAGCGTTCAATTTGATCAAAGACAAAATCAAATCGGTAACCCCCAATGAAAATGCCTTTTTCGGAGGAGCCCGTCTTTCAAATGAAGAACTCTACATGGTGCATAAACTCGCACGCGCCGCTGCAAAGACCAACAATATCGGCAGCTTTCATTACCTCGGAAGGGGTGAAGGTTATCGCGCCAATTGTGACCTTAATGTTCCCTTTGCCGAAATGAGTGGAGCCAGCGCCATTTATCTTCTCGGGACCGAAATAAATCAGGATCATGCAGTGGTTGGATTCATGGTTCAGAATGCACACTACCTGAAGAAAACACCGGTTATCATGGTCACTGAGAAACCGGAAAACAGGATGTCGCATAAGGTAAGCCAGCAGATTGTGGTGAAATCCTACTATCATTTTGTGAAGGCCCTGAACCATTACATCCTCTCAAACGGATTGGAAAATGCACTGTTCCTCCGTGATCGTACCGAGGGATTTGAAGGTTATAAAGCCATGCTGCTCAAGGAGGATTACAATACGCTGGTAGCTGCCTCCGGTATCTCTTCACAGGAAATAGGTGCCTTTGCGGAGACCTACAACAATGAATTGAATGCGATCCTGATTTTTTCAGAGAAAGAAAGCTCCGCAAATACCTGCAAGGAGTTGTTCAACCTGGCAAGGATTACCGGAAAATTGGGTAAAACTGCCAACGGCCTTATGGCCCTGAAGGAGAAAAACAATGCTCAGGGTTTATTCGATATGGGCATCAGTCCGCATCTGGGAATTGGCGGACAGGAGCTCTCAGATCCGGATTACATGCAACGACAGAAGGAAAAATGGGGTGTGTCGGAAATCGCATCCGAAGAAACCGATTGTCTTCATGGTTGTCTGAACGCGGGAGCTATTCAAAATATCTTCATCTTCGGGGAGGATCCCGCCGGATGTGCTATCAACCGGGAGGCTTTTGACAAGATCTTTTCGCAGCCATCCTTTAAAGTGGTTCAGGACTATTTTCTAACGGAAACAGCCAGGGCAGCCGACCTTATCTTGCCGGCATCTTTCCCGACTGAAACGGGCGGCACCTATACAAACGCCCAAAAGGTAATCCAGAATTTTGAAAAGGAGATGAAGTCACGAACTGAGATGACCTCTCTGCAGCAATTTGCTGCCATTCTTAAGGAATTTGGGATTCATTCACCCGATAACCCGCACGATATATTCATGGAGATCATCGCGCTTTTACCTGCAAAAAAGGAGCATGGAAAATTGCTGATGCGCCCGACCAAAGAGGATAACAATAAACGCCAATATAACCATGGTTGTGATGCTGTTACTAAAAGGTTTCAGGAAGAATTTAACGTCATTCGTCATTTATAAATCGTAAATCATATGAAAGAGTTCACCAACATAACAGAGATCCTTGATTTTGCCATCGGGGAGGAGCAGGCCGCCGTTGATTTTTATTTGCAACTTGCAGCCCAATCAAAGAATCAGCAAACCAAAAAAGCCTTTCTCGAATATGCCGAAGAGGAGATGCGGCATAAAGCATTTATTCTGGGGGTTAAGGAGAATGGAAGTTTCCAATTATCCGATGAAAAGGTCAGGGACCTGAAAATTGCTGAATACCTTGTGGATGTAAAACCTTCGGCAAATATGTCTTATCCTGACGCATTGATCCTGGCCATGAAAAAAGAAAAGGCAGCTTTCCGCATGTATACCATGCTGGCTGAAAAAGCCGAAGATCCATCTGTCAAGGCGACATTTCTGAGTCTGGCCCAGGAAGAATCCAAACATAAACTTCGCTTTGAAATAGAATATGATGATTTTATCCTGAAAGAAAACTAAATTCTATGCCGGGATCACAAAATGCCCTCGATCCAAAGAAGTATTATTTCATTGATACTTCGTTTAATTTGCTGATGAAACGGAGGATTTACCAGATCCTCCTCATTTCCAGTACATATGATTCATTTATGTTGGAGGAGGATGGGCGTATCGATGAAACCATTTTCCTCGAATATGTCTCACTAAACCTGCGTTACCCGCCGCAATTTCTGAAGGTGACTTCAGAAGAAGAGGCGTTCGAGGTGCTGGAGGACAAAAGGATCGAGCTGGTTATTTCGATGCTCAACATTGAAAAGGCCGACACGTTCGATTTGGCCATGCGCATCAAAAAGCAGTACCCCAAGATTCCGATCGTCGTGCTGACCCCTTTTTCGCGCGAGGTTAACCTGAAACTTGCCGAAAAAGACTTGAGCGCCATCGATTATGTATTCAGCTGGCTTGGAAATGCAGGCATCCTGCTTGCCATCATCAAGTTGATTGAAGATAAAATGAACATCGACCAGGATGTGAAGCAGGGGGTGCAGGCCATTTTATTGGTTGAAGATTCCATCCGTTTTTACTCATCCTATCTCCCCAATATTTATAAGATCCTGCTCAAGCAGTCGAAAACCTTCATGGCCGAAGGATTGAACGAGCACAATAAGATGCTCAGGATGCGCGGGCGAACAAAAATCCTGCTGGCGACCAATTATGAGGAGGCCGTGAAGATGTGGGAAAAATACAAAAACAACCTCCTGGGAATCATTACCGATATTTCATTCATGCGGGCCGGCGAAACCGATAAAACCGCAGGGATTAAATTTGTTGAAAAGGTTCGCGATGAGGATCAATACATGCCCATCCTTTTTCAGTCGACGGATATCGAATATGAATCACTGGCCCATGAATTAAAAGTCGGGTTTCTGAACAAGAATTCCAAAACACTCTCCATTGAATTAAGAAATTATATCACAGAATATTTTTCGTTTGGTGATTTTATTTTCATCGATCCCAAAAACGGTCGTGAGATCACCCGTGCCGTTGATCTGAAATCGCTTCAGGATAAAATTTTTGAAATCCCCGATTATTCGTTGCTTTATCACATGCAGCGCAATCACTTTTCGAAATGGCTCAATGCCCGTGCCCTTTTTCCGATTGCTGAAATGTTCAGGGAGGTATCGGTTACCTCCTTTTCCGATGATATGGACCAGGCCAAACGTTATCTGTTCGATGCCATCACTGCTTTTCGGATTAACAAGGCCAAAGGGGTTATTGCCGATTTTGACCGCGATCGGTATGATGAATATCTCCAGTTTGCACGGATCGGCGAAGGCTCCATCGGGGGAAAAGCCCGCGGACTGGCCTTTCTCGATTCGCTCATCAAGCGGAATCGCCTCACCGATAAATATGAAGAGGTCGTTATTACCATTCCCCGCACTGTTGTATTGGGTACTGATATTTTTGATGAATTCATGGAGGAAAACAACCTTTATGAAATCGCCCTTTCCGACCGCAGTGATAAAGAAATACTCACGCGTTTTGTCAAATCACGGTTGCCATTCCGTATCCATGAAGATCTGTATCGCTTTATTTCGTGCGTGAATAATCCAATTGCCATCCGATCATCAAGTTTGCTGGAAGATTCACATTATCAACCATTTGCAGGAATATATTCCACCTACATGATCCCAAATATCAAATTCAACGAGCGGGTCATGATCGACAAATTGAGTGAAGCCATAAAGAGTGTGTATGCTTCGGCCTATTTCAAGGACAGCAAATCCTATATGGCAGCAACGCTGAACATGATCGATGAGGAGAAGATGGGCATTGTATTGCAGGAGGTTACAGGCCGGCAGTATGGAGACCGGTTTTATCCGGCCATCTCCGGAGTGGCGAGATCGATCAATTTTTATCCGATTGCCCCGGAAAAGCCGGATGATGGGATTGCGAATATTGCCTATGGATTAGGCAAATACATTGTTGATGGGGGAAATGGCATCCGGTTTTCACCTAAATATCCCAAAAAAATCCTGCAACTCTCAACACCTGAACTTGCGCTGAGCGAAACACAGAAATTCTTCTATGCACTTGATCTCAGGCCGGAAAGTTTTACTCCCGATATAGATGAAACGGTGAATCTGATGAAGCTTCGTATCAAGGATGCGGAATCGGACCATGCCTTGAAACTGGTCGCCTCTACCTTTGATTATGACAGCCATCAGTTGAAGGAGGGAACAATGGCAGAGGGGAAACGGATCATCACTTTTTCACAGTTGCTCAACCACGCCACGTTCCCTTTGGCTGAAATTTTGAAGGAGGTCCTTGAGATAGGGCAGCGTGAGATGAACAAACCGGTCGAAATTGAATTTGCCGTGAATCTTGACATGCCTAAAGGAGAGCCAAAAGTATTCAGCCTTCTGCAAATCCGTCCGATTGCCGGCCGCGATGAAACCATTGATCTCAAGCCAGAATCCATCAATAGGGATGAGGCCCTGATGATTTCGAATACAGCACTTGGCAATGGAATTATTACGGGAATTTACGATTTTGTGTATGTGAAACCCAGCATGTTTAATGCATCCAAAAGCATGGAGATCGCTCATCTTCTTGAGAATCTGAATGATAAATTCCTGCATGAGAAGAAGTTTTATGTGCTTGTTGGGCCAGGGCGTTGGGGATCGAGCGATCCATGGCTTGGCATTCCTGTGAAATGGCCGCAAATCAGCGCGGCCCGTCTAATTGTTGAATCGGGACTTGAACATTACCGCATCGACCCCAGCCAGGGGACGCACTTCTTCCAGAACCTGACTTCGTTCAGGGTGGGCTATTTCACGATTAACCCTTACATCAATGAGGGTTTTTATGATCTGGATTACCTCAATGCACAACCTGCCATTTATGAGGACGAATATATCCGGCATATCCGCTTCGAAAAGCCTATTCGTATTGAGATTGACGGGAAGAAAAACTTTGGGGTGGTGTTTAAACCGTAAAGTTATTAACAATCCACTCACCTTTTCTTTTTCCTCCGATTAAGCAGAAAAACTGCTTATGAAAACAACATTGTTGGAACCGGGAAAGTATTACCATGTATACAACCGGGCAAAAAACGGCGACCCGCTGTTTGAAAACGAAGAGGCCTATCGCTTCTTTATGAAACTATACCAGGTGCATATTTACCCCATCGCGGAGACGTATGCCTATTGCTTGCTAAGCGATCACCTTCACTTGCTGATCCGGATCCGGGACGAGGCAGCCGGGAGTCTCTTCAAACCGTTTGCCCTGTTGTTCAACGCCTATTCCAAAGGCTATAATATTCACAACGGAAAAGAGGGCCGGGTTTTTAAATTCAAGCTCAAACGGATGGAGATCAGGAATCTTCTATATTTTTTTGAGATGATCAGGTATGTCAATCAAAATCCCTGGCGGCACGGTGTTACTGAACATCCTGCAAATTACCGGTTTTCCTCATTCAGGGCCACCGTTACAAGCAGCCCGACCTTGGTAGCCAAAGAAAAAGTACAGGGATACTTTGGTTCACATGAAAATCTTGCAGCCAACCTGCTTACAAGGGTTGATGAAAGTACCATCAAGGCGTTTATGATGGAAGACTAACGCATGTTTGCTATTTCTTTTTGCCCTGGTTGGCAACCTCATCCATCAGTTTTTTAATGACGTCGGGATCGCCCAGGAAATAGTCCTTCTGCAGAACCATTTGCTCGTCGAATTCAAAAACGTAGGGAATGCCGGTCGGAAGGTTAATTCCCACAATATCCTCGTCGGAAATGTTTTTCAGATATTTCAGAATTCCACGGAGGCTGTTTCCATGGGCTGCAACAACCACCTGTTTGTGTTTTGCAAGGGCAGGGGCCATCTCCTGCTGCCAATAGGGGACGATACGTTCAACAGTGTCCTTCAGCGCCTCAGTTCCCGGGATGTCTCTTGGGTTGAGGTCACGGTAACGATGATCAAAGCGCGGATGACGTGGATCGTCCATATCAAGCGCGGGAGGACGCACATCATAACTTCTGCGCCAGATAAGAACCTGCTCATCGCCATATTTTTCTGCCATCTCCGATTTGTTCAATCCCTGGAGTACCCCGTAATGTTTTTCATTCAGTCTCCAGGTTTTCTCTACCGGGATCCATTGAAGATCCATCTGTTCAAGCAAGAGCCACAACGTTCGGAGGGCGCGGGAGAGGTAACTGGTATAGGCTATTTTAAATTCAAAACCCTCCTTCTTCAGGATTTTTCCGGCCTCCATGGCCTCCTTTATTCCGCGTTCCGATAATTCAACATCTGTCCATCCGGTAAATCGGTTCTCTTTATTCCAGGTGCTTTCACCATGGCGGATCAATACAAGTTTGTTCATGTGAGTGGTTTTTCGTTACCTGGCAAAAATACAAAAATGTCTCTATTTTTCCTACCTTTGCGGCGCTTCAATGCCTTTCTCCATGAACAGTTATAAAAAGATCAACAACATCCTCGGCTGGATCGTGTTTTCCATTGCCTCTGCCGTATACATTATCACCTCCGAGCCTACCATGAGCTTCTGGGATTGCGGAGAATACATTTCAACTGCGTTTAAACTGGAGGTGGGTCATCCGCCGGGGGCACCGCTTTTTCAAATAATTGGCCGTTTCTTTTCACTGTTTGCCTTCGGAGATGTGACGCATGTTGCCCGAATGGTCAATACCATGTCGGCACTTTCCAGTGGGTTTACGATACTTTTCCTGTTTTGGACGATTACCCTGATCGCAAAAAAAATTGTCCTTCGACAGGGAGAGATGACTGATCAGAAAATGTGGATGATCATGGGGGCTGCATTGGTCGGATCCCTGGCTTATACCTTCACCGATTCATTCTGGTTTTCGGCAGTCGAAGGCGAAGTTTATGCCATGTCATCTTTCTTTACGGCCATCGTGGTCTGGGCCATTTTTAAATGGGAGGAGCATGCCGATGAAAAGCACGCCTATCGCTGGCTTATCCTGATCGCCTATCTGATGGGGCTCTCCATTGGGGTTCACCTGCTTAACCTGCTCGCCATTCCGGCAATTACATTCGTCTATTATTTTAAAAAATATCCAAATCCCGGATGGAAAGGCATGGTTGTAACGGCTATCCTGTCAATCCTGATTTTGGCCGTAGTGATGTACCTTATCATTCCCTGGATCATCAAATTGGCCGGACTTTTTGAACTTTTTTTCATCAATTCCATCGGTCTTCCGTTCAACTCCGGTACCATGATTTATTTCGTGCTGCTTATCGGGTTGATCATCTGGGGTCTATATTATACAAGCAAAAAGGGAAAACCAGTATGGAATGCCATTGTCCTTGCCCTGACCTTCATTATTATCGGATACTCTTCATTCCTGATGCTGGTCATACGCAGCAATGCCGATACACCCATCGATGAGAACAATCCTGAAAATGCCATGTACCTGCTTGCCTACCTGAACCGGGAGCAATACGGGGACTGGCCACTGCTCAAAGGACAGTATTACAATGCCCCTGTTGTTGATAGGGCCGATGGGAACCCGGTGTATGCAAAAGATACCAAATCAGGGAAATATTTAGTAACAGATAAACGGGAGAATGTGATCCCGGTCTACGATGAACGTTTTACAACAATTTTTCCTCGGATGTGGGACCAGTCAGAGCCACGTTTTGAGCAGGAATATATACGCTGGGGAAAGGTAAAGGGAAGACCTGTTCAGATGCAGCAAGGGGAACGCAGTGAAACGCTGAATCTGCCTACGTTTTCTGAAAATTTTGCTTTTTTCTGGAATTACCAGTTGGTCCATATGTATTACCGCTATTTCATGTGGAATTTTGCCGGAAAGCAAAATGATATCCAGGGAATGGGCAACAAACTCGATGGAAACTGGAAAAGCGGAATTCCATTTATCGATACAATGAGACTCGGCCCGCAGGATGTTCCGGAGAGCCGCAAAAGTAAAGGCGATAACAACTTCTATTTTCTGCCGCTTCTTCTTGGTTTAATCGGCATATTTTACACCCTGCGAAACGACAAGCACAGCGCATGGGTGGTGTTTTTGCTTTTCCTGATGACCGGACTCGCCATTGTGTTGTATCTCAACTCGCATTCACCGCAGCCCCGTGAACGTGATTATTCATTTGCCGGCTCCTTTTACGCTTTTTCAATCTGGATCGGACTTGGAATCATTCAGATCATGCAGTGGCTTAGTAAATTGACCGGAAAAAACATGGCCATGATCCTCTCCCTTCTGTTCGGGATGGGAGTGGTAACCCTGATGGCACAACAGGGATGGGATGACCATGACCGCTCGGGCCGATATACCGGATTGGCCATCGCCGAAAATTATCTGAATTCATGCGCTCCGAATGCCATCCTCTTCACAAACGGGGACAATGATACGTTTCCTCTTTGGTATGCCCAGGAGGTGGAGGGAATCCGTACCGATGTGCGCGTGGTCAACCTCAGCCTGCTTAACACGGAATGGTATATTGATCAGATGAAACGCAAAGCGTACGACTCAGATCCTGTCCCATTCTCACTCACAAAGGAGAAATATCGCCAGGGTAGCCATGACGTGACCTATCTCATAGAGGACGAGGGACTTAAAAATACCTATGTAGATGTAAAAGCGCTTTTTGGCATCCTGGCCCAGGATGATTCCAGGTTGAAAATGAATACTTCACAGATTGGGATGATTGATTACTTTCCAACCAAGAAGTTCATGGTAACCTATGACGCTGCAGCCCTGATGAAGACGGGTTCGATTTTACCGAAGATGGCAGACAGGCTCGATACAATACGTTGGGAAATCAAAGCCCAGGGTGTTGAGAAGGCCAATCTCATGATCCTGGATCTGCTTGCCACAAACAATTGGGAACGTCCGGTCTATTTTGTAATGACCACTGGTGTTGATACCTATATAGGTCTTGAGAAATATTTTCATCTCGAAGGACTTGCATACAGGTTAATTCCGGTTCGGGCAAAAACAACTGAAGGGCAGGTAGGCGAGGTGAATACCGATGTGATGTACGATAATCTGATGAACCGTTTTAAATGGGGGAACATGAATAAACCCGGAGTTTATATCGATGAAACCAATGCCCGGATGGTCATGAACATGCGCAGTCTCTTCGGAAGGCTTGCTGACGCCCTGATTGGCGGAGGCAAATTGGATTCGGCCAGACGCGTGTTGGATCAATGTTTCGAAGTGATGCCTGAGTCGGTCGTCCCCTATGATTTCTTTACGGTACCCCTCATCAGTGGTTATTACAAAACCGGCGACCTGGCCAAAGCAAACCAGATTGCTGCCGAGCTCAACAAGACAGTGACAGAAGAGCTGGTCTATCTCTTTTCATTTCCTGACAAGGATCTCAAGGCGATGGATATGACCATTCAGGAAGCTGTTTTTACAATGCAAAGACTCAGCGTGATTACCAGCGAGGCAAAACAGGCCAAACTGGCAGCAGAAACCGAAGCAACCCTGAAAAAATATTACGACTTATATGTTGAAAAGGTGTATCAGCCTTCAAATCAATGATTTCTGCCAGAACGCCGTTATTTTTCAGGTGGTTAAGCCCCGAATACCTCCTGTGTGACATTCCGGGTGACGCCAAGGTGATATACCTTACATTCGACGATGGCCCTATTCCGGAGGCCACCCCGGAAATTCTTGGGATCCTTAGGAACTTCAGCGCCACTGCTACCTTTTTCATGGTTGGTGACAATATCCGAAAACATCCTGATCTCTGCGAAATGGTCAGAACCGATGGACACGCGATCGGAAATCATACATTTCATCATCTCAATGGATGGCACACGTCACCTGGCGCTTACATCGAGGATGTTTACCGGTGCCGGGAATATGTCAGCACAAACCTCTTCAGGCCACCTTACGGGAGGTTTACACCTTCGCAATATTTCCTTCTCCGGAAGGATTTCCGTTTTATCCTTTGGTCGGTGCTTAGCTACGATTTTCACCGCAATACTACACCGGAACAATGTTTGAAAAATGTGCTTGATCATACCTGTTGTGGTTCTATTGTCGTTTTTCACGACAGCCTGAAGGCTTTGGAAAAGGCCAGGCATGCCCTCCCGCGATTTCTGGAACACTTTTCGCGTTTGGGTTACACATTTGATAGTCTTCACAAAGCCCCGTCATCTGCGAAGCTATAATAGCTGTCATCACCGATGATCAGATGGTCAAGCACCGTCACCTCCAGCATGGCACCTGCTTCGCAAATTTTTTTTGTAATCCGTTGATCTGCTTCGCTTGGAGTTACGACCCCTGAAGGATGATTATGACCCAGAATGATAGATGACGCATGATGATCGAGACTGATTTTGAAAATTTTCTTTGGATCAACCACTGTTCCCGAAATGCCTCCTTCGCTGATATTGCACTTCTTCAACACTTTGTTTGCCTTGTTGAGCAGGATGATCCAGAATTCTTCATACGGCCGGTCTCCAAGTGTACTTCGGAATATCTCATAGGCATCCCTGCTGGTTTTTATTTTGTCTCTGGCCAGTACCTCCGATTCATTTCTGCGCCGACCCAGTTCAAGGGCTGCCAGAATCGTGGTCGCCCGACCCTTACCGATACCCTTCACCGTAACCAGGTCATTTATGCTCATTTTCGATAACTCAGCCAGGTTGTCGTGTGCCCGGTGCAAGATGTTTTTTGCCAAATCAACCGCCGAGTCCTGCTTTGTTCCCGATCCGATGAGGATTGCCAGAAGCTCTGCATCACTCATACTTTGCCGCCCTTTCAGCAGTAATTTCTCACGCGGACGGTCATCTTCCGCCCAGTTTTTGATGGCAATTCGATTTTCGTATGTTTCCATGTTTTTTATGCTTAATCGGGCAAACCATAGAAAGGTGCTGTCGGTCAAGAAAATATTTTTAAACAAAATACCCCGGACAATGACACTAAATGATCAGGGTAATCCGTTATAATCCTGATCATCGGCAGATCATTTTCTCTGGATGATATTAACCTTGCATCTCATGATCGGTAAAACCATCCTTGAACTCGACCGGGTTGACTCGACCAACGCCTATGCAAATAGGTTGCTTTCAGGAGGACCCGTGGAGGAGGGAACAATTATATGGGCTCATGAGCAATTTGCAGGTCGGGGACAGCATGGGCATTCATGGATCAGTGAACCCGGAAAAAACCTTACATTCACTGTTATCCTGAAACCCGGATTTATTGATCCTGAGCAGCAATTCCTGTTAAATAAAGCGATTTCACTTGGGGTTCTCGACTTTATCCGAACTTTATTGAACAACATTTCACCTGCCGGGTCGAATACTGCAGCTCATTCAAATTCCGGTCATCCCCAGGGGATCAGCATTAAATGGCCCAATGATTTGTATATCGGGAATAAAAAAATCGGAGGGATCCTGATTGAGCATAAAATAATGGGAATCTCCCTGGAAACATCTCTTGCCGGTATTGGGATCAATATCAATCAAATCCGGTTTTCATCCACCCTGCCAAATCCTGTTTCACTTATGCAAATAGGTGGAAAGGAGATGGACTTGAAGGAGGTGCTGCCGGAGGTATGCCGATGTCTTGAAATCCGATACCATGCTTTGAGAGAACAAGGTCCTGATAACCTAAACAGGGATTATCAGGAATCTATGCTTGGGTATGGTCAATGGCGGAAATATATTTGCTCCGGCTCCTTAATGGAAGGAAAAATTGGTGGGGTCGATAACCTTGGCCGGCTCATGGTCGAAACACGCAGCGGTGAAATGCGATACTTCAATCACGGGGAAATTGAGTTTACTTATTATACCTCTTCCCAAACATAACGCTCAGATAAAGTGTAAGGAAAAAAGACTGTTTGGGATTGTACGCCATAATTGGAACGGGAATAGGTGAATAATCAAAGATCCCTCCGATTTCAAGTGAGTTGATCTGCTTGTTTTTTACGCCAAATTCGAAATCCAGCCCGGTTTTAACATAAACACCGGGATGAAATCCCATCTCTGTAAATCCGGCTAAAAATGACCCCCTTCCATATATATTATCAATAAAATGCACTTCAGGGTCGTACCTTTCCTCTTTGACTTCATAATCGGTAAATCCGCTGTTAAAGTGGATGATATAGAGGTAAATCGGTTTTGTGAGTGCCAGGGATAGCCCTCCGTAATATAGCCAGCTTAACTGAACACCGCCCCAATAGGGTTTTCGGTTTAATATGTGCTGCTGTCCCACGCCGCCGCGGAAAAACCACACATAGTTTAGTTTACCATAAAAATAGGATCTCGAATCGGAGAAATAGGGATTGATGCTTCGCACCTCTTTGGATGATTTGTAGGTGGAAAATTCCAATTCCCACATAAATTGCCTTAAGGCAGCTACATTATGCCCCTTGCGGAATTTAAGTCCCCATCCATTGGTATGAAGCATCGCACCCAGGCTCCATTGCTGCTCAAATAATACATTGTCGGGTGTTGTGTCGGGGATGGCTTCATATTGTGCACTTGCAAAATATCCTCCCGCTGTCGTGAAAATGAACGATAGAAAGAGGATGATGTGTTTCATGGGTAAGGAAAATCTGGAAGGAAACAAATGTACAAAAGAAAAAAGAAATGGGAAGCCAGGGCCTCCCATTAAAAATATAAAACAAATGGAAAAGTTTTTTTATCGACGTTCCGTTTGGTATCTTTGCTTTTCGCCATAGGCTGCACAATGCTGGTTTGAAGTGCATGATGAAACAATACCTAAAAGAACAGTGGCCAGAATAACAAAAAGGGCTTTTTTCATAATGGTTACTCCTGATTTTCGTTGAATTAGACGGGCAAAATTACATTTTCCCCAATTAAGGAACAAACAATTTCAATATTTATTGCGTAAAGTTATTAACGGACAAAAGTTTATAAGAGGATGGAGAAGGTGAATCCGGTAATTGAAGCGCGTTGGAAGGAGGTGCTGGGAGCTGAATTTGATAAATTGTATTTCAGTGAACTGAAGGCGTTTTTGCTGGAAGAGAAGAAGAAATACAGGATATTCCCTCCTGGGAAGTTTATTTTTAATGCATTTAACCATACCCCTTTTGAAAAGGTGAAGGTTGTTTTGCTTGGTCAGGATCCATATCATGGCCTCGGTCAGGCGCATGGACTGTGCTTTTCAGTTCCCGATGGCGTACCAAAGCCACCTTCACTGATCAATATTTTTAAGGAGTTAACGGACGATACCGGAGTGGCACTGCCACGGAGTGGAGATCTTACGAAATGGGCCGATCAGGGCGTTTTACTGCTCAATGCTACACTGACCGTTCGCGAGAACCAGCCAGGATCGCACCAGAATCACGGATGGGAAACCTTTACTGATGCGGCCATTGCCCAACTGTCGCTCAGGAGGATGGGGCTGATTTTTGTGCTCTGGGGAAGCTATGCCATTGCAAAAAAGTCACTGATCGATACCTCCCGGCATCATGTTCTTACCACCGTTCATCCTTCACCATTGAGCGCATACCGTGGTTTCCTCGGCTGCCGCCATTTTTCACAAATCAACAATTTATTGCATCAGAATGGCGTTGAAGAGATAGATTGGCGGTTGGAATGAAACATGGACAAAATAACCATATGCATCATTTGATACGAATTAATTTATATTCAAAAGTATGGGTGCCAGGTCAGTTTTTGCTGACCGTTGCTTTTTGTTTAATGATTCTCCTGACCTCCGGATGCAAAAAGGATCAAACCGATGCTGCTGAGAGCCTTCCAACACCGTATGAGATAAAAATTCCACGGTTTTTTCCCACCGAACTGAACATCCCGAACGATAATCCAATGACCGTTGAAGGAGTCGCTCTGGGGCGATATCTCTTCTATGACGGCCGCCTTTCAGGACGAACAGATCCGGATTCGCTCATGAGTTGCGGTACCTGTCATTTGCAATCTCATTCGTTCGAATGTGGCATTGACCATCCAAAATTTTTGGGAGGACATCCGTTCGGGTTGACCGGGATTCCTACTCCGCACTACATGATGCCAATGATAAACCTGGTTTGGTCTACACACGGATATTTATGGAACGGAAAAGTCTCAGAAGAAAATCCATCTGTTTCGGCAAGGAGCCTGGAGGATTTTGTCTGGATGGCCATTACGGCGCCACATGAAATAAACGGCGACACGGCGAAGGTTGCTGCGCTTTTCCAGTCACTTTCCGGATATCCCGGTCTTTTTAAAAGGGCGTTTGGGTCCGACAGGATTACAGTAAAAAATATGGGCCGGGCGATTGCCCAGTTTGTTCGCACACTGATATCGGCCAATTCCAAATTCGACCGCTTCCTTCGGGGCGAAACAAACCTGAACAATGATGAACGAAATGGATATGTGCTTTTTATGACAGAACAGGGCGGAGACTGCTTCCATTGCCATGGAGGTGATGGGAACCCGCTTTTTACTACAACCCTGTTTTATAACAATGGAAAAGATTCAGTTTTCGCCGATCCGGCCGACCGTTTTTCTATTACGGGGAACCCGGTGGATATTGGCGCATACAAAGCACCCACCCTAAGGAACCTGGCATTCACAGCGCCCTATATGCACGATGGACGTTTTAAAACCCTCGATGAAGTTCTTGGATTTTACAACAACAACCTGGTTTGGTCACCCTACATCAGCCCGCTGATGCATCACATCGGAACCGGGGGCATCCGGCTCAATCCAAAGCAGCTTGCGGATATTAAAGCATTCCTGCTGACTTTGACCGACAGCGCCTTTGTGGCTAATCCGGATCTTTTAAGACCGGTTAGCTTTCCGGATAAATAGAGAAGATTGATTTTAACATGTATTGCGATGATCTACTTTCCGAATTGTAAAATAAACCTGGGCCTGAACATCGTTGGTAAGCGCCCCGATGGCTATCATAATCTCGAAACCATCTTTGTTCCAGTTCCCATGCACGATGTCGTGGAGATCATCTCTGCGGACGATGGAATATTTTCATTCCAATCAACGGGATTGCCCATCCCCGGTGAGGTTGAAACTAACCTGTGCATCAAAGCTTTTCGTTTGCTGCAATCTGAATATTTATTGCCGGAAGTTAACATGCACCTCCATAAGGTGATCCCTTTGGGAGCCGGACTAGGCGGTGGTTCAGCAGATGGCGCATTTACCCTGAGATTGGTAAACGAATATTTTAACCTTTTACTGGATACCGATCAATTAAAATCGTATGCCCGGGTACTGGGCAGCGATTGCTCCTTCTTCATTGAAAACAGAGCGCTTTATGCCTTTGAGCGGGGTGACCGGTTTGAGCCGATATCTCTTGATCTTGCTGGATTTACCCTTCTTCTGGTTGTCCCCGGGGTGCATGTGAGCACGGCGGAAGCCTACCCGGCCGTAATACCGGCGAAACCTGTAAATTCGCTGAAAGAACTGGTTCTTCTTCCGGTCGAACTTTGGAAGGATAAGGTGACCAATGATTTCGAAGAACCGGTATTTAAAAGATTTCCGGTAATCGGCGAAATCAAGCAGAAATTATATGATGCGGGTGCAGCTTATGCTTCAATGAGCGGCAGCGGGTCTGCTGTGTATGGTCTTTTCAACAAACCACCAGAGGTTGGGGATGTCTTCAGGGGGATGTATACAGCCGAATTCCTGCTTTAACTCTATTTCGGTGCAATCCTGAACAGGAATAGGGCAATAAAACCAAAAATGATGTTGGGAACCCAAACTGCAATCAACGGGGGGAGGTCGCCAAACGTTGCAAAGACGGTGAATATCTGCATAAAAAGAATGTAGATGAAGGTCAGGGCCAACCCAAATCCAAGGTGAAAGCCGATGCCACCGCGAACTTTCCGGCTGGAAACTGAAACGCCAATCACAGTCAGAATAAGCGTGGCAAAAGGAAATGCAATCCGTTCATATTTTTTCACCTTGTATTTTATCACATCCGGATCTCCACGCAACTCCTTGTCCTGGATATGCTCCCTGAGTACGAAATAATTCATGATCTTGACATCCTCAATATCTTCGGTGAAATCAGCAGGCTTAAATGGTAACAAGGTATCTAATTTAGTTCCTTTGATTATAGATTCATTCATTTCGCTGATATTCCTTTTATAATAATTCGTAATCCGCCAGCGCAGCCGTAAACTGTCCCATTCAATGCGCTCCCCCTTCATTTTAAACACCAACTCGTTTTTTTCAAATTTTTCGAGGGTGAATTTCCAGCCGGTGTTGGTCTTGACGTTGTAATTTTCAAGATATATAAATGTTCCCGGACTGACTTGCTTGTGAATGTTCTGGTCGCTGAATTCCCTGGGGTCGTTTATAAACCGTTTTTCAAAGGCAAGCATGCTCCGGTTGGTGTAGGGAATAATAAAATTGGCCAGAAAAAACGAAAATACACCAAGTGCCAGGGCTGAAATAAAGTAGGGAAACATCATCCGCTTGAAACTGATGCCACTGCTGAGGATCGCAATGATTTCAGAATCAGAGGCCATGCGGGATGTGAAAAATATCACGGCTATAAAGGTCAACAGATAGCTGAAAAGGTTAATAAAATAGGGGACGAAGTTGAGATAGTAATCAAAAATTATGGCATTGAGCGGTGCATCGTGGCGCAGGAAGTCATCGAGTTTCTCGGAGATGTCGAATACAATAACAATAAATATCAACAATATCAAGGTAAAGAAAAATGTTCCCAGAAATTTTTTAATGATATAAATGTCGATCGTTCGCATCAGTAAATTTCCATAATCTGATAGTTCTGGTTCCTCCCCGCCATCAGCCAGCCGGTTTGAATGGAACCCCAAAAATAATACTTTCCGGGTTCATCGGGCGTTTTAATGGTCATTAACGTATCGGCGTAGGCACCTGGTATCAACAGGTGTGAAATATCTGCTGCCGTTTCCTGGTAAACAACGAATTTGTCTTTAAGATGAATGTGATAAACAAGGCTTGACGGCTGGTCCGGATCCTGGTCAAAGCGCAGCGTATCGGTTCCCGGGTTGAATATTCTTACGGGGATCTTTACATACGTTGATGCCGGAAATTTTAATGGACTGATACTGGTTTCAATGGTCACGTTAAAGTTTGATCTGAAATTTTTCGCAATACCCCAAAAGGTCACCACCCCATTTTTGGCTTTATAAGGCTGTTTGCCGGGAATATACATCCAGTCCGTATAGCCAGCTACCAGCACCTCTTTTCCCTGGAGCTTCTTTTCAAGGTCGTCCCAATAATAATATTGGGTGCGGTGCCCATCGAATCCATCAACGGAATGTGCTGTTTCCCCTGTATAAAATGAATATTTTGAAGCACGCTGGTACGAACTGAGGAACAAAACCGGGCGACCATCGGCCCTCTTCTCCATCTCTTTTGCCCAATCCTTCCAATCATATAATTCAGACAGGTTAACGAATTTTCGGGGCAATTTCAGAAAGTCATACACAAGGTAGACCCTTAAGAATAACATCAGCACAAAGCCGACTGCTGCAAGGATATAGATCAGTTTATGAAGGTACAATCGCTTTTCAATCCCTTTATAGGTAAGGATCAGCATGGGGAGAAAGGCGGGAACAGTCCAGTTGGGTTCGACCTGTCCCTGAAAAGTGAAAAGGAGAAAAAACAGCACGATCCCGATCGCTGTGAATTTAAGGCTGCGTTCAAATTGATTGGCTGGTTTATAGGTAAAGGAGAACCAAAAGAGAAAAGCAGCCATAAAGGGCCCATAAATGATAAATTGCCCGATAATGAATGAAAAGAAATATTTGAAGTAGTTGTATTGTTCAAAATTACGCTCAATCAGATGGTAATACATAGTCGGGTGGCCATGCCGGAACGACCAGATGATATGGGGAACAAAGCAAAGAATGGCCACGAAGGCAGCAAGGTAAAACGATTTTTTCCGAAGCAGTTTCAGATTGGAGAGCAAGGTGAAAAAGATCACCAGGATCCCATTGTATTTGCTGTAAATCATGGCAGCCATGATCACTCCCCACAGCAAGGCAAGCGGGATGGAATCATGCTCAATCAGATGGCGGTAAACCAGGAAAAACAGCAGGGTGAATAGCACCAGGGCTACATCAGGGGCAGCAATAAAGCCTCCCGCTTGTATAATGCCGATTGACAAGCAAATTGAAGCAAACAAAAGATAGTTTTTGACATCAGAAAGCTTCATCAGCAGAAAGACGGAGAGCGTTGAGGCCATTACGAAAAAGAGGCGTACCCCCAATTCGTTGTGGAATATGGAATATCCCATTTTTATCATGAACCCCACCATCGGGGGGTGTTCGTAAAAACCCCAGTCGAGTCGTTCGCCATACATCCAGAACAGGGCTTCGTCATCAAACAAACCAGTAAACACAGACTGAACAAGGTTAATGATAAACCAACTGCCAAGGATGATCAGTATTGGCAACAGGTGTTGGTGCCGGACGAAAAGGTCTTTTGTGTTGTATCTGGCCATAAATGAGCTCCCTGGCATATTTCTTTGTTCTCTTATCGAGCCACCTGAATCTTTACAGACGTTGCATCAGTTGTTTCACCATCTTCTCCTTCCAGGGTGAAAAAGTTCCCTGTGAAATCTGCTTCCGCGCCTCTTTCATAAGCCACATGTAAAACCCGAGGTTGTGCATGGTTGCGATCATGGCGCTGAGGATCTCATTTGAAACAAACATGTGCCTCAGGAAGGCTTTGTTATATTGAAGATCAGCGAATACTTCTCCATCGGCTTCCAGGGGAGAAAAATCATCCTTCCACTTTTCATTTTTTATATTGATAATCCCATGGCGGGTGTAAAGCATGCCATTTCGTCCATTGCGGGTAGGGATTACGCAATCGAACATATCCACCCCCAAGGCGATACATTCGAGTATGTTGGCAGGAGTACCCACGCCCATCAGGTAGCGTGGTTTTTCATCCGGCAGAATGCCACAAACCAGGCCGGTCATGTCGTACATCATGGCAGCGGGTTCGCCAACGGATAATCCGCCGATGGCATTGCCCGGTGCACCCTGGTCAGCGATGAACCTGGCTGATTCAACACGCAGGTCGGGATAGACACTGCCCTGCACGATGGGGAACAAACTTTGCGAATAGCCATGAGGACAGGCCGTTTTTTCGAAGTGGGAGACACAGCGGGTAAGCCAGTAATGTGTACGTTTCATCGACTTTCTTGCATAGGCCTCATCACAGGGATAGGGTGTACATTCATCGAATGCCATGATGATGTCGGCGCCCAATTCACGCTGAACTTCGACAGCCTTTTCAGGGGTGAAAACATGCCTTGACCCATCGATATGTGATTGAAAGATGACACCATCATCGGTGAATTTCCGGATGTCGCTTAACGAATAGATCTGGTAACCGCCGCTATCGGTAAGGATTGGCTTCGACCATCCATTGAATTTGTGAAGTCCGCCTGCCTTGGAGATGATGTCCACCCCTGGCCTGAGGTAGAGGTGGTAGGTGTTTGAAAGCATGATTTGGGACTGGATTTCTTCCCGTAAATCCTTGACATGCAGGGCTTTTACTGCTCCCGCCGTGCCAACAGGCATAAAAAAGGGGGATTCGATGGGGCCATGATCGGTCGTGAGGGTTCCCGCCCTGGCCGAAGAGCCCGTATCCCGATGTAAAATGTCGAATTGCAAATAGGTTAAATTAGAAGATTCGGGGCAAAGGTAAGCGTTATTGCATTTTCTTCTGCGGACTCTTTTCAACCATCCTGCTTATTTATACACAATCCTGCTTATTGTTATGCGATAATGAATAACTTTGAACCGTTCAAAAGTGATATTTTTAAATGGCTGATAATCTGATAAATACGCAGTTTTTGCCACTTATCCTGGTGGGCGTGTTTACCCTGACGCTTATTTTGCATCTTGTTTTTTACCGGGTTTTTTACTGGCGGCTCGGCCGTTACCGGCATCATCCTGCCGAACAAAATCCCCAGGGGGTTTCAGTTGTTATTTGTGCCCACAATGAATACCATCATCTGAAAGAAAGCCTTCCGCTCATCCTTGAGCAGGATTATCCTGATTATGAGGTACTGGTGGTTGATTATTCATCCGACGATGATACCCGTTATTTGCTTGCCGATCTGGAAGAAAAGTTCCCTCATTTAAAAACCATTTCCATTAAGGAGGAGCTGAATTTTTTCTCGGGAAAAAAATTTCCTCTTTCAATTGGCATTAAATCTGCCAGGCATGATCTGGTACTGCTTACCAATCCTGAGTGTAAACCCGCATCAAAGGATTGGGTTCGGCTGATGCAGTCGGCATTCACGCCAAAAATTGAAGTGGTGGTTGGTTATGGTCCCTATCTCCGCAGCCCCGGACTTTTGAACAAGTTAATCCGGTTTGACACCGCACACATTGCCATCCAGTATCTTTCATATGCCCTTGCCGGTGTTCCCTATATGGGTGTGGGCCGAAATCTTTCGTACCGGAAGCAGGTTTTCTATAAGAACAATGGCTTTATCTCCCATTACCGCATACATTCCGGCGATGACAACCTCTTTGTCAACCGGGTGGCCAGCAAATCGAACACGGCCATTATGGTCGATCCGGGAAGTCATACCCTTTCGGATCCCAAGGAAACTCTGGGGAGCTGGATAACGCAGAAAAAAAAGCATCTTGCTGCAAGTCATCTTTACAGGTTCAACCATAAGTTTCTGCTGGGTTTGTATTCTTTTAACCTGGTGTTGTTTTACGGACTTTTCATCCTTCTTTTATCGCTCAACTGGTCGGTCATTCCGGTGGCCGGGATTTTTATCATCAGGCTGGTTTTTCAGTATATCGTCTTTGCCCGATGCCTGAAACAACTGAATGAAAGAGACCTGGTGCCCTTTCTTCTGTTTTTTGAGATTTTGCTATTGCTGTTCAATGCAGCTACCTGGATTTCCAATGTGTTTTATAAACCGACCCGATGGAAGTAGCGGCTCATCTGACTGAAAAGGCGCAACACGATTATGTGCTCGTGCAACTGGCCCTCGATCAGGGAGATCAGCAGGCCTATGCCGAACTGTTGAATAAATACCGCGATTCCCTCTATTTTATGATGCTGAAGATGACCAGCAATGCCACCGATGCCGATGATCTCACCATTGAAGCCTTCGGAAAAGCATTTAAAAACCTGAAGCAATATACGCCTGAATTTGCTTTCAGTACCTGGCTTTTCAAGATTGCGGCCAATAACTGCATTGATTTTTTACGCAAGAACAAGCGGATTCAGTTTGCCGATAATTTTTTTGACGACGACGGAGAATATCAGGATGCGCCTTCCAACATTCCGTCAGATGGTCTTGATCCTGAAGAAAAAATCATCGAAAAGCAGAAGATTCAGTTGATGCATGATGTGGTGGAAAAACTCAAGCCACATTACCGCCAACTGATTGAATTGCGCTATTTCAAGGAATGGTCTTATGAAGAAATTGCCACGGAACTCGATTTGCCTCTGGGTACTGTGAAGGCCCAGCTCTTCAGGGCCAGGGAATTTCTCTATCAGATATTGCGAACTTCACAGGAAAAAATATGAATACAAACGATTTCAGGCAGGCAATCCTGCGCGGTATTCCAGACGGACTACCCGAAATGCTGCCCCATGATGCACTGGCCAATCATGCCCCGGTCAGAAAAGATATTTTATCATCCGACGAGAAAAAACTTGCCTTGAAAAATGCGTTGAGGTATTTCGATCCAAAATATCATTCAGCGCTGGCGCCGGAATTTGCCGATGAGCTCAAAAAATACGGGCGTATCTACATGTACCGTTTCAGGCCTGCATATCCAATGTTTGCCAGAAACATACATGAATATCCGCACCGTTCAATCCATGCTGCCAGCATTATGCTGATGATTCAGAATAACCTTGACCCGGCTGTGGCGCAGCATCCCCATGAACTAATTACCTATGGCGGAAACGGAGCGGTATTTCAGAATTGGGCTCAGTACCTGCTCACCATGAAGTACCTGGCCAACATGACGGATGATCAAACGCTTGTAATGTATTCAGGACATCCGATGGGTCTTTTCCCCTCACACGCCGATGCCCCGCGTGTGGTCGTTACAAACGGGATGATGGTACCCAACTATTCCAAACCCGACGACTGGGAACGCTTCAATGCACTCGGTGTAACGCAATACGGGCAAATGACGGCTGGTTCGTATATGTATATCGGTCCGCAGGGGATTGTGCATGGAACAACCATAACCATTCTGAATGCTGCACGCAAGGTGACATCCGATACCATTGCAGGGATGGTTTTTGTCACTTCAGGGTTGGGAGGCATGTCGGGGGCCCAGGCAAAGGCAGCCGTTATTGCCGGAGCCATTGCCGTAGTTGCAGAAATCAATCCGGCCGTGGTGAAAAAGCGTCATCAGCAGGGCTGGGTCGATGAGGTATTTACCGATCTCAAGGAGATGGAGGGCCGCCTGAAGCAGGCCATATCCAATCATGAAGCCGTATCACTGGCATACCAGGGAAATATTGTGGATCTTTGGGAACATTTTGCCCATCAAAACCTTCGGATTGAACTGGGTTCTGATCAAACTTCTTTACATAATCCATGGTCAGGCGGTTATTATCCTGTCGGCCTCACCTTTGAGGAGTCGAACCGGCTAATGGTTGAAGAACCGGAAAAATTCAAGCGTGTCGTTCAGGAATCGTTGCGCCGGCAGGTGACTGCCATCAACAAAATGGCTGAAAACGGCATGTATTTCTGGGATTATGGCAACGCGTTTTTACTCGAGGCCTCCCGGGCTGGTGCAGATGTGATGAAGGCTGATGGAACCTTCATCTATCCATCCTATGTTCAGGACATCATGGGACCGCTGTTTTTTGATTATGGATTCGGCCCATTCCGTTGGGTGTGTACCTCGGGAAAACCGGAAGACCTTGCTGTTACCGACCACATTGCGGCCACCGTCCTTGAAGAGATTGCACAAACCTCACCCAGCGAAATCGAAATGCAGATGCGCGATAACATTCATTGGATCCGTGAGGCCGGAAAGAATAAATTGGTTGTCGGGTCGCAGGCCCGCATTCTTTATGCAGACTGTGAAGGGCGTACAAAAATAGCGACAGCCTTCAATGAAGCCATTGCTGCTGGCCGGATTTCGGCACCTGTCGTTCTTGGTCGCGATCATCATGACGTTTCCGGAACCGATTCACCCTATCGCGAAACCTCCAATATTTATGATGGTTCGCAGTTTACAGCCGACATGGCCATCCAGAACGTGATTGGTGATGGATTCCGGGGAGCCACCTGGGTTTCTATCCACAATGGCGGAGGTGTTGGCTGGGGCGAAGTGATCAATGGCGGCTTTGGTATGTTGCTCGATGGTACAGCGGATGCAGCCCGAAAATTAAAGTCAATGCTTCACTGGGATGTGAACAACGGAATCGCACGTCGCGCCTGGGCCCGAAACGATGAAGCCATCTTTGCTATAAAACGCGCCATGCAGCATGAACCCAGGCTGCATGTTACATTGCCGAATTTGGTCAACGACGCATTGCTTGGCGATTATTCGAAATAGGTGTATTCGTATTTGAGAAAATAATGCTGGCTGATGGTATTGCCGCGGCCGTCGATGTATACCTGCACCTCATCGGGCTCTTCATCTTCATCATAGGTGCGGTTAATGGTCATAATAACTTCACCCTGCCCATCCAACTCCTCCTCGGTAACTACCTGCCCCTTTTCATTCGTCGTGATACGCGTTTGATTTGGTTTCATGGGGGGGGCATCCTGCTCTATTACTTCATTTCCTTCACTGTCGAAGATGGTATGGTTTACAATTTTCTCGTTTTCCCAATCAAAGGTCTCTACCTGTTCAATTTCTCCTTCATCCGTGGTCGTTGTTCTTTTAATCAACTGGTTTAACGCATTGTAGTAAAAATCTGACGTATCGACCGATCCATCCTGATAATGTTTGAATGCACGAATTACAAGCCCCGCTTCATTCAGCTCGAATGTTTTTTCTTCAGCGAGTTCATTCTCTTCAGAAAAGTAGGATTCACGGATGAGTTTACCACTTGAATTGTAACCATATTCTCTCTTTTCTTCAAAATCACCAAACCGGTTGTACCTGATCTCCGTCAAAGGTCGGCCCTCCTGGTCAAATTCAGTGTAATGATGCGGATGCCCCTCGATATCGATCTCCTCATCATTGACATTTCGGATGATATAGTCAAATTGTGTAATGGTAATGCTTTTGGTTTTCTTCTTCATTGAACCTGTTTTGGGATGATCACTTCATATTGTGGCGATAAATTTACTTTAAATATTGAGATTGAAGGGCACGAAATCTAAAAATATTTTTTTCCGGATGCAACGTTTTACACCCTTACATTGTCCTTATAATGTAACATCCGTCTGGCCAGGATAAAAAAGTTATTAACAACCCTGTTACCTTTTCGACTTTTCCGGATTAACCATTATATATCCTGACCATGATCCTCCGTTATTCAGATGAAACGCTAATTGAAGGCCTGCGGCAAAGAAAACAGCGTCATATCGATTATATCTACCAGGAATTTACCCCGGTAGTTAGACATCTTGTCAAGCAAAATTCCGGAAGTGAATCTGACGTGGGCGATCTGGTTCAGGAGGCCATAATCCTTTTGTATAAACGATCACTCAATCAGCCCTTTGAATTGAAGTGCAGCCTGAAGACCTTTTTCATCTCGATATGTAAAAATCTGTGGTTACAGCACCTCGATAATAAATACCGCCTGCTTTACCAGGCCGAATTTGAAGTGAATGAACCCAATTCCACCTATAATTCCGACGACATGGAAACACGTGAAGAAAACAATGAGAAACGACGCCTGCTGTACAAAAACATGCTGTCACTGCCAGCAGATTGTCAGCGGCTGCTGGAACTTTACTTTTTAAAGATCCCCTATAAGGAAATTGCCCGGCTTATGAACTTCAAAGATGAAGTGTATGTAAAAACACGCAAGTATAGTTGCAAAAACATGTTGCGTAAGAGAATAATAGGTGATCCTGAATATCAACAATATTTTGAATATGAAAGACATGGAAATTACAAATGATTGGATTGATCGTTACAACGAAAACGAACTGAATGAAGAAGAAAAGGAATTCTTCCGAAAGCGGTTGGAGGTGAATCCATTGTTACGCACCGAAGTCTATATTGACGAGTGCCTGAACAAATTATACCAGGATGAGGGGACCCTGGATCTGGTGAAAAAAATCCAGGATGCCAGACAAAAGTCTGACCGGCGGGGAGGTAAGCTGGGGTATTTGCTGTTGGCTGCATCCATTCTCTATCTCATGGCATTGGCTATAATTTTCAATAGGATGCATTATGATCCTGTTGATTATGCATCCAGTTCCAATTCAGATCAAAATGAAATATGGAAAGGAGCTGAAGGAAAGCTATTATCAAAAGATAATTTAAAAATTCCGGTGCAGGAGAGGAAAATGGTCACGCAAAAATGGCAGGAACATTCAGTGAATCAGTATCTTTCATTGAATTATATGCCGTTGCCTGATTTTGAATTGCTGGTTGGTTCGGTTACCAGGTCTTCCCAAATTACAATCAAATCCCCGGCGTCCAATTGGAAAATAGCAGCAGGATACGATGTTAAATTTGAATGGGTTTCCCAAAACAGGGTGCTTCCGGTCAATATTTTGTTTTACAATAATGCTGGAAATTTGATTTTTGAAACACCTGCACTTTTGGATGATTCCTATATTTTAAATACGAAGGATTGGCCCGGGGGGATTTATTACTGGAAAATCATTCTGGATGAAGAAATGATCCTCCTGGGTAAACTCACACTTTTTTAAACCATAAATTTCATTTAGTATGATACATATTTTTTCCTGGATTACGATTATCCTTCCAACAATAATGATCCCGGTTATTCCGGGAATCATTGAGGCCCAAACCACGCTGCCATCGAAGGAAGCCAATAGAGGTAACTATTGTCTCAAACAGGATGAGGCTTTGCTTGAATTCGCGGTTACTGATTCCACAGCCATTGTTTTTGCCACAGTTGGTGATTCAACATTGCTGGCAATTCAATCTTTGAATCCACTGTTCTGGATGGCGCATCAATCATTCAGGAAAAAAATAAAATCTGCAGATAAAAGAGGTTTTGACATCGCAGGCCAGATATTGTATTTGTTCCTGATCCGGCCCATCCAGGATTTTATTATAGGGAAGAGGCGATTGATCATCAAAACTGACGACAGGTTGTCGGAGCTGCCATTTGAAGCCTTAATCCGGCCGGATGATGAACGGTCGCTTCACATAGGAACCGCCCTTCATTATCTGATACGTGATTACGAGATTATATACCATAGTAAACAGGATTTTGGTCAGGATGCTGTATTTAATACAGCGGACGAAAATACCATGATACCGGTTAACGCCCAATTTTCTTTTATGGGCTTTTCTCCTGTTTTTCACAATAATGCCGGACTTTCCGAACTTCCTGACTCAAGGCAGGAAATTGCCGAAATAGGCTCCTTGTTCAGGCAGCAAGGACTTACATCCTGGCTGGTATATGAAGAATATTCAGAAAAGGAATATTTTAAAACCGTTGCATGCATGGGGAAAATCGTTCATCTTTCAACTCATTATCTGGCAGAAGCGCCCAATAAAGGTTATGGCGGCTTTCTTTTTTCCGGGTATGATCCAGCCGTGACAGTGGATGGGAAAAATGAAGGCATCCTCACCATTGAAGAAATTAAGGGATTGCAATTGCAAGCAGACCTGATTGTTTTGAATGCGTGTGCTTCAGGGATTGTAAAGCATAATTCGGGGGTGCGTGACTATACGCTGCCTGAGGTGTTTATAAAGGCAGGTGCCAGAAATATCCTGTCAACGCTATGGAATGTAACTGATCATCTTGCGGGAGACTTTATGATCAATTTTTATCGATTATGTCTTAGCGGAAAAACATACAGCCAGGCTTTGCGCGAAGTTAAATTGCAGATGATCAGCTGCCCTGAAACAGCTTTGCCGACCATTTGGGCGCCGTACATTTTAACCGCAAGATAGAAGCGGATAACTACTGTTGATGAGGGATGGCTGTTTGGATGTGTCGTTGTTTATTTACCTGACCACGATTGTTTCAATTTCGATCAGGGCGCCCAAGGGTAATTTAACCACCGCATAGGCGGCCCGTGCCGGAGGATTTTCGGAATAATAGGTTCCATAGACAACATTCATCGCTGCAAAGTTGTCCATATCACTGAGCAAACAGGTCGATTTTACAACATCCCTGAACTCAAATCCGGCTTCCTTGAGGATGGCTCCGATATTTTTCATGACCTGTTCCGTCTGCTCCGTGATGCCTCCATCCACAATTTTCCCTGTTTGAGGATCGATGGGAATCTGTCCGGATATGAACAACATGCCATTCGCCTCTATGGCCTGGCTGTATGGACCGATGGCTTTTGGGGCATTCGGGGTTGAAATGACTTTTTTCATGGGTACGATTTTTGATTTATGCTATACGGTTTATATGTATTCGACCTATTTAGTTCGCTTTTACCCAGTCTAATATGCAAAATCCCTGAAATCTCGTTTCTTGTTCAGTTTAAGATCCTGAAGGATGGATGCCTTCACATTGATGGAGAAATTCCAGCTTTGCTGGCCGCCTTTGGGAATCCAGCCAAATCGCATCTCCCAGCAGTGGAGGTCACGATAAACATCAATTGAGGTATAGGATAACTCGTTGTTCACAAAATCCCAGCCGGTGGTAAGGGAGACTTTCCATTTCGGGGTGATGTTCAGTTGCCCGTTAAATCCCAGGGTCTGCGTTATTTTTGCAACCCGGATCTTACTGCTGTTATCCCATGCCTTCGCATAATGGAAATTATAATTCACCGAAAAGCTCCAGGGAATATCGAAATCGACATAATAGTCATAATAGTCGACGATGTCCTGGCGTTCCCCCTGGGTCCCCTTGTCCGTTGTTTTCTTTCCCTTTACCTTGTCGGATGAAAGGGTGTAGTTAAACCCTGCATCCCAGGTGGTATTGTCAAGCCGGATCAGCTGGTGATTTGCTTCCCATTCAGTGGTATTGGTACGTCTTCCTATTGAGTCTCGGGTATACATATCCCAGGTGCTTGCATACTGAATTGTCAACCCTTTGACAATCGTGCTTCGTCCGCTGAGTGTGATGGGAGACCAGTTAACTGAATCGCGGGCAATGTCATAGGAACACCGAATTACAAAATCATCGATGAGCGGAATTTTTTTCTCTCCTGTTAGCGTATCTTTCCTGTTTCTGACCTTCATTTCCAGGTTATTGCTGATGGAAAAGGAGATCATGCCGGATTTCTGGCCCGGAGGGCCTCCATAAATGGATTTTTCAAAAATTGAATATCTGGCAGGATTAACGGTATTGGTATCATTTTCGATATATCGGTAATAGCCCAGTCCGGGTGCACCCCAGTCGGGTGTATAGGAAAATGAAACCGATGGGGTGACCATATGCCTGATCGCCTTCAAAAAGCCCCCCTTGAATTGGTACATGCCATAAAGCCGTGCATTCACGGATGAAGATACATTGAAATCAATGGCATTGGCAAAACCCGACACCGTGTTGGTTTTGTACCCGGGCAGTATGGTATCGCCTGCTTCGATGATGGTGTCGGCTTGATAGGATTTTCTTACGGTTTGAAGATACATCCGGTCGGTTATGTTCATCGAGTTCGACCAGTTGACGAATTTCAGAATCCGGAATGTGGCATTGATGGGAACACTATGACGCATGCCATTCTGCATGGAATCGGCCCATTGTCCCTTTGCAAAATTTGAATCAAGTGTGTTATACCGGTTTTCAGCGTCCATGTTGTATTTCATACTGATCTGTTCATACCAGCGGATTTTCCCAACTGGATTTTGCCGGCGAAAGGGATAAAACTGGTTAACCGAGAAGGAGACCTGAGGCAAGGTGATATTTATCGTTTTGTTAAGGGTGTTTTGGCTGTGGTTAAAGTTTAAGTTCAGATAATATTTTCCTGAGAAGTTGGTAGAATAGTTTATGCTGGATTGAAATGTATTTGAAAGGTACGATTGTGCACTGGATGCAAGATTATATTTGTTAAAGGTATTACTGACAATATTTACATTGGCCGAAAAACTGCTTCGGGGCCGTGCCTTTGCATCCTGGCTGTGAACCCACCGCACCTGAAAATCCTTTGATTTCTGATAGTCGGGTGAATCGGCTGCCCCCAGAATATTCACCGCATAGCTGAAGTTAAAGGCCCCATTGTAATGATATCGCTTGCTGTACCTCATGGTTGGCTTGATAGCCCAACTTCCGTGTGTGTAAATGTCGGCCTGTACCTGCAGGTCAAAATAGTCACTTATGGCAAAGTAATATCCGAAATTTTCAAAATAAAACCCACGGTCTTTTGATTCGCCATAGGTGGGAAGCAATATGCCCGAGCGTTGTCCTGATTTACTCGGAAAGTAACCAAAAGGAATAAACAGGGGGGTGCCGACATTGGCAATTTCCATATAGGCAGGTCCGGTAATAACCCTTTTCCCGGGTATGACCTTCCCTTTGCTGAATTGGAATGAGAAATGCGGATCCTCCTGATTGTCGCACGTGGTGTAAGCGCCAGATTTCATGTAAGTCACATCGTTTTCCATCTTCTTTACCACGGTTCCATGGAGGTAACCTTCATCCTGCTTGGTGAAAACCTTTTTTATCAGTCCACGTTTCGAGGTATAGTTGTAATCAATTTCCTTGGCTTTGAAATTTTGAGATCCCTGTGTGAAATCAGGTACTCCGACAGGCTTGCCTGTTGAATCAGGAACCCCGGTGGCATGAACCTGGTTTTTTGGAAAGTCGATCTCCACATAGGCTGCCTTAAGGCTGATGTCCTGGTACTTGATATCTGCATCCTGATATAGAAAGACTTTTTGCCCTTTTATTTCAAATCGAAGCGAGTCCTTGGAAGAATAATCCACCCTGGATTCCAGTTTACTTTTTTTGACAGGTTTAACAGCACTCGTGTCAGATTTTATTGAGTCGGTGGAAATGGAGTCGACTAGGATCAGCAGTTTCTTGATGGAATCGTTGCGGAGCGAATCGAGCCTGGTAAAAACAATCTGACCGTCAGGCACGATGGCATAATCTCCCTTTTTCTGCCGGATTGTATCCTGTGCGATCACTTGTGTGATTTGCAGGAAGGAAAGGACAAAAAAAAGACAAAAAGGGAAAGACCTTGTTAATAATTTCGTTAACAACTTCTTTTCTGAATTCTGTGGTTTAAGTTCTATCTTTGTTTTATAAAAAATTCAGAATAAAAAGGCGGTGAAGACCGTTATTCTTAGGGTTTCAAAACTAATCAAAATTATTGAAACTCTCGCTTTTTTTAAGATACTTTAACAATCCAATGTTGCGGATGCCCCGATTTATCTGGTTTTTACCCATTCTTATCTTTTTGTTTCTGCCTTGCATAATTTTTGCACAACAACGGAGTACGATCCGCACGGTGGTGATTGATGCAGGTCATGGCGGGCATGATCCCGGGGCCGTGGGACGATTGGCGAAAGAGAAAAATATCAACCTGGCCATCGCACTTAAATTGGGAAACCTGATTCAGCGATCCATGAAAGATGTGAAGGTTATTTATACCCGCGACAGGGATTATTTTGTTGAATTGTACCGCAGGGCTGAAATTGCAAATGAAAAAAAAGCCGATTTGTTTATCAGTATACATTGCAATGCCAATGACAATCATGCCTTTAAAGGAGCTGAAACCTATGTGATGGGGCTACATAAATCGCAGGCGAATCTGGAAGTGGCCAAGTTTGAGAATGCAGCCATCCTGCTTGAGTCCAATTATCAATCGACCTACAATGGATTTGATCCAAATGCAGATGAATCCTATATCGTTTTTTCATTAAACCAGAATGCAAATCTGGAACAGAGTACCGATTTTGCAGCTTTAATCCAGGATCAGATGGAGGAACGTGTGGGTATGAACAACCGTGGAGTAAGGCAGGCCGGTTTCATTGTGCTTTACAAAACCGCCATGCCCAGCGTTTTGGTCGAAGTAGGATACCTGAGCAATCAAACGGAGGAAAAATTCCTGGTGACAGACAAGGGGCAGGAATACATCGCATCAGCCATCTACAGGGCATTCAAGAGTTTCAGGGAGACGGTCTCCAATGCCTCAATGGCTAAGGAGCCGGAGGTAAAAACATATATCCCGGCCCGTGAAACGCTGCGGACCAAAGGATTCAGTGAAAATAAGGAGGTGACCCCGGTGATTGATCGCACAAATGGTGATTATACAAAACCACAGGATGTCGTTAAACGGGGTGAATTATCGTACAGGATTCAGATCGCTGTAACCACACAGGATATTGGGGTCAATGCACCTGACTTTTCCCGTTTCACCAAGGTTAAAATGTACCGGCATGGCGGAATGTACAAATACACTGTAGGAGATGAGTCTACACTAAAGGATGCGCAACGATTGCTCGATCAGGTGAAAACCAAGGGGGTAAAAGATGCATTCATCATTATATTCAGAGATGGAGAACGAATTCCACAGGACGAAGCACGCCGGTTACTGGGAAAGTAAATATTATTATTTGTAAGTTTGCAAAAACAGATACAGTGAAAATCAGGAAAGAGATAAAAGTCGGCGTTACTTTTGTAATCGCAACTGCAGTACTTATCTGGGGTCTGATGTTTCTGAAAGGTCTTGAATTGCTTAAGACCAGCCGAACGTTTTATGCCGTTTATGACCAGGTAAATGGCCTGGTTGCTGCGAACCCAATCTCCATCAAGGGATTGAAAGTCGGACAGGTCAAGAAACTCTATTTCGACAAGGATAACCCCAAAAATATAATCGTAGAGCTGTATATCCTGGGAGATTATCCCATTGCGAAAAATTCAAAAGCACGCATATTCAGTTCCAGCCTGCTTGGAGCGCCGGAGGTAGAGATTATTCCCGGTGATTCAAAAGTGATGGCTGTATCAGGGGATACACTTTTATCGGCACTTGAAGCAACCCTGGGCCAGGAGGTGAACAAACAGTTGCTTCCATTGAAAACAAAAGCAGAAAATCTGATCAGTTCCATTGATACCATTGCAGTCATTATTCAACAGGTGCTCAATAAAAACACCCGTGAAAACCTGGTTGAAGCCATCGAACATGTGAAGCAGACCCTTGGAAACATTGCGCATACTACGCAAAATCTCGACACACTGATGGGATCCCAGCGCAATAACCTTGCAAAAATCATCACCAATGTAGAGTCGATCAGCAACAACCTGAAACAGAACAATGATAAAATAACCAATGTGATCACCAATTTTTCTGATATCAGTGATTCCCTTGCAAAAGCCCGCATTCCTTACACCATTGCGCAGCTAAACAATGCCATTGTCGACCTGGACCTTGTGCTTCAAAAAATCAACAAGGGAGAGGGAACGGTTGGCCAATTGCTGACAAATGAACAACTTTATAAGGAAGTTGAAAAAGCCGCCCGCGATCTGAATTTATTGTTGGAAGACATCAAGAAGAATCCTGGCAAATACGTGAAGGTGTCGGTGTTTTAAGAGGTGACAGGGTAACAGGGTGACAGGGTGACAAGGTGACAAGGTGACAAGGTGACAAGGTGACAAGGTGACAAGGTGACAAGGTGACAAGGTGACAAGGTGACAAGGTAACAAGGTAACAAGGTGACAAGGTGACAAGGTAACAAGGTGACAAGGTAACAAGGTAATGGAGTTAAAATTGGTCATTGGTAATTGGTCATTGGTAATTGGTAATTGGTCATTGGTCATTCGCCGGGTTTTCTACCAAACAAAAATATCCGACTTTCTAAGCGGTCTTCGTTTTTCCTCCCATCGGAAATTTTTTAATTTCCGCTCATTAAACGGCACATCCTTTTCGGGATAAAGGTGCGATTCAACTTTGTTGATGTAGGTGATGGTTTGTATTTGATTCTTTTCAAGAAATATGAGCATATCACTTGATAAGGTTACATTGATCCCGATCAAAGTACGGTCTTCCTCCCTGGAATAATAGATGGTTTCTGCATTTCCAAGGACATTGATTTTGTAAAGATCATTGTTCCTGAATTTGGCCAGCACATTGCGTCCCTTGATCTGGTTGTAGCTTCCGGTATCATCTTTTGAGACAATGAAGGCCGAATTGTAAAGTTTCAGTGAATCGGCCTCCCCGTTATGCATTTTAAGTTTGATCGAATCGGCTGAGAGCTGGTTTGAATCTGACCATATGATCGGATCGTGGTACATGGTCATCGATGAATCGCGGCGGTGATATGTAAGAGAATCACACATTCCCTGCATGTCGTGCCGGAAGAATTTCACCTTGTAAAAACAAAATACGGAGATAATGTTTTGCGCTGAGTCAAAGGTTGCACGCAGCGTATCGGAATGCATGAACAGTGAATCACGCTTCTCAGCCATTACTGTAACGGCACTGTCGGTCATGAATGCAAAACCTGCCTCCCGGTGCATCTCTCCATAATTTCCCATTAACAGGATGTTGTTTTTTGTATCGATCAGCAATGCCTTCCGAAATACCTGCCCGAAACCTGATTTTCGTTTATAAAACATGCTGTCGCCGGTCAGGAATGTCTGTTCATGATAGATCCGTGCACGGTTCCTGAAACGCGCCATATCGAGATGGGTGTTGTACCATCCGTTTTCGCAGTAGATCGAATCCCGCTTGTCTTTGCTGATGATGTGCGAAGGACCAAAAAAGAAGGCAGTTTTCGTCAGGGTATTGTACATGAGCGTGTCGGAGTTCATGGTGTAATCGGGATTGATCAGCACCACCTTATGCTTAAAGAAAAATTCCTTTTTATCCGTGTAATAATAACCATGTTGGCTGACCAGATAATTGTTGGCGTTGACAATTTTACCCCAATAGTCGTATTGCGCAATCTGCGTTTTACGATTATAGACCAAGGTGTCCGTGGTAAGGGTGGTTTGGTTGTCGATCAGCCTGACATTGCTGTTTGCATGGGCGATCTTTGTATTGCCGTCATATTTAAGTGAATCGCCATATAGGTTCAACGTATCGCTTAGTTTGACACGCACATTGCCGTATGCGATAACCCTGTTGGCTTTTTCATTCACATAGGCGCTGTCGCAATAGAGGAAAGCACTGTCGTGGTTCATAACCACATTTCCAAGCACCCGCGGACCATCAGGGTAGATGTCCTTGTTGAATTGCCAGATCGTCCCTGAATATTGAATTTTGGTAGGAGCAGTCTCCTTCTGAGAAAACCCGGCAAGATGACCAAGTAAAAAAAACAGGGAAAGGAGTCGGAAAATCCGGGTCATATATTCATGCATAGCATCGGCAAAGATACTAAAGTCAATCTTACCAAAATAAATGAACATTTACTTCAAAATATCCGCAAAATGGGTAAATTTGAAATCTCTTTCCACTATTCTGCCCATCCAATGAAACAAACCTTTGACGTAAGGCGCAACCATGCCGAAACAAAGCAAAAAACGGGATATGTCACACGCGAAAAAGCCACCCAGGCTGATTACGATCGCATTGGTTTTATGTCGGGACTGGAGGTCCACCAACAGTTAAAAACCAAAGAAAAATTGTTTTGCCATTGTCCGGCCGGCATTTTTCAAAGTGCAGATGACTATGATGCCGAATTGGTCCGCCATATGCGGCCAACCCTGAGCGAACTTGGTGAATACGATGGTACCGCGCTTATGGAGTTCAGAACGCGAAAAAACATCATTTACCGGATTAAAAATGAAACAGCCTGCACCTATGATGTGGACGATACGCCCCCCTTCCCGCTGAATCAGGAAGCCTTGCTCCAGGCGATTGATATTTCACTGCTCTCGAAGCTAAAGGTGGTGGGAGAGGTTCACATTACACGGAAACAGTACCTCGATGGTTCCATCCCCACCGGCTTTCAGCGCACGGCAATCATTGGCATTGAGGGTGAGATCCAGTTGAAACACAAGAAAATCAGACTGATCCAGCTTAGTCTTGAAGAAGACTCCTGTCGCGAAGTTTCCGATATCGGGCATGTTCGTATTTACCGCACCGACCGGCTTGGAATGCCTCTGATCGAGACTGTAACCTACCCCGATTTTAAAAACCCGGACGAGGTAAAGGAGGGCGCTGATTACATTCGCTTCCTGAATCGCAGTACCGGTAAAGTACGCAGTGGTATTGGCTCCACCAGGGCCGATGTGAACGTGAGCTGTAAAGGTGGAACCCGAGTTGAAATAAAGGGGGTGGCCCATACGGGTTGGATGCCCGAACTCACGCACAATGAAGCTTACCGGCAATGGGCTTTGCTCGCGATTAAAGATCTATTGATTGCAAGGATCAAGGATACGGTAACTTGGAAAATTTCGTCGAAGGAGGTCAAAGCCAAAGATTTCAAACTGGAAAACCTTGGGGTGCCCAAAAACGCCTTGGTTAAAGTCTATGTGGTAAACCTGCCTCAATTTCATGGCATATTATCCCACTTTACCCAGCCAGGGAAAATGTTTGCCGATGAATTTTCCGACAGGCTAAAAGTAATTGCCTGCATCGAAAAACCCAATCTGGCTCATTCTGAAATGTTTGAGGATGCAGTTGGTGAGAAGGCCTGGACCAAAGTCCGCTCCCTGCTGGGAAGCAAAGAGGGCGATGCACAACTGATATTCTGGGGGCCGGAAGATGACATCAAAACAGCCCTCGAAACCATTGAAGAACGTTGTAAGATGGCCTTCATGGGTGTGCCGAACGAAACACGGAAATCATTTGAAGACGGAACGACGATATTTGAGCGCGTGCTGCCCGGTGCCGACCGCATGTATCCTGATACAGACTCAGCACCCATTCCGCTGGAGGATGCTACGATTGACGCAGCAATGAAAGGCCTTCCGAAACTGGTTTCCGAACGCATTCAACAATTGATGGAATGGAATGTGCCTGAAGATACCCATACCTATATCCTTAAAAACAACCTTGTCCCCCTCATGGAAAAAGCCTGGACTGAGTTGGGGGTGCCGGCCCGTTTTACATCTTCATTGCTGGCTCACACATTGAAATACATCCAGGGAAAATATCCGGCTTTGCCTGAATTTACCTATGAAAAGGTTTTTGATTTGATGAAATTTCTTGTTGAGAAGAATATGGATTTGGCCATAGCCAAAAGGATGCTGTTACATCTGTACCAACACCCCAAGATGGATTTCGATTCCATTCTGATTACCCTGAATTTCAAAGCGGTGACCAGGGAGGAACTTCTTGGTAAGGTTCCATTCCTTATCAAAAAATACAAGGAGATCAGAAGCTCTCACGATGATTCTGCAGGATTGCGTTGGGTTATGGGAAACCTAAACAAGCTGGCCACCGGGAATATCTCCCTGAGAGAACTTAGCAAGGGAATTAAAATTGAATAACTTGTCACGCGTCACGCGTCACGATTAAACCACCAACTAACATGAGCGAAGATATATTCCAGGGATATAAAGGCCGCGCACTCGAAGTACTGCAGAAATATACCGCCAGGGTCTGGGCAAAGGTTCGGGTCGACAGCAGCAGGGGTACGTTTGAAGGTACGATATTGCCCCGGGCCGAAAACACCGATGACAAACACATCGTACTGAAAATTTTCACCGGTTACAACATCGGTGTTTCCATTGATGGGATTACCGGTATTGAAGAACTGGGATACAAGAAGGCAGTATATAAAATACCTGAAAAGGAGTTCCCCTATTCAAAAGATAAACCCAATGTTAAATTGCTGGGGACAGGCGGCACCATTGCATCCAGGCTGGATTATCGCACAGGGGCCGTGATACCTGCATTTTCACCCGGAGAGTTGTATGGCGCCGTTCCTGAACTGGCCGATATCTGTAACCTGACTACCGAAAAGTTGTTTGCGGTATTCAGTGAAAACATGGGACCCGATCAATATAAAAAGTTGGCCATCGCCATCGGAAATGAGATCGAAAAGGGGATCGATGGCATCATCATCGGCCATGGAACTGATACCTTGCATTATACCTCTGCGGCATTGACCTTCATGGTGCAGAATTCACCGGTACCCATTGTTTTGGTCGGCTCCCAGCGTTCGTCTGACCGGCCCAGCTCCGACGCCGCCCTGAACCTGATGCATGCGGCCACTGCTGCTGCACATGGCGACATTGCCGAGGTGATGGTCTGTATGTTCGGGCCGACCTCCGATGAATATGGATTCCTCCACAAGGGCACCCGCGTCCGCAAAATGCATTCATCATACCGCTCTACCTTCCGCACAATTGGCGATACCCCGCTGGCCACTGTAACCCGGCAGGGAGTTACTCCCATCAAGCAGGAATACCACCACAGGCGTAAAGACCGGAATGTGACGATCATGCCCTATTATGAAGAGAAGGTGACCATGATCTATTATTATACCAACATGCAACCCGATGTGATCGATGCACTGGTTGATGCAGGGTATAAGGGGATCATCATCATTGGCACCGGGTTGGGTCATGTGAACAAGCCGATCTATCCCGCCATCGAACGGGCCATTGCCAAGGGTGTCGCAATCTATATGACCGTGCAAACCCTGTGGGGATATGTCCATATGTTTGTATATGATACCGGGCGCGACCTGATGGCCAAAGGAATCATCCCGGCTGAAAATATGCTGCCTGAAACTGCGTTTATCAAGCTAAGCTGGGCGCTGGGTCAAACCTCCGACCTGGCCAAAGTGAAGGAGATCATGCTGACCCCCATCAACGATGAAATCACGAAAAGGGAGCCTTACAACGGTTACCTGATTTACCAGGGTGGCGTACCGGAGGTGGAGGACTTTATCAGGAAGTTCCATAAATAGAAATCAAACCGATAGAAAAATTATATAAACCCATCAATTCCACCAAAAGACACTTTTATGAAAACGACGATTACACGCTTTGCAATGATTGCATTGTTGTTTGCGCTGGCATTCAGCTTCAGCGTTCAGGCTGGTCAGAAACCGTATAAATATGACAGCGTTCCGGGCGACCCGCTCAAGGCCAGGATATACACACTGAACAACGGCCTCAAGGTCTATCTCACAGTCTACAAGGATGCACCCCGTATCCAGACTGCCATTGCTGTGCGGACCGGTAGTAAAAACGATCCTTCGGACAATACGGGAATGTCGCATTACCTCGAACATATCATGTTTAAGGGCACCGATGAATTTGGGACAAGAGATTTTGTTAAAGAAAAGGCGTTGCTCGATCAAATCGAATACAAATTTGAGGTGTATAAAAAAACGTTGGATACCCTTCAGCGTAAAAAAATCTATCACGAAATCGATAGTTTGTCGGGTGTTGCAGCTACCTATGCCATTGCCAATGAGTATGATAAGCTGCTCTCGGTGATCGGGGCAAAAGGCACCAACGCCTTTACCTCTTTTGAGGAGACGGTGTACATCAATGATATCCCGTCGAACAAAACCAACCAGTGGCTGGAGATTGAACGGGAACGTTTTCAGGATCCTGTCTTTAGGTTGTTCCATACCGAATTGGAAACCGTTTATGAAGAGAAGAACATGAGTCTTGACAATGATGATGATAAGATTTTTGATGAATTATTTTCCGGTTTATTTCAGAAGAATACCTATGGAACCCAAACGACCCTCGGAACTGTGGAGCATCTGAAAAATCCATCGCTTGTCTCCCTGCGGAATTATTTTGCATCAAAGTATGTTCCCAATAACATGGCCATTGTACTTTCAGGCGATTTTAATCCAGATGAGATGATCAAACTGGTGGATGCCACATTCGGACAGCTTGCCTCTAAGCCCGTTACTCCGTATGTTCCGGCTAAAGAGGATCCTATAACAAAACCCATTGTGAAGGAGGTTCTCGGACCTGATGCTGAATCGGTGACCATTGGCTATCGCCTGGGTGGGGTTGATACGAAAGATGCGGATTTGGTCACGATGTGCAATATGGTATTAAGCAACAGCAAGGCCGGTTTGCTGGATCTGAACCTGAATCAGGCACAAAAGGTGCTGGAAGCAAGTGCATTTTCTTATGTTCTGAAAGATTACTCCGTGAATGTTTTTTCAGGAAAGGCCAAAGAGGGCCAATCGCTTGAAGAGGTGAAAGACCTCATCATGTCACAAATCGGGCTGGTCAGGAAAGGCGAATTTCCAGATTGGCTTATCCCGGCCATCATCAATGATTTTAAACTGGCTGAAATAAAGAAATATGAGAATAATTTCGGACGTACCATGGAATTGGTGGACGAGTTCGTGAAGGAACTACCCCATGCTGATATAGTGAACAATGTAAATCGTCTTTCAAAGATCACCAAAAAGGATGTGATAGATTTTGCCAATAAAAATTATGGGGACAACTATGTCATCGTTTACAAGCGCAATGGACAGGCAAAAGAAACGGCGAAAATCCAGAAACCGCAGATTACTCCGGTTACCATGAACCGTGATGAGGAGTCAGCCTTCCTCAAGAAGATAATGTCGGAACCTGGTACATTGATTGAACCGGTATTCCTTGATTATGCAAAGGATATTAAAAAGTTCAATATCAAAAGTAACATTCCTGTGCTATATAAAGAAAATACCGAGAATGAAACCTTTTCACTGTACTATTTCTTTGAAATGGGCACCAACAGTAACCGTGAGCTGGGTATCGCCCTTGATTACCTGAAGTACCTGGGCACTTCGAAATATTCACCCAACCAGATTCAGGAGGAGTTCTACAAATTGGGTTGTTCATTCAGCGTGAACAGTTCAGATGTCGATGTTTGGGTTTCACTCAGCGGATTGAGCGAAAATATGGCCAAATCAGTTTCACTGTTTGAGCATTTACTCTCAACGGCCCTTCCCAACGATCAGGCGCTGAAGAACCTGGTGGCAGATCTCAAGAAACGCAGGGATGATGACAAACTTTCAAAGCAAACCATTCTCTGGTCTGCGATGTACAACTATGGCGTTTATGGCGAAAAGTCACCCTACACGCATATCTTATCGTCATCTGAATTGGATGCACTCAAAGCCGGAGATCTGGTTGCCCTGATCAAAGGATTGAATGGGTATAAACATAAAGTGCTTTATTATGGCCCTGATAAGACAGATAAGCTGACTTTACTTATGGATCAGGAGCACCAGGTGCCGGCCGTATTAAAGCCGGTTCCTACTGCAGTAATGTTTGAGCAGAAACCGACGGATGCCAATAAAGTGTATACCGTGGATTACGATATGAAGCAGGCCGAGATCATTATGCTTTCAAAGTCGGATAAATATGATAAGACTGTCGTTCCGGTGGTTCGCCTGTTCAATGAATATTTTGGCGGCAGCATGAATTCAATTGTTTTCCAGGAAATTCGTGAATCAAAAGGGCTTGCCTACAGTGCGTATGCCGGCTATCGTCCGCCACAGCAGCCCTATCAGAATTATTATCTCTTCTCCTATATCGGGACACAAATCGACAAGCTTCCGGAAGCCATGAAGGCCATGGTTGGCCTGTTTAACAACATGCCGGAAAGTGAAAAGGCCCTGAATTCATCCCGTGAGGCGATCATAAACAAGATTCGGACTGAGCGGATCACCAAATCGCAGGTGTTGTTCAATTATATCAATGCCATGAAATTCGGGCTCACCTATGATATCCGCAAAGATGTATTTGAGAAGGTGCCAATGATGACCTTTGCCGACCTGAAAGTTTTTCAACAGAAGTGTATAAAGGACAAAAACTTCACCATCATGGTGCTGGGCAAAAAGTCTGAACTGGATATGAAAACCCTTTCATCCTACGGACCGGTAAATTCGCTGGAATTAAAGGATGTATTTGGCTATTAGTCCTCTGAAAATTTCTTCAGTAACACCCTGTATTGCGAGAATACATTTGCCCGGGAGATAAACCCAAGGTATTTCCCATTTTCGAGTACGGGTAAATTATATCGATCGCTCCGTTGAAAGAGTTGAATGACGGTGTCCATCGAATCATCGGGATGGATGGAATAATCGGGCATAAACATCAGGTCCTTTACGAAGGTAACCTCATAGATTGACTGGTCGAACATAATCTGACGGATGTTGTCAAGCATCACAACGCCATAGAAAGTGCCCGCTTCATCCACCACTGGAAAGATATTGCGGGATGCGGTAGCGACTACTTTTACCAATTGGCCCAATGTGGCCTTGGGATCAACCCTTGCAAAGTTTGTTTCGATTAATTGGCGGGGCGACATAAACGAAAGCACTGCTTTGTCTTTGTCATGGGTTATCAGCTCCTTTCGGGCAGCCAGTTGGCGGGTATAAATGGAATGGCTTTCAAATATGTGGGAGGTGAGGTAGGCAATCGCCGAGACCATGATGAGCGGGGTGAGCAGGAGGTACCCTCCGGTAATCTCGGCAATGAGGAATATGGCTGTGAGCGGGGCATGCATCACCCCGGCCATCACCCCGGCCATGCCGACCAAAGCAAAGTTGGCATATGAAATATGGAGACCGAAAACTGAATTCAGCAGACTTGCAAAGAAATACCCGCAGATGGCTCCGACAAAAATAGCGGGGGCAAACGTGCCTCCGATGCCTCCACTGCCCTGTGTCAGCGCCATGGCAACCACCTTCAGGATGATCAAGCCGAAGATGATTACCAGGAATGACCAATCGTTATGTTTCAGCGCGCCAAATAAAGTTGAGTTGCCAATGACTTCCCCATGGCCATTGATCACCTCTTTCAAAATGGTATAGCCCTCTCCGAATAACGATGGATAGGCGAAAATAAGAACAGACAGTAAAATACCGGCACTACCGATCCGTACCACAGGAGATGCCTTTTTCATAATCGATTCAATGCCAATACTTCCCCTGATAAAAAATACAGAGACCAGCCCTGTGAAAACACCGAGTAAAAGATAGAATGGAATGTGACGAAGGATAAATGGGCTATTCAGGGTGAACGAAAACAGCACCTCATTTCCCATCAGCAGGTACGACACCAGAGAGGCCGTCACAGTGGTGATCAGCAATGGAATCAGCGTTGTCACGGTAAGGTCAAGCATCAGTATTTCAAGCACAAAAATAGCCCCGGCAATCGGCGCTTCGAAAATCCCGGCAATGGCTCCGGCGGCACCACAGCCTATCATCAGGGTGGTTGTCCGGTAATCGAGCCTGAACAACCGGGCCAGATTTGATCCGATGGCCGAACCTGTAAGTACAATGGGAGCCTCAGGACCGACTGACCCTCCGAATCCAAGTGTAAGCGTACATGCTATCAGTGATGAAAAAGTGTTGTGCGGTTTGATCTGACTGTTGTTTTTTGAAATGGCATAAAGTACTTTGCTTACGCCATGGCTGATGTTATCTTTAACCACAAACCTGATAAACAGGATGGTGAGGATGATTCCTATCAATGGAAAAGCGAGGTAGAGGTAATAAATGCCGTGGTAACTAAATCCGTTGGTCAGGAAATAATTGGTGTAATAGAGGGTGTTTTTCAGGATCACCGCAGCGAGCCCGCTGCCAAATCCGACCAATACGCTGAGAATCAATACAAATTCCCGTTGTTTGATGTGACGCAACCGCCATACCAGGAGTTTACCGGTTATTGATTTTGGGAGCATGTTGCTGCAAATGTAACCTTTTTTCACTACCCTGTCAGGGTGGGGACCTGGTCAGGGTATCAGTAGGAGATGGAATATAGAAATTCAAATCCCCAATTGCCGGTGGTGGGGTGGTATACGCTGCGAATGCCCATTTCTATGGGGGCAACGATCCGCAGAAAATGAAAATCAGCTGTAAGTTCGCCCCCCATCGATTGATATTCGTTCAGGTATCCCGGATTTTTTCCGTTGGCCCAATCGTAGTAAAGATTCAGTTTAAGGCGTTTCAGGTAAATTACCGATCCGAAACTAAAATCAGGATACCAGAAGGGGAACGTGTAATTCACGCCAATGCTCAGTAAATCATCATCATAGGCTCCGATATATCCCCTTGGATAGGAGATGATATTTGAAAAAGAATAGGTCAACAGGTCGTTGTCATGGCGCTGCTGGTATCCTGCATATATCCAGATACCTTGATGTCGGACCAATCCGGGAAAATAGAGGTTGGCTTCAGCTCCCAGGATTGACCCCATGTCATTGCCGCCAAGCGGGGTATGCCTGTAGCTTACATCTATGGATTGTCCGAATCGCGGATATACATCTTTTTGATCTGAAATAAGTTTCTGTGATGCCGTTACCCGGTAATCCATGGTTTGGATCAGGCCGGAACTGAAATTCTCAGGGGTGGAGGCGTTGTGGTTAATTCCGATAAGGGTGGTCCCGATAGCGGGTCGCAGATAACGGGAATACCTGCCATGAGAGAAATTCCAGGGAATGCTGATCAATGCTGTGAAATTTGATTCCTGCCATGTAAACCGGAAGGTTTCACTGCTTCCATGATACCGTGCGTAGGATGCCCTGTTTCCGATATCGAACCGCAGAGTGAATTCAGGGTACCATCCCTGGTAGCTCAGACTGGCGTAGAACTTCCCGGATTGTTCATTGATGTCATATTCCCATCCGGCACCGGCAAACATGGTACTCAGGGCATTTTGTGAGAGTACCATCACACCTGGTTTGAAGGTCAGGTTGGACAAATTGAATGAGACAGGAGCCCAGCTGTGTGGGTTAAAGAGATTAAGAAATTTCGAATATTTTTGGATTGGGTATATTTTTCCAAGGATGGAATCTTGTTCAAGATGATAATTGTCAGATGCATTCATTTTATAGATCTTCCGTTCAATTACGCTGTCCTGGATATTTGCACATTCCTGTTTTGCCAATACTTCATATAATTTGTAAGCATGGTTGTTGACCTGGTGCAAAGGCAACCAGGCAGCAGTATCTATCGGCATTTCAGCGACCATCAATCCATCGGAGGTGTAATCGGAGCAGATCATAAACTTTTTATCCGATGTAAAGTCGGGATCGAAATTGGCGAAGCGCCCTGAAGTAATCCTGAAGATGGCACGTGTAAGGGTATCCATTGCATAGATATTTTCGGCACCGGAATGATCAACGCTATAGATGATATATTGTTTGAAAAAGAAGGCAGGACCGGAAAACTCATTAAAGGATTCCGGAAGGAGGTTGCGGATTGTACCCGTGGTGGTATCAAGGGTTGCCACTGTTTCTCCTTTTTCGGTCAGCAGGGTGAAAATGATCCTGGTATCATCGGGCGACCAGTTTGGTGTTATGGCCTGGCCATAAGCAGGAATAGGATATCGTCTGACAAGATGGCCAGCGGGGACATTCAGAATATCGATGTAGCACTGGTTCTCTTCGGAAATAAAAACGGCTGCAACCTTTGACCCGTCTTGGGATATAATTGGGGCAAAATATCGGGTTTGGCATGTCAGTTCATGCTGCTTGCGGGTTTTAAAATTGTATATCCTTATTTCGGCATACTGCCGGTTCGACCATCGGGAATCCCTTTCCATTTCAGACCACACGAGGTAGTCTCCTCCAATAGAGGTGGTCCCGCCTATATGGTGCCCTGGTGTAAGGAGAATCTTTTCGTTTCCGGTTTTCCGATCGATAAGTACAAATCGGGCAACATCGTCCATACTCGCTTTATCAGCCAGTATCGTGGAATCATTTAATAAAATCGGATGGTTGTAAATCACATAATTTTTTGGATCACGCTTGGTTATGGCACGAAGAGGCGAATGATCAGAGGCATTTAACTGTTGGGTCCACGCACTGTCAAGCGATTTGAGCGATTGTGAATAAAGTTGCGTTTTCCACATCCCTGTTACTTTATGGATTCCGCTATTGAATGGAACTGCCATGAAGGGATATTTGGCAACACGGTCAAGGGTTGTATTCCACAAATCAGGACCATAACGGGCCCGCGATTGCCCTACAAGGTAATATCCCAGGGAATAGGCGTCGGGGGTGAACGTTTTATAGGATCCTAAAGTGGCTTTATCATAAGTGTAAGCTCCTTTTTCGACAATCTGAGCCCTGAGTGTGCATTCAAAAAGCGCAGACCGGCCCCTGCCGGTCTTGGTCATTGCAGTTTCGGTAACGGTGGCATCCCCCTCCAGGAACCATGATGGAACATATAGCCCGAGAATTCCACCGGTGATTTGTTCTCCGAAAATATAATAGAGGGCTTTTGAAAACCCGCGGTTGATCTTGCTGATTTGCACCGCATGGCGGTATTCATGAATGGCCAGTTGCTCTAGCCACTCTTCGGCATAGGTTTGTTGTGGGGGGCATGAATACAATTCTATTCGTTTTGGGGCCCACACCGTAAGTCCGTTGGAAGTAACGGACTGTGTATGCATGATGACCGGGATCCGTGGAACTTTAGCCGAGAGGGTGGCGGTCTCATTTCGGCAGATAATATCCATGATATTGGCAAGATATTGCGCTTTTTTCTCGAACTGACCTGGGAAAATGAGTTTGTACCGCGCTGTTTTTATCTGCAGCCAGCGTAAAGATGCCGGATCCTGGCCGGTGCTGTAATATTGAGCAGTGCTCCTGATCGTCAGGCAAAGGATTAAGATGATCAGAATGAGTATCTTCTTCCTTGCTCCTGCCATCATCGAACGTGCATAAAATCCGGAATGATTAATAATGGATGCCATCCACCAGAAACCCTTGTACATACTCTTCAACTGCTTCTTCAAGTGTGTAAAATGGTTTAACGTAACCGGCCAGGCGGAGTTTTTCCATGCGGGCTTCGGTAAAATACTGGTACTTGTCACGGATATCCATGGGCGTATCAATAAACTGAATGGCGGCTGGTAAATTCAAGGCAGCAAAGACTGAATTCGCAAGATCCAGAAATGTTCTTGCCCTGCCAGTGCCGAGGTTGTAGATACCTGAATCAACGGGTTGGTTCATCAGGAAATACATCACATCCACCACATCCTTTACATAGATAAAGTCACGAACTTGCCCGCCATCGGGATAATCAGGATTATGCGACCTGAACAGCTTTACAATGCCCTCCGTTTGGCCGTTTTTTTGCTTTTCAGCCTGCCCGTTTATCCCACCCACCGCCTGATTAAACGCATGGAAAACAACGGAGGCCATTCTTCCCTTATGATATTCGTTGGGTCCAAATACATTAAAGAATTTAAGCCCGCACCAACGCGGGGGTGTATGGGTTTGCTGCAAAGCCCACTTGTCAAATTCATTTTTGGATATGCCGTAAGGATTGAGGGGCTTCAACTGAAAACTCAGCGCCGGATCATCGTCGTTATAGCCCAGGAGACCATCGCCGTAGGTGGCTGCAGATGAGGCATAAACCATGGGAATCCCAAATTCACAACAGGATTTCCATACATCTTTGGTGTAATTCAGATTCAACTCATCGAAGATCGCCATGTTAAATTCGGTGGTGTCGGTACGGGCGCCAATGTGAAATATAAAATCAACCTGGCCTGCATTCATCCTGAGCCAATGGAAGAACTGCGTGCGATCAACCTTCTCACGATAACTTTTATTGGCCATATTCGGATGCTTCTCTGTCCTGGAAAAATCATCAACCATGACAATATCCTTAACCCCTTTGTTGTTAAGCTTGGTTACCATGCAGCTCCCGATAAACCCTGCGGCGCCAGTGACGACAATCATAATTCCAGCAATTAAATCCGATCACAAATGTACACAATGACCAGGTGGAAACATAATAATTGATTCATTTTGCCTATTTTTACACCTTGATTTTTCAATCTTTAAACATCTTTATATGGCTGCAATCATGTTGGGAATAGGTTCCAGGGTAAAACATCCGCAGTTTGGCAAAGGGGTCGTCATTCAGGTCCGCTCCGACGCGTATGAGATCACATTCATCGAACATGGTACCCGCATCATCATGCGTGATTATGAAGGAATGGAAACAATAGAAGCTGTTGAAACTCCTTCGGAATTGGTGACCTATGAAAAAATCGAAAAGGGACTTATCCGGGTGCTCCAGCGTTTCAGTGACATCCAGGAGACAGTTCCATTGGGCTCGAAATGGACCGGAGGGAGACTGGTAATGTATCCAAGTGATCCGGGGCTTAAAGAGAAAGAGGTGCCCATGGAGACCTTTTTTCATAAAATCGTTATGGTACGCGACCGGCTTCGCGTTCTTGAACAGAAACTGAACGCAAGCGAACTGACAGATCAGGAAAAGGTAGAGATGCAGCAATATATCACGCGGGTTTACGGAAGTCTCACCACCTTCAATGTGTTGTTTAAGAATAGGGATGATCAGTTCGCCGGGGAACGGGGAACCTGAACCCGTCACGTGTCACGCGTCACGCTTTTCTGTCACGCGTCACGATTATGCGTTCACTTCCAAAACCTGTGAAGTTCCTCCAGACTTTCGCGCTCTTTCAATAGGTCAAAACGCTCACCATCATTGTAATATCCTAAAATCCTGGGTGTTTGGCGGCTGTTATAGCGCGACCACATGCTAAAGGTATATCCGCCGCTGTCGTGTATCACCAGGTAATCACCCTCTTTTATTTCAGGAAGGATGACCCCTTTGGCCAGGATATCCCCTGAAAAACAAAGCGGCCCGGCCAGGTTATAGGGGTGCTCGTCGCAGCCTTGCCTAAGGTTTCCGGCCTGATCAAACACGCTGTATTCATGTGGCCAGTCTCTTGGATTCAGACACTCCCTTACAAACAGGTCTGCCCCCACATGGAGCATGGCTGTATTGATGCCGGGGTCGTGTTTCACGTATTCAACCCGACTGACCGTCCAGCCGGCATTGGTATAGCTCCAACGGCCAAATTCAGTGATCACCCTGAAAGAATCAAATAATTTCGGTGCCCGCTTTAGGATTTCAGTGACGTAATCTTCCATCAATGGTGGCGTCGTATCTGAATGATAAGAAACGGGCAGTCCGCCGCCGATATCAAAGATTGAGATGTGAGGGAACCCCTTTTCACTGCGCCGTTCGTTCATCTCCTGGGCGAAATCGTACAACAGGCCGATTCCTTCGGCCAGCATACCCAGGGGACATCCCTGTGAACCTACATGCAGGTGGACTCCCGTGAGCCAGGGGTAGGTGAGGAACACATGTTCAAGTTCCTTCCGGTTATTCTTTATTGCAACACCAAATTTGGAATATTCACCCGCTACGCTTGATTCCTGAATGGTTCCCAAACCAACCTGCGGATTTATTCTGAGCCCGATTGTAGAGGTGCTTTCCTGTGAGGCTCCCAACTTACCCGCACCAGTTGTACTTGTTTCATTCCGTATTTTATCTACCCGTTCAAGTTCTGAAAGATTATCCATGTTGATATGGATGCCGGTTTTCAGCGCAAACTCCAGATCAGCCAATGTTTTTACAGGAGAATCGTAAACAATCTGGTCGGGCCGGTAACCTGCCTGCAGCGCCAGCGATACCTCTCCAATCGATGCTGCCTCAACCCCGATGTTGGGGGAAACCCCCCTGACATGTTCCATGATCCGCAATAGGGGATTCGCTTTAATGGCCAATCCATGCAGGGTGGCGGGAGGGAAGCATGAGGTGAGGTAGCGAATGCGTTCTTCAAGAAATGTGAGATCATAAAAGATTGTTGCAGTATCCTCCTTTCGTATTCTGCCTTGCAGAATAGCAGATCGGAGCGCTTGTTCGATTGATTCAGATTTCAGATTCGATTGTCTCAGAAGCCCCATTTCGCTGGCGATCTCTTGAAGTTTTTTAATGGCTGCCTTTCCTTCTGTTCCGATTTTAAGTGTATTTTCATTGACATACAGCTGAATGTGTTTTTTCATCACATCTTCAGCCATCTCCTGAGCATGTTGTTTCACAAAAGGCATGGCCACCTCGGGGTGTTCCAATGCAAATTTCACACTGCGATGCATGATGCGGTTGAGCTTTTCGATGGTATCGGCTCCCAGTCCTTTCCGGGCAACAATGCCACCCAGCGGGATGGGGGCTCCGGTAAGTTTCTCCCAGTGACTGCCAAGGTCAACGATTTTTTTTAATCCTCTCTTTTCATAGGTGAAACGATTCTCATGGATGATCACACCGGCATCAACCTCTCCCCTGAGAATGGCATCTTCTATTTCGGAAAACAACATGAATTCTTTTTTTTTCACGCTCCGTGCGAACATCCGGAACAGCATATGTGCCGTGGTAAAATGGCCGGGAATGGCCACCGTAAGATGGGGAAGGTCTTCGCGGGTATATTCATTTTTACTGATGAGTAAAGGTCCGGTGCCAAATCCCATGGCGCTTCCTGACTCAAGCAACTCAAATTTCTGCCGCAGCAGCAAATAGGTAAAGAAGCTCACCTTGATCACGTCTAAATCAACTGACATGGCCTTATGGTTGAGCGTTTCAACATCATGAAACCTGAACTCAAATTGTAATCCTTCCAGGTCGATTCTTTGGTGAAAGATCGCATCAAAAATAAAGGTGTCGTTGGGGCATGGAGAGATACCGATCGTTAACATGGAGTTTGAATTTATCATTGGGAGTTAACACATTCCATAAGCAGTTTGTTCAGATTTTTCAAAGCAAGGGGGAGTTTCCAATGTGTTTTATTCCGCTCCTCGACCAGGTTTGAAATAGCCCGGATTTGAAGACAGGGAACACCAGCGGATAAGCAGGCATAGAAAAAGGCCGCCCCTTCCATGCTTTCCAAATCAACCTTGGCAATTTTCCTGATCCGTATAATGCTTTCCGCATTGCCCCTGATGGTGTTTGATGTGATGCCTGTAACCTTTGGAAGATTTCTGATAATTTCCAGGTTGATCCCTAGATCCTTTTCCAAAATGTCATTCACCAATTTCCCATGAAGGTAGGGGGGTGAATCCGGATCAGCCAGGCCAAGTTCGAAAATTGACAGGAATTGGTCGCCGTCCTCCGCTCCCAATTCGGGAACACAGTCCTCAACGACATTGACAACTGTTCCGAGCGGCAGTTCCCTGTTAAACGTTCCTGCAATCCCCGCATTGATAATCAGGTCGTAGCGCCGCCTTTCAAGCTGTTTGCCGAGAAAGTAGGCTGTCGGGACCATGCCTACCCCTGTTATTAGGATATCAATGATGCTGTTTTTCAATTGATAACGCGAAAGGTACTCATTCTGTTTTTCAATCAGGGGCAACCCCTCAAGAAATGGCCTGATCTCCATCGTGGTGGCAGAGACTATGAGAAAATGCATAAAAATAGCTTTTTCACAAAATTAGGTTTTTCTCCTGAGAATCCCGGATTGTAATGTTTGAACCCAAATATTTTTTAGCTTTGTGGCTGATTTACATTATTGATCATTTAATTCCACCCCCCTTTATGACTGAAAAAATTCAAAAGCTCCTGAGTGATTCCAAGGCTGTACGATGGTCTGCACTGGCCCTGATCTCATTTACCATGTTGTCGGCCTATTATTTTGTCGACATGATTGCCCCGCTTGAATCATTGCTTGAAATCAAGCCCTATGCCTGGACACCCAGCAACTACGGCTTTTTCTCCGGTTCGGAGTACATGCTCAATGTGCTTGGTTTTTTAATTATCTCAGGGATCATTCTTGATAAAATGGGAATCCGTTTTACAGGTCTCACGGCCACCGTGGTGATGCTTTTTGGTGGAATGATCAAATTGTACGGTCTCTCTCCCTATTTTTATGAAGGTGGATTCGGCTTTGATTTTTTCAACTCTTTTTGGACATCCATGCCAGCCACTGCAAAGTTAGCGGCCCTGGGGTATGGAATTTTTGGCATTGGTGTTGAAATGGCGGGGATAACCACCTCACGCACAGTTGTCAAGTGGTTTAAAGGGAAAGAGATGGCCCTGGCCATGGGGATGCAGCTTGCAACGGCCCGGTTGGGCGCATCTGTTGCCTTTTTCTTTTCTGCCGACATGGCAGGTGAAAAGATGGTTGATGGTATCAGGACCGGCAATGTACTGAATCCCGTTTATGTTGGGGTTTCATTGATCTGCATTGGATTCCTGACCTTCCTGATGTACACATTCATGGATAAAAAGCTGGATAAACAAACAGGCAATGCAGGCCCCGGAGCAGATCCTACCGAAGAATTCCATTTAAAGGATCTTGCGAAAATCATTACAAACCGTGGATTCATTCTGATTTCCCTTTTGTGTGTCCTTTTTTATTCCGGTGTTTTCCCTTTCCTGAAATATGCAGTACATATGATGCAGTCGAAGTTGGGCGTTGATGCACATATTGCCGGTAAAATCTCCGGCCTCCTTCCCATCGGCACCATTCTGCTTACACCCATCATCGGGTATTTCCTTGACAAAAAAGGGAAAGGAGCCACCATTATGATTTTTGGCGCGGTATTGCTTACCCTGGCCCATCTTTCATTTGCATTTCTGCCCAACAGCATGGCCCTGGCCATCATTGCCATCATCGTGCTGGGTATCGCCTTCTCCCTTGTTCCTGCCTCCATGTGGCCTTCGGTTCCTAAAATTGTGGAGGAGCGGTATCTCGGATCAGCCTATGCACTTGTGTTCTGGATTCAGAACATTGGACTGATGTTCTTCCCCTGGCTGATCGGGGTCATCATTGAAATGGTCAACCCGGGTGTTGCCGAAGCCATTCAGAATGGGGATACGACGGCAGTTTATGACTATACCGTTCCCATGCTTGTCTTTTCCAGCCTGGGTGTGGCCGCTATTTTTCTTGGTTTTCTGCTGCGGCGGGAAGACCGGCTTAAAAACTATGGACTGGAATTACCAAACAAGCGTACTTAACGGTTTGTCTTGCCCATGAAGTTGAGACTATTTTTATTGATCTCGCAGTTGCTGCTTGTATTTCAATTGCTTGCCCTAAAAAGCGGGGTTTCTGCAACAGGGGATACCCTTGTAAGGCCGGTGCTTACGAACTATGTCATGGACTTTGAAAATCTCCCTGACTTCTCGCTTGCCTTCAATGAGTGGACGGTAAACGATGTTGATAAGCATGACACCTATGGTATTTTGAGCCATGCGTTCCCTCATCAGGAGGAGCCAATGGCATTCCTCTGTTTTAACCCGGCGCTGGTTACTCCTTCTATGGCTACTGACCAAGCCATACAAGCGCATTCGGGAAACCGTTTCGGAGCCTGCTTTTCCTCTAACCCGCCTCGGAATGATGACTGGTTCATCTCCCCGCAGGTTCAGCTGGGAATGAATGGCAGCTTTTCCTTCTGGATAAAATCGTACAACGACACTTACAAGGTTGATGATTACCAGGTGGCTGTTTCAACCACGGATAACAATCCCGGAAGTTTTACCTCCATAAGCGGGACAGACACGTTGCATACTACAACCGCCTGGGTAAAAAAGAGCTTCAACCTGAATAATTTTAACAATCAGAAAATTTTTGTAGCCATACATTGCGTTTCCAACGATCACTTTTTGATGATGATTGATGATCTGGAGCTGAAGGCAGAAGGATCATTGACGGTTGTAGCCGATTTTTCTTCAGATAAAACCGCAGTAAAAATAGGGGAGGCTGTAAGTTTTTCTGATCAATCTGCGGGAATCCCTACCTCATGGAGCTGGACGTTCACCGGGGCCACACCGGCATTTTCTGCACTGCAAAATCCCTCCGGGATCAAATATTCAGCTCCCGGCAAATACCCTGTTAAACTGAAGGCCGGCAATGGAACATCATCAGATTCAATTACAAAGGATGGGTACCTTACCGTGACCGATTTCCCCTCTTCACTCTCCATGGATTTTGAATCACTTACCGACTTTACGCTCGATTTTAGGCCCTGGACGACCATGGATGTGAAGGGTGGAAATACCTATGGAATTGACCAGCCAAGCGGCCTCCCATACATATTCCCCCACACCAATGAGCCGATGGCTTACATATGCTTTAACCCTTCAACCACCACGCCGCCCATGACCAGCCTGCTGCCGCGATCGGGGCAGAAACTTGGGTGTAGCTTTTCATCCCCACCCCCGTATAATCCAAATAATAAATGGTTTATAACACCCAGGATGAGCCTTGGTGTCAATCCACGCATCGAATTTTGGGTACAAACCTATAATCCGTTTTATGGCTATGAGAAATACCATGTGGCAGTTTCTGTGACTGATCTGAAACCGTCCAGCTTTATTCCTGTGAATGCAGTGGCTGATAGCGCTCCCAATGACTGGACAAAGCGCAGTTACGACCTGTCAGCGTATACCAACAGGGAGGTCTACATTGGCATCCAGTGTATTACCGACAATGGGTTTATCTTCATGCTCGATGATATTTTAATCGAATCCACGGTGGGTATTGGTGAAGTGAAGCGGATGGAACATCCTTCCGTTTTTCCGAATCCAACCAAAGATCAGTTAACCCTGAAATATGGGCAGTCAAGGGGGCAGACCTGGCGAATCGGGTTGATCAATGCCCTGGGGAGAGAGATCAGGGTATGGGATAGGGTTTTAATGTCTGATGCAGTAACACTGGATATACGCGACGTGGCTCCCGGGATGTATATCCTGAGAATGGGTAACGGCACAGCGGAGTTGACCTGCAAAGTTTCAATAATCAATTAACCAACCAACAGGGATGAACCAAGGCTTTCGTTTTATACTGATTTTGTTTTTCTGTCATGCGGCCTTGTTCCCCAACAAAGTTTCAGCCCAATTAAGCCAGGGTGGCATTCCGCGAAGTTTTGCACTCTCCATGCCCCCAGTGGAACGGGATATAGTGACATTGACCCCGCCTGAAATGGATGTTCTGGCGCGTGAAGATGAACAAAACCCGCTTCCATACCGCTTTGCCGTTAACCTGCCGGTCAGTCTCGGTATTGATTCTTCCGGATTATGGGAAAGAGCAAAGGATGGAACAAATATCTGGCGGCTGAGTTTGACATCGCCCGGGGCGCTTGCAATAACCCTGTATTTTGATCAGTTTCAAATTCCTGAAGGGGGAAAACTCTTTGTGTACAATCCAAACCGGACACAATGGCTTGGTGCATTTACCTCATTGAACAACAATAGCCTGTTCACCTTTGCCACCGGGTTGATATACGGCGATCAGCTTACGCTTGAATACAACACCCCCGACGGATTGGAACCTCCCTTAATTCATATTTCCGAAGTGGCCTATGCTTACCGGGGGGTTGCGGAATACACATCTCTTAAAACCGGATTTGGCTCAGCGGGCAAATGCATGGTCAATGTCAACTGTAGCGAAGGCGCCCAATGGGCTACCCAAAAACGGGGCGTTGCCCGGATTGAGGTAAAGAAGGGAACCTCCATTTCATGGTGTACCGGTTCACTGGTGAACAATACCCTGAATGACGGGAAGCCCTACATTCTTACGGCCGATCATTGCGGCGGTTCAGCCACGGAAACGGATCTCAGCAAGTGGATCTTTTATTTTAACTATGAGAGCTCCGACTGTCCGAATCCCACCGCTGAACCCTCTTTGAAATCCATTACCGGCGCCACCCTCGTATCACGCAGCGGAGGCAACGGATATACCGGTTCCGATTTTTATATGGTGCTGCTGAATTCTACCATTCCCGATTCATACAATGTGTATTTCAATGGATGGAGTCGCGATGAAACGCCGAGTTCATCAGGTGTAAGTATCCATCACCCACAGGGAGATATCAAAAAAATTTCGACCTATACAGCGCCACTGCAGCGATCAAACTATCCCGGGAATCCGGATCAGGCACACTGGAAAGTTTACTGGTCAGCCACCACCCACGGATATGGAACAACAGAAGGCGGATCGTCAGGTTCCCCGATTTTTGACACGGGAAGAAGATTGGTCGGCACCCTGACCGGTGGAGACTCCTCCTGCGATTCAGTCGCACTCGGATTACCCGATTATTATGGAATGTTTTCCTTTCATTGGAATCAAAACGGCTCAGAACCCACAAAACAACTTGAACCATGGCTTGATCCGATCAAATCAGGCGTCATGGCATTAAATGGCTGGGCACTTTCAGTTGATGAACAGGAAATGCAGGATCGGATCACCCTCTATCCGAATCCCGTTTTCGATCAGTTGCATATCAGGAACACCCTGGGAAAGGATGGAAATGTTCAGGTTGTCCTTTATGATCTTTGGGGCCGCGCCCTGCTGACCATGGAATTAAATGCACTACAGAACCGCGAAAGCCATATTGACATGGCAGGATTGACCAGAGGAATGTATCTGATCAGCATCGGCGATGGCGAGCGGAGGGTGATGCGAAAAATCGTTAAACAATAATTCATGACTACCGGAACCAGTGATAAGAAAATTCTGCACTATATTGACAAGCCAAATGTTCTGAAGGAGATCGCCCGAAAAGTATCTGTTGGGGAGCGAATTTCTCCGGATGATGGGATAGCGCTTTTTGAGCAGGCTGAACTGGGGCTCCTTGGACTCCTGGCCGATATGGTCAGAACCAGAAATAACGGGACCAACGCCTATTATATCCGTAATTTTCACATCGAACCCACCAATATCTGTGTCAACAAGTGCAAATTCTGCTCCTATTCGCATCATTTTAGCCCGAATAAATGGGAACTTAGTGTAGATGAGATACTTGAAAAGGTCAAGTTGCAGGATGACACCGTTTTGGAATTGCATATAACAGGGGCCGTTCATCCCGACCGCGACATTTATTATTATGGCGACCTGCTCAGAAAAATTAAGGCTCTCCGCCCCGGGCTGCATGTGAAGGCCTATTCAGCTGTTGAATTAGATTATATGATTGAAAAATCTGCAATGAAAATCAGCGAGGGATTGGAATATCTGAAATCGTGCGGGCTCGGTTCAATTCCTGGCGGAGGAGCTGAAATCTTTGACGAGACCATCCGCGAAAACATCTGTGGCATGAAATCATCCTCCAATAGATGGCTTGAAATTCATGAAATAGCGCATCGTATTGGTATTCCATCCAATGCAACGATGCTTTACGGTCATCTTGAAACCTACCTTCACCGTATCGATCACCTGGAGCGCCTGCGGCAGCTTCAGGACCGGACGGGAGGTTTCAATGCATTCATCCCGTTGAAATTTCGAAACAGAAACAATGAAATGTCCGATATTGCTGAAGTTTCAGTAGTGGAAGATATGAAAATGTATGCAGTCGCACGGATTTACCTTGACAACTTTCCCCATTTGAAAGCATACTGGCCGGCTGTTGGCCGGAAACTGGCGCAAATTTCGATGTCGTTTGGCGTTGATGACATGGATGGTACCATCAATGATTCTACCCAAATATATTCCCTGGCCGGAGCAGAGGATCAAAATCCGGCCATGACTGTTTCGCAAATGATTGCAATGATTACGGAGGGAAAACGAACACCCGTTGAGCGGGACTCCTATTATCAGGAGATGAAAGCATGACTATGCTAAAAGTTCTCTCCTGAGAATTTCATGCACTTTATTCGCAACCTGCTTTGAATCAAGATCCTTAAATGATTCGTAGGAAATAGGGTCGAGCACCTTGGCCTGGATTTCGAAATTCTTATTGACAATAAATCCACCCTTGCGGATCGCCTTTGATGTGCCTTTGATGGCGATGGGCAGAATGGGTGTCTTGTTGCTGAGGGCAATGTGGAACGCTCCGGTTTTAAAATGCTGGATTTTTCCATCTTTTGAGCGTGTTCCCTCAGGAAAAATCATCACGGAGTTTCCTGCTTCGATGGTTCGCGCTGCATCAGAAATCATCTTACGCATGCTGCTTCCCTTAACGCGGTCGAGTGCGATGTAACGGTTTAGCCACATGGTCCAGCCGATAAATGGGTAATAAAAGAGGGATGTCTTGGCAACCCATTTAAAATGAGCCCAAAGCAGGAAAAGTACAATGATGTCTGCCCCCGACTGGTGATTTGATACCATCACATAGGTCTGTTTGGGATCTATTTTTTCACGACCTGTCACTTTTATCCTCCACATGGGATTGATATTCAGTACGGTAAATGCCCAAATACAAGTGCACTTATGTAAAATATAGAGGCGTTTATCAAATGGAAAAGTCAGCAAAAACACCAGGGTCATAAAGGGGAACATGGCGGCAGATACCAGATAGAGTTCTAACCAAAAGTAGATGGATGCAAGATAACGGATCAGTGTTTTCATAATTCCGGTATTGATGATTCATCCAGATTTTTATAACTGCAATATTGCCGCCATTTTTCAATTACCGATTGCAGGTCATCAGGATGGTCAGAATCGAAATGAATGAACTGCCTGGTTGATGGGTGAATAAAACCAAGTGACTTGGCATGCAATGCCTGCCGGGGCAATATTTTAAAACAGTTTTGTACAAATTGTTTGTATTTGGTAAAGGTTGTGCCTTTCAGGATTTCAGCGCCGCCATAGCTTTCATCATTGAACAAGGGATGTCCGATGTGCTTGAAATGAACACGGATCTGATGTGTCCGGCCTGTTTCAAGTCTGCATTCCACGAGGGTTACATAACCAAACCGCTCGAGTACATGGTAATGTGTTACAGCATGACGGCCCTTTTCCGGATCATCGATTACGGCCTGAACAAGGCGGTTCCGGATATCACGCCCAATAGGTGCATCAACGGTGCCTTCATCATGGTCGATATTTCCCCAAACAAGGGCAACATAGGCACGATCGATGGTGTGGTCGAAAAACTGTTTTGCTATCTTGGTCTGTGCCATTTCATTTTTAGCAATCAGCATGATCCCGCTTGTATCTTTATCGATCCGGTGAACCAGGAATGGTTTTGAATCCGGATCCCCAGGTTTGTTTTCCTGTAAATGAAACAACAGCGCATTTTGAAGTGTCCCGCTAAAGTTACCGTGCCCGGGATGTACAACCATCCCCGGCGCCTTGTTTACAACGATGATGTCATCATCTTCATATACAACATTTATAGGGATGTTTTCCGGATAAACTTCCGTATCGCGGGGCGGATAAGCAAGCACGATGGAAATAACATCTCGTGGCTTTATTTTGTAGTTGGATTTGATCACCACCCCATTCACCAGTATATTCCCTGCACGGGCCGAATTCTGTATCCTGTTTCTGGATGCATGTTCAATCTTAGCCATGAGGTACTTGTCAATCCGCAACGGGCTCTGTTTCCGGTCGACGACAAACCTGAAATGTTCAAATAAATCATTTGATTCCTCCCGGATTTCATCTTTTTCGATGAGCCCAGGCACCTCGCCACAATGGCCGTTTTGTTCCTTTGGTGTATTCGTATTATCAGGGTTTAAATGTGCTGCCAAAATAGTGCACAGGTATATGGATACTTACCGTGAAATAATAAATTTTGCTGTGCCAAGGCGGATTCCCGACCGGTCTTTAAGTTCAAGGAAATAGATTCCACTGCGCAAGGCGGCAACATCTATTTCATTCCTGAAGGTGGTTGTCATCCTGACACGGCCAACAATATCTGAAACAGTGAGGGTAGCTGATTCTGAAACAAAGGTATTTTGAAGGTTATCCGGTATACGCAGATGGATAACGCTTTGCGGACAAGGATTTGGAAAGAGCGTAATTTTCAATTCCCTGGGCGCGATATCTCCAATCCCAAGTGGAATGGGCTTTCCAACAACAGGCCTGATCATCAACGATCCGGTAAAGGCCGAATTATTCCACACACCGGTTGAGTTATAGAAAATTTCGTTCTGGCTATTGTTGTAACGATCGAAACCGATGGATAAATTATCTCCGGTGGTTTGAACCCAGCCCACGTAAAAGGTCCCGGTGATTCGAAGTGGCGGATAAATGTGATAGGTAACAAACTTGTTCAGACTATCAGCATACCTTGGAAATACCAGGTCTGAATAAATGGTGTCGCCGGGTTTTCCGGAATTGTCATTCCAGATACATAAATAGAAAAACTGCTGACTTACATAGCCAAGCGTCTTATTAAAATACATCCTGACAGCGCGAAGTGTATCGGGCGATTTATTTAGTCTGAACCGATAGGCTAGTTGCGACCCGGCAGGTGTTAGTCCGTAACTGGCCTCAGGTGTTCCATCATCATAGGCGAAATAATTATACAACTTCTGATAGGATACCATCGTGTCGCCAATCACAGATCCAGGGGTTATATCCCTCACCACATGCTTCACCAGAAAGGTGGCGCTGTCGGTCTGATTTATCGGAATTAAAAAAGGCACTTCGGGATGAGCAAATTTCTGCCAGGTTACGTAAGGAGTTACCGAATAGGGTTGAATGTCGTAATTCCCCCCACTGTAGGATTTCGAAAAACTGCCATCGGGTTCGGTCACAAAATAATTGTAGGAGGACATGTGGTCGATGACATCCCGGTTACTCATCAGGATATCGAGGGTGTCGCGCATCTCATTGGTCGGATCATCGCTGTATTGCGGATATGGCATGGATTCATACCTTTTTAACAAAGATGGAGGCCGATAGATGAATCGAAGCTCCGGATAGAGGGTATCGTTTTGTGTACGTCCCGAGTTGAGATATACATTGTCAATATTCCATTGGTCGGTATTGCTTTGCCAGCTTGGCTCCGCCTCACTTGCCAGGCTTACATAGTTAAAAAAGCGAAAACGGAATTTATTCGTGAAATAGCGGGGGTCGGTAACAGGAATCATAACCTGTACAAACCATTTATTTGTTCTTAAATAAAAGGAATCGAGCGCCATTCCATTGGCAAACCAGACTTTTGCCCATGAATCGGGAACCCGAATAGATCCCCCGGGGATAAGGCTGTCATGCGCAGGAACGGCCAGGAATTGTAAAATCAGTGAATCGGCCTTTTGAGGAGGCCTTCCCCGGCCCTGGGGTTGATAGAAAAAACTAAGATAGACGGAATCGGCAGGAGTTAGTGTTCTGGGAATAGGGGCAAAGGTGGAATCAAGCCTGATATAACGTGAGGTGAGATGATCGGCAATGAAGGCCGATGGACCAGGCACGGCTTCAGGATACATGTTCCCGGAGTCGTTGATCGCATCAAGCGTCATGGCGCCAATATTGATCGGAAATACAGGAAGGTCATCGTTTTCAAATGCAAAATGATCAATCCAGCGCAGGGAGGATGGAAAGACCCCATTCGCAGAAAAATCATCAAAAAACGGCATGGGAATGGGGATTGTATCTGAAACGGCATTTAAGTAGTCATTCCCCTGCATTTGATTGTCAACCATGCCGGATCTAATCCGGGTCAACTCCATTGCTTTGGCTTTCACCATGGGATTTACTTGTAACCCCGTCAGTATCTCCTGGGCAAACCCTGCGACTCCGGTGAACAGAAAAAGAGTTAAAATTATAAATAAGCGCATTATAAACGATTTACGATTTACGATTGTCGATAATAATTAGCAAATTACTATCATTTTGTACAATTCATACTGTTATCAATAGTTTTAAGATACATTTTCGTTTAATGTCATAATAAATATTTTTTTATTATGACGTTATTAAGTGTTATTATGACTACTTTTGTATTACATTTGTACGTCAAAACGATATAATCAGTGATAAAAGTTAAATTGCTCCGGACAAAGATAAGCAAAGATCGTCATACCTTATACCTCGATTTTTATCCTGCTATCCCAAACCCTAAAACAGGCAAACCAACACGTCGGGAATTTTTAAAACTATATCTTTACGATAAACCTCATACGCCGCTTGAGCGTAATGAAAATATTGAAACGTTGAAAATGGCCGAAATGAAACGTTTTCAACGATACAATGATCTTAATAAGCCGGAAATTTACACCAATGTTGAACGCGACCAACTAAAACAAAAAGAAATCGGAGAATTATCGTTTACTGATTACTTCAACAAGGAAGTAAGCAGACGTAAGGCCGACCATAACATATGGGTCTCATTTTCAATGCACCTTCAAAACTTCGCCGGTCAGGACATGAAATTTTCCGACATTACCGAAAAATTCTGCAATGATTTCCGGCAATATCTTTTATCAGCCATAGTCAAGAGAACCAAGAAGCCGTTAAGTAAAAATACTGCTTGGGAATATTTCGATAAGTTTAAATTTGTATTGAAACGAGCATATAATGACGGCTATCTGCCTACCTTCTTAAATCCCAAACTTGCCACCATCTCAAAAAACGAAACAAGACGCAACTATCTTACCATGGATGAGCTAAACCAGTTGGCGGGTACACCTTGTAATGACCCGGTGTTAAAGCGGGCTGCTTTGTTTTCTGCTCTTACTGGCTTGCGCTGTTGCGACATCAAAAAACTCACCTTTCAGGAAGTCGAGTGTGCCAATGGAAACTATTCGATTAATTTTACCCAGCAAAAAACCGGCGGCGTTGAATCATTGCCAATATCGGAGCAGGCGGCAACCTTTCTTGGCAAACGTACAGAACCACAGAACAAACCATTTGAAAATCTGCAAAACAGTTCAAAAAATAACTATCGGGTATCTCAATGGACCAAGGCCGCCGGTATAACTAAAAACATATCCTTCCATTGTTTCCGGCACACATTCGCTACCCTGCAGCTGACCAATGGAACCGACATTTATACCATATCAAAAATGTTAGGACATCGCAATCTGAGCACCACACAAATTTATGCCAAAGTAATTGATAAGTCGAAACGCGAAGCGGCTAACCGGATAAAACTTGATCTATGAAGCAAATAGAGGATGATTTATTTTGCATCAATGCGATTTACAGTCTGCCATCATTTCTTGATGAATATCGCCACAGGTTCACGATCAGGAAAGTTAACCGGATGTTGGAATACCTTGAACAACAAATCGGAATTGAAATGGAGGAATTTTTTAAAGCCCAAAAATTAAATCCAGTCGGTCAGTTCGGAATCCAAAATTATTCCAACAATTACTACAAATTAATAGACGTAAAAGGAACCATTAAGACCTGGATGCAGCAGCAGGGTTTGGACCAGCTAAAACCAGGTAAAACACATAATTTAAATGAGGCCTCGCAACAGACGCAACAGATGCAACAAACGCCTGATCAACGGGAACCAAAAACGGGCAAACCTTTCACTGATCACCTTTTTATCCTTAAAAAATCCAAAAGGAAGCCATTTGCCGATAAATTGAAAAAGGAATTTCCGGGAATTGGCGGTAAGGAACTGGGAATATTACTGAAAGCAATAGAGGCCGAAGGGCACATTTGCATTATTGACAGGAAGCGCAAAGCCTTGTATAATAGTTTGAGGCAGTTTTTTGGCTGGGATATAAACAGTGATGAGTCTATAAATAGGCCAATGCGCCACTTGAAACTTTATAATAATGAATTGCAGTACTATAGAGGTATAATTGTAAATATCTATAATTCAATATAATACAAGTTGCCAAAGTTGCCAAAGTTGTTTATTGTTGTCGACAACTTTAAACAACTGAATATCAGTACCTTAAACAGATAAACCGCTGTACATTTGCTACATGAATTTTAACATGTAGCCATATGGACAATCCCTTTGAATCAATTAATGCCAGGTTAAGCAATATCGAAACATTGCTTGTTAACCTTAAAGTACAGGTACCACAACCACCTCAACCACAGCCAGACAGGTGGATGAATATTGATGAACTTTGCGACTACCTGCCTGATCACCCTGTAAAATTTACCGTTTATTCATGGGTTGCAAAATCAGCCATACCGGTAAATAAAAAATCAAAGAAATTATTTTTCCTCAAAAGCGAGATCGATGCTTGGCTAAATTCTGGCCGAAAGAAGACCTATGCAGAATTATATGCTGAAACATCACGGAAAACATCCCGGCGATGACCTGTGAGGGCCCTTATCCCATGCCGTTCTCAAATGGCAACGCGTAACATCAGGCCCATCTGTTTGATAGATTCGCTCAATCACTCACTTAATCAATCATTCAACCATTCAATCAATAACTTATGACAACAGAAACAACAGTAAAAAAGTTCGAACTCCCCATGGTCGAAAAGGTGCTGACCAAAGTCAACAGCCTCAAAGAAATAGGTGGCATTGCGCTTCCGCCCGACTACAGCGCCGAAAATGCACTCCGTTCAGCCTGGCTCATCCTGCAGGATCTGAAAGACAGGTCCAACCTGCCGGTCTTAAAGGCTTGCACAACCGATTCAATCGCAAACTCCCTGTTTAATATGGTCGTGCAGGGACTGAATCCCTCCAAGCGCCAGTGCAGCTTCATCGTGTATGGTGATAAACTGACGATGCAGCGAGAGTATGCAGGCAGCATTGCCCTGGCACGCAGATACAGCGCGATGAAGAACATCTATGCCGGAGTGATCTACAAAGGCGATGTGTTTGAATATGCTATCGATACAACCACGGGCATGAAGAAGATCACCGTTCATGCGCAGCGGATGGAAAACCTCGATGATGCCAAAATCATAGGTGCCTATGCCGTGGTGGCCTTCGACGATGGCTGCGTCAACACCGAAATCATGACCATGGCCCAGATTCAAAAATCCTGGGAACAGGGCCCAACCAAAGGCAAAAGTCCGGCACATAACAACTTTCCTGGCGAAATGGCCAAGAAAACCGTCATCAACCGGGCATGTAAACTACTCATAGCAGCCAGCGATGATTCAGTGCTCATGGAGCCGGGCGAGGATGGCCGTATTGGCAGGGCGAAAGCTGAAATTGATGCAGTCGCAAATCAGGGCAGCGTCATTGACATTCCAGATGATGAACTTTTTCAGGTTGCAGAAGAGGTGAAAGAAGTTTGCATACCGATCCCTGACAAACCGGAAAACAAACGTGAGTGGAAAAATGAAGCTTCACCTAAAGAACCCGGTTTCTGATGACACTCAAAGTCCTTTCCAGCGAAAGCCGGCATCAATATTTTCACCTCAAAAGAAACCATTGCTGCGGCAAATCTTTCAGGCCACAGGGTTTTTCTATTATTCTACAGTCATATTCCTATTGGCCAATTTTTCATCAGCAACTTCCTTGTTCCACGCTTTAATGAATGGGATAATAGCAATTTAATGCTTGGTGAAATATCCAGGGCTTCTAACCCGGAATAAAATCCAAAAACCATGTCAGCAAAAGAATATCTAATCAGCAAAGGCAAACATGAACTTGAAAATTTCAATGGTTTCACCGGCGAATATGTTGTAACCCCTGTGGAAATGGAGGAATTCACCAAACAAGAAGCCACGGCCTTTTCCGAATGGCTCGATTCATTTGGATGGCGGCAATTCCAGCAATCAACCTGGTACAATACCGTAAGTCACAAACATAAGGCGACAGATTATTATACTACCGGCCAATTGTACCGTCAATTCCAAAAAGAACAGGAGTAACAATCCAACAGAAAATAATCGGAAAATGTTTCTGATTGTTCCGAATCGTTGACCAGTGCTGAAGAATTTTTTAACTCGATTCAAATTATTGAAAAATGACTAAAGATCCTGCGTTTCTGTTTTATCCCGGTGATTGGCTTG
>CAJAUM010000069.1 GCA_903945175.1 uncultured Bacteroidales bacterium | reverse complement strand
GCTTTGTCTCTGGGTTTTCTGCTGCGGGCGGGGACAATGGCAAGGTTATAATGGCTGGCCATATCCTCAAAGTCCTTGGCAAGATGCGGTGAGTACCGGCATGCTTTGGTAACTCCAGACTTGAGATTATCCGGAACACAGGCAAGCGGAACACCGCCAAAGTAATGAAGGGCGTTTTCAACGCAATGGATAAAATCTTCCTTGGTCTGGCTTTCACAAAACTCTACGTAGGTAAGCCCGCTAAAGCCAAGCGTTGCCACAAACGTTTCCACCTCCCTCACTTCGCCGGTCAGGGGGAAAACAATAGACATTTTTTTGCCTGCAAAGTCAATGTAAACTTTATCTCCAGTCCTATGTTCAATATGCAGGGTTGTTTTATTTGCAGTAGCCCACTGTTGATAATGATAACAAAACTGAGAGTAACCATACCCCTCGGGGTGCGTTAGTTTATACTCCTGCCATAAGAACATACGGTTGACCCCAACTTCCAGCAAGTCCTCTGCAAATGAGGGAAATAGCTCTTTTAACAGGTTATACCTCGCAACTTCTTCGATCTCCTTTGCATTGAAAAAAAGACCCTCTAATACCGGCTCCTCCAGTTGGATAAGATCTTGTAAAACATACCCTTTGCGTGTGATCACATCCAGATATTCGTTGATTGCGACCTTCGACACACCGGTTTGTCGTGCGATTGCTTTTTTACCTGTCCCCAGGTTCCGTAATAATAATATTTGCTTTAATGAGCCCATAGGTATCCGTTTTCCAGCCATCGAGTTTGTCTTTTGAGTTTGTCTGAAGATACAAATCCATCAGATAAACCCAAATTGTCCTCAGGGGGTCACTATGCCGGAATGGCAGCGTAAGGAATCATAACGCAGGGGTCACTATGCCGGAATGGCATTACCCTGTGTGCGTCTGAGAATCGTAGTACGACACATGATTAATACGCTCATATTCTATCTCTTATAAAATACAGAGAGAAAATAGGCACAACTCAAAAAAGAGGGGGGTCACTATGGCCGGAATGGGGGGTCACCTTGCTCCGGAATGAGGGGTCACTATGCGCCGGAATATACAGTTACCTCACCAAGCGTAACATCCCGAAACGGTTGAATATTGCCGTGTAATTGATTTTGCATTTAGAGAGCTTGAGCCGTATGCGGTGAAAGTCGCAAGTACGGTTCTTAGGGGACTGGAGCGGGGCGACCCGCTTTGGTTACCCGACGACTCGTCCTACTGAGGGTAAAAGAATTTTGGCGACCTGGAACACCTGGCTTTTGCCAGAAGCCAGCAGCTCAAGCTGCTGAGGGTGGGTGGGCGGGGAGCAAGGAAACTAACCGGGAGATATGGTTTGCTTCATAAGCTCGAAGGATGAGAGCGTAATGAGGGAAACCAAGCAGACTGGCTAAAGTTCAAACCTATCTCCGAGCAACGGTTAAGACTGAAGGAATGAAGCAGCGGTGGAGCTTTGAATGACTGAAGGATTAACGGTTGCGAAGGGGAAACTTTTAAAAAACCACTCGAACTGAGAAAAGTGAAGTGGTTTCTTTTTTACAAGCTATTTTCCATGACCAGATTTGATAGAAAAAACGATCATTAAGTTGTAGTAGTTGCTTTAGGCTTTCGTTCTTTTAGTTTATTCGACTTGGGTTCTACAATTGCTGAGTTAAGTTTTATTAGTTTGTCCCAGTCAATTGCTCCGTTTTTATCGCAAAAGTCAGTCGTAAATTCTTTGGTGAATTTATTTATCATTTGCGAATAAGATTTCATAAAATCATCATTTCGTTCTTTCGCTTTATGCCCAAGTGGCTCAATTAATTCGGTATAAAGGTTGGGATCGCCAGAAATAAATGTCCAAAAATTTTGCCCACAATATTTGTAATAATCACCTTTGTCGGATTTATTGTCTCTGCCATAACAGCAGCCGTTGACAGCTACAATATTAAGTAGTGAATTGCTCGTTCTTAAAGTCCTTTTTGCTGTTTTAAAGTCCGCAACCATTTTTTTAATTTGAGAACTATTGCCCCAATTTGGGCCTGACTTTATTGTTACAACGTTTCGTATTCCGTTGTTGTCAAATTCAAGATCAATATTTGTAATGCCTGATTTACGACCACCATATACTTTGCCATTTATAAAAATTGCAAGCCCTTCCAACCAGTCGCCAAAAATAGTTTCCTCATTTGAAGATATGTGAGCATCCACAATGCCACGAACAATTTGGTCAGCAGTCAATACATATTTGGCTTTAAATAAATATGGGTTTTTGCGTTTAAGAACTTTTATAAGTTTTAAATCGTCAAGGCTTTGAATACGCTTTTCGTGAAATTTCCCGATATTTTTCTCAACGTATTGCAATACGTCTTTTAGGTTCAGTTTTTTCATATTTTGCTCCAGGTTCCAATAGATATAATTCTACCGGGTTTAATTGATTTTTTACCATTTGATAGTACTCAGGAACTATTTCAATTCCAATTGAATTTCTTTTCATTCTACTGGCAACAGATAAGGTAGTTCCCGAACCCATAAAGGGATCAAGGACAATGTCATTTTCTTTAGTAAATAGTTTAATAAACCATTCTGGCAATTCTTCAGGGAATGCCGCACTATGATTTTTATTATTGCACTCTGTTGCCAAATGCAAAACATTTGTTGGATATGCTTTGTCTCTGTCTATCCAATTTGAAATATTTTTACCAAAACCGCTTCCAACTTTTGAGTTATCTCGAACCTTGTCTGTGTCAGAAAGTTTCTTTAAACGTGTTTTAGCCCATTCACCCATTGGAACCATCACTTCCTCTTGATACATATTGAAGTGCTTATCCTTATTGAATTGTAATAGTCTTTCCCAAGAATCACGAAAACGGTTAGGCCACTTTCCAGGATAAGAATTTTTCTTGTGCCATATAAACTCCTCTGTCCATAGCCATCCTTGTTTACGCATTGCAATGATAAGACCCATTACATATGTGCTCCGTTCACCTTCAACAACTTTTTCTTTTATGTTTAGAACAAAAGTCCCTGTAGGTTTAAGAACTCTAAATAGTTGCTCGGATATTGGCAAAAACCATTCAACATATTTATCCGGATGAATGCCTCCATATGTGCTTTTACGTTGGTCTGCGTAAGGTGGGGAAGTTACAATGAGGTCAACAGAATTGTCAAGAAGTTTTTTAAGTTCCTTTTTACTGTCACCAAGATATATGTCTGTCGTAATTTCCATGTTTTGATTTGTCATCTTATTGCAAAGTTAATTTTTATTGGTACATGTTTTGCGGTTTGGATGGATGAAAATTGTTTGAATACCATTTTTATTCAAAAGAAAATATACATTTTAGGCTCTATATAATCCTATCTCAACTCCCCATCCAATATCTGCATGGCAATATGCTTTGTCTGAGCTGTAAAATCCCGTGTGAGCATCCAATCCAACATTCCAAGGTTGACTTTAACCTTCTTGCCAATGTTATTACTGAATGTAAAAATTATATCTCCATCAGAATCCCTGGCAAATTTTCCGGCATAATCAATAACTGTGTTACCCTCCTGAACTAAATCGTGGAGTGTGGTAAGGTCAGGTAGCAAATCAGGATACTTTGCCAGCTGGCCACTCAAAACCTTCATTGTTGCTTCAACATCACCTTTTGCTGCATGAGCATCGTTATGAACTTCACCAGTATAATATTTTACGGCATCAGATAGTGTCCTTGGTTCCATTTTACGCCATATAGCCAAGCAGTCAATAAACCTGGCTCCATCGAAAGGGATCGTGGTAACACCGTTTCTAAGGAGTTCTTCTACAAGTAATGGTATATCAAACCTAATCAGATTGTAACCTGCAAGATCACACCCGGAAAAGAAATCAACTATTTCATTGACCTTTGCTACAAAGCGTGGTGCATTGGTTACCATTTCATCAGTGATACCATGTATAGCTGTTGCTTCCGGGGGTATAGGTATTCCAGGATTGAACCTTTGCAGAAACATATCCTGTGACTTGTCCGGGTAAACCTTGATAGCACACAGTTCAATTATCCGGTCTTTGGTAATATTCACCCCTGTGGTTTCCGTATCAAAAAAGACCAGGGGGCGGTTGAGAATAAGATTTGGTAAATTCATATGCTTGTTTTTGAATATTACTATGCGGTTAGTTTTAAACTTGACGGAGACCAAGGCTCAACTGCAAGAGTCGGATTTGAACCAAGGCATCTCATTGATTCTTCTTTTATTACCTGAGTGACATAACTCTCGTAGCCAACAGGGAATACCACCGAATCATGTATTGTAAAAATTGGCAACCCTGATTGTTCTTTACTGATCCGGTATGCAATATGGTTAAGGATCAGGGATGATTCCATTCTTTGTAAAAGAACCGGAAGATCACTGGCATTGGACCTTTTTATAATTTTAAAAATCTCATACACATTCGGGAAGATTTCCCTGAACAATCTTTTGGAGTAGGCTTCCTTCTGGCCGATAAACCTGTTGTCAGAAAATAGGACGGTAAAAATAACTGCTTTCACTGCTTTCCGATCTTTAAATTTCATCCCGTGCCTGTTAAAAATCTCTTGTGAGAAGTAATCATACAGGGTTCCATCCAGCACTTTTGATTTATACAGTTTCACATCATCTTTCTCAATGGTATCAAGGCTTAGCTCATTTTTTACTATCATAATGAGAGAAATAGGAGAATTATTATGTGAAGAAGAAGAAGAAGAAGAAAATAAAAAGGGAGTGTAATTATTATATTTGAAGAGTGAAGAGGAGTTATTGGAGATAAAAGATGAAGAATAAGGGGGGCGACCCCAATTTTCGTAAAATTTTGGGTCTAAGAGGATAGTACTTATCCACGGTTGTGAATTTTTCAAATCGATTGAAACCAAATCCATTCCAGAGTAGGTTATAAAATTTCGGATTTGACTTTTGCACCCGGTAAGATTTGTATGAAGCCGATTAACCGTCTTGTCAACATGAAAGAAGAACTCATGGTTTTTTAACTTTTCGATGCTGAGCATGCTGTAATTATATTTCCGGATTGAGTTGGCCACTCCTGCCGAGCAATTCTTCTTATAAAGCTGAAACAAATAATCAGTAGCACCGGAATGGTCAATCTTCAGATCATCATTAAAAAACCGTGACAAGAATGGATACTGTTTCTCCGTGCACCAATTTCTTTCAAAACCTTTGGAGATATTCTTGGTCAAAGTGAACTTGTCAATCTGCTCAACCTTATTTACAGTCTGGTACTGTTCAGTAAACCGGTACTCTCGTGATTTTATTCCGGGGATATACTGGCTGTCAATATCAAGTACCCCGGTACTGACCAAATATTCCAGGTACAAATTATAATCCCGAATCTGCTTTTGCAGCGTATGCGCATGGATAGGAACGAAGCCATCCTCGCGGCGGAGGTCTTTGTTGCGAGCTGGAATCTCAGTAAGCAGGTGTAGTATATGGACAAAATTATCTCTATGATACTTAAATGAGGGCGGATTAGAAGCCAATAACTTATCTATGTCCAGGTTAGCTGGAATAAATTGTTTCATAACCAGTATTGATTGATGGCTTATGCTACGTTACGCTTGTTTCTATCAAAAACAGCATTTACAGAATCGGAAGAATAGTAAATTGTACCACCAATTTTGGTGTATTCAAGTGTTCCGTTTACACGGAGGTGTTGGAGTGTGCCGGGGGAACAGCCAAGAATATCCCGGACTTCGGAGGACTTCAAATATTTCTTTGTATCGGCTTTCAAACCGACAATGGATCTCATTTCTTTAATAAGAGAATCACGGAGATTTTCGAGATCAGATTTCGTAACTAATTCAACATTCATTTACCTGGTATTTATATAGTTAGACACTAAGTGGATTCAGAAAAAATGTGTTTCATATTTAATATACAAAAATACGACGAAAACGCACCAAATACAAAATTAGTTATGCACATCCGGAGGGGGTTAGGAGGGTAAACACCTGACTTTCAAAAGCATAGACTATAATAACTCAATTAAGAAGTTTTAACAACATAATGTACATGTAATCAGTTAGATACGAAGCTTTATTGATTAACCACTTTAGCCATTGGTGTTACCTCTTTCACGGCGGCTATTTTCTCCTTCAGAACCTTCATATCATGGCTGATTTTCACGTCTACCACCTTGCTATATATTTGGGTAGTTTTAATTGAGGTGTGGCCAAGCATCTTGCTCACGGTTTCGATGGGAACACCGTTTGTAAGCGTTACAGTGGTGGCAAATGTGTGGCGGGCTGTATGGAACGTCAAAGTCTTTTCGATGCCGCAAATCGTAGCAATTTCCTTCAAGTAACCATTTACCCGCTGGTTGGAATACATCGGCAATAGTTTGCCCTTGCTGGAATTAACAGGATAATCTTTGTATTTCTCTATTATACTAAGGGGAACCGGCAACAAGGGAACAGGGGAACGACTGCCATTTTTTATCCGGTTAAAAATAATCCACTTGTCACCATCGATACCAATGCTGACATCGGAAGGGATAAGGTTTTCCATATCTGCAAATGGGATACCGGTGTAACATGAAAAGACATACATATCCCGGACTACTGCCAGCCTGTTAATCATCATAGCTTTACTTTGCAGAGTTTCAAGCTCATCTTTGGTCAGGAAATGGCGTTCCGGGTCCTTATATGGACATTTGAAGTTGATGAAGGGATTTTTTTCAAGCCAGTTGTTTGCCAGGCAATAATTAATAATCTTCTTCAGGAGGGTAACATGCTTGGATACGGTGTTTTGAATATTAAAATCATGAGTTTTTAAGTAAAGCTCAAAATTGACAGTAAACTGGTAATCCAGTTCATCGAGAAAAACGTCTGAACGGTTATACTGAAACCTTATGAAATCTTCCACCTTATTACAGGTGACCTGATACTTTACCAGGGTGGCTTTTGCATAACCATGACCTACCTTGGGCTTAAGTTGCTCATTGTACAATTTGAATGCTTCAACCAATGAGCGCCGGTTTATTGACTTGCCTTCCAAGGTATTCCTGATGATTTCAGCAGTTATAGGCTTCCCCATCGTTTCTAACTGCGTAAAAATCTTGTTGACCTTCGATCTAAGATTATCCAGGGTATTATTGACAGTGTGGGTTTCGGATTTCGGCCCTTTCACTTGGCCATGTTTAACATCCCACTTGTCATCTAACGTGAACTGGTGAGTTGAGAGATCAACTCTGCTCCCATTAACAGTTATCCTCATATAAATTGGAGCCTCGGTTTTTTTACGAATAATACTCTTGCGGAGGTAAAAGAGTACAGATATAGAATTTTCCATGTGTTAAAGGTTTTATGCACCGATTAGTTATAAAATTACGAAAAATGAATGGATTTTCCAAATAAAAAAACACACATAAATGATTAATTATTAACAATTTGTATGTGATTCGGTGCATATTTTTCAAACAAAACTACATGCACCGAATGATGCACCTTTTATTTGAATTTCTTTGGCTAATTTTAGAGGAGGGAGAATAAAAAAAACCGCCTAAATCATTGAATTTAAGCGGTTTTGTTGTATTTTGATTTGTTTTTTGCGGACCGGACGGGACTCGAACCCGCGACCTCCGCCGTGACAGGGCGGCATTCTAACCAGCTGAACTACCGATCCAGATTGTACTGCAAAAGTAATCCTATTTTATTTAATTACCAACATCTTTACTAAATTCTTTTTCAAACGCGCCATGCATCGTAACAGCCTGACAGTCTATGTGTTGTATTGATGCCTCCTTCAACCATTGCATGGTTCGAAACCGGGTATTGGTCGCATCAATGATGATCTGTCGGGGATGAAAGCATGCAACGGCATCGGCAATCCGGATGGCCGGATTCCCGGAAAGTATCAGGAAATCAACAGGCAAATCACGCTTCAACCCCTTGGGAATTGTCTTTTTCAGGATGGCCAACCTGTAATCGTAAAACTGGATATAATTTCCTGAACAATAAACCGGCAACATGGTCAGGGCCGTGCCGACAGGCCAGTTGCTCCTGCCCGACCAGAAAGCCCGGTGAAATTTAATTCCATGCGCCTCCATATCGGCTCTGACTGTCTCCCAATTCATCTTTTGCAACGCTGACTCATGCATGGCCCTTCCGTCATAGAAAACGATCGCTTTATCTTGCATGCTGATCTGATAAAAAGCAGCACGGTAGGCATTGTAGACGATCAGCCGGTTCGACCTGAGCCGTTGCAACCTGAAATCCAATACCACCAGATTCAACACAATGCAAACACAAAGGAACAGGTATAAAAACGAAATCTGCTTCTTCATCAGATAGAGGAAACCCATACAAATGATAAGGTAGAGCAGAAACATTTCAAGCGATGAAATATGGATCCCCCTGAGTGTTGAACAGGGCAGTTGTTCAATAAAATGAATGATGCTGTTCAAAAGCCACACCAGGACAATGAGCAATTTGGCACATATCATTGAAAGCATGGGGATGGCCCCGACAGCCATCAGTAAAATTCCCACATAAATAATCAAACTTGACAATGGAACCACGAATAGATTGGTCAGCATGAAGTAATTCGGAAACTGATGAAACGTATAGAGGGTGATTGGCAAGGTAGCAATCTGTGCGGCGAGGGAGATCGCCAGTATCGACCATAATTTATCAGGAAGCCAGGCCGAAGTCAGATATACATCGTAGATGGGCTTATACAGGAGGATGATTCCGGCAACGGCCAGATAGGAGAGCTGAAATCCGACATCCAGTACCAAATACGGGTCTACGACCAGCAGGATGAAAACCGAGGCTGCAATAACGTTAAACATGTCAGGTGATCGGTTCAGTGATTTTGCCAGAATCGGCAAACTCAGCATGGCAGCCGACCGGAACACACAGGGCGATAGTCCGGTAATCATCGCATAAAACCATATAAAAGCCATTAAAATGACTGCCTTCAGAAATCGTCCCGATTTGCGCCTGTTGAGAAATCCCAGAAGGAACTCCAGGAAAATATAGATGATGCCGACGTGCATCCCTGAAACAGAGAGTATGTGCATGGCTCCGGTAGCCGCATAATCCTTTCGCAGATCGGCATCCAGCTCCTCAACATAACCAAGCAAAAGCGCCGAAGCCACCGCAAATTCCTTCCCCTTGACCTGGTTGTCGCGTAAAATATTGAGCAGCCGGTCGCGCAGCTGAAATGCCACCTTGCGGATCATCCCGGCAGGTGGAATTTTTAAAATTTTCCATGCCCCTGGTTCCGCAAATACCTGGTGATGGATGTTCTTGTTTCCCAGATAGCGAGCGTAATTAAATGAGTGTGGGTTTGAGTTATCCTTAATTTCAATAAGACCGGCATGCAACAGGATGTAATCACCGTATTGCAATTGTTGCGCCATGTCTCGCATCTTCAGATATCCTGCTGCCTGACCCTTGCACCTGATCCATTGATCCTTTTCGCGGCGATACCTGATATCGAGGATTGTTTTAAAGGAAGATTTCCTGATTGAAGGTGGCTCAGCGACCGTAGCCAGGAATAATCCATCGGGCTCTCGGCCTGCATAGTCAGGGTCGTTGCAGGGATTGTGAGAGGCTGCAATCTGGTGGCCTGCAACCATTAAAAACAGGTTGATCATCAGCCCCGAAATCCAACGCAGCCGGTATGCTTTAAAAACAGAGGGAAAAATCAGGATGGAGCATGTCGAAAATGTGAGCAAGGCCAGTGTCCACCACGGCCCAACACCAAGCGGTCCGTACGCTATTTCAATAACGATCCCGGTCAGGAAGGGAAACAATAACCTTAGCAGAGGATAGGGCCTCCAGGAGTTCATAATGTATTACCATGTTTATACCTGCTTAATCAGGATAAAGCCGAAAAGTAATACATCCTTAGTCACAAAATTTCAACAAATAGCCTTTTGCCTTTTCCGAACCGTTTTGTGAGGCCCGGCTCCAATCCGCACACGCGCCGGCTTCATCAGCCAGGTATCGCTTTGCCACGCCTCTGTTGGCAAGGGCTTCATGATTCAAAGGGTCAGAATCAATGATTTGGGTGTACTCTCCCAGGGCTTCCTGGTATTTCTTCAGGTACATGTAGGCGAGCGCCAGGTTCATCCGCGAATTGAGGTCAGCGGGACTCAGGCTGACGGCTGCGTTGAAATCATCCACGGCCTCATCATACTTTTCCAATGCGGCCAGGGCAGCCCCCCTGCTGGAAAAGTACTCAAATTGAGAGGGATCAAGCTTAATGGCTTCATCAAAATCCGCCAATGCCCCATTCAGGTCGTGCATGCTGAAGCGCCCCAGCCCCCTGTTATAATAGGCCTCAATAAAGTCAGGTTTATACTGGAGCGCCCGTGTAAAGTCTTTGACCGCTTCCACATAATTCCCCAGGTCAAACTTCGCGAGCCCCATGTTATGAAAGGCTTCGGCATAGTCAGGTTTCAGGGAAATGGCTTTGTTATAATCCTGGATGGCTCCGATGTAATCTTTCATGTAATCCCTTACCAGTCCACGGTTGTAATAGGGTTCGGCATGGGCCGGCTTAAGCCGAATCACCTTATTGAAATCGTTGATGGCTCCCTGGTAGTCTTTCATTTCTGAAAGTACGATACCCCGGTTATAGTAGGGCTCCGCCTCAGTTGAATCGAGCGCAACCGCCATGTCAAAGTCTTTAAGGGCCTGTTTAAAATCGCCCATTTTAGCCTTCAGGATACCCGAATCAATGAGCTTTTTCTGAGCGGGATCCTGTGAAAAAGCTGATACGTGTGTAACTATTCCCAATAAAATGAGAACAAGGAATTTAAAATGACAGGACTTCATTGGGGATTGTTGTACAGTAACTCCGGCTTACTTACAGAATTGAGTAATTCTTTCGCGGGAGACCTCCATCCCATTGGCAGAGGCCAATTGCCAGTCTGCACAGGCCCCGGCCAGATCACCAAGTTCCTGTTTTAACCTTCCGCGGTTATCATAGGCCTCTGCATACTTGCTGCTGAGTTTAATCGCCTCATTCAAATCAGCCATGGCACCATCCAATTCCTTCAGCATCATCCGGGCTGCACCCCTGTTGTTATAGGCCGTAGCATTGTCGGGCTTCTGCTTCAGCGCTTCATCATAATCCGCCACGGCTCCCTTGTAATCCTTGCTGTAATGCCGCATCATTCCAAGATTTGTAAAGACATCTTGAAATTTGGGATCAAGCTTCGCCACCTCCTCATAGTTAATAAGGGCGCCTTTGAAATCCTGGTTCATGAACAGCAAGGCTGCCATATAATTGAATGCACTTGCATTGGTCCGGTCTTTCTCCAGAAACACATCGAGATCTTCTTTGGCGCCTTTGAAGTCACCTGTTTCATAGCGGCCGACCCCACGGATATAATAGGCCTTGGTCAGAGAGGGCTTCAACCTCAGCGCTTCGGCTGCATCCTGCATCGCAGCGCCATAATTCAGGACCATTAAATAGGCAAACCCGCGTCTCAAATAGCCACTTCCATCTTTTACAAGGTCAAGCGATTTGGTAAAATCCGCTATTGCTCCGTTATAATCCGCCGATTTGGCTTTTATCAGCCCCTCCTTTAAATAGTTTCTGGCTGAATCTTCCTTGGGTGTCAGCTTTTTTGAACCGCCCAACGCATTGATTGATTTATCTTTTGAACCCTGCTTTGTTGATTTATTATTCGTATCCGACATTTGTGGAGTAAGTCGTATCAGGGTCTCCTGCTTAGTGCCACTTTTTTGTGGGTTGGTTTGGGCATCGACACTGTAAGGTAAACCGCAAAATAGCGCGAAAATGAATAGGGTAATGTGTTTCATAAAGAAAATTTGTTTTACAAATGAACTCATTTTTGTCTTAAATATTGTATCATGAAGGCTGCAACCCTTGCAGAAGCGCCGCTCCCCCCGAGTTTACGTTTCAGGTCATGATAGCCATCGAGAATCGGCTGCCTTGAAGCCCCGTTTTCAAGGATGGGGGTCAGCGTTCGGATCAGGTTTTCCTGGTTCAGTTCCGATTGGATCAATTCAGGAACGACCATTTTACCCGAGATAAGATTTACCAGCGAAATATAGGGAACATGAACCAATTGCCTGGCAATCAGGTAAGATAATTCATTCCCCTTGTAACACACAACCTGGGGCACCTCCATCAATGCAGTTTCGAGTGTGGCTGTACCCGATGCAACCAGGGCTGCACTGGATTGGCGCAGCAGATCATACGTTTGATTTACGACCAGCCTGACGCCGGTTTGCTTGAGTATCTGCCCGTAAAATTCTTCGGGAATGGCAGGCGCTCCGGCAATCACGAAGAGATAATCCGGGAATGCAGGGATTACACTGGTCATCATCTGAAGCATTTTTCCAATTTCCATCCTCCGGCTGCCGGGCAACAAAGCAATGATCCTGCGATCGGGTAATCCGTTCACTGCAAGAAACGTTTCACGACGCTTTAACGGCATCTGATCATGGATCACATCCAGCAGCGGATGTCCTGCATAATCGACGGGATAGTGATAACGGGCATAAAATTCCTTCTCGAATGGAAGAATGACAAACATTTTTTCGACATATTTCCTGATCGATTTCACCCTGGATGATCTCCATGCCCATAACTGGGGAGAAATATAATAGAATACCCGGATCTTCTTGCGGAATGCAAATTTGGCCATCTTCAGGTTAAAACCGGGATAATCAACCAGGATGAGCACATCGGGATGAAAGGCCACCAGATCGGCTTCACAGAAATGAAAATTTTTAAGGATGGTTGGCAAATGGGAGGCCACTTCAATGAAACCCATGAAGGCCAGGTCACGGTAATGCTTCACAAGCTCAGCACCCTGATGTTGCATCAAATCCCCGCCCCAGCAACGAAAAACAGCATCCTGATCCCTCGATTTCAACTCTTTCATCAGATTCGAGGCATGCAAATCGCCCGAAGCTTCGCCGGCAATGATATAGTATCGCATCAGAACCTTTTCCTGAGTGTTTCAAGCGCACTGTTGGCTGTTAAATCAAACTGTACCGGCACCACGGCCACATAGTTGTTTTCAAGCGCCCACTGGTCGGTGTCCTGGCCATTGCCAATCGAGACATACATTCCCTTCATCCAGTAATAATTTCTGCCGTTCGGATCTTTCCGCTCATCAAAGTCTTCCTCCCAGGTCCCTTCAGCCTGTCGGCATACTTTAATCCCCTTAATTTCACCTTCAGCGATATCCGGAATGTTGACGTTGAGGCATACCCCCCTGGGAAGCCCGTGTGCCATCACATCTGAAACTATGGTCTTGATAAATTGCTCCGATGGCCCAAAATCGGCGCTGAGGCTATAGTTTGTAAGGGAAAAACCAACTGATGGAACTCCGGCCAGCGCACCTTCAAGTACGGCTGCCATCGTCCCCGAATAAATAATGTTGATCGATGCATTCGATCCATGGTTAATGCCGGAAAAAAGGAAATCAGGGCGCCGGCTCAAAACTATTTTAAAGGCCATCTTGACACAGTCAGCCGGGGTTCCACTGCAACTGTACTCCTCGTAATCTTCCTCTTTGGTAATAAGTTCAATCCGCAGGAGATGCGCGATGGTAACTGCATGGGCTGTTCCCGATTGCGGTCGATCGGGGGCCACCACAACCACCCGGCCAAAAGGACGGACATAATTGATGAGCGCCCGTATACCCGGGGCCTTCACACTATCATCGTTGGTGATCAATATCAAAGGTTTATCCTTCATTCTTTGTAATTTAATAAGAAATTAATATCTCAGCAGCTCCTCATAGAGTTCTTTCACAGGCAAACCCATAACATTAAAAAAAGAACCCTCGATCTTATTGATTCCGATATAACCAATCCATTCCTGGATACCATACCCGCCAGCCTTGTCAAATGGCTGAAAATTATCAATGTAATATTCTATCTCATCGAGTCTGAGCTCTTTGAAATAAACGGAGGAAAGCACATGGAAAACTTGTTTCTTGTTCTTTGAATAGAGGCAAACAGCCGTAATTACATCATGCTTCTTCCCCGAAAGTTTCTGAAGCATGGAAACGGCCTCCCCATAACTTGATGGTTTTCCAAGGATCTCATCCCCGATCGAAACAATGGTATCTGCGGTGAGGATGATCGCCTTTTCATCGATCCGCGATAGGTCAAAGCTTGCAGCTTTCAGCTCAGCCAGATAAATGGCAATTTCATGCGGGGCCAGTCCATCCGGATACACCTCCTTAATGTTGGTCGTGCGGATTTCGAAATTAAGTCCCAGCTCCTTTAACAGGTACTGACGGCGGGGTGATTGTGAGGCCAGGATGATATGCCTCCCGTTCAGACGACGATTGATCATGGTTTGTCAATTACTGATGAATAATAATTCCATGGATAAAATACCGGCCACCATGATCAGGTTGCAGAAATAACTCAGAAAATGATAATCCTGCTTATCGCGGGCGCCGAAAAGTTTAACTAAAAAATAGATCAGGGGCATCTGGACTGCCACTAAAAAATACCAGAAGACCATGCGCAACTCCAGCCGGAAGAGGATCATCTGAACGTAACCAAGCAGGGCCATTCCGAACACAATCAGTGCAGCAACAAGGTAGCGGGTCTTAATCATGCCAAATACCAGGGGAATCGTTCTGAAGCCAAGGGATTTATCCCCCTCTGTATCTTCCATATCCTTAATAATTTCACGGACCATGGAAATAAGAAAGGCAAACAGGGCATACCCGGCGAATATATAGGTAACGCTGCTTATCTCGGGGATGACGGCTACAAAATGCACTGCATTAAAACGCAACCAGAAAAATTCAAACAGCCAGACAATAAGAATCACAAACACGGTAAAGCAGGCAGCAAGAAAATTACCCCAGAAGGCCATGCGTTTGTACTTGGCTGAATAGATCCAAATCAAGCCGGAAACAAAAGGGAATAAAAACGCAAATGTTAAGGCCTTCAGGCGGTATGACAGATAGAATCCAAGCAGAATGGCCAATCCATTCAGCAGCATGTGCACTTTAATGGCTCCCCTTGCACTGATCAACTTATTAACAACCAATTTTTCAGGGCGGTTGATGGCGTCTGTTTTAACATCGAAATAATCATTGATCACATAGCCGCCAACGGCAACAAGCATGGTCGCAAAAACAAGAATAAGAAAATCGGGAAGGGTTGAGATTAATCCTGGCTCACCTTCATATACATAGGGTTCAAGGATACAGTATCGCAGCATGAACTGGGCAAAAACCATGATCAATACATTCGGCAACCGGATCAGCTGAGCCAGCGCTTTGAAAAAAGATAAAACCGACAACCCCTTAAAATTCATCATCATTCATCCATTTACCCTGAACCTTCAACACCTGTTCAATGACGTCGCGCACACAACCCTTGCCCCCGTTGAAATGGGAGATATACTTTGACACCGATTTGATCTCTTCTGCCGCATCAGCCGGACAGCTTGAAACACCCGCCTCCAGCATCACTTTATAATCGGGAATATCGTCACCCATATACAATACCTGCTCAGGCTTCAGATTATTGTTTTTCAGGTATTCCCTGTAAACATCCTGCTTCCGCTCTACGCCCAAAAATACATCCGTAATCTGCAACGCTTTCATCCTGTGCATTATGGAGTCAGACCGGGCGCCGGAAATTACGGCAACCCTGTAACCCTTCTTATAAGCCAGTTGCAGCGCATACCCGTCTTTGACATTTGAAATGCGATGCACTTCGCCGTCGCTGGTGGTAATCAAACCTCCATCGGTGAGCACCCCGTCGTAATCAAAAATAAAGGTATTGATGTGTTTCAGGAGTTCTTTATAGTTTGCCATGTAAGGATTTGTATTTGATTATGTTCTCGCTGATCATGTTATAAAGTTCAAGATAGGCAGGATAGGATGTCAACAACGCACGGTGCTGGTCAAGTACCTGACTGTCGCCGCGGACAGCGGGGCCGGTTTGATAATGAAAAAGATGATCCATCCTTGTGTTCTGAACAGTCTGCCTGATAAGCGGTCTGAGAAGGTCAAATGAAATTTTCTGATCGTCAAGCAGCTCTTCCGCGATGACATGCATGAAATTTGTAAAGTTGGAGGCGAAGACTGCCGAGAGGTGAAGCATCTTCCGGTTTTCACTGTTGATCAGATGAACATTCCCGGAAAGCCTGGTTGCCATTTCCACCAGTAAAGTCGCACTGCGTGTCGAATTTGCTTCAATACAAAGTGGAATCCTCTGAAATCCAATTCGTTTCCTGCCAGAAAAGGTTTGTAAGGGGTAAAATACGCCAGTGTTACCGGAAACATCGGCCAAAATTTCCATACCGATGGTTCCGGAAGTATGAACCACCAATTGATTCTGAAGGTGGAGTTGCATACCAACATCCTCAATTGCCGCGTCGCTGACTGCAAGGATATAAATATCAGCATGTGGGGTGATTTTCCTGGGATCTGAAATGAATTCAGCTCCAATCTTCGTGGCAAGCCTGATTCCGCGGTCAGGAGTCCTGTTGCATACCTGAACCACATTGAACTTTTGCCGGTGTAACGCCAAACCCAGATGGGACGCCATGTTTCCGGCACCGATCATAACAATATCCTGAATTTTCCTCTCTGCCACCGGCTGAAAATTTTACCAAAAATACAAAGATAGGATATTGCCTTGGTACAATAAGGAAGTAATCGGCTTTTTTTGTCACGCGTCACGCGTCACCCGTCACGTTTTTCCGTTAAGCCTGCGCTGTTGGCAAGGGGAAGTTATAGGGAATTTCTCCTTCTGAGTCCCTGATCTCACCATGCATGGCTTCATATTTCGCCACGTTTTCCTTCAACGCCTTATACAGACGTTTGGCATGCTGGGGAGTAAGGATAATCCGTGATTTTACCTTGGCTTTCGGAACACCGGGCATCATCTTAACAAAATCGATGATGAATTCAGCCGGAGAATGTGTGATAATAGCCAGATTTGAATAAATTCCCTCCCCTACTTCATCAGAGATCTCAATGTTAATCTGATTCAGTGGATTCTTTTTGTCCTGCATAGCTTAAAATTTAATCTTCTTCTTTCGAAGCAAGAAGGATTTCGTATTCTTCTTTGCTGCCAACAATAAGGTTTTCGTATTCGCGCAATCCGGTGCCAGCCGGGATGAGATGTCCGACAATCACATTTTCCTTGAGCCCAAGCAGATCATCCTGACGTGCATTGATCGCAGCCTGGGTGAGTACCTTGGTGGTTTCCTGGAAAGATGCAGCAGAGATCCAGCTCTTGGTTTGCAGCGAAGCACGTGTAATACCCTGAAGGATCTGGAATGCCGTGGCGGGTTTTGCATCACGGGCCTCTACCAGTTTTTTATCCTTCCGTTTCAGCATGGAAATTTCATCGCGCAGTTTGCGGGCACTGATGATCTGGCCGGACTTGAAGGTAGGAGAATCACCTGCTTCTTCGACAACTTTTTTGCCATAAATCCAGTCATTTTCTTCCTGGAAGTCGATCTTGTTGATCAACTCTCCTTCGAGGAAACGAGAATCACCCGGATCTTCCACTTCGACTTTGCGCATCATCTGGCGGACAATGGTCTCGAAATGTTTGTCATTGATCTTCACACCCTGTAAACGGTAAACCTCCTGGATTTCGTTCACAATGTACTCCTGAACCTTCATGGGTCCCTTGATGGCCAGGATGTCGCTCGGGGTCAATGCTCCGTCAGAAAGGGCGGTACCCGCACGTACGTAATCATTTTCCTGTGCCAGGATCTGTTTTGAGGTGGGAACGAGGTAACGCTTTTCTTCACCGGTTTTAGAGGTGATGATGACTTCGCGGTTTCCTCTTTTAAGTTTCTTTGCAAAAGATACCACACCGTCAATTTCAGATACGACTGCAGGATCGGAGGGGTTGCGTGCTTCAAACAATTCAGTAACGCGTGGTAAACCTCCCGTGATGTCACCGGCTTTGCCGATGGCACGCGGAATCTTCACCAGGATTTCACCTGCTTTGATTTTGGCGCCATCATCTATGTTGATGTGAGCCCCAACAGGGATATCATAAATCTTGATAATCTCACCTGAGGCTGACAAAATATTGATAGCAGGGTTCTTTGCTTTCTGACGTGATTCAATTACAACTTTCTCGTGATAGCCGGTCTGTTCATCCGATTCAACGCGGAAGGTCACATTTTCAATGATACTTTCAAAGTTCACCTTACCTGGTACTTCTGAAAGAATAACGGCATTGTACGGATCCCAGTCGCTGATAAGCTGACCTTTCTTGATGGGATCACCATTGTGGAAGTAAAGGCGTGCACCATAGGGAATATGGGCAGAGGTCAGTGCAATGTGGGTATTTTTATCGACAATCCTCATATCGGCTGAACGTCCGATCACGATTTCATAGGTCTCCCCGGCTTCACTGGTATAATCAACCGATCTGAGCTCGTCAATTTCAAGAATTCCATCATATTTTGCATCAATGCGCGAAGCGCTGGCAATGTTCACACCGGCCACACCACCGACGTGGAATGTACGCAAGGTCAGCTGGGTACCTGGCTCCCCGATACTCTGGGCAGCAATTACACCAACAGCTTCTCCCCTTTGAACCATACTTCCTGTTGCAAGATTACGGCCGTAGCACTTGGCACAAACACCCTTCTTGGATTCGCATGTTAACACGGAACGGATTTCCACACCTTCCAGTGGTGAACTGTCAATGATGTGTGCAAGTTCTTCGTTAATCTCACTGCCTGCCGTAATGATCAATTCGCCTGTCTGCGGATGGTGAATATCATGCAGCGAAACACGGCCAAGGATCCGGTCATACAATGATTCAACAACTTCTTCTGCTTTCTTTAATGCTGTGATGGTCAATCCGCGCAATGTTCCGCAGTCTTCCTCAGAAATAATGACATCCTGTGAAACGTCAACCAAACGACGGGTAAGATAACCGGCATCCGCAGTTTTCAAGGCGGTATCGGCCAAACCCTTACGGGCGCCGTGTGTAGAGATGAAGTACTCGAGCACCGATAATCCCTCCTTGAAGTTTGAAAGAATCGGATTTTCGATGATCTCACCACCACCTGCACCTGATTTTTGCGGTTTCGCCATCAAACCACGCATACCTGAAAGCTGGCGGATCTGCTCTTTGGAACCACGGGCACCTGAGTCAAGCATCATGTAAACCGGGTTGAATCCCTGCTTGTCATTGATCAATTGATTCATCAGCGAAACAGTAAGCTGTGAATTCGCATGGGTCCAGATATCAATGATCTGGTTGTAACGCTCATTGTTGGTAATGAAACCCATGTTGTAGTTGCTCACCACCTCTTCAACTTCAAGCCTGGCATCGGCTACCAGCGATTCTTTGATTGCAGGAACAATTACATCATCGAGGTTGAAGGATAAACCACCCTGGAAAGCCATCTTGAATCCAAGATCCTTGATATCATCAAGGAATTTGGCGGTCTTGGCAGTCCCTGTCTTTTTCAGGATCATACCAATGATGTCACGCAACGATTTCTTCGTCAGGAGCTGGTTAATGTAACCATATTCCACCGGAACCACCTGATTGAAAATAACACGGCCAACCGTCGTTTCAATAATCCGGGTTACCTTTTCATCTCCTTCGTAAAAAGTATGTCGTACTTTTATAATAGCATGAAGATCAACACTTTTTTCATTAAATGCGATGATTACCTCTTCGGGTGAATAGAAAATCATTCCCTCACCTTTGACCTTCAGTGTGCTGTCGCTCTTGCGTGCCTTGGTCATATAGTACAATCCCAGAACCATGTCCTGTGAAGGAACAGTTACAGGGGCGCCATTTGCAGGATTGAGAATGTTGTGGGAGGCAAGCATTAAAAGCTGGGCTTCGAGGATGGCTGCATTTCCCAGTGGAACGTGTACGGCCATCTGGTCTCCGTCAAAGTCGGCATTGAACGCGGTACATACAAGCGGGTGCAGCTGGATCGCTTTGCCTTCGATCAATTTAGGCTGAAAAGCCTGGATGCCGAGGCGGTGAAGCGTAGGTGCACGGTTAAGCAATACCGGATGTCCCTTCAGAATATTTTCCAGGATGTCCCAGACAACGGGGTCTTTCCGGTCAACAATTTTTTTGGCAGATTTAACGGTTTTAACGATGCCGCGTTCCAGCATTTTTCTGATAATGAATGGCTTGTATAATTCCGATGCCATCTCCTTTGGTAAACCGCATTCACTTAACTTGAGTTCAGGACCCACAACGATAACCGAACGGCCTGAATAGTCAACACGCTTACCCAACAGGTTCTGGCGAAAACGTCCTTGTTTGCCTTTCAAACTGTCAGACAATGACTTGAGTGCCCGGTTTGATTCGGTTTTCACAGCGCTTGCCTTGCGGGAGTTGTCGAACAATGAATCGACCGCTTCCTGGAGCATACGCTTCTCATTGCGAAGAATAACATCAGGCGCTTTGATTTCAATCAGTCGCTTCAAACGGTTATTGCGGATGATCACACGGCGGTATAGATCGTTCAGGTCGGAGGTGGCAAAACGTCCGCCATCCAGTGGAACAAGCGGCCTTAGTTCGGGCGGAATAACCGGCACTACCTTGACAATCATCCACTCAGGCCGGTTTTCAAGGCGTTTCTGGCCATCACGGAACGACTCAAAAACCTGGAGGCGTTTCAGGGCCTCGGCTTTACGTTGCTGTGATGTTTCAGTATTGGCTTTATAACGAAGGTCATAGGATTCCTTATCAAGATCGATGCGTGCTAACAATTCGCACAATGCTTCAGCGCCCATCTTGGCCACAAATTTATTCGGATCGTGGTCGTCTAAGTACTGATTCTCCTGAGGGAGTTTTTCCATGATGTCGAAATACTCCTCTTCTGACAGGAAATCCAGATAGTTCAGACCATCAGCCTGTTTGATACCAGGGTTGATGATTACATATTTTTCATAATAAATGATGGACTCAAGCTTTTTGGTAGGTAATCCAAGCAATGAGCCAATTTTATTCGGAAGCGACCTGAAGAACCATATGTGTGCCACGGGAACAACCAGTTGAATGTGTCCCATGCGCTCTCTTCTCACCTTCTTTTCGGTAACTTCCACACCGCAACGGTCGCAAACGATCCCTTTGTAACGGATCCGTTTGTATTTACCGCAATGGCATTCCCAGTCCTTAACCGGACCGAAGATGCGTTCGCAGAACAGCCCATCCCGTTCAGGTTTATAGGTCCTGTAGTTGATGGTTTCAGGCTTTAAAACCTCACCACTCGACATTTCGAGGATCTTCTCCGGTGAAGCAAGGCTGATGGTAATTTTTGAAAAGCTGCTGTTTACCTGACCGTCTTTTCTGTATGCCATATTGTTTTATATTTCGATTGAAAAACCAAAAACAGAGAAATCTTATGCATTCAAAGGCGAATAATCGCCAGGGTCGTTAATCAAACGTGAGATTCAATCCGAGACCGCGTAATTCATGAACCAATACATTGAAGGATTCCGGAATACCTGGAGTCGGCATCGATTCACCCTTCACAATGGTTTCATACGCTTTGGCACGGCCAATCACATCGTCAGACTTCACAGTCTGAATTTCGAGCAGAATATTGGCAGCGCCGAAGGCTTCGAGTGCCCAGACTTCCATTTCTCCGAAACGCTGGCCGCCGAACTGGGCTTTACCACCAAGGGGCTGCTGCGTAATCAGCGAATATGGACCTATCGAACGGGCGTGCATCTTGTCGTCGACCATGTGATGCAGTTTCAGCATATAGATGAAACCAACAGTGGTAGGCTGATCAAACCGTTCTCCGGATAATCCGTCATAAAGATAGACTTTCCCGTTTTGCGGCAGACCGGCTTTTACAAGGTAATCATTGATCTGGTCAATGCTAGCTCCGTCAAAAATCGGGGTATTGAATCTCAACCCAAGTTTTTTACCGGCCCAACCAAGAATCGTTTCATAAATCTGTCCGAGGTTCATACGTGAAGGTACCCCAAGTGGATTCAAAACCACATCAACCGGTGTTCCATCAATAAGGAATGGCATATCCTCCTCGCGCTGGATTCGGGCAACAATACCCTTGTTTCCGTGACGACCGGCCATTTTATCACCCACCTTAAGCTTGCGCTTCTTGGCGATATAAACCTTGGCCATCTGTACAATTCCTGCGGGCAAATCATCACCGACTACAGCCACAAACTTCTTGCGGTTGTGAACCCCCATGATTTCCTTGAACTTGATGATATAATTGTTGATCAAGGTCTTGATAAAATCATTCTTTTCTTTATCTGTGGTCCATTTGTTCGGGTTAATATTGACATAATCAATATCCATCAAACTCTTGGTCTGGAATTTGGTTCCCTTGGCGATTATTTCCTGCTTGAAGTTGTTATAAACTCCCTGTGAAACTTTGCCGCTCACCAAAATATTGAGTTTCTCAACCAACTTAACCCGGAGCTTGTCAACCTCCTTGTGGTAATCGTCGTCCAGTTTTTTGATATCATCCTTCTCACGCGCCTTGGCCTTGCGGTCCTTGATGATCCTGGAGAAGAGCTTTTTATCAATCACCACACCCTTCATCGAAGGAGGCGCTTTGAGTGAAGCATCCTTGACATCACCGGCCTTGTCGCCAAAAATGGCGCGCAGCAACTTCTCTTCAGGAGTCGGATCACTCTCCCCTTTCGGGGTGATCTTTCCAATGAGAATATCACCTTCACTTACCTCAGCGCCTATGCGGATCAATCCGTTTTCGTCCAGGTCCTTGGTAGCTTCGGCACTAACATTGGGAATATCATTCGTCAGTTCTTCAACACCACGCTTGGTATCGCGAACCTCCAGCGTAAACTCCTCAATATGGATAGAGGTAAATATATCCTCCTTCAAAACCTTTTCAGAGATAACAATAGCATCTTCAAAATTGTAGCCTTTCCAGGGCATGAATGCAACCATCAGGTTACGCCCAAGGGCCAGTGACCCATCTTTGGTGGCATATCCCTCGCAAAGAACCTGTCCCTTGGTAACCTTGTCTCCTTTGCGCACAATGGGGCGAAGGTTCACACAGGTATTCTGGTTCGTGCGGGCAAATTTGGTAAGGGTATAGCTTTTGGAATCTTCATCAAAACTGATTAACCGCTCTTTGTCATCACGGGTGTATCGGATCACGATCTCGTTGGCATCCACAAATTCAACAACGCCATCGCCTTCAGCATTGATCAGCACCCTTGAATCACGGGCAACCATATCTTCAATTCCTGTACCAACAATGGCTGCTTCCGGATTTAACAGTGGAACAGCCTGCCGCATCATGTTTGATCCCATGAGGGCGCGGTTTGCATCGTCATGCTCCAGGAAGGGGATCAGAGATGCTGCAATCGAAGCAATCTGATTCGGGGCAATGTCAACAAGGTCAACCTTTGACTTATCAATAATAGGATAATCAGCAAGATAACGCACTTTAACCTTCTCTTCAAGGAAATTACCTTTGTCATCCATCGGCGTGGTAGCCTGACCAATGATTTTGTGTTCTTCCTCTTCAGCAGTCAGATAAGTAGGTTGTTCCTCGAGGGTCACCCGGCTGTCCACAACACGGTGGTAAGGAGTTTCAATGAAACCAAGTTTGTCAATCTTCGCATAAACACACAAAGAGGAGATCAAACCGATGTTCGGACCTTCCGGCGTTTCAATGGTACAAAGCCGTCCGTAATGGGTATAGTGAACGTCGCGGACTTCAAACCCGGCACGTTCACGTGACAGACCACCAGGCCCGAGGGCAGAGATACGGCGTTTGTGCGTGATCTCCGACAATGGATTGGTTTGATCCATGAACTGTGAAAGCTGATTGGTTCCGAAGAAGGTGTTGATAACAGACGACAACGTTTTAGCATTGATCAGATCCATTGGTGTAAACACCTCATTGTCACGAACATTCATTCGCTCCCGGATGGTGCGGGCCATTCTTAAGAGGCCAACTCCAAACTGATTGTATAATTGTTCGCCGACGGTCCTGACACGGCGGTTGCTCAAGTGGTCAATATCGTCCACTTCGGCCTTGGCATTGACCAGTTCAATCAGGTATTTTATAATAGAGATGATGTCTTCCTTGGTAAGAACTTTGGTCTCTACAGGTGTGTTGAGACTGAGTTTTTTGTTGATCCTGTAACGGCCAACATCACCCAGGTCATAACGTTTATCGGAGAAAAACAATTTTTCAATGATGCCGCGCGCGGTTTCTTCATCGGGAGGTTCAGCATTACGCAACTGCCTGTAGATAAATTCGACCGCCTCTTTTTCCGAGTTTGCCGGGTCTTTCTGCAGCGTATTGAAAATAATCGAGTAGTCTGTCGCAAGCGCCTCTTCACGGTGAATGAGGATGGCCTTGATTCCGGCATCCAGGATTTGATCGACATGATCATTCTCAAGAACTGTTTCACGTTCAATGACCACCTCGGTGCGTTCGATGGATACCACTTCACCCGTATCTTCATCCACAAAATCTTCAATCCAGGCACGCACAACACGGGCGGCAAGACGTGAACCCACCACGCGTTTAAGCGCTGCACGGCTAACTTTTATCTCCTGGGCCAGTCCGAATATTTCAAGAATATCCTTATCCGTTTCAAAACCAATGGCACGCAGCAATGTCGTTACCGGTAATTTTTTCTTCCGGTCAATGTATGCATACATGACATTGTTGATGTCGGTGGTAAATTCAATCCAGGAGCCCTTGAAGGGGATGATCCTGGCCGAATATAACTGGGCACCGTTTGCATGGAAACTGGTACTGAAAAAGACACCAGGTGACCGGTGCAACTGAGAAACAACAACCCGCTCTGCTCCGTTGATCACAAATGTGCCCCGGGGAGTCATATAGGGGATCATGCCAAGATAGACATCCTGGATGATCGTTTCAAAATCCTCATGCTCCGGATCGGTGCAATAAAGCTTGAGCTTGGCTTTTAACGGAACGCTATAAGTCAAACCACGTTCAATACATTCCTCGATTGAGTAGCGCGGAGGGTCGATGAAATAATCCAGAAATTCCAATACAAAATTGTTCCGTGCATCAGAAATCGGGAAGTTTTCAGTAAAAACCTTGTATAATCCCTCATTGACCCTGTTCTCAGGATTCGTCTCCAGTTGGAAAAAATCCTGAAATGATTTTACCTGAATGCCAAGAAAATCAGGATACTCAGCTTGAATCTTGGTAGATCCAAAGCGAATTCTTTCGGTTTTTTTTGAAGCCAAGGTCGTATTTTTTAATCCCGCAATGCGGGAAGGTTTGAAATTAATTTTTATAAATAAACCATAGACCTCTTCTTTTTGAAGAGATCTATGCTTTTATTAAGGTATAAGAAACGTCTGTCTTACTTAATTTCAACCTCTGCACCAGCTTCTTTTAATTGACTCATTAAAGCGTTAGCTTCGTCTTTTGAAACACCTTCTTTAATTGCTTTAGGCGCTGCATCAACCAATTCCTTTGCTTCTTTCAATCCAAGGCTGGTCAGTTCCTTAACTAATTTAACAACGGCTAACTTAGCCTGTCCTGCTGATTTCAGAATCACATCGAATGTGGTCTTTTCTTCAGCTTCAGGTGCTGCGGCGGCAACAGGTGCTGCAACAGCTACAGCTGCGGCTGCTGGCTCAATACCATATTCATCTTTCAGGATCTTTGCTAATTCGTTGACCTCTTTTACTGTCAAATTAACTAACTGTTCTGCAAAAGCTTTTAAATCTGCCATTTTTGTTACTATTTGTGTTCCGGTATGTCGGAACGGTTATTACTAATTTATCTTTAAAAAATTGGTTACTCGGGTTTTTCCGACAAGGTCTTCACGATCCCTGAAAGCTTGTTGCTGCCCGACTGTAAAGCCGACATGACACGCATGGTGGGGGATTGTAACAGGCCGATCAGGTCACCGATCAATTCGAACTTCGATTTGATATTAACCAAGGCATCCAGCTGATTATCACCAAGATAGATGCATTCTTCCACATAAGCGCCTTTCAGAATGGGCTTCGGAGCGGTTTTACGAAAATCCTTGATCAGTTTGGCAGGGTCATTCGCAACTTCCGAAAACATAATCGAAGTTGATCCGACGAGCACAGGATAAAATTCCTCCAGGGACTTACCTGAGCGTTCCATTGCCTTCTGTAACAAAGTATTCTTAACCACCTTCAGCTGTACATTCTTCTTGAAGCATGTCCTTCTCAGTCTGCTTGTCGTCGCTGCATTCAGCGCCGAGGTATCAGTCAGGTAAAAGGAGTTTGCTCCTTTAAGCTGTTCTGTCAGGGAATCTATAAGCTGGGTTTTTTCTACTTTTTTCATGATTGTTTTCTCTCAGATTTCTGTTTAAGCCGTAACCGATTTAGGTTCCACCGGAATACTTGGGCTCATGGTACTTGACATATAAATACTCTTTACATAGGTACCCTTCGCCGAAGAAGGTTTCAGTTTGATGATCGTGTTGATGAGTTCTCTTGCATTCTCTACAATTTTATCCTGTTCAAAGGAAACTTTTGCAACAGAAGCATGAATAATACCGAACTTGTCAACCTTAAAATCGATCTTACCGGCTTTTACTTCTTTAACGGCCTTTCCAACATCCATGGTAACAGTCCCCGTTTTAGGGTTGGGCATCAATCCACGTGGTCCGAGGATTTTTCCAAGAGCACCAACCTTAGCCATCACACTGGGCATGGTAATAATCACATCCACATCCGTCCAGCCACCTTTGATCTTTTCAACATATTCATCCAATCCGACAAAATCAGCGCCTGCCTGCATGGCTTCTTCTTCTTTATCGGGTGTACAGAGTACAAGGACACGAATAGTTTTACCGGTACCGTGGGGAAGCGTCACGATGCCGCGAACCATCTGGTTGGCCTTACGGGGATCAACCCCGAGACGAACGTCAATATCGACGGATGAGTCAAACTTTGTATTGCTGATCTCTTTTACGAGCGCAGCAGCATCCGCCAACGAATAAACGGTATTCTTGTCGATCTTCGCCAAGGCAACCTTCCTCTTTTTTGTCAGCTTTATCATTGTTTATTTAATTTAATGTCGTTAATGAGGTCTATTAACAACTGGTTTATTTTCAACTATTTTTTGAAGGGGGCGGTACCTGTAACCGTAATTCCCATGCTTCGTGCTGTTCCGGCAACCATTTTGGTGGCTGATTCCAGCGTAAATGCGTTCAGGTCGGGCATTTTGTCTTCAGCGATCTTCTGTACCTGTTCCCACGAAACGGAGGCAACCTTGTTGCGGTTCGGTTCGGGTGAACCCTTCTGCAGCTTTGAAACTTCCATCAACTGAACAGCGACAGGGGGCGTTTTGATGATAAAATCAAACGATTTATCCCGGTAAACGGTGATGATCACAGGAATCAATTTCCCGGCCTTGTCCTGGGTACGGGCGTTGAATTGCTTGCAAAACTCCATGATATTCACACCTTTGGCGCCCAGTGCAGGCCCAACAGGAGGTGAAGGATTTGCTGCCGCGCCCTTGATCTGTAACTTGATTATTCCACTAACTTCTTTTGCCATGTTACGTATAATTAATTCAATTCTACTCTTTTTGTACTTGCATGAAACTCAACTCCAGCGGGGTCTTGCGTCCGAAGATCTTGACCATCACCTTAAGTTTCTTTTTCTCTTCATTGATCTCTTCAATCACACCGCTGAAACTGTTGAATGGTCCGTCAATGACCGTCACGGTTTCGCCCACAATGAAAGGAATGTTAACCTCTTCTCCCTGTTCAGAAAGTTCGTCGAACTTGCCCAGGATTCGCTTCACTTCGGAAGGACGCATCGGATGTGCTTCACCCTTTGCTCCGAGGAAACCCAGAACGCCGGGGATATTTCTGATAATATGAGGAATCTCCCCCACCAGGGTCGCTTCAATCAATACGTATCCGGGAAAGTAGTTTCGCTCTTTGCTGACTTTTTTCCCGTTACGGATCAGGTATACCTTCTCGGTAGGAATAAGCACCTGTGAAATGTATTCCTGAAGCTTCAGATTCACAATTTCACTTTCGAGATATTGCTTCACCTTCTTCTCATTTCCAGAGATAGCCCTGACGACGTACCACTTTTTGGTTACTTCACTCATGCTTATTGTGAGATTGACTCTTAATTAACTTAATTGAACATTAGACAAATAAATCCAACAGGATTTAGATGAGTTTATAAAATTGAACAAGGATGTTCCGAAACACTTCATCCATTGCAAAAACAATGACGGCAATGATCAGGGATGCAACGGAAACCACAATGGCACTGCCCTGCAATTCCGTCCATGTTGGCCACGACACCTTATGCATAAGCTCATCGTAGCTTTCCTGAATGTAGTTAACAACTTTATTTTTAGCCATTTATCTAATGTTTTTGCACGGGTGGTAGGAATCGAACCCACAGCCTACGGTTTTGGAGACCGCCACTCTACCAGTTGAGCTACACCCGTGTGTAATTAAACTTTACTTTTTAGTCGAGAATTTCAGTAACCTGACCAGCGCCAACGGTACGTCCACCTTCACGGATAGCGAAACGGAGACCCTTGCTCATGGCGATTTCAGAAATCAAATCCACATGAATGGTGATGTTATCACCGGGCATACACATTTCAACTCCTTCAGGGAGATGGATTTCACCGGTAACATCGGTGGTACGGAAGTAGAACTGGGGACGGTACTTGTTATGGAACGGCGTATGACGTCCACCCTCCTGGGTCTTCAGAACGTAAATCTCAGCTTTGAATTTTTTATGCGGTGTGATTGAACCGGGTTTTGCAATAACCATACCACGACGGATGGCTTCTTTATCAATACCGCGGAGTAACAGACCTGCGTTGTCACCTGCTTCACCCCGATCGAGGATCTTGCGGAACATTTCAACACCAGTTACAACGGACTTCAGTTTTTCTGCGCCCATGCCAATGATGTCAACAGGATCACCTGTATTTATAACACCTGTTTCAATCCTGCCGGTAGCAACGGTACCGCGACCAGTGATGGAGAACACGTCTTCAACAGGCATGAGGAATGGCTTGTCAACATCGCGCAATGGCAATGGGATCCAGGTATCAACTGCATCCATGAGTTCCATAATTTTATCAACCCATTTAGGCTCTTTGTTCAGTCCACCCAATGCTGATCCCTGGATAACCGGTGTATTGGCTCCGTCAAAACCGTAGAAGGTAAGAAGGTCACGGATTTCCATTTCAACGATTTCGAGAATTTCAGGATCGTCAACACTGTCGCACTTGTTCATAAATACAACGAGCTTGGGTACACCAACCTGACGGGCGAGCAGGATATGTTCGCGGGTTTGGGGCATGGGACCATCTGTTGCAGCAACAACGATGATGGCACCGTCCATCTGGGCAGCACCTGTAACCATGTTCTTAATGTAGTCGGCGTGACCGGGGCAGTCAACGTGTGCATAATGCCGCAGCGCAGTCTGATACTCGATGTGAGCCGTGTTAATCGTGATTCCACGTGCTTTTTCTTCTGGTGCATTGTCGATTGAATCAAACGACCTGTACTCAGATAAGCCTTTGTCTGCCAAAACTAAAGTTATGGCAGCCGTTAACGTGGTTTTGCCATGATCAATGTGGCCGATTGTACCAACATTGACATGCGGTTTGGAGCGTGAAAATTTTTCTTTAGCCATTTTATTAAAGTTTAATTACAAAGTTTAATTACCAAATATTTGAGAGTTTATATATATATGTTGATCTTTTTAGATGGTCGCGTAATGCACATAATCCGGACCATCTGTGGAGCCTTTGAGCAGAATTGAACTGCTGACCCCTTCCTTACCAAGGAAGTGCTCTACCCCTGAGCTACAAAGGCGTCGGTTTTTGATTGAGCGGAAGACGGGGCTCGAACCCGCCACCTGAAGCTTGGAAGGCTTCCGCTCTACCAAATGAGCTACTTCCGCAAAATTTCACATTCACCACCTTGGTGGGGGGAGGAGGATTCGAACCTTCGAAGGCTGCGCCAACAGATTTACAGTCTGCCCCATTTGACCGCTCTGGTATCCCCCCAAAAAAAATATGGTGGTGAAAGGGTGATCGTGATTGTTACTCAATTATGCAAAGAACATCTTCTACAATGATTCCTCCGTTTTTATCCGGAGTTCAGAGCCGATGGACGGATTCGAACCGCCGACCAGCTGATTACAAATCAGCTGCTCTACCAGCTGAGCTACATCGGCACGTTTTCCTTTTTCAAAAAGGACTGCAAAATTAGAAACAATTTGGATACGAAACAAGGGTTTTATGAAATTAACTGCCTCAAACGTGATTTTTTTTAAACAATATTTGTACCGAACTCCGAAACAAGCGCCAATCAAGCGTTTCCTAAAATGAAGCAGGCAACCAAAAAAATGGTTGCCTGCTTCATTTTAGGAAATATCTCCCCTTAGCTTCCCCTTACTTTTTCTTTATGCTTCACAAGTTGCTTCCTCAACGCCTCTGTAGCAAGGTCAATTGCAGCTTCAAACGTTGTGGCCTCTTTCTTGGCAAAGAGGTCATATCCCTTTACCAAAAGCCTGACCTCTGCAATTTTATTCTCCCGCGTTTCGGTATTCTCTGTCTTTAATATGACTTCACTGCTAAGAACACCTTCAAAAAAGGTGTGCAATTTTTCAAGTTTCTCATTGATAAAAGCTTCCAACTTCTTGTCAGCCTTGAAATGTACAGCGTTAATTTTAACATTCATTCAGACCTCCTTTTTTACGCCTTTGGATGGGCTTGTTTGTAGATTCTCTTCAATTTTTCGATGGTATTATGGGTATAAACCTGGGTGGCCGAAAGATTGGCATGACCCAGCAGCTCTTTTACTGAATTCAGTTCAGCTCCGTTATTCAGCATGTGTGTGGCAAAGGTGTGCCGCAATACATGTGGGCTTTTCTTCTCCAATGTAGTCACAACGCCCAATTGCCTTGTCACAATCTGATAAATCATTTTTGAATAAGCCCTCCCTCCCTTGTCAGTCAGAAACAGATCATTGACCTCACCGAAGGTACTCTTTTTACATTCAAGATATGATTTTAAAACAGTTTCAAATTTCTTACTGAACGGAATCAATCGTTCTTTATTACGTTTCCCGATGACCTTTATGGTATCATAATGAAAATCAAGGTCAGTTTCTTTCAGGTTTACCAGTTCAGACAACCGCATGCCTGTGCGATAAAACATTTCCAGAATTGTTTTATCACGGAATCCCGGATATCCTTCAGCGAATTCAATTTTGTCAAACAACATCTCCATCTTCTCCTTTTCCACAAAAACCGGTAAACTTTTCGCAGTCTTCGGCGGAGTAACCTTTCGCATGGGGTTTTCGACCAATTCCCCCTCCCGAATCATAAACTTGTAAAAGGACTTCAGCGTGGTAAGCTTCCTGTTAACAGATCGTGCCATGATCTCATGCTCCATCAGGGAGACCAGCCATGAACGTATCATGAGATGATCCACCTCCCGGATATCATCCGTATCATATTGTGATTGAAGGTAATCGAAGAATTGATTCAGGTCGATCCGGTAGGCAGTTACGGTGTTTGGAGAGTACCGTTTTTCAAATTCTATATATGCAAGAAAGCGTTCCTTCACCGGTCAATGGAAAAGTAAGAAGAAATTTTGCCGAGTCTCAATACAAGGGTAAATATACAACGATATTTGCCCGAAACAAAATTTCTTCTTAAAAATAAAAGATGGGACGTTACTTGGCGGCTTCGGCGTCCTGCAGGTGCTGAATATAAATCGCCTTGTTTACCTTTTCTCTATGCTTGATAGAGGGCTTTGTAAATTTCTGACGCTCACGAAGTTCTTTGACCACGCCGGTCTTCTCAAATTTACGTTTCAGTTTCTTGAGTGATCTGTCAATGCTTTCGCCTTCTTTAACAGGTACGATGATCATGCTTTTTACTCGCTTTCTTGTTAATGTGAATACTTATTCTTCTAAAAGGGCTGCAAAATTACAATCTTAATTTAATATTTCCAAAATAAAATCGGTCATTCTCCTGTAAAGATGGAAACTCGTGTTTTTGCCGGTATATATGCCGTGGTTGCTGTTTGGATAGAATTGTGACTCGAATTGCTTATCGGCGCCTACCAGGGCCGTAACCATGTCATATGAATTTTGGGGATGCACATTGTCATCGGCCATCCCGCAGATCAGCAACAACTTACCCTTTAATTTGGCGGCATGATTCACGGGTGAATTCTCCTCATATCCCGCCTCATTTTCTTTTGGCGTACGCATGAATCGTTCTGTGTAGATATTGTCGTAATACTTCCAGTTTGTTACCGAGGCTACTGCAACGCCAAAACTAAAATAATCGGCGCCTTTGGTCAGACACGACAGGGTAAGATAGCCTCCGAAACTCCATCCCCACATGCCAATTTTGGATTTATCAACATAACTGAGGGTTCCCATGTATTTTGCCGCTTCAATCTGATCTAGGGTTTCATATTTGCCAAGTTGCAAATAGGTGCATTTTTTAAACTCTGCTCCCCTGCCACCGGTTCCGCGGTTGTCGACCGATACGACAATGAACCCCCGCTGAGCCCAGAGCTGATTCCAGGAAGAAACCGTTCCCCAGCTATTGTTAACCGTTTGGGAGCCAGGCCCGCCATAAATCGTAAAGAGAACAGGGTATTTTTTCTCCGGATTGAAATCAGGGGGCTTTAACATCCATCCGTTCAATTCAATCCCATCGGCTGTGGTGAATTTAAAAAATTCCGACTTGCTGAATTGATAGTCAGCCATCATCTCTTTTAATTTGGCATTGTCCTGTAACATCCGTATCTCCTCCCCATTGGCTTTGTAAACCGCAGTATAAGCGGGGGTGTTGATGTCGGACCAGCGACCCACATACCATGCAAAATTCTTGCTGAAATCAGCTGAATTTCCTCCCGTTTTCTTATTCAATTTCAGGATGTTCTTACCATCCAGGCTTACTGCACTTATGGTTTTATCCATCGGCGTTGGTTCAGCAGATGAATAATAGACCAGCCCGCGGGCCTCATCCACCCCAAGGAGATCAATCACATCCCAGCTGCCTTTGGTAATCTGCCTGATTGGCTTTCCTGTGATGTCGTAAAGATAGAGGTGCCGGTAACCATCCTTTTCGCTCGACAGAAGAAAGGCCTGCTTATTTTTAAAAAAGTGCAAATGATCGTTGATCTCAATGTAATATTTGTTCTCTTCCGTATAAACCACCTTCGAATTCCCGGTGGATGCATCAATCAGCAGCAAGTCAAGTTTGTTCTGGTGGCGGTTCAGCCGGTACAGGGCCAGCGTATTTACATCCTCGGTCCATTTGATCCTGGGTATATAGATATCCGTCTCGCTGCCAATATCTATCGGGATGGTCTTGTTCGATTTCAGGTCATATAAATAGAGGTTGATGATGGAATTATCTTCTCCTGCTTTGGGATATTTATACTTGTATTGCTCCGGATAGAGATCTCCGTAATAGGTGAGCTGATACTCCTTGACTTTTCGTTCATCGAAGCGGTAAAATGCGATCCTGGCGCCATCGGGTGACCAGCAAAAGGCCTTTGAAAACTCAAATTCCTCTTCATAAACCCAATCTGTGGCTCCATTGATAATTTCGTTGATTTTGCCGTCAGTGGTCACCTGGTATTCAATGCCATCTTCTCCATCACTTTGCTTTCCTCCGGCATCGAACAAACCGAGAGAGAGATCCCTGATGAAAATATTATTATCGCGCACAAATGCAATCCTGGTCCCATCCGGAGAAAAAGTGGCGAGGCGTTGCTTCCCGTTTTTTGAGAGTGGATACAACTTTTCAGTCTTCAGATCGTACACATAATAATTGGCTTTCGACGACCTCCGGTAAATCGGCTCATCCTCTGTGGCAAACAATATTTTAGTCTCATCATCGCTGAATTCAAAACTGCCCATCGGAATGGCCACTGTATCACCTGCTGGCACCAATTTTTTGGAGGTCACAAGGGTTCCGGATAATTTTCCGGTGGCATATTCAAACACATTGAGGCTGTCCTTTTTCAGCTGGCAATAATGATCTCCGTCGTTCATTGACTGGAAACCTCCAGCCCCTTTCGACGAAAATTTCCGGTTCTTATAGATATCTTCAAGTGTGATGATTTTCTTTTCAGCCTGGGCCATCGCCATCATCTGGATGGCAATGAGCAGACAAGTGAATACAAATTTGATCATGCGATGATTCATAAATGATGAGGAATTGGTGAATAGGATTACTTTTGGAAGTCAAAAATAGGTAATTATGCGAACAGAGGTGGAATTATTCGATGTATTTCATGAAACACTCGACAAACTGGCTGGAGACGGAATATTGCTGGTTGCAGGAGATCCTCCAAACCCGATGACCATTGGATGGGGCACCATCGGACACATCTGGAATAAACCAATGATAACCGTGATGGTGCGGCCGGTGCGGCACACATTCAGCCTGATGGAATCTGTAAAGGATTTTTCGGTGTGTGTGTTGCCTGATCAGTACCGCAAGCAGTTAAGTATTTGCGGAACCAAATCAGGGCGCGACATGAATAAAATGGAGCACTGCCACCTTACCGTTGAAAAGTGCATCAAAGCAGATGCTTCATTTATTGCAGAATCAACCATTCATCTGGAGTGCCGGATTGTGCATAAGCATTTCCTTGATCCCGTCACGCTGGATGCAGCCATCATTAAAAGGCACTACCCGATGAATGATTATCATATGATATATTACGGGGAGATTTTAGGGATCTACCGAAACGGGTGACGAACAAACGTAATGCGTGACGCGTGAAAAAAAAATTATTATATTTGCGGCTTCGACGGGATTTTAGCTCAGTTGGTTTAGAGCATCGCCTTGACAGGGCGGGGGTCGTGGGTTCGAATCCCTCAAATCCCACAGCAAATTTTAAAAATATCGATGAAAATCAATGAAGACCGCCGCTCCAGGCGGTTTTTCTTTTACAACCGTTTACACCCGAAAACAGCCTGTTCATAACATTTACGCCCCCTCTTTTTAATGTTTTGAAGTTGAAAAGATGTAAGTGAACCCTAAATTTAATTACTAAGTATACTTAATATTATTCATATTTTTATTGTACATTTGAAGTATATTTAATATTTATGAACCCAGATATCAAACCGCACATCAAACGGCCACTTTACATTGACCGTGCCCGGCCTTTTCTCGCCAAGAACCTGATCAAAATATTTACCGGCCAGCGAAGAACCGGAAAGAGTTTTATGCTTTTTCAGATCATGGACCTGGTTGAAGCAATGCACCCTGGTGCTCACATAATTTATATCGACAAAGATATTCATGCGTTTGATTTTATCAGAAATGACAAGGATCTTCTTGACCATGTAGAGAAAAACCGCCGCCCAGCGGAGATGAATTTCCTGTTTATTGATGAAGTTCAGGAAATTGAACAATTTGAAAAAGCGCTGCGGAGCTTACTGGTCAAAGGGAACATGGATATCTGGTGCACGGGGAGTAATTCTTCCATGCTTTCCGGCGATCTGGCCACTGTTTTAAGTGGCCGGTATATCGAAATCAGGATTCATGGACTTAGTTTTTCAGAGTTTTTAATTTTTCACAAGTTTGAAGATAACGCCGAAAACCTGAGTAAATATCTCAAATATGGCGGGTTGCCCAACCTGATGGTTTTTCCGTTGACTGATCAGGTGGTTTTTGATTACCTGAAATCGATCAATGCCACTGTACTCCTTAAAGATGTGGTAGCCCGGTATAATATCAGGCATGTCAATTTCCTCGAAAACCTGATCAGGTTTCTGGCCGATTCAACCGGCAGCCTCATTTCAACAAAACGTATCAGCGATTACCTGAAATCACAGCAAATGGCAATTTCTCCGGTCATTATTGCCAACTACCTGTCGTACCTGGCATCGGCGTACTATATCACAAGAGTCCCGCGCAGCGACCTGCAGGGAAAGAAAATTTTTGCAACCAGTGAAAAATATTATTTCGAAGACCTTGGTTTGCGGAATGTCCTCATTGGATATAAGCCCCAGGACATCCATAAACTGATTGAAAACAGTGTATTTCAGCACATGATCAGGATGGGGTTCAATGTATGTGTCGGAAAAACCGGCGATAAAGAGATCGATTTTATTTGTGAGCGGCAGGGAGAAAAAATATACATCCAATGCGCCTACCTGTTAACAGATGACCAAACGATTGAGCGTGAATTCGGGAACCTCTTGCTGATCAAGGATAATTATCCGAAATTTGTTGTCACGATGGATGATTTCAAGGGTAATACAAATCAGGGGATCATTCATTCGAACCTGAAGGAATTTTTACAAATGAGGTTCTGACAAAATAGCCCGCCGTACATCACGAACGATGCTTTCAATCTGCCCTGTGTTGGCTTCACACAAGGTCTGGTGACATTCCCTGATCTGGGTCATCTGATTCTCATCAGCGTCCCGGTGTTGTTTAAGGAAGCGTTCAAACGCTTCGGCCAGTACCACTTTATCATGCCAATCCCCGATCACCATTTCAGACCGGTTTAAGCCGTCGATGACCAGTTCAAGTTTGTCTGTGGGTTTAATTGAAAATACGAGGGAAAGCACGGTTGATAACTCTTTGACATGCTGCCTCGCCTCATGGATATTTTTTTCATTATCACCCTTTTCAAGCAAATTCAAACTCAGGGCAATTTTAGATCGGATATACCTGTTGGTCTTTTTTTGCAATGTCACAGGTGTGATTTCCTCAACCTCCTTGTTTATCCGCTTCTCAATCCGTGCAAGTTTATGCTCATCAAATTTTCGGATCACATCGAGAAATTCGCGCGTCCTCTCACGTTCCATCTTCAAAAGGTCTTGCTTAAACAGGGTCAGATCATACGCCAAAAATTCCGATCTGGTCAGCAGGAGCTGATTTACCTGGATCTCCCTGATCTTGCCTGATGCCCGATACAACCTCTTGAAAATTTTATCATATCCGGGATCCTTTTCAGCCTTTGAACGGACAATCCGAAGCAGGTCGACAATGGCCAGGATTTTCTTTACATCGAGCCTGGCCCGATGAATATCCTTTGGGGCGCCGGTGATACCTGACTTATAAATATTTGCCAGAAATGATGCGCTCCTTTTCCTGTAAAACCGAAAAAGGAATTCGCCGATCCTGTAATCATTTTTTCTCTTCATCCAACTCGCTGTATGCTTTTTGATTTGCTTGTTTAGCTGAATGTTTCATCTCCCGTTTTACACTTTTCAGCGATTTGTTCCATTTTTTATACATTGTAATCCCTTCTGAAGCCAGACGTTCCATTCTTTGGTGCGAAACATGCATGGTGATCATGTCTTTAAGCATCGTATTCCGGGTGTTTTTCCAGTTTCGCATGGCATCGATCAATCCGAGGTCAAGATTCATTTCAAGTTCGGTAATCCGGCCACCCAGGTGATGGTATTTTATCCTTTTAATGCTTTGTTCAAACGTATAACCCTTAACATGGGCGGCCCTTTCAATCTGCTTAAGCAGATTCTTAGCTTTTTTCTCAAAAATAAGTGAAAGAATCCAGGAGGTTTCAAGATAAAAACCATGCTTAAATGCCAGACCGGCAATGCCGGCGGGATTTCCCTTTGCCTTTTTGGCAGCGCTGGCTTTCTTCGTTCCTTTTTTCATGTTATGATCTCTAATTTTCTTAAAAGACAAATTTAAGACAGATCCACTAAAAACAACTGTTTTTCAATAATTTAATGGATATTTAATATTGAGATTGTATTGTCATTGTAAAATTACTGCTTATTTTTACACATTGTTGCCCACTAATTTAACCAAAAAGCTATGAAAGCATCTAAAAAAATGAAACAGATTCTCCCTGAAGTTCATATTCTCGGTGATCTTAAAGATCTTCAAAATCTGCTTACCATGCTCAATAAGAAAAAAACAATTGTGATTTTTTATGATGGAGAGCAGGGCGCGTTCTATTTGGAAATTGAAGGAAAATTTGAGTTAATTACACAGAATGATATCGGTCAGTTGGAAAAGGAGTATACACTGGTCACATTCTCGTTTTTTCCAAGCAAAAAGAGGGTTGAACCACTGATGGAGGCTAAGCCGGAGGTTGAATCAGCGGAGATGCCATTAACCGGAAAGCCTGAAAAAAAAGAAAAAAAGGAGAAAAAAAAGCATAAGGTTAAGCACGAAAAAAAAGAGAAGAAGGACCATAAAGGTAAAAAAGAGCACAAACACAAAAAATGATGAACATTTCATTCTTTGGCGCTGCAGGCGGGGTAACCGGGACTGCCTATTATTGTGAATCATCCACCGCACGAATCCTGATCGACTGCGGCATGTTCCAGGGTGGAAAAGATGCGGAAGAGCGGAATAAAAAGGCGCCTCCTGTCAATTATTACACCCTGGATGCCATTGTATTGACCCATGCCCACCTGGATCATTGCGGCAGGCTGCCTCAGGCAGTCAGGGAGGGTTATCGTGGTCCGATATTCGGAACTCCCGCCACCCTTGATCTCTCTGCGCTCGTTTTACGTGATTCACTGAAGGTTCAAACCAGTGACCTTGAAAAAACGAATCGCATGCGGGTGAGAAAAGGAAAAAGCAAGGTTGAGATGAACTTCGATGAGGCCGATGTTGAAGGAGCCATCCGGCAGATGAGACCGATCCCCTACCATGTACCGTTTGACATTGCTCACGGAATGCAGATCGTGGTGGATGAAGCCGGCCATATCCTCGGATCTGGCAGCCTGAAGCTGATCGCAGAGGAGAACAACCACAAGAAATCTGTTATTTTTTCGGGGGATCTTGGCGCGCTCGGAATGCCCATTGTCCGGGATTCCGAACCCTTCAGGGAAGCCGATATGGTCATCCTGGAATCGACCTATGGAGACCGGGACCATAAGCCCTTGCAGGAAACCATTGATGAAGCCATCGGAATCATCAGGAACGCGTTGCATTCAAAAGGAAAGATCCTTGTCCCATCCTTTGCCATCGGACGTACCCAGGATATGCTCTATTATATTGAGCAGGCCTTTAGAAAAGGGGGATTGCCCCGTTTTCCGATCTATATTGACAGTCCGATGGCCATTGAGGCAACGCGTATTTACATGAACCATCCCGAATTGTTTGATGAGGAGATGAAGGAGTTCATCAGCAGCGGCGCCATGGACCTTGATAAAGGATATATCCGGCCGACTTCCACCGCTGAAGAATCAAGGCATCTCAATGATGTGGAGGGCCCGTGCATGATTATCGCCGGCTCAGGCATGTGCAATGCCGGCCGCATCAAGCACCATTTGCGCCATAATTTGTGGAGGACCGAAACCTCGGTTCTGATCGTGGGATACCAGGCAGAGGGAACCCTGGGTAGAAAGCTCGTTGATGGCGATAAGTCAGTGAATATTTTTGGCGAGCGTATTGCCGTCAGGGCACAGATACATAAACTCGGCGGGTTCAGCGCCCATGCAGGCCAGTCCGACCTGCTTAAATGGTTCAATGCGCTGGCCCCGGCGCGGCCCAAGGTTGTCCTGACACATGGTGAAGAAAAATCGAGGGTCCCCCTGGCAACCATCATCCGTTATCAATACGGACTTGTTCCTATTATGCCCCAATATGGCGACACTATTGAACTCTAATTATCAAACGATGCAGAATCCCTTACGACGTACGAAAATTGTTGCCACCATCGGGCCGGCAAGCAGTTCACCCGAAATGATCAAGCAGCTTATCGAAGCTGGCATGGATGTAGCCAGGCTGAATTTTTCCCACGGGAAATATGAGGATCATGCACAGGTGATCAAATCACTCCGGAGAATCTCAGATGAACTCAATAAACCCATTACCATTTTGCAGGACCTTCAGGGGCCAAAAATCAGGGTAGGACAACTTCCAGGAGGAAAAATGAACATCAACAGGGGGGAGATCATTACCCTGGTACCTGAATCTGAATATGTTTTCAAAACTTCTACCATCCCCATCGATTATCCCTTTGTGGCAGAGGAGGCCAAACCCGGGATGCAGGTGCTGCTAGCCGATGGGCTTTTTGAACTCGAAGTCACTGAAATCAAGGGAAACGATGTATTATGCCGCGTTGTTGAAGGCGGTTGCCTGACCGATCACAAGGGGGTAAATTTCCCCAACCTGAACCTGAGGCTGCCGTCGTTGACCGAAAAAGACATCCGCGACCTTGAATTTGGGCTTTCGCAGGACATCGACTGGGTGTCATTGAGTTTTGTAAGGTCAGCCGAAGATGTGATCACCCTGCGGAATATGATAACCGAAAAAGGCTTTATAAAGCCGATCATTGCCAAGATTGAGAAACCTCAGGCCATCGAACACCTCGAAGAGATTGTGAAGGCTGTTCAGGGAATCATGGTTGCCCGCGGAGATCTCGGAGTTGAAATGAGCCCCGATAAAGTTCCGATGCTTCAAAAGAGGATCATTGAGTTGTGCAACCGCAGCGGAAAAACCGTGATCACAGCCACGCAGATGCTCGAGAGCATGATACACGAACCGCGCCCTACAAGAGCCGAAGCCAGCGACGTAGCCAATGCCATCATCGATGGTACCGATGCCATCATGCTCTCCGGTGAAACAGCCATGGGCGATTACCCGGTAAAGGCGGTCGAAATGATGGTCAAGATTGCCATCGATGTTGAATCGAGGATCCAGTTCAAGACTTACCCTCCTGCAGGCAATTCTGACATCATTGCCCTCTGCCGCGCTGCAAACCAGATGGAGGATGTGGTCAACCCCGCCTGCATCGTCGTTTTGACAACCAGTGGCCGAAGTGCACAATTCATTGCCACCGAGCGCCCGAATGCCCCGGTTTTCGCCTTTACAACCCACCTCACGGTATACCATGGATTGAATTTACTCTGGGGCATCAGGCCCATCCTGATTGATGATCACCCCAACACGTTCGAAGATATGGTCGCAATGGCTGACCAAAACCTGCTGAAAAGGAACCTTGCCAAACCCGGAGATAAGATCCTGCTATTGGGTGGAATACCGGCGCATGAGGCAGGAGGAACAAACTTTATCAAGGTCCATACAATTCAATGAATTTGTTCTGAAAGTTAAACCTGCCGTGGTTTTCTTTGTCAGTTCAACCAATTATTTTACTTTTGCTTCAAATTATAAACCATATGAAAAAATATATCCTTTTACTTGCAGCAATCATCTGCCTCCCATTTATCCTTAAATCGCAGACTGTAGAGATTACGCCATTCGGCGGATATGTATTTCCGGGAACACTCAATGCGGACGGGGGAAGCGTCTACTTTCGGGGCAACGGACAATATGGAGGCATGGTCAGCATCGGGATCAGCCGGGTGATCGATGTTGACCTGATCTACAACCGCATCGATACCAAAGCCGACGTAAACATTTACAATTGGCACGATAATATTCATTCCGGGGAGGTTCCCGTAAGCATCAATTACATGCACATCGGATTCACCAAGAATTTCAGGGTCAATCAGGTGGTATCTCCCTTTGTGGGATTTAACCTGGGGAGCTGTTTGATTTACCCAAAGGCTGACTACCAGTCGGCATGGTTCTTTTCAATGGGAATCACAGGCGGCGCAAAGATCTATTTCAGTAAACGGGTTGGACTTCGCCTCCAGGCCCAGGCCCTTGCTCCCATCCAGGGATCGGGATTTTACATGTTTGCCGGTTCCGGCGGATCGGGTGGCGGTGTTTCTGTTTACTCAACCCTTGTGCAATTCGGTTTCACCGGAGGATTGATATTCCGCCTGGGCAAGGTTTATTAATCGTTCATCACGATTTGCCTCGCAATTTCCATCCTGAAAACAGGCGCTAAAATTTATTCGCCGAATTTGTAGCTGATCCCGGCGTTGATGATGGAGTTGGTGCCGATCCCAAATTCACCGAAAAAGCCGAGCGCACGGCCAACGCGGAAGCCAAGCAGGGTCAGTTGGGCTGCGGGGAGCAACTTCTGACCGGTTTTTGTATATGAAACGCTGGTTTCTGACCAATAATCCATCGTAACCCCGATGGCTACGCCTGAATACATGCAGAACATGGGCTTGTTCAGATACCTGAACTTAACGCCGGCCATGCCCTGCCAGTAATTGTCGCCGTACTTATTCACTGAGCCGGAATTGCCTGCTATCGATGTTTTCTCCACCTTCCCATAGCTGACCTGAAAGCCCACCGAAATCACTTTGTTGATCGACCTTGAATAACCCAGCAGGAAGGATCCTGTTGTAGTATAGCTATAATCACTGTATTGGTTCACGAAATAGAAGATGGAACCAACCCCGTAAGAGGCAAAAAAATCATTGTAAAGATCTGATTGGTTGTTTTTTTGCTGCACTCCCTTTTCCTGGGCTGAAGCAGAGATGCTGCAGGCGAGGATGATCGCAATTGTGAACAGGATCAACTTTTTCATAACATAATTTATTAGAGGTTATTTAAACATAAAGACACAAGTAGGCAGCATCTGCTGCAATGCGAAGTCTGAATTTTTTATCCTTAGGGACAATAAATTTATCAAACGGCGCATACTCTTTCCATGCCTGTTCATCCGGTAGCTGAACAACCATGGTCCCTGAGATTACAGTCATATGTTCAACCGTAGCGGTGCCGAAT
>CAJAUM010000068.1 GCA_903945175.1 uncultured Bacteroidales bacterium | reverse complement strand
TGTTTATCAACTTTTAAAATAATAAATGTTAGTATGTGTAAGATTTCTAAAAGCCAAATTATTTTCAAAAATCAACCTGTTCATTACAACCAAATCCTGTTAATAACCCTTATTTTTTAATCACTGATTAGTTACAAAATAATTTCATTTCGGTACGGACATTATGAGATTATAACGAATAATACCCGCATGAATCTTTATCAACCCAAAAGTAAGGGTTTAATGGAAATCTGTTACAAAAAACGAGCAATGATAATTTAATTTGTTTCGTTTCACTTTTATAACAGGAAACTAAAGGAGATTGTAGGGAAGTATAATGTGGTTAAAAATCCTTTATTGATTAAAAGTCAATTCAAACATTAAGACCACCAAGGTTTATCTTGGAATCAGGGATAAGTGGACAAGCCGGAGTTCCTGACCACCCGTCTCCGATTTAACCCGACCACCGTATCTGATTGTTATAAAGACACTTATACTTGTCTGTTCCGACCGGCAGGGGGTGGTTAAATTTAGTCGGCACGTCCAGGTAACAAAGAAAAGGGTTGCTAAAAAGACTGGAACTTCAAATAAACCAACAGCAAAACGTAAAAAATAAATATTTAACGGAATAACTTTAATAATATGTTCAATATTTAAAGTAATAGCTTTATATTTGCATCTATAAATTAAAGTAATAGCTTTATGAAAACACAAGAGTTGATCTTAATTCAAACCGATAAAAGGATAAGAAAAATAGCTCAAATAAAAGATGAGAATCCTCCAAATGGTTGGATTTACTCAATTAGAATGGCCCTGGGAATGTCGATGCGACAACTTGGGAAGTTGGCTGCTATTACGCCACAAGGAGTTAAGGATATAGAAACCCGGGAGAAAAATGGGAATATCACCCTTGCATCTTTGGACCAAATAGGCAAAAAGCTAAACATGAAGCTGGTTTATGGTTTTGTACCGTTAGATGGATCGTTGCAGAAAATGATCGATAAGCGAGCGATTGACATCGCAACAAAGATTGTCGCCAGGACGGCCAACACCATGAAATTGGAAGATCAGGCAGTGAGTCAAGGCATGCTGAAAAAATCAATAAAGGCCAAATCCCAGGAAATCAAACAAAATAATCTAAAGTCACTATGGGAATAAAATTGGATTACATAGGAGGCCAGACCCCTCTGGATGAAAAGGAGATTTCTGGGCATTAATCCACATGCTCGATGATATAAAGTACTGGATTGAAAATAGAACTTTTGAACCTGTTGAAATGGCAGTTCGATTTAAACATAGATTGGTATCAATCCACTGCTTCCCAAATGGCAATGGACGACATGCGAGATTATGTGCTGACATACTGATTAAGCAATTGACAGGGCAGGATGGTTTTACCTGGGGAAGTCATCATACGCTATATCAGGAAAGTGAGTTACGGAGCGCTTACATCACTGCTTTAAAGAAAGCTGATACAGGTGATTACCTGCCATTAATTGAGTTTGCTTGTTCTTAAGAATTCTCGATCGATTATAATCTATATTATGGCCGTAACGGCATCTTAATCGGTAAAAAGGAAAAGAGAACGTTCATTCGGTACCCCATTCGGCACCCGGGAAAGAAAAAACCCTGTAAATCGTTGATTTACAGGGTTAAATTTGTGTTTTTTGTAGCCCGTAGGGGGATCGAACCCCTGATTTCCAGGATGAAAACCTGGCGTCCTAACCGACTAGACGAACGGGCCAAAGTTTGTTTTGGGAGCGCAAAAGTACAAAAGAACTTTGAATCAAGCAAGAAAAAAATGAATCCTTTCATTCACCATCCGTTTCCGGTTGTTCAAGGCGGGTATGCAATGCATTCTGCTCTGTTTCAAAATCGGCAATCTGTTTTTGCTTTCGCTCAATGCTGCGATATGCTGAAGCGATCCTGGCCTGGAGACCGATTTTCGCAGACGAATCTTTTCCTGCCGAAGCAATAATATCCAACTGGTCTTCCAGTTCGCTGAGGTATTCCTGCTCCTTTTTCAACGCCTCATTCAGCTCAAAGATGTCTGCTGAAAACTGGGAGAGCTTGTATTGCATTTTAACCTCCCAGTTCTTCTTTTTATGCCGGAAAAACTCATCCAAACGTTTTCCAAGAATATCAAAGGCGGTCTGAAGGCGGGCGTAAAGTTCCTCCCGCTGTTCATGAACCATTTTAATCCCTTTGAATTCAGCCTGGATTTTTTTGAGAAATTCCCGTGTGTCCTTATATTCGTGCGTCTCTCCGGCCTGTATCAATCCTTGCTCTACAAGCGACTTCAGTCTGATATAGTTTTGCCTGGCTTCGGTTTCATACGATTGTCGTTCTTCATCGCGCCATGACTTGACCGTTGTAAACGCATCCTGGAGCCCGGCGAACAACTCTTCACGCTGTTCACGGAATAATTTGGCTGCCTTGATCCGGTTCTGTACTCCGATCAGAAAATCCCACGTTTCTCTGAATTCGCGTGATGTTTGCGATACGGATGATGCCTCTGCAACTGCTGTTTTTAACTCAGCGTAGTTTGCCAGAGCGATATATTCAAATTCAAGCCGTTCGTCCTCGATTCTTGCATTGATCTCCGCGAAGGCATGCTGAAGCTTTGTATAGAGCTCCTCCCGATCCTCCCTGAGAAGCTTTAATCCTTTAAATTGACTTTGAACATCAATCAGAAATCCTTTTGCCTCACGCAAATCCTGAGTCCCGGCCGCCCTGGCCAGAGAAAGTTCAAGTGATTCCTTAAGGGTTAAGTAATTTTGTTGTGACTCCTCTTCAGGATAGATAGCAGATTCCATTTGATTATTTCTTCACACACCGAACACCAAAAGCGGAGTTTTTATCATTTGAGCTTTTAACAATGGTTTTATCTCCACGTGCGAAGAGGTAGTTGGTTGCAATATCTCCGGTGACATTTGCCGACCAGAGGCCTCCCCACAATGCCACGCCTGTATAGGTGCTGTCGCTGTGCCTCACGCCGCCCAGCAATGAAGAGAGCGT
>CAJAUM010000067.1 GCA_903945175.1 uncultured Bacteroidales bacterium | reverse complement strand
TAGTTGCGTCCCTGGAAGAAGCGGTTATTATGGGCATCAAGGGCGATCAGAATGGCACTGTTGAGTTCTTCAAGTGTTGAGCACTCCTTCTGCCTTACCACCGGATAAATTGTTGTATAACTGATTTTAACCGCACCTTCCACCAGAGCCTTGTGCCGTGGCTTGTAAGGACCGGCGGGCAAGGCAGCCATCCCGTAATGTTCAACAAAGTCGCGGAAGGTCTCATTCAGGGTAGGTTCATACCTGTCGCTCTTGACAACAGCCGCTTTAAGATTATCCGGTACAATAGCAAGGGGAACACCTCCAAAATAATACAAAGCGTTCTCGCAAGCCCTGATGAAGTTCTCCTTTTGCTGATTCATTGTGGCTTCCACATAGGTCAGCTGACTTGAGCCCAGGATGGCCACGAACACTTCGACTTTAACGATTTCTCCTGTGTTTGGATCCGTGAGGGATAGCTTGTCCCCTGCAAAGTCAACGTACATCTTGTCGCCTGCTTTATGCTCTATATGCATCGTTGCATTGACACGCTGGGCCCATATGCGATAGATGACTTTAAACTGGGAAAGTCCATATCCGTCAGGGTGTTGAACCCGGTACTCTTCCCATAAACGTCGCCTGGTGTATCCTTTCTTGATCTTCTTTTCCATATCCGGAAACAGATCTGTCAGGGTTGTTAATCGTTCATCAGGCACATAAGGCGGTTTTGCGGCAAACTGTTCTTCCAGTTCCTTGTCTGATAAGGCCAGAAGCTCTTCTACCGGCCGATTCATCGCCATAAATTGCCTGATGTAGCTTTTTACAGTGTTCCTGTTAACTCCGGCCCGCAGGCCGATTCTTTTCTTGCTGACACCCTCTGAGTGCCACTGCAAAACCTGTTTTACTTTGCTCATACGAATTGGTTTATTTGACATGATTAATGAATTTGGTAACAATGCTTTTACCGCATTCGATTAAAAATGTCGCAAAACAGGGTGAAGAAAAGTATGATCAAAGGGTGGTCAATTTGCTCCGGCCAGGGGGTGGTCAGTTTGCTCCGGCCGGAGGTATGTTTTTGGCCGTTTTAGGGGTGGTTAATTTACACCGGCCTGAGGGTGGTCAATATGACCGGTTTTTCCACTTACGCTTGCGCTCGTCAAGACAGAAATTAATTTTAATTGGGCGTTCCAAGTTTCACTTTTATAATAAGTGAAACGTGCTGAAATAATTAATATATTGAATATCAATCACTTCGTGGAGGGGTGATGTTTTTTGGAAAAAACATATTTCATTTATATAAAATAAACGTTGTTTTTGAAACATTCTTGCTGTATATTAGCGATACATTTAAACAACGAATCAAATGGCACTTGCTGGACAAAAAACAAAATCAGATTACATTGAATGGAACAAACTCAATTCTTTAGTTCTAAAACTGGATCGGGATGGTGAATGGAAGTTCTCCCTTCTTATCTCAATAGGAATGTTTTGCGGAATGAGGATAAGCGACATCTTAAGTCTAAAGTGGAGGGATCTAATCGACAGGGATTTTATTGAAATAACTGAAAAGAAAACAGGGAAGTTCCGTAGGATCAAAATCAACCCAAACCTTCACGAAATTGTCTCCAAGTCCATTGACAGTCATAAACTCCTCAACCAGGACGACTTTATCTTCCTCAACAGATTCAATACCTCCACAATTTCGGTCCAATATGTGAACAGGAAACTTAAGGAAATTGTTGGGAAGTACAATGTTGTAAAGAATCCACTTTTGATCAAGAGCCATTCCTTAAGAAAGAGTTTTGGCAGGAGGGTCTTCGAAAATAATGAAAACTCAGAAAGAAGTCTGATCCTCCTCAGTGAAATGTTCAACCATTCAAACATCAAGACTACTAAGGTTTATCTGGGTATACGCGATAAAGAAATCTTTGATGTTTATGATAATCTCTAACTTCCTTTCAATTGAAAGAAAGTTTAATTAAGTGATAATCAACAACTTAAATAATGAAAACCTTCATAAAATTAGTAAAAGGGAAAGTTGAGAAGTAGATCTGAAAATCTTATAGCTTATAGTGGATCATATTGTGGTAAATCTTAGGACGCCTATAATTATTGTAACACATGCTCCAGCCGGGGTGGTAAAATCACTCCAAAAGGAAGATGCAAACCTACCCTGAAAACACGAAAACAGTGGGTTAAGGAAACCTCCTATATCATGAAATATGGGGAAATGCTTGATAAATTTTGGGAGGAGATGGAAATTTCCATTGACAGGTATAAAAAGAAGCAGAAAAGTGAAAATCGTGGAGGATTAAGAAAGAAAGTAAGTTCTCCCGTTATCAATATTTATGTATCCATTTAGTTGTTAATCCTATCATAAAAACTATCATCACCAAACTCTCTATCAATATACCTCTTAAAAACAGCAAAATTTCCCTTATGCCCACTCCACTTCATTACATCATTAATTGGCACCCCACTATATAAAGCATTGGTAATAAAATAAGCCCTACTGGTATGAAAATGAATGAATTCCCATTTAGGCTTTGTCTGGGGATCTTTTTTCTTACCACTAATCCTAGTCCTTGTTTTATTGACTTTAAAACTATCACATTTGCAATCCCTTAAAATATCTCGCAAATACTCATTAGCCTTGGGATTGCTAATTCTACCTATCTTCCAATCATACTTATTCAAAATGGCTTCTAACTTTGGCCCTAATGGAGGACTCACCATGACACCTGTCTTACGAGTGACCACTTCTAAATACTTCTTGCCACTTTCAGCAACCCTTCTACAATCCCATTTCAAGCTCTGTAATATATCCTCAAACCTCAATCCAGTATAACACCCAATCAAATATTTATCCCTTACTCTTTCTTGATGAGGCTTATGCGACAAATTCAAATTTTCTAAAAACTCTATTTCCTTCCTATTGGGCATGATCAACCAATCGTCAGCCACGTCTAAATTATCCTCTATTGTCCAATATAAAGCCTGTTCATTTACATTCCTATCCTTCATCTTTTGATACTTCAAAAAGGACTTCACTAACCCAATTTTTTTCTTTATTGTATAATTAGCATTATCATTATAAAGACAAATCACAAAATTATCCAAGAAATCCTTATCTATATCCTTAAGATATAACTTCTTAGCTCCAATATAATCATCTAAATCACCAACAACAGCATCAATCCTTCTTTTTCCTTCCACCCCCTTCTTCTTCAAATCTCTATACTCTTTAAAGTATTCAATAAAAGTGAGGTCCTTATTCTTAATTGGATTATTGGAATAATATTGTTTTTCAACATATTCTGCATCAGGGTTGAAGTTAACCTTATTGATTCTACGGTAATCAGTTATTATCGTAATAATCTTAACCAAATTCTCCTGAAGCTCCTGGTTTATATCAATGGGATTCATACTATCATCCCTTATGCTATTTTTAACCCTTTCTGTATCAAAGTTCCAATGAGTTTTCTTAACCTTAAAGGGCATTGGGATTCTTAGTTCTATTCCTTTGTTAGAATAGATTAGATAAATTTGATGGCGTTCATCTTTATCTGTTCTTGTCCTTAGCTTATAATACGGTTCCATATAAAAGAGAAAAAAAGTATGCAGCTAAAGTATCACAATTTTTACAGATAATATCAATCTTGTCCGATTTTTGTCCGATTTTATATAGTATTTAACCCTATTTGCTGAAATTAAACAATTATTAGAGTCTGTTTATCTTATTGATTTACAATACTATTAAAATACATTGAAATTTAATGAATAGAAATAATATCACGTAGGAACTAATCCCTCCAGCTCCACCAAAAAACCCTCTGAAAGGCACAATCAAGGCTCTTCAGAGGGTTTTTTCTGTTATACTGGGGAATCAATATACGGTAAACCGCTTTACATCTGCGGCGGTAATGGCACTGTCGCACAGGATAGCAAGCCGCTCAACCACATTTTTCAGTTCGCGGATATTGCCTGTCCATGGAATATCCTTAAGTTCATCCATGGCTTCGGGGGTAATTTCCATTTTCGCTTTGCCCATGCTGATACAGAATTCCGTGATAAAATGATCGGTGAGCAACGGGATATCTTCGATCCGGTTGTGAAGGGGCGGTACCTCGATTACAATCACGCTGAGACGGTGATAGAGGTCCTCGCGAAAGGTTTTGTTGCGAATCTCCTCCCTGATGTTTTTATTGGTGGCCGCAATCACACGGACATCCACCGGAATATCCTTGTCCCCGCCCACCCTGGTTATTTTATTTTCCTGCAGGGCGCGTAACACTTTGGATTGAGCCGAGAGACTCATGTCCCCAATTTCATCGAGAAAGATCGTTCCTCCGTTCGCTTGCTCAAAATCCCCCTTGTGCTGTTTGATGGCCGATGTAAACGAACCTTTTTCATGGCCAAACAGGTTGCTTTCGATCAACTCGGCAGGGATGGCTGCGCAGTTGACTTCAATAAAAGGTCCGGTCGACCTGTGGCTCAAGGCATGCAGGTGCCTGGCCACCAACTCCTTTCCCGTTCCGTTTTCTCCGGTAATGAGCACGCGTGCGTCGGTTGGAGCCACTTTGGCGATCATGCTCCTGATTTGCTGCATCGGTTCGGATGTGCCAATCATCTCATAGTTCGCCTCGATTCTGCGCTTCAGCAGTCGTGTTTCATCGATCAGGCTGCTCCGGTCGCGGGCATTCCGCAAGGTGATCAGCAACCTGTTCAGATCAAGCGGCTTTGATATGTAGTCGTAGGCTCCCTTCTTGATGGCCTCCACCGCCGTATCAATGGTTCCATGGCCGGAAATCATGATGACCGGGGTGTCGGTCATCTCATAAATCCGCGTAAGGACCTCAATTCCATCCATGTTCGGCATCTTGATGTCACAAAGAATGGCATCATATTTATGCTCTTTCACCAGCTGCAATCCCGAAGCCCCATCAGCGGCATCATCCACCGTATATTTTTCATATTCCAGTATCTCCCGTATGGTATTCCGGATGCTTTTTTCGTCGTCGATCACTAGGATTCTGCTCATAGGGAGGCATTAGGCATTAGGCAATAGGCAATAGGCATTGGGCAATAGGCAATAGGCAATAGGCAATAGGCATTAGGCAATAGGCATTAGGCAATAGGCAATAGGCATTAGGCATTAGGCAATAGGCAATAGGCAATAGGCAATGGGTGCATGATGTCAGCAAGTGGGTCAGGTCAGGGATTCAAAAGTATGAAAACTTTGGTAATTTTGTAAGCCATGATAAATAAACGCATAAAAAACGGGGCCAGTATGCTATTTGGCAACAAAGTATTTCCAGGGGCCCTTCCTGTTATTGTGCTTGTGTTGATTTTCTTTATCACTCAAAATGGCTCCGCTGCGCAGTTAAAGTTCCCCTGGTCCGGGGGATTGAATTCCTGCCAGTTCTGCGCCATCGACCTGAACTTCGACGGGATCAAGGATCTGTTGGTGTTCGACCGACATGGAAACAGGAAACTGACCTTCATCAATCATGGAACCCCCAACATGGTTGATTATACCTTTGCTCCTGAATTTTCCGCGAAATCACCTGATCTTCACGACTGGGTGATCACAGCCGATTATAATTGTGACGGGAAGATGGACGTCTTCACCTATGGCATGGGCGGGGTGCGGGTTTTTAAAAATATTTCCGACACCGCGCTGAAATTCAGCCTGGTGACAGATCTGCTTGAATCCTTTTACTACACAGGGAAGGTCGGGATCCTCGTAACCAGTGTCGACTACCCTGCCATTGCTGATATTGATGGCGATGGTGATCTGGACTTACTGACCTTTTTCGGGTTGGGTTCCTATGTGGAATACCACAGGAACCTGTCGATGGAAAAGTACGGCCATTGCGACAGTTTGGATTTCAGGCTTGCGGATCATTGCTGGGGAAAATTCAAGGAGAGTGAGGGAGGGAATCGTGTTATTTTGAATGCGGGATGCCCGTATGGGAATGACAAATTACAAATGACCAATGACCAATTACCAATTACCAATGACCAATTAATGATCGAAAATCGAAAATCCCGCCACACGGGGTCGACGCTGCTGGCGACTGATCTCAACAATGACGGGCTCAAGGATCTCATTCTCGGTGATGTGGATTATCCGGGTTTGATGGCGCTTTTTAACGGAGGGACCAGGGATTCAGCCTTCATGGTTGCCCAGGATACCGCCTTCCCTTCACGTTCTGTTCCGGTCAACCTCTTTTCATTTCCTGCGGCTTCGCTCATCGACATGGACAACGACGGGCTTGACGACCTGGTGGTATCCCCATTTGATCCTGGTCTTAACACCTCTGACAATTACAATTGCGTTTGGTTTTACAAAAACACCGGGACAACCACCCATCCTCAGTTTGAATATCGCACCGACCGGTTTTTTCGCAGCGACATGATGGATTTCGGGTCATCTTCCCATCCGGTACTGTATGATTTCGACGGGGATGGCTTACAGGATTTGTTTGTCGGGAATGAGGGATATTATGACTCTTCCTATTATAGAGATGCCATTCTCCATTCGGTTTATACTTCGAAAATTGCCTATTTTAAAAATACAGGAACGGCGCAGAACCCGGTTTTTACCTATGTCACCGATGATCTCGCCGGTATATCCTCCCTGGAACTTCATGGCGCCTATCCGGCGCCGGGTGATCTGAACGGGGACGGACTCACCGATTTGCTCATCGGGAACAGTGACGGAACCCTGCTTTTGTTTCCGAATGCCGGAGGAAAAGGCGCCATTCCTGAGTTTGCTCCTCCAATCCTGAACTGGCAGGGGATCGATGTGGGGGAAAACAGCACCCCGCAGCTATTTGACCTCGATAAAGACCAAACGCCTGATCTCGTAATCGGAGAGCAACAGGGGAACCTGAACTATTTCAGGAATACAGCAACAACAGGAGACCCTGTATTTATCATGATAACCGATAGCCTCGGGGGGGTGAATGTCACCAACTACGCTGTTTCCTATTATGGGTATAGTACCCCCTGCTTTTCGCGGCAGGCCGACGGCACTACATTTTTGCTATGCGGTTCTGATGAGGGCCGCATCCATCTTTTTGAACATATTGACAATAACCTTGATGGGAAATTTGCGAAGGCGGACACACTTTACGCATGGTTATCTTCCAATCGGGGAGACACGCTTTTTGGCTGGCAAACCTCCCCGGCCATTGCCCACCTGAGTGATCCCCATGCGTTTGATCTGATCACCGGAAATTTCTCCGGCGGGTTGAATTATATTTCAAAAAGATCCCCTGCGGAAATCATTCCAGGGATTAAACCCAAAGCATTTCAACCCCTTTTAAAACTGCACCTGTTTCCCAATCCAGCCGACCGAACGGTAACCATTCTGGCTCCTGCCTCAGGCCGGCCATCCATTGAAGCGGCGCCATCATCCGTTTTCAGTAAAAATTCACCCAGTATCCTGGTTTATAATCTATTTGCTCAAAAAATCCTGGAAGTTCCCTTTTCCGGGAAATTAATCCTCTCCACCACCAACCTCCCTTCAGGCATTTACATGATCCGCTGCGGCACTGCTTCGGTCAAACTGCTCATCGAACATCCGTAACCAGTTGATTTGTTAATATTTCGGATGGGCCGATCGGCCTATTCCGCATCCGGGCATGTGATCGAAACCCCAGGCGCCATGCTCCCACTGCAGGATGGTGGCCGCTTTTTTCTCCTATCCGGACCTTTCATTCAAAAAAGTTATCAACAGTGGAGTAAAGTGGAGCAAAGTGGAGATTTTTTATATATATTTACACTCGAAAAAAAACATAATTGGCTACAACGAATCTTATCGGTGAATTTGAATGCAGGCTGGATGAAAAAAGCCGCATCATTCTTCCTGCTGCACTGAAAAAACAGATCAGTCCGGAAGCACAGGATAAATTCGTCATCAACAGGGGATTTGAAGGATGCCTGGTCCTGTATCCTCAGAATGTATGGAAAGAGACAACCGACAACATCAACAAACTGAATCTTTTCGTTCGTGACAATCGCCGGTTTGTCAGGTTTTTTTACAATGGGGCAACTGAAGTTTCGCTCGACAGCCAGAGTCGGTTGCTTTTGCCGAAGTCATTGCTTGGTTTTGCTGCGATTGAAAAAGAGGTCATCTTATTTGCTTATGCCGACCGGATAGAGGTATGGAATAAAACCACTTACCAGCAATTGTTGTCCAAAGAGCCGGAAGACTTTGCCATGCTGGCCGAAAAAGTGATGGGAAAACAGGAAAAAAGCGACGCCATCGATGATATACCATAAAAGTGTCCTGTTGAATGAAAGCATTAAAGCCTTAGCAATAAGGCCAGGCGGCATCTTCGTCGATGCAACCTACGGCGGTGGCGGACACGCGAAGGCCATCCTCGGCCAACTCGGAGATGGAAAGCTGGTTGCGTTCGATCAGGATGAGGAGGCGCTTGCAAATCGTATAGATGATCCCCGTTTAGTCATGGTTAACAGCAACTTCCGTTTCCTCAGGAATTTCCTCAAGTTGCATCATGCTACCCCAGTAGATGGGATCCTGGCCGATCTCGGTATCTCCTCCCATCAGATTGATCAGCCTGATCGTGGCTTTTCAACCCGGTTTGACGGGGCACTTGATATGCGGATGGATCAGAAAAAAAAGCAAACGGCAAAGGATATTGTCAATCAATACAGCGAGGAGGATCTGCGTACCCTTTTCTTTTCCTACGGGGAGATAAGGAATGCCCGAAAGCTGGCTTCGCGGATTGTGGAAGAAAGGAAACTGCAGCCGATCGGCACAACCACAGCGCTCAAGGTAATTGCCAATTCGTGTGCCGAACGCGGCAAGGAGTTTAAATACCAGGCGCAGGTATTTCAGGCCTTACGAATCGAATTAAACCAGGAGATGGATGCCCTGCGCGATTTTTTAAAACAGGCAACCCATGCCTTGAAGCCGGGTGCAAGGATGGTTATCATCTCCTATCACTCCCTGGAAGATAAACTGGTTAAAAACTATTTCCGCTCAGGGAATTTTGCCGGATCTGTTGAGAAAGATTTTTACGGGAATGTCATCAGTCCCCTGAAGGTGATTACACGCAAGGCCATTGTGCCGAACGCGCAGGAGGTTGTTGAAAACAGCCGTGCCCGCAGTGCGAAAATGCGGGTAGCTGAAAAAATATGACAATGAAAAAAGCAAACAGAAGCCGCCGGGCAGTTCAGGATTTTCTGGGTGGTGATTACCTCTCCAAAGAGCGTGTGACCGGGAACATCTTCTATATATTATATGTGGCGTTGCTGGCAATGATCTATATCGGCAACACCTACTACACTGAAAGGAAGTACAGGGATATCGAACGGACAAAAAATGAGCTGAAGGAGTTGCACTACCAATATATAAATACCAAATCGACCCTGATGTTCCAGGGCAGACAGTCGGAAATATTAAAACGTGCCCAGACGTACGGTTTGCATGAAACACCGCTGCCTCCATTTAAAATCCTCTATTCCGGAGAGGAGCTCAAACGCATACTGAAATAGTATATGAAAGAGATCAAGAAAGACATATTGGTTCGCGTTTACCTGGTTTATCTGGGGGTGCTGCTTTTTGGTCTTTTCATCATTGCCAGGGTGGTCATGATTCAGCAGTTTGAAAAAAAGGAATTTTTAGAAATGGCAAAAAAACAGGAGATCCACCTGTTTGAAATGACGGCCATCCGCGGGAATATCCTTGCCGATGATGGAAGTTTGCTGGCCGTTTCAGTGCCGATTTTTGAAGTACGTATGGATGTGATGACCGATTCGCTAACGGAAGAGATATTCAGGGAAAACATCGATTCGCTATCTGTTTGTTTGGCAGGGTTGTTCAAGGACCACACTGCTTCTGATTACAGAGATGCACTCTGGGAAGGCCGGAGGAACCAGAGCCGGTATCTCCTCATTCACAGGGACGTGACCTATCCTGATCTGAATAAAATGCGCAAGTTCCCCATTTTCAAGCGCGGGAAATTTAAGGGTGGGCTGATCGTAATTCCTCAATACGAACGGGAACTCCCTTACAAATCGCTTGCACGGCGCATCATCGGATATCAGAGCGGCGAAGGAGAACACAGGGTGTATGTCGGGCTGGAGGGTTCATTTACAAAAAATCTCGAGGGCGTCAATGGCCAGCGCCTCATGCGGCGCGTGGGTGGGCAAGCCTGGATGCCTGTGAATCCGGAGACCCAGATCGAACCACAAAATGGCGATGACGTTGTAACAACCCTGGATGTCAACCTGCAGGACCTCGCCGAATCTTCCCTTCGCAAAGAGCTTATTGCCGATAGTGCTGACCATGGATGTGTGATCCTGATGGAGGTAAAAACGGGTTATATCAGGGCCATGGCAAACCTCGGCCAGACAAAAAAAGGAACATACGAAGAGATCTTCAACTATGCCATTGGTGAAAGCCAGGAGACGGGATCCACCTTTAAACTGGCTTCGTTCCTGGTCGCCCTCGACGACGGGAAGATCGACCTGAACACCCCCATCAACTGTTATGGAGGTATTACCACGTTTTCAGGCCGCAAGATGGAGGACTCCCATCATGGCCTTGGTGTTATCACGGCCCTCCAGGTTTTTGAAAAATCCTCGAATGTGGGCACCTCTTCGATGATCTACAAGGCCTATTCCGATGCTCCGCAAAAATACATTGACGGACTTTACCGGATAGGAATTAACCGGCCATTGGGTCTGCAGATCGCAGGGGAGGGAAAGCCTTATATCAAAACCACGAAAAGTAAATATTGGTCAGCGCTTTCGCTTCCATGGATTTCGATCGGATATGAAATATCCCTCGCACCCATCCATCTGCTCACACTCTACAACGCAGTTGCAAACGATGGAAAGATGGTTAAACCGCTCTTCGTTCGTGAAATCCGGCGCAACGGACAACTGGTAAAACGGTTCGATCCGGTGGTGATCAATCCGCAGATTGTCTCCCCTGCAGCCATTCAAAAGGCACAAATAATGCTGGAGGGTGTCGTATCAGAGGGCACCGGGGCAAGCATCAGAACGCCCTACTACAAAATTGCAGGAAAGACAGGCACAGCGCAAATTGCAGCCGGAAACAAAGGATACCGCCAGGGAACCAAACTCGTTCAGTACAAGGGATCATTTGTGGGGTACTACCCGGCTGATAATCCCAAATATTCATGCATTGTGGTAATTGTCAATCCGAAAAAGGGAAAATATTACGGAGGGGCTGTTGCTGCGCCCGTTTTCCGCGAATTATCCGACAAACTCTTCGCCATCCGTCCCGACATCATGATCCCCTTGCCGTATGACACGATCCGGTCACGGGTACCGGTGACCCATGCGGGGCAGATGAAAGACATCACCCATGTTTTGTCGGCGCTTAACTTAAAAGCACAACCAGAAAATGTGCAATCGCAATGGGTGCGGCCCGAATCGTTTGGCGACATGATTGTTCTTTCGTCGGCATCTGTCAGCAAGGGAATTATGCCCAACGTGTGCGGAATGGGACTTAAAGATGCGCTGTTCATGCTTGAAGGGCAGGGATTGAATGTACTGGTGACCGGAAAGGGGACCGTAGTAAAACAATCCATCGCCCCAGGGCTCCAGATAACAAAAGGGATGCCCGTGGCAATTGAATTGCAGTGGAAACAGGATAAACCAAAAACCCAGGCAGGATGATACTCAGCGCGCTCATCGGCCAAGTCAGAAACCTGGGTATTACCGGGAATACCGATATCCCTGTGAACGGATTGCAATTCGATTCCCGCAAGGTGATGCCGGGAGATGTATTTTTTGCCGTCAGGGGAACGACCTCCGACGGTCACGACTTCCTTGATATGGCTGTTGATAAAGGGGCCGTGGCCATCGTATGCGAGCAGCTGCCCCAGGTGCTATCTCAGGACATTGTATACCTGGTTACAGACAAAAGCAGCCTGGCGCTTGGCATCATGGCCTCAAATTTTTTCGGAAATCCGTCAGAAAAGCTGAAACTGATCGGAGTTACCGGTACAAACGGAAAAACGACCACGGTTACCCTGCTCCATCGGTTGTTTCTGCAGCTTGGATTTGGCACGGGACTGATCTCCACCATCAAAAACTGCATTAACGAAACAGAGGTTCCTGCCACCCATACCACGCCTGATCAGCTGCAGCTCAATGAACTGTTGGCCCGCATGGTAGATGAAGGCTGTGAATATTGTTTCATGGAGGTTTCATCGCATGCGGTCGATCAGCATCGGATAGGTGGTCTCACCTTCAGCGGGGCCGTTTTCACAAACCTTACGCACGACCACCTCGACTATCATAAAACGTTCGGCGCCTACCTTCAGGCAAAAAAGTCATTTTTTGACAACCTTCCTGCCAAGGCCTTCGCGCTGGTAAACAAAGATGATAAAAACGGTGTGGTGATGCTTCAAAATACCAAAGCCGGAAAATTCACATACAGTCTCCAGGGCATGGCCGACTTCCGATGCAAGATCATTGAAAATGATTTCCAGGGTTTGCATCTTAACATCGAAGGCGTGGAGGCCTGGTTTAAACTGATCGGTCATTTCAATGGCTATAATCTGCTGGCAGCTTTTGCTGTGGCCCAGATGCTCAAACAGGATAAAACAGAGGTTCTGACTTTGCTGAGCCAGATGGATCCCGTAGATGGGCGGTTCAATTATGTACGGTCGCCTGATCGCATTACGGCGATTGTTGACTATGCCCATACGCCGGATGCCCTGAAAAATGTGCTTGAAACCATCGATGATATCAGGGGTCACAACGAACAGCTCATCACTGTGATCGGGGCGGGCGGAAATCGCGATACAACCAAAAGGCCCATCATGGCAAAAATTGCATGCACCCTGAGCGACCGGGTCATCCTGACCTCAGACAATCCGAGGAATGAGGATCCGGAGGCCATTCTTTCAGAAATGCGTACCGGGGTGGAGATGCATCAGGCAAAAAAAGTGCTGGTGATTGTCAACCGGCTGGAGGCCATTAAAACAGCCTGTGCCCTGGCAAAATCGGGCGACATTATCCTGGTTGCGGGAAAAGGACATGAAAATTATCAGGAGATCAAGGGAATAAAGCATCATTTCGATGACAAAGAGGTGTTGCGTGAAATTTTCGGCATTGATAACAATGTAAATCTGTAAGCCCATGCTCTACTATCTTTTTACCTGGTTACATCATGCCTTCAGCTTCCCCGGAGCTGGTGTTTTTCAGTATATTTCATTCAGGGCCGCCGCCGCACTGATTACCTCGCTGTTCATCTCGCTGATCATTGGCAAGCGGCTGATCAACTTCCTCCGGAAAAGGCAGGTGGGTGAAACGGTGCGTGATCTGGGCCTGGAGGGACAGAATATAAAACAGGGAACGCCTACCATGGGCGGGCTGATCATCCTGGCAGCCATACTGGTTCCTTCGCTCCTTTTTGCAAAGCTCCATAACATCTATATCATCATGGTGCTCATCGCCACGGTTTGGCTGGGGCTGATCGGCTTCCTGGATGATTACATCAAGGTGTTTAAAAAAGATAAGGCCGGATTGCCCGGGAAGGTGAAAATACTCGGGCAAATCGGGTTGGGGTTGATTGTAGGATTTACCATGTATTTCAGCGAAAACATCGTCATCCGTGAACGGATCCGGCAAACGGCCTACGTACCTACCTCGGATGTGTTTGCGATGGAATCAACGACAGATAAATCAAAAATCTATTCTAAAGCCCAGGTGAAATCGACCAAAACGACCATCCCGTTCGTCAAGAACAATGAATTCGACTACAGCATGCTGGTCTCCTGGATGGGTGAAGGAGCTAAAAAATACACCTGGCTGCTCTTTATCCCCATTGTGATCTTCATCATCATTGCCGTGTCGAATGGGGCGAATCTGACAGATGGTCTGGATGGATTGGCCACAGGAACTTCGGCCATAATTGGACTCACCCTGGGTGTTTTGGCCTATGTTTCCGGCAACATCGTATTTGCCAACTATTTGAATATCATGTACATTCCTAACACCGGAGAGCTGACCATTTACATATCAGCCTTCGTAGGGGCCTGTATCGGGTTTATGTGGTACAACGCCTATCCGGCCCAGGTTTTTATGGGTGATACCGGAAGCCTGGCCCTGGGCGGGATTATCGCGGTTTTTGCCATCATGATCCGTAAGGAGATCCTGATCCCCATTTTCTGTGGAATATTCCTGGCCGAGAACCTATCGGTTGTGATGCAGGTAACCTGGTTTAAATACACGAAACGAAAATACGGCGCAGGCCGGAGAATATTTAAAATGTCACCCTTGCATCACCACTTTCAGAAACTGGGGTATCACGAATCGAAGATTGTGATCCGGTTTCTCATTGTAGGTATCATGCTGGCTGTTTTAACCATCGTAACACTCAAACTTAGATAAAAACCATGACATTAGAAGCCCTCGCAAAACAAGGACACAACAATGTGTATGATTCACTGGTGGCATCCATCGGTCCGAAGATACGTGACATCCGTAAGGAGTTCATCAAGGACAGCTTCTCCGGATTTCAACTGGCCGAGCACCGTCTTGAATCCGTGGCCATTATCCATGGCATGGAATTTATAAACGACTCTATCTCATCGAACATCAATGCCACCTGGTTTGCCCTGGAAAATATTCTACGGCCGGTCGTCTGGATTGTGGGTGGGGTTGAAAGCGGAAATGATTATTCCATTTTGCGCCATCTCGTGCGGAAAAACGTGAAGGGAATTATCTGTCTCGGACTGGACAACAGCAGGATCCATCAGGCTTTTGATGAACTTCAGCTGCCGATGGCCGATGTGGTAACGATGGATGAAGCTGTTCAGGCTGCCTATTATATGGGTGATAAAGGGTATGTGGTTCTTCTTTCGCCGGCATGTGCCTCGTTCGATCTCTTTGAAAACTATGAAGAACGTGGGAAAGCATTCCGCAAAGCCGTTAAAAATTTATAATTCTTCGCATTCATGCTGAAAGTTGTCAAAAATATCAAAGGGGATAAGGTGATCTGGATTGTGGTGATCATCCTTTGTATATTCTCATTGCTGGCTGTGTACAGCTCCACCGGGACATTGGCAAACAAAAAGCAGCATGGCAATACCGAATACTATCTTTTCAAACATTTCATGATCCTTGCGTTTGGACTGGGATTGATGTACATCACCCATCTGATAAAATACACCTACTATTCCCGAATTTCACAGATCGGACTTTTTCTGACCTTCCCGCTTTTGCTGCTGACCCTCGTATCGGGTACAAACCTCAACGAAGCCAACCGCTGGCTCACTGTTCCCATCGTAAACCTTACCTTCCAGAGTTCTGATGTGGCGAAGCTGTTCCTCATCATGTACCTGGCGCGGGTACTCAGTAAAAAGCAGGAGCTGGTTCAGGACTTCAGAAAGGGCTTTTTACCCGTGATCATTCCTGTTGTCCTTGTGACGATTCTTATTCTTCCGGCCAATTTTTCAACAGCGGCCATCTTATTTGTCACCTGCATGGTTTTGATGTTCATCGGCAGGATCAGCGCGAAATACATGCTTTCACTGGTCGGCCTTGGAATCATCGCCATCGTCCTGATTTTCGCCCTGTCAAAATCATTTCCGACCCTGTTTCCGAGGGGAACGACCTGGGTTGCGCGCATCGATCATTTCATCAACAAGGCGGAGGCAGAACCCGATGCAACCTACCAGGTTGACCAGGCAAAAATTGCCATTGTACAGGGAGGGATCCTGGGAAAATCACCTGGCAAGAGCACGCAACGCAATTTTCTGCCACACCCCTATTCCGATTTCATCTTTGCCATCATCATCGAGGAGTATGGACTGGTGGGCGGCAGCTTCGTTCTGCTGCTCTACCTGATCTTGTTTTTCAGGGTCATCCGTATTGCCAGCCGAAGCCAGGGCAATTTCGGCTCGCTGCTCAGCATTGGAATTGGATTCAGCCTGGTTTTCCAGGCATTCATCAACATGGCGGTGGCGGTAAACCTTTTCCCGGTGACCGGGCAAACCCTTCCGCTGGTAAGTATGGGAGGCACCTCCATCTGGTTCACCTGCATATCCCTGGGGATCATCTTAAGCGTAAGCCGTGTCACAGAGATTGAGACCAAGGATGGAACAGAGGTGGATATTCTTCAGGAACCAACACTCAGTATCAAACCCCAAACAGTCACCCCAGCATGAAGCGTGTCATCATCAGCGGAGGAGGTACAGGCGGGCACATATTCCCGGCCATTGCCATTGCCAATGCGCTGAAGGAAAAGGTGGCGGATATCGAGATCCTGTTCATTGGTGCCAAGGGGCGGATGGAGATGGAAAAGGTGCCGGCAGCGGGATATCGCATAGAAGGGCTTACCATCAGCGGTTTTCAACGCAGGTTTACACTGAAAAACCTCTCCTTCCCTTTCAAACTCCTGGGAAGTTTGATGAAGGCCAGGGCCATTATTTCGAAATTCAAACCCGATCTGGTGATTGGAGTTGGCGGATATGCAAGCGGACCGACTTTGCGCATAGCCACCTCCAGGGGCATTCCATCGCTCATCCAGGAACAAAATTCATTTCCGGGAGTAACCAACAGGTTGTTGGGAAACAGGGTGCAAAAGATCTGCGTCGCCTATGCGGGAATGGAAAAATATTTTCCAAAAGATAACATGGTACTGACCGGCAACCCCATCCGCCGCGATGTGGTCGCCATACAGGGGAAGGAGGAGGAAGCCAGGCGTTATTTCGGACTTGGTCCTGACAAAAAAACACTGCTGGTGATTGGCGGCAGCCTCGGTGCAGGAACCATCAACCAGGCGATACTCAGGTTTGCCCAAACCCATCCCGACATCCAGATCCTCTGGCAAACCGGACGCTATTATTTTGAACAAATACAGGCCGCTTTGACTGATGCCGGATCGAACATCGAACAACCAACATCCAACATCCCACATCTGATCGTTCTTCCATTCATCGACCGCATGGATCTTGCCTATGCCTCAGCCGACCTGATTGTATCCCGGGCAGGCGCCATCGCCATTTCCGAGCTTTGCGTGGTTGGTAAACCCATTATACTCGTTCCTTCACCCAATGTGGCGGAAGATCACCAGACTAAAAATGCATGCGCGCTGGTTGATAAAAAAGCGGCCCTCATGGTGCGCGACAACATGGCCATTGAAACATTGGGGAAAACCATTTTGGATCTGTTCAGCAACCAACGTCTGCAAACAGAACTAAGCACAAATATAAAGCCCCTGGGGATTCGCAATGCGGCCGAAACCATCGCAGAGGTGGCCTTGAGCCTCATAAAATCAAATGACGAATTACAAATTGCGACTGACGAATTACGCGTGACCTCTGTCTATTTCCTTGGTATCGGCGGCATCGGCATGAGTGCGCTGGCCCGCTATTTTGTGTTGCGGGGCGCCACAGTATCAGGTTATGACAAGACACCGACTGCCCTTACGGATCAACTGATCGCGGAGGGGATGCAAATACATTTCAGCGAGGATATCGCACAAATTCCTGTTTCACCCGACCTCGTGGTATATACCCCCGCCATTCCAAAGGAGCACCTTGAACTCCGCCATTTTATTGAACTGGGCATCCCCATGAAAAAGCGGGCTGAGGTGCTGGGGATGATTGCCGGCCAGTTCAAAACGATCGCCGTGGCCGGAACACATGGCAAAACCACCACATCAACCATGATCGCACATATGCTGAAAACGGCTGGTCTCGATCAGATTGCGTTCATGGGAGGCATTTCGAAGAATTACGGAACGAATTTCCTCTATGATTTAAAACGCGACAAAATCCAAGATCCAACAACGGATCATCCGGCTATTTCATCCTCCCCGTCCACCTCCGCCTATTGCGTCGTTGAAGCGGATGAATATGACCGGTCATTTCTTAGCCTGTCGCCCTATATTGCCGTAATCACCTCTGCTGATGCCGACCATCTTGATATTTACGGAAGCCACGATGACCTGAAAAAGACATTTTCGGAATTTACGGCCAGAATATCGGCGGATGGCTCTTTGATTTTAAAAGCAGAAACATCCGTAATTCCTTCATACGTAAACAAATATACTGTTTACGATTATTCGGTATGCAACTCAGCCTCGTTTTTCGCTCAAAACATCCGGTTGACTGAAGGGCTATTTCATTTTGATTTCGTCAGCCCCGCCGGAATCATGGAGGATCTCATCCTGGGGGTTCCCGGAAAATTCAACCTGGAAAATGCGATTGCAGCCTTGGCGGTGGGGTATTTGCTGGACATTGACCCTGATATGCTCCGGAAGGCGTTTCAATCTTATAGCGGAGTTCAGCGCCGTTTTGATTTAAGAATCAGTCGGCCAGGTCTGGTTTACATTGATGATTATGCGCACCACCCTGAAGAGCTTAAAGCCTGTATCAGCGCGGCTATTGAGCTTTATCCCGGAAAAAAAATCACCGGGGTATTCCAGCCTCACCTCTATTCCCGTACCCGCGACCTGGCCGATGAATTCGCCCGGAGTCTGGAGTTGCTGGATGAACTCATTTTACTTGACATTTATCCGGCCCGCGAAATGGCTATTAAAAACGTATCGTCGCAAATGTTACTTGATCGTGTCAACATCCGGAATAAAAAACTGGTTCAAAAAGAGGCTTTGATCTCCACGTTACGAGATCAGAAACCAGAGGTTTTACTTACGCTGGGGGCCGGAGATATTGATCAGTTTGTTTTGCCAATCACACAATTGTTTTCAGCGTTAAACGAACCATGAAGCGATTTTTAAACATAGTACACATTGTCATTTGGGCACTCCTTTTTGCCGGCGCCGCTGTATTGGTGGGTTTTGTGGAGGCAGAACAATACAGCCGGCCATGTAAACGTGTCGAGATCAGCATTGATTATGGCGCTGCCGATATTTTGATCACCAAGAAAGATATTGATTCCATCATGCTGAAAACTTCCGGAATGGTCAAAGGCAAACCCCTTGGATACATCAATACCGGATCAATTGAACGCGCAATCCGCCAGCAGCCTTATGTCGCGAAGGTCTCTGTATTTGAAAACAACGAAGGCACCCTGTTTATAAAGGTCACCCAGCGTGAGCCGCTCCTTCGTATCATCAACAGGAACTACGAAAGCTTTTACCTGGATGAATCAGGGGCTCTGCTTCCGGTAAATCAGCAGGCCTCGGCCCGATTGCTTGTCGCAAATGGATACATCAACGATTCCTACAGGAAAAACCCCGCCTATCAGGTAAATATTTTATCGATGTCGGATTCTGTGTTTTATGACTCGCTGATGACTGGTCTGTATAAACTGGCCAAGTACATCTCCCATGATCCATTTCTCAAGGCCCAGATCGATCAAATTTATGTAACGGAACTCAATGAATTCGAATTGATTCCCAGGGTTGGGAATCATGTAATCATGCTGGGAACTGCAGATGACCTGGATGATAAATTCAGAAAGCTTATTGTCTTTTACCATCTTGGCCTTAATAAAATCGGTTGGAATAAATATAACGTCATCAATATAAAATTCAAGAATCAAGTGGTTTGTTCTAAAATATAAACAGCATGAAAAACTCAGGAATTATCGTCGGTCTCGACATCGGCACAACTAAAATAGCGGTCATCGTCGGCCAAAAAAACGAACATGGCAAAATTGATATTCTGGGATATGGCAAAGTGCCCTCAATCGGTGTAAAACGCGGTGTGGTCGCAAATATCGATAACACGATACAGTCCATCAAGGATGCCGTTGCAGAGGCATCGGCCAAATCGGGCGTGGATATAAAATATCTCAATGTCGGGATTGCCGGTCAGCATATCAAGAGTCTGCAGCACAGGGGCAGCATGATCCGTGAAGACAGTGAAATGGAGATCAGCCAGGAAGACATTGACAAGCTTTGCAACAGCATGTATAACCTGAACATGAATCCCGGGGAGGAAATTCTTGATGTGATACCGCAGGAATTCAGCATCGACGGGGAGCATGGAATTTTGACACCCAAAGGATATACCGGAAGTTCACTTGAAGCCAATTTTCATATCATCATTGGTCAAACGGCTGCCGCAAAAAATATTTACAAATGTGTGCGCAGGGCCGGACTTGAGGTAGTCGAACTCATTCTTGAGCCGATCGCTTCTGCTGAGGCGGTGCTGAGTGAAGAGGAAAAAGAGGCGGGTGTCGTATTGGTTGATATTGGCGGCGGCACATCCGACATCGCCATTTTCCATGCGGGAATCATACGTCACACGGCGGTTATTCCTCTTGGCGGTGAAATAATTACGGAGGATATCAAGGAGGGATGTTCCATCATTAAAAAGCATGCAGAAGAGCTGAAGGTGAAATTCGGATCGGCGCTGGCACGTGAAAATCGCGAAGAGGAGATTGTTGCGATACCTGGCTTGCGGGGAAGAACGCCCAAGGAGATCAGCCTGAAAAACCTTGCTTCCATCATCCAGGCGCGTATGGAGGAGATCATTGAGCACATCTATTACGAGATCAAAAGTTCGGGTTACGAGAAAAAATTAATCGGCGGCATCGTGCTTACCGGAGGAGGAGCCCACCTGAAGCATGTTGCGCAACTGACGGAATTCATGACCGGCCTTGACACACGCATCGGCTACCCGAATGAACATCTTGCAAGTGACGCCCATATTGATATGGCCAGTCCGATGTATGCGACGGGAGTAGGTCTTGTGATTGAAGGGATCGGACGATATCAGAAAGAGGTTGAAAAATCGAAACCTGAAGAGCCTGTCATCACTGAAGAAATTTCCGAAGCAGCGGGAAAGAAAAGGAAGGTAAAGGTTAAAAAGGTCAAAGATCCTTCGAAGCCAACCAAGCGGTTTCCGGAAATTTTTCTCGAAAAGATCCGGAATATTTTTGAGGAGGATGTGGATTGAGCCTCTATTAACAATTGAACGTTGATAACTAAAAAACAACCCTAACAATTGATCGCGCTTTCTTAATAATTTTAAACCAGAAAAATAAAACGATTATGGCCGAAATGTTAAAATTCGATTCACCTAAAAACCAGTCATCTATAATAAAAGTTATCGGTGTTGGCGGTGGAGGTAGTAATGCTGTTAATCATATGTTCCGCCAGGGAATAAAAGGTGTGGACTTTATCATCTGCAATACTGATGCACAGGCCATGGAATCAAGTCCGGTTCCAAAAAAAATCCAGCTCGGAGCCAACCTGACCAGTGGGTTGGGCGCCGGTGCGGCTCCTTCGGTAGGGCGAAACGCCGCGCTTGAAAACGCCGACGATATCCGTGCTTCTCTTGATAAGGGAACAAAAATGCTCTTTATCACAGCAGGCCTTGGAGGTGGAACAGGCACCGGGGCTGCACCGGTCATCGCGCAGATTGCCCGGGAGATGGAGATTCTTACCGTTGGCATTGTCACCATTCCATTCTCGTTCGAAGGAAGAAAACGCCGTCAGTCGGCCGATGATGGCATCCGCCAGTTAAAACAAAATGTCGATGCCCTGCTGATCATCAGCAACGATAAGCTGCGTCAGCTTTGCGGCGATTTACCGCTTTCCGAGGCCTTTACCCGCGCCGACAACGTATTAACCACCGCTGCAAAAGGCATCGCTGAAATCATTACCGTTGCCGGGTACATCAATGTCGATTTTGAAGATGTGAAAACGGTCATGAAAAACAGTGGGGTGGCCATCATGGGAACAGGGTTGGCCAGTGGGCCTAATCGTGCACAAGTTGCTGTTGAAGAGGCGCTTAACTCTCCTTTGCTCGACAACAATGAAATTGAAGGAGCAGGCAACCTCTTGCTTTATATCTCATCAGGGAAAAATGAAATTACCATGGATGAAGTCACTGAAATCACGGACTATATCCAGGCAAAAACAAAATCAAGCGGCGATGTTATCTGGGGCAACGGTTATGATGAAAGCCTTGATGATAAGATCAGTGTAACCATCATTGCAACCGGTTTCGATGAGGACCATAAGCAGAAAGATCCAATGAAGCCCGTGGATGTAACTGTTTTTGATCTTTACAGCACAAAGCCAGCCCCCAAGGTAGTAAAGCGGCTCTACATGCCCGAACCTGAAATTTTTGAACAGCCGGAGACCAGGGAAGAGGCACCAATCGTATCTTCAAATAAGGAGCCCGTTCCGTTCGAGATGGAACCTGAAGCAGGAAACGCTGACCCATTGCGAACGATTGAATTTTACGTTGAGCAGACAGAGACAGAGTTTCAACCGCAACCTGCCAAAACGCTGGTTCATGAATTTCAGCCTGTGGACAGTACCGACGAAACAGTTCCCCAGATGGCCTACAAACCCGAACCGGTCAATCCTCCCCAACGTCCAAATGAACCGGATTCAAACGATTTCCAGTCAAAGAAGGCTTTTGAAAGGGTTTCTAAACTTCGCCAGCTCAGCGAAAAATTAAAAACCCATACCCCCATCGAATCCAATCTTTACGAACTTGAAAGCATTCCGGCCTATAAAAGGCGCAACGTCGAACTAAACGACGTGACCCCCTCTTCAGAGTCGCAGGTGGCCAAATATATGCTGTCAGAAAATCCGGATAAATCGGTCGAACTCAGAAGCGAGAATTCCTTCCTTCATAAAAATGTGGATTAATGAGCCTTGAGCTTAAGATAAATGACGACATCAAGGCGGCGATGCTTGCGCGTGATGCCAAAAGGCTTGAGGCCATCAGGGCTGTCAAGGCGGCCCTGCTGCTGGAAAAGACCAAAGAGGGTTTTTCCGGCGAGGTGAGTGAGGAGAGCGAATTGAAAATTCTGCAGAAACTGGTAAAACAGCGCCGCGAGTCGGCCGACATCTATCTGAATGCCCAACGGGACGATCTTGCACAGAAGGAGCTGTATGATGTATCGGTCATTGAGACCTATCTTCCGCAGCAACTCTCTGAAGGGGAGGTAACCGAGCTGATTAAAAAAATAGTAATCCAGACCGGTGCGACCTCGATCAAAGATATGGGGAAGGTGATGGGAGCTGCATCGAAAGAGCTGGCAGGCAAAGCGGATAATAAAATGATCTCGGGTATTGTGAAAACCCTGCTTGCTATTTAAAACCTTTTACTGAAAACCGCTTTTCACGGATATCGGAAATCCAATGTGAGAGCTGGCAGGCGATCCTCCATAAAAATTTCCATTTGCCGAATCCCATCTTCACATCGGCATACCAGCGTTCTCCGCGTATAACTTTGCCAAATGCACGCCAGGCCCGGTCGTTTTCGCGAACGAATCGGTGAATCTTCAAGGGCGCTGTGTTAAAGATGAACTTTATGCGATTTGCCTCCCCCAATTCATTCATCAATTCATCATTCACGGCATGCGAGTATGACTGAAGTGAAGGAATGCCAGACTGCAGGTATTCAGCGCAGGAGGCCGCCGCCAGCTTCCCGCTCCGGATGGCATAGTATATTCCTTCACCGGTAAGGGGATCGGTCAGGCCGCCTGCATCGCCCGTAACAAGTACCCGCCCATGGTGAAACCGGCTTTTTTTTATGCGTACCGGAATAGGCCATGACTTAAGAGAGCTGGTTTCGATCATTCGCATGCCGGATGCAACATCCAAATAATTAAGAAAATTATGATAATAGGGCATCATCCATTTCGAGAGGCTTGCAGGGCCTCCGACTCCGATGGAAAAATGGTCGGCCTTCGGAAAAACCCACCCATATCCTCCGGGGAAGGCCCCCCAATCGAGAAACACCGTTTTTGAAAAGGTTTTAACTGTATCAGGATCAGCTTTTACTTCAGCTTCCCAGGCCAGCCCGGGCATCATATGTTCGCGCAATCCGGCTGAGCGGGCCACTGCACTGGAGGCGCCATCGGCACCAATCACCAGCGCTGACCGAAAGATGCCGGAGCGGGTGATCACGGAGGCTGATGCCGCATCCTGCTGAACCTCCAGCACCTTTTCTCCAAATTGAACCCGTGCGCCGGCGGCAAGGGCCTTCTGCAGCATGAAGGCGTCAAGTTTTTCCCGCATGGTGCAGTAAATCAACGGCTCTGCAGATGTCCTGGCGAAAACCTCTTTAAACCCGCTTGAAAACACAAATGTATGGATCTGCGTTTCAAATACCGGGGAAACATCATACGGAATCTCACGAAGGATTTTATGGGTTAAACCCGAACCACAGACTTTATAGCGGGGAAATTGCGATTTTTCAAGAATGAGCACAGAAATGCCCTGTCGGGCGAGTTCATATGCAGCCATCGATCCGGCAGGACCGGCGCCAGCAATAATAACATCGGCATCCTTCGTCATGGGTTGTTTAAGGTGTCACAGAAATCGCTAAAGCAGCGTCAGTACCTCTTTGAGCAGCTTTTCCTTGTTTATGGGGACCACGCCGACCTCCTCGCAAACAAGGCCGCCGGCAAGGTTTGAAATGTAGGCAATTTCATGGGGGGTACATTTCAGGGCAAGACACAGGGAGGCCACACTGATCACCGTGTCACCCGCACCTGAAACATCAGATATCATGCGCATATGGGCCGGAATGAAAATATTCTCCTCCTCCTGATTGTTTATCATGCTGATCATAACCCCTTTTTCTGACATGGTGGTGAGCACATATTTGCACTCCAGCACGGAACAAAGCTTTTGAGCCGCTTCGGTCACCGTTTGCTGGTCCACCAGATCAGCGGTAAGCGATAAACCCTCTTTCATCTCCTTCAGGTTGGGTTTAAAAAGCGTCACCTGGTGATAGTCCATAAAATTCTTCTTCTTCGGGTCAACAGAAACAGGAATATTGGCCGCCCTGGCCCGTGAAACAACCTCCTTGATTAACTTTGTGGTGATGACACCCTTATCGTAATCCTGGAAGATGATGCAATCAACCTTCACCTTCATTAAAATCTGGTCGATGACGCGGATCAGCGTGAGGTAATCAGCCTGTACAAGATCGTTGTCCATCTCCTCATCCACACGCAGCATCTGAAATGCATTTCCGAAAATCCTGAATTTGGTGGTGGTGATGCGTCTTTTACTGCGCACAATGCCGATATCATCAATTTTTTCCCTCTTCAACAGCTCCAGGAACTGGTCTCCTTTATCATCTGTGCCTATCACCGAACAAAGAATCGGATTGGCCCCCAGCGACCTGATGTTCATGGCCACATTCGCGGCGCCACCCATGCGGTGCTCACGCTTCCGCAAAGCCACGACAGGAATGGGCGCTTCGGGTGAAATCCGCTCCACCTTGCCCCACAGGTAGGAGTCGACCATCACATCCCCGATGATCATGACATTGAGATGGTTGAAATCTGCAAACAGCTTTTTAAATTTACCTACCTTTTGCATGCGTGTGAGATATTATCTGGCTGACAGTTATTGAAGTTTATTAAACAGCCGGACTGAGTTGATAATCGGCGATGGTTTTAATATGCTTATTGGGTTCATCCACGTTGATCTTTCCGTCCATAAGGCGGATGATGCGATGGGCATGCTGGGCAATATCTTCTTCATGGGTCACAATGATCACCGTATTGCCCATTTTATGTATCTCTTCCAGCAATCCAAGAATTTCCAGCGAAGTTCTGGAGTCAAGGTTCCCGGTAGGTTCATCTGCAAGGATGATGGCCGGATTGTTCACCAGCGCACGCGCAATGGCCACACGCTGACGCTGTCCTCCCGATAATTCATTGGGTTTGTGCGCCATCCTGTCTCCCAGTTTCACCTCCTCCAGGGTTTTGCTGGCAATCTCCATGCGTTTTACCTTTCCGATTCCGGCGTAAATTAATGGAAGCATCACATTTTCAAGTGCGGTGGAGCGTGGTAATAAATTAAATGTTTGAAAAACAAAGCCGATCTGACGATTTCTTATCTCAGCCAGCGCATTGTCATCCATCTTGCTGACATCTTCGCCATTCAGCAAATAATTGCCGCTGGTCGGTGTATCAAGGCAGCCCAGGATGTTCATCAGTGTTGACTTCCCGGATCCGGAAGGGCCCATCAGCGCAACAAATTCATTTTTCCGGACCACCAGAGAGACCTCACGTAAAGCCTCCACCAAAATAGTCCCGATCTTGTAGTTTTTTACGATCTTATCAAGCCGTATGATCTCTTTTTGCATGGATAATCAGTATTAATAACGTAAGATGAAATCTTCTTTACTTAATTCTTCTTTAAAAAAAACAATGCCCATCTGATACATGTCAATGGTCACCTTCACCCTCGAATGGCAGCGAATGGTGTTCCAGGCCTCTGTCATCCCGCCTGAACTGTGGATATCATCGATAATCAAAACGGTTCCGGGATGGATATGTTGCAGGATTTGACCAAAATAGTCAAGGGTAGGCTCCTTCCGTTGGTTCCCGTCAATGAATACAAGATCAGGAACGGCCATTTCATCGAAGGCGATGGAGAGTTTGTCATCAAAATTCCCGGTTATAATCCGAATATTATGAAGTCCTGACTTCTCAAAATTTTCACGTGCAATTTTGGCTGAATCAATACACCCTTCAATGGTAAGGATCGTACTTTCGGGAGCAGCCAGCCCCATGTATATCGCACTGATACCCAGTGACGTTCCCAATTCCATTATGGCAGAAGGTTTATAATGACGGATAAGCCGGAACAGCAGTTCGCCTTTTTTCCGGCTGACGGATGAACTGCGGGCGATGTCCTTGACCCTCACAAACCGCTGATCGCTTGGGAAGTCCCTGACACGCAAGCCCAGATCTTTTCGTTTGATAAACCGCGACACCGTTTCAAGCTCCCGGCGTAACCTGTTTACGACCCGGTACTGAGGATAGCTCTGGCCATTCTGCAGGACTTTGCTATAAAAATCAAAGACAAAAGGGGAGTGAATATGGTATTTGGATTGAACACCGAACGAATGCTTCAGATACCCGATAAGCGCTTCAACCTTCCTGCTCATAAGTTCAAAAATAATGCAACAAAATTAGCGTAAATCCTCAGAATAACAAGATGAACGATCCTGTTGGACGATCCTGCAAAGAAATAGTTACATTTTACTAACTTTGTAACAAAATTCCGCTGGAAGGCCCATGGTGAAATTCGCAAAGATTGCCGATTATTTATCCCTTGTTAAAATAAACCATACGATTTTTTCACTGCCTTTTGCCCTGATTGGGTTTTTCCTGGCAGTGAAGACAAATGGAGAGAATGTGAGCCTCCGGTTACTGATGCTGGTGCTGCTCTGTGTTGTTTTTGCGCGCAATGCCGCCATGGGATTCAACAGATATGCTGACCGGGAGTTCGATAAAAAAAATCCCCGCACTGCTTTACGCGAGATTCCCAGCGCCATCATTCAACCAAAATCAGCGATGATTTTTGTCATCATCAATGCGTTGTTATTTATTCTCACTGCCTATTTTCTGAATTTTCTGTGCTTTATCCTCTCCCCCATTGCGCTGGCAGTCATTCTGGGGTACAGCCTTACAAAACGGTTCACCTATCTCTCTCATCTTTTCCTCGGGCTTGGACTGGGGCTGGCTCCCATCGGCGCCTATCTTGCCGTAACCGCACGATTTGACCTGCTTCCATTGATTTATTCCTTCACCGTAATTTTTTGGGTGGCTGGGTTTGATATCCTTTATGCACTTCAGGATATCGATTTCGACAAATCAGAAAACCTGAAATCCCTGCCGGCGACCATCGGTAAACACAATGCCCTTCTACTTTCTGCCCTCTTTCATGTGATCGCCATCGGCATGGTCATCTTTGGCGGCCTCCTTGGTAATTTCGGCTATCTCTACTGGATCGGAAGTGCGGTATTTACCCTGCTTCTTTTTTACGAACACCTGATCGTGAAGCCAACGGATATCACCAGGGTCAACTTAGCCTTTGCCACCATGAATGGAATGGCGTCGGTTATTTTTGCCTGTTTTGTCATTGGGGATCTTTATCTTATTTGATGGCGTGACGCGTGACGAAAGGCGTGACACGTGACGCGTGACGCGTGACGGAACATATTTTACGGCTGGTAGGTTTTGTACCTGAGAAAAAAGAAGAGGGAAATTCCGCTTAAAACACTGAAAATACCACCTGCAAGGAGCAGTGCGGTTGAAAGGCCGTAGCGGTCGGTGATGAGCCCGTAAAGGGGAGCAAGCAGTGCAAACAGGGCGCGGATAATGAAATTCCGTACGGACAGGACGGTTGCGCGGGTGTCGGAAGAGGTGATCTTGTTGATGTAATACCGCAGGGTTGGCGTGGCTAGTCCGCGGGCCATATAAAATCCGAGCAAAAGAGAAAAACCGGCAGCCATTCCGGCAAACGACAGCCCGACATATCCTGTGAGCAGAACGGCTGTGAACAGCATGACCGTGCGCCTCGGCCCCAGGCCCGATTCAATGCGCCAGGCATAGAACGCGACCAATCCGACCGACAGGTTGAGCACGGCCCATGCAACGCCAAAGAGGGTGACCTTGAGGCCGGACTGGATAAAGAACGGCTGGGCAAACCAGGCCATGGTGAGGGTTGAAACGCCCGTCACAGCCGAGAACATGGTATTCCAGAAAAGCTTGCGGTCGCCGTGCATCACCTTCATGATGATGGAGGCGATGTCGCGCAATCCGGGTTTCGCGATGTTGCCGTGAATGGGTGGTTCGCGGAGTGAAATGGCTGCGGGGATGGCAAGAAGGGCAATTCCGGCCTGAAAAAAATAGGGTGTGCGCAAAGAAATCGCAGCCAGCAGGCCCCCGATGATTCCGGCTGCGGCTTCGGCAAAATTGCCAAAGGAGGAGATCCGTCCTTCGTAGCGTGTATATTTATCGGTGCTTCCTGCTGAGGCCAGCGAATCGTACAGCATGGCCGAATCGGCGCCCGACACAAGGCTCATGCCCACGCCAAGGATCACCTCGGCCACCATAAACTCCCAGAAACCTGTGGATGTGCTGTAGATCAGGAAGCCGGCAAAACCAAATATCGATCCAATCACCATGCTTGTTTTGCGGCTGGTTGCATCGGCAAAATAGCCCGTCGGGATTTCAAGGAGCATCAGGGTGACGGAGTAGATGGCCTGCAGGGTGAATATGTCCTGCATCGTCAGGCCATTCGATTTATAGAAGAGCACAATGATGGGCATCACCAGGTTCATCCACTTGGCAACCTTGATCAGGTAGAGGGCAGAAAGATTTCGTTTCAGTGAAAACATATCATGATAAAAAAAGCCCGTGGAAGAATCCCACAGGCTTTTTGGTATGTTTATAAAATGGGTTTACGATAGCCGATGACATCTTTCCGATAAAATCAGAGACAAAAATCGTGAAAAATGTCGTCCACTCGATGATTTACTTACGCACAAGTATTTTTTTGATCATGGTACTTTGATCATTATGTAATACGATCGTGTAGATTCCTGCAGGGATGACCCCCAGGTCAATCTGCTGCTCATATCTGCCATCTACCCTGACATTTCTCATTTCGAAAACCATTTGTCCTATATTATTAAATATCTGCATTTTAAATGATTGTTTAGTCTGAGATGTGATGGCAAGGGTAAAGTTTCCTTCATTGGGTACGGGGTACACTACAAAGCTCGATTCGGGTCTCTCCTCAATGCCTGTAATGAGCACATACACATGGTTGGATGTGTCGGAACCACAACTGTTGAGTGTAACCTGTGTCCAGTACCATCCGGTGACGGTGGCAACGTAAGTGGACCCGGTGGCTCCCGGGATGGCACTTCCACTTCCGCCCTGTGTAGGCGAATAGAACCACTGGTTGCCCAGGGGTGCAGATGAAGTGAGTGTGTCGGCATCAACGGTCACAACCGGGGTTAAAGGAACAGGATTTACGGTTACCGGCAGACTTATTGTGTCTCCGTGTCCGCAGAGGTTGTTCCCGTTGACCGTGATGATGATATGTAGTGGATAGTGAAGCTCCTGTCATTGAACATCATCATAGTTTTACCGTAATAATTTATAATTATAATCATTTTACCGTATAAAATATTACTTTTACATAAAATATACTATTAATGGCGCTTAGACCTGCAGGAAGCATTTGGCTGAAAGAGCATTTTCAATTACCGGATTCTGGATTAACCCACAATTCGTTTATAGGGAGTAATCCTTCGGTAAAGATGGTTGAAAATGGTACTGTTGAGCAGGTGTATGGCCTAAAGTATGCTCCTTCGGCCAACCACCCGCTGAATCATGTTGAATTTGCATTGAAATATGATGATTTAAGCCTTGACTTTTTACAAAAGGTATTAAAAAGGATACCCGAGGCTGACATTATTGCCTATATTGAACAAACACCCTCGGGAAAATATGCCCGTATAATTGGGTTTTTCTATGAGTTTTTAATAAATAAGATACTCGTTCTTAATAAAACAATCAGGGGGAATTATTTTGACCTTCTCGAAAAAAGCCGGTATTTAACGGGGAATGTGATAAAAAACACGAAGTGGAGGATCAATGACAATTTACCCGGAACTGCATCTTTTTGTCCGGTAATCAGGAACTCCCGCCTTCTTGAGAATTTGCTCAGCCAGGATATCCCCTCCCGGATTGAACAGCTGAAGAACGATTTTTCCCCCGAGGTTTTCAGAAGAGCGACACAATATTTGTACAATAAAGAAACCCGTTCTTCATACGAAATAGAACATCTGCAACCTTCATCGGTACGGGTAGAAAGGTTTCTTAAGATTCTGGGCACAGCGGGATTGGAAGATCCTGATAAGATGCTGGATGAAGATCGGCTGGTAAAGTTACAGCTGGCCATTGTCGATGCAAGGTTTGCTCCCAGCGGATACCGGAATTTTCAAAATTACATTGGCCAGTCCTTGCCAAATGATCAGGAGATTGTTCATTATATAAGCCCTCCTCCCGTTTTCATTTCATCGCTCATGGCCGGGTTAAAAGAGACTGCCAGGAAGACCACCGGTATTTATTCAGTGATCAGAGCTGCTATCATCTCTTTTGGATTCGTTTACATTCATCCGTTCGAGGATGGGAACGGAAGGCTGCACAGGTTCCTGATTCATGATTTGCTGGCGATGGATGGTCTGGTTCCCCGGGGTTTGATCATCCCGGTATCAGCACATATGCTCAGCCATATCGATGACTACGATCAGTTGCTTGAGAAAATCTCAAAGCCCCTGATGCAGCGCGTTAAATATGATAAAAATGCTGAAGGAGAAATTGTGGTAAGGAATCCCGCTGAAATAATTGGCTATTACCGTTATCCTGATCTAACCGAACATTGTATTTATCTGGCCAGGGTGCTCAGCGACACCATCAGTGACGATATGTCGGAAGAGTTGCGCTTCATTCAGCATTATGATGAGGTAAAAAAGGCAATTCAGACTATTGCAGATATGCCCGATAAAGAGATTGACCACATGATCATGTTTTTACATCAGAACAAAGGCACATTGCCGAAAAGAAGACGGGACTATTTTTCCAGGCTTACCGATGCTGAAATTGACAGGATGCAGTTAGCTTTCAGAACGGTCTTTTATAGCTGAACGATGACTGAACCTATCAGGTTGTTTACTTATATGCGTCGTTTTTCGCATAAC
>CAJAUM010000066.1 GCA_903945175.1 uncultured Bacteroidales bacterium | reverse complement strand
TTTTTCCATTCACTGGCGGTTCCTTTTGCAAGCGCGATCGGCAACATCCCGATCACCATCGAAAGGGTGGTCATTAAAATGGGCCGCATACGCTCCTTGCCAGCCATGATCAATGCTTCCCTGACACCTTTACCCTGCGCTTTTAACTGGTTGGTAAAGTCCACGATCAGGATGGCATTTTTTGCCACCAGCCCCATCAGCATGATCAGCCCGAGCAATGAAAACAGGCTCAGGTTGCTCATGGTCAGGTTCAATGCGAGGAATGCGCCAATTACAGCCACCGGGATGGAGAACAACACGACAAACGGGTAGATAAAACTATCGTATAGTGCAACGAGGATCAGATAGATCAGCAGGAAGGAAATGATTAAAACAGATCCGAGTGCCCCGAAACTATCATTCTGTCTTTTAATGTCGCTTCCCCATGTCATCTCAATGCCTGCTGGCAGTGGATTCTTTTTAAGATAGGCCACCACATCGTCGGCCACTGTACCCGAAGGTCGGCCCAGGGCCTCTGCAGTGAGTGTCACGGCCGGTTGCCGGTCTTTTCTTTCCAGTAAAGATGGGGAGTTATCCTGAACCACTTCCGCGAATTGCTTTACCTCAATGGGCATGCCCATTGGATTTACAATGGTCAGCTTGTTGACATCTTCAAAATTTTCACGATTGAAGTCATCCAGCCTGATTCTTACCGGATATTCCGTCCCGTTTTCGGTTAAAGTCGCATCATCGTTCCCTGTAAAAGCGCTCCGGATATTCACTCCCACATAAGCAGTGGTTAATCCAAATCGTTGCAGTTTATCCTTGTCAGGAATGATTTTATATTCCGGACTTCCCTCCTCCACAGATAAACGGACATTATCGGCTCCAGGGATTTTTTCAATGACGGATTGTAATGCAGTCCCGGTTTTCATGACCAAAGCAGGATTGTTTCCGCTCACAGTTAACTCAATGGGCGCCGTACGTGGAATCAATCCCAGTGCAGCCATGGAGTAGTTGATCCCAGGGAATTGTTTTTGAAGCGCTTCACGGGACTGCTTCATGAACTCCTCCGTTGGCCGGTTGTTTCGTTCGCTTGCAGGTTTTAACTGGATGGTAAATTCTGTTTTGTTGGATGCACCCACGCCCAGACTGCCAATACCGGTACCTGGCCCGCCGATGTTGCTGAATATGGTTGACACCTCCGGCTGTTGTAGGATGAAGTCTTCAATTTGTCGCGACCGGATGTTATTCTGCTGAACAGAGGTCGATTTATCGAATTCAAGGTTCAGCCGGAATTTACCCTGGTCTCCGGTTGCGATGAGCTCTTTGCCGATGATGCCTTGCTTAAACATAACCCCGGTAAATGCAAACAGCAAAAGCACAATTCCAGCAAAGATGAGTTTATGCGAGAGAACCCAGGCCAATTGATTCCCGTACCATGTGATGAATCTCTGCAGGTTGTGTTCAAACCAAAGTAAAAAACGGTTAAAAAAATTGGTTGGTTTTAAATCCTCCGATTTTCCTATCCGGGAAGCCAGCCAGGGAGTCAGGGTAAAGCCGACCAGCAAGCTGGTGAGGGTTGAAGTGACCACCACGATCGAAAATTGCTTGAGCATGTCGGCCACAAAAACCTGTAAAAACAAAATCGGCAGGAACACAACCACATCCACCAGTGTGATGGATAAAGCAGAAAATCCGATTTCCATACGGCCATCCAAAGCAGCGGCACGTTTTTCCTTCTTCATATCCAGGTGGCGCTGGATGTTTTCCAGTACCACCGTGGCATCATCGACCAGGATGCCAATGATCAGCGACATGGCCAGCAGCGTCATCAGGTTGAGGGTATAACCCAAGATCCACATCACTGCAAACGCAGTTACCAGAGAGGTTGGAATTGCAATCAGAACAATCAGCGAATTCCTGAAGCTTCTCAAAAACAACAGCATGACCAGTGACACCAGGATCACCGCCAGGAACAAATCAAACACAACAGAGTCAACCGCTGCGATCGTTTTATCGGTACTGTCATCAGCAATCACAAACTGCACTCCGGCATTGGCGTATTGCTGTTCAATGGATTTGAATTTTGCACGAATCAACCTTGAAACGTCAACCGCATTTGCATCGCCCTGCTTTTTTATTAATAACCCGATCCCGTTCTTTCCATTATAACGGCTGATAGAGGTGATTTCCTTGATTCCATCCGTGACGGTTGCCACATCCTTCACATAGACCGGGCTACCCGGAAAAGGCATCGCCACCTGCACATTTTTGATGTCGTCGATGGTGGCGAATTTGCCGGTTAGCCGAACAGAATTATTATCTGTGTTCGTTTGAACTTTACCGGCAGGCAAATCCAGCCCCGATCGGTTAATGGCCTCCGTGACCTGGGAAAGTGAAATTTTATATAATTTTAATTTTTCCTGGTTGACCTTTACCTCTATTTCCCGCTCTTCACCTCCCAAAAGTGTGATTTCTGCCACACCCTTTAATTGCTGTATCTGCGGAAGGAATTCATCCTTCATTTTTTGATAAAATTCTGTACCCTGCAGATTGCTGGCAGCGCTCACCGACATGACCGGCAAATCATTGGGGGAAACTTTGCTCATCACAGGACTCAGGATATCCGAAGGCAGATCTTTGCGGATATTGTCGATATAGCGCTGGGCATCCTGCATGGTTTTTCCCAGATCGGTACCATATTTCAGGTTGACGATAATGATGGAGGCATTGGGCAGGGACTTGGTTACAAGATAGTCCACCCCTTCGAGGTTGGACAATGCGTCTTCGATCTTGCGCGAGACTGAAGTTTCTACCTCCGGTGGTTCCGCCCCAGGATACAGGGTTTTTATTACCACTACCGGCTGATTAAAATCGGGCATCAGTTCGTAACTCAGGTTTTTATATCCGATAAATCCGGCTAAGGTCAGTACACTGAAAAGTACGATGATCAGCGAAGGACGATTGATTGAAATTTGGGTGATATTCATGTTTCGCTGATTTATTTAACGTTTACATTGGCACCATCAAAAAGGTTGATGAATCCGCCGGTGATCATTACATCGCCCTCCTTTAGCCCGGCGCTCACCACTGCTTTATTTTTGGTTCTTGTTGAGATGGTAATATTTTCAAGTATAGCTTTCCCGTTTCTAACCAGGTAAACCTGCGGGTGAACGGATGACCCGACCATGGCAGAAGCCGGAATGATCATGCGTTTAACTCCTTTCCTCTCTGCCAACATCACCTTGCCAAACATACCGGCTTTGATTGTTAATTCCGGTGTGTTTTTAATGGTAAACTGTACTGGGAAACTGCTGCCAACATTGGCCCTGCTTCCGATCAGGGTCGCTTTCCCCGAAAGGACGACCTCAGGAAAAGCATCCGCAACAACATGATAGGTAGTATTTGTATTGAACAGGTTTAAATCCGCTTCAGGAACATTGACCGTAAATTTCAATTGAGCGATATCTGTAATCTGAAGTAATGGTACACCCGGGGCTGCAAATGCCCCCACCTCGGTCAGTTTTGCCGTCACGATCCCATCAAATGGCGCTGTGATGGTCGTTTTGCTGATCTGTTCGAGCAAGGTGCTTCTTTGCACTTTTGCAGATTTCAGACCAAGTTCGGCTTTCTCCAGAAGTACTCCCTGAACGGCATCGGCCTTTGTGAGGATCGTATAGCGCTTCACATCAGCCTCCAGTCCTTCGATTTGCACCTCAACTGATTGAAGTTGCAGCTTCAGCAAGGAGTTATCCAATTGTAATAGGGGCTGCCCTTTTTTTACGTTGCTACCTGCATCTACATGAACTGCATTAATCTTCCCCTGGATTTCAGCGCTGAGTTTCGTCTCTTTATTCGGTTCAAAAGTGCCGGAAAACGAATAATCAGCATCAGCATCCTCCAACTGCAGCGTATCAGCCTTTACGTTGATGGCTTCTTCCTTGTTATATTGATAAACTTGTTGCCGGGCCGTTTCTTTATTGGTCATTAAACGAATGACCACAAGGGCGAACAACAAGATTGGAATGATGATATACAGTGCTTTTTTCATTGCTTAATTATTTAAAATATTGCCTGTTAATTTTTTTAATTCCAGATCTGCTTTCAGATACTCAACCACGGCAGCCAGGTAGTTTTGCTGGGCTTCGCGCAAGGCATTGTCAGCCAGCAGAACATCCGGAAGGCCTGCGGTGCCTTGTGCCTGCTGCAATATTGTTTGCCCGTATACAGAATGACCCAGAGATATTTGCAGGAGGGTGGTTTCCAGTGAATGCTGGGCGACCATCCTCTGCCGACGGGCATTATCAATCTGCATGTTGGTTTGTTCCGTTATTAAATTCTGCTGGAGTTCGCTGTTCCTGACCTCCAGTTTCTTCTGATTGATCTTCCGCTGTGTGATCGTCCCGTTAAACAGGGGATAGGTCAATTGAAGGCCGGCATATCCGACAGTATGAAATGTTAAAAATTCATTGGGTTGTTTGTCGTAACCAAAACCGGAGGTCCCATAGGAGCCATATAACGACAAAGAGGGTAGCCGTGAATTCTTCAATGTTCGGAGTTCGCTGACAAGCAATCTCGACTGTGTTTCCGAGAGACGGATATCAGGGGTTGATGTATTTTTATAATCTTTTTTTTCAGGATGGTATAATGACAGCGGTTCTATGCCAATGGGTCGTTCCTCAGAGATACCCATGGTGAATTTCAAGGCATTGATGACCTGGTCGTATTTGTTGTCTATTATTTCACCCTGGTTGGTCAGCTGGGCAATCTGCAACTGGACCTTACTAACATCAGTGCCTTTTGCAAGCAATTGCTCTTTCAGCAATTCCAGGTTTTTAAGCAATTTGTTATTGTTTGTGAGGTTGCTGTCGATGA
>CAJAUM010000065.1 GCA_903945175.1 uncultured Bacteroidales bacterium | reverse complement strand
CTCATGGCCACGGTAAAGCCAAACGCCATCATTACCGACCCTCCGTACCCTAAAAAATTTATCTATCTGTATGATAGTTTGGCCGAATTGTCAAAAGAGGTATCCATCGTTGCAGTGATGTGTGGTCAAAGCTACCTGCCTGAAATATTAACCCTTATGACACGGCATTTGAAATACAGGTGGACAATCTGCTACTTAACCCCGGGCGGTCAATCCGTCCAGCAATGGGTATCAAAAGTGAACACATTCTGGAAACCGGTACTCTTATTTGGCGATGCAATGGATTGGATCGGTGATGTAACGAAATCGAACAATAACGATAAGGATTTTCACCCGTGGGGCCAGTCCGAAACCGGTTTGATCGATTTGGTAACCAGGTTAACCCGTCCAGGCGATCTGATATGTGATCCGTTCGTGGGTGCAGGCACAACCGGTGTTGCTGCATTAAGCCAGGGCCGGCGGTTTGTGGGATGTGATATCGATTTGGACTGCGTAACTAAAAGTCTTGAAAGATGCAAAGCGGTGTTCCACAAGTAAAGCAGGAAAGAACAGGTTGGCGTGATTTGGAATTATCACAACGACATAGGAAATGGGGATGGGATTTACCAGCCGTAGATTTGGATTTCCTGTTTTTGGAATATGACCGGGGAAAAGCTGTGGCCATTGTTGAATATAAGCATGAGCATGCCGCGCCACAAAACGCAACACATCCAACATACCAGGCAATGATTGATCTTGGCACGCGGGCCGGTATTCCAGTGTTTGCCTGTCGCTATAAATCTGATTTCACCTGGTGGAATATCGTGCCATTAAATAATGAGGCAAAACAATGGATGCCAGACGGAAGAATGCTTATGACCGAAAGACAATGGGTTACTTTTCTTTATAAGATAAGAGGTTACGATTTACCTCAAGGAATTTTTAATTATGAAAATCTTGTATTATGAAGCCACTGGCCACACTCAATGCCATGATCCATGCCGATATGGTACGCAGGTATCCCGAAATACCCGAACGGCTATTGCCCACCAAGCCCATCAAGGCCACCAAAGCGAACGAACTAACCAAAGCAGTGATTAAATTCATCCAGCTCTCCGGCGGCCAGGCCGAAAGAATATCAGTCACTGGCCGCAGGGTTGATATGCGTAAAACCTATACCGATGTGCTGGGTCAACAAAGGCAGATTGGATCTGTTCGCTGGATAAAGTCGAGCATGCAGAAAGGGTCAGCAGATATTTCGGCCACCATCGCAGGACGGTCGGTTAAAATTGAAATCAAAGTTGGCCGCGATCGTATCCGGCCCGAACAGGAAGTATACCGACAACAGGTCGAAAAGGCAGGAGGAATATATCTGCTGATACACACCTTCGATGAGTTCTATGACTGGTATATGTCCAAATATCCGGATGGGAGCTGAAAATAATGATCGATGGCATAAGTTGTAACCTTACAAGTAACCCTGAACATCTAAAATAATTACTATGGGCCTTGAAGTAACATACATCAACAGAAAACGATGCTACGGATTTGAGAAAGGTAACCGGTTTTTTTTCATGAAAGGAATAGAATATGAGTTACTTGGGGCAGTAAGCATTGAAGGAGACACATCATGGACAGGCGTGAAGCACAGGTTTAAAAAAAGATTTCCCGGTCCTGATGATGACAAAGATGACTGATATAGTCCCATAAAACTGGACAGAAACTTAAGGTTAAAAAATGAGTATAAACCTTAAAACCAAAGTCCAATGAAAAAGACAAGAGTACGGCACACCGCAGAATTTAAAACAAAAGTGGCCATCGAGGCCATTAAAGAGCAGAAAACCTTAGCCGATCTATCGGTGATGTTTGGAGTGACCCAGCAGCAGGTCAGTAACTGGAAAAATGAATTTTTACGCAGATCCATTGAAATTTTCAATAAACGCGAGCCGGATAAAGAGTTGGAAAAGGCCAACGAAAAGCTATTTGCCAAAATCGGCCGGCTTGAAATGGAAAACGACTGGTTGAAAAAAAAACTTTAGCCTACTCTGTCATTGAACTGAAAGCCATGATTGACCCTGTTCATCCTGAGTTCACTATAAAACGTCAATGCGAATTGCTGGGAATCAGCCGTTCGGGCTACTATTACACCCCCTGCCCGGTGGATGAAGTTACCTTGAAGTTGATGAATCTGATTGACGTTCAATACACCAGAACTCCCTATTATGGCACCCGCAGGATGTGTGATTATCTGAAAAACCTGGGATACAAGATCGATCGCAAAAGAGTTCGCCGGCTTTATAAACTCATGGGCATTGTTGCGATCTATCCTAAGAAGTGGTTAAGCAAGCCTGGTGCCGATCACAAGATATATCCCTACCTGTTAAAAGGTCTGGATATTAACCGGCCAAACATGGTTTGGGAAACCGACATCACCTACTTGAGAATGGAACATGGATTTATGTACCTGGTGGCCATTATAGACGTTTACAGCCGTTATGTGGTGGCCTGGAGCATATCCAACACCCTGACTGTCGGATTCTGCACAGAGACCTTAAAACGCGCTATTTCGATTCATGGCAGTCCGGAATATTTTAACACAGATCAAGGTTCTCAATTTACCTCAGATGTCTTTACAGCCGTGCTTTTGAAGAACAACATTAAAATCAGTATGGATGGTAAAGGACGCTACCTCGACAATATTTTTGTTGAACGACTCTGGAGAAGTGTTAAATATGAATATCTTTACTTAAACCTCCCCAAAGACGGTGTGGAACTTTATCATGGGCTGGATGAGTACTTTACAACCTACAACCATGAACGCCCTCACCAAACTATCGGGATGGTCCCGTACAGAAAATTTACAATGCATCTCTTAAAAGCCGCGTAGATATTAACGAATTAACAAGTTGCTAACAAAAGAAAAAGAACCAAAAAGAAAAAAAACACATGTGCTTACGCACATGTACTGGTTAAAACAACAATAATATCCTTAAGTTCTTTTTAATACTGTCCAGCAGACAGGGACCATTTCT
>CAJAUM010000064.1 GCA_903945175.1 uncultured Bacteroidales bacterium | reverse complement strand
TGCCATACTCTATTTCGATTTCCGGTCACATCGGTTTTATGAAGAAAGATTTGGAGAGCGCTTCTATTCCCGGCAAAAGGGAATAAAAAATGAAGAACTGCAGCTTGATTTTGCACCGGTGCCCTATGTTGACCCGGAAGAAGTACCGTTTTAATTTAAAAACTGAAATCTATGAATGAGATAGAAAAATATCAGGGTTTCAAAGCTGAGCTGGCAATAGCCGAAACATTTGAAGAGATAAAGTTCATTGAAAATAAGGCTGCGGCTGTTGCTGAATTTGCAAGGCGCGACAAGGTTGGGTATGAAGAACAAACAAAGTGGGGAACGTTTAGAATTGAAGTAGAATCAAAGAAAGGCGAATGGTTGGATGAAAGGTTTCCGGCATTTACAGGTAAGAAAATTATAGGGTCACCAAATGGAACCCTAAAAAGTGAGGGTATCACAAAAAAAGAATCCACCAATGCCCGGTATATCGCCCTGAATCCTGAAATCGTAAAGGATGTGATTGAAAAAATGAAGACAAATAAGATAGTTCCAACGCCCACTAATGTAGCAAGTCAAGTGAAACAGATAGCTAATAAAATAGATGCTATTGCAAAAATTGAATCCATCAAAGTAAAAGAGGCCAAGGAATTAAGGGGTGAATATGACGTGATCGTAATAGACCCCCCGTGGCCCATGGAAAAGATTGAACGGGATGTAAGGCCAAATCAGGTTGCATTTGACTATCCGGTAATGCAGGAATCAGAACTATCTGAAATGAAACTGCCAACGACCAATGACTGCCACGTATGGGTATGGACAACTCATAAATTCTTGCCAATGGCGCTTAGGTTGATTGAAAAGTGGGGACTAAAATATGTCTGCACGTTCACCTGGCACAAGCCGGGCGGATTCCAGCCTGTCGGACTTCCTCAATACAACTGTGAATTTGCCCTGTATGCCAGAAAAGGAACGCCAAAATTCATTGACACCAGGGCGTTCAACACATGCTTCAATGCCCCGAGAGGTGCCCATAGTGAAAAGCCGGATGAGTTTTACGAGGTTGTACGACGGGTCACTGCCGGTAGACGTGTGGATATGTTTAATCGCAGGTTAATAGATGGTTTTGATACATGGGGAAAGGAGGCTCAGCATGGCTGACTGGAAGGAAGATAAAAAATGGTCAGACAGGTTTTTGGTTGAAATCAAAAGAATCCTTGGTGAGCATCTGATATCAGAGCCACCCATCGAGGAGGACATGCAGCACAATACCGATCTGATAGTTTTAAGGCTTAATGCAGTTCGGATAGCTTGCCGGATCAGGACATATGGATATTTTGAGGAATACCCGCACGACATCACCATCAGATCAGACCGGCCAAGCGGAATAAAAACAGAATTAACCAAAATAATCGAAGGGTGGGGCGATTACCTGTTTTATGGATTTTCAAATAAGGACGAATCTGGATTATGCTCATGGAAATTGGTTTCACTTAATGATTTCAGGTTGTGGTTTAACCGCCAGATAATCCAAATGGGGCCAGGCAAATTACCTGGTATTGAAAAAGATTGTCACGATGGAAGTGCAAGGTTTCGCGCATTTGACACAAGTAAAATGCCACCAGAAGTCATATTTAAAAAATCCGCTGCATGAAGCCACAAGAGAGTTAAGGTAACATGAACTGGTTAATGACAATTCTAAAAACACAAAAGATATGCAAAAACACAAATTCAATATTTTCCCACTTATGCAGCCTGACGACTACAATCGTTTGAAGGACGATCTGGCCTCGAATGGCTATGACCCAAAGAATCCGATATATACTTACCATGGTGACATTTTAGACGGCTGGAACCGCTACCGGGCATGTGCTGAATTGAAAATACAACCAGTTTATCATGAGTTTACCGGAACTGATGCCCAGGCTTTAAAATTCGTAATGCGCACAAATAAGAGGCGAAACCTCAATAGTTCGCAGTGGGCGGCAATTGCAGTTGAGGCAGAAGAAATGGTGTCAGCAATAAAAGAAAAGGTTGAAAAGGAACGAAGGGAGAAGCAATCAGAAAAATTAACTGAAACCCACGAAAAGGGATTGTTTGGTGTTTGTGACAAAAAATTGTCACAAACCCTGCGAAATGAGCACGAAAACTCAACCCCAACCAGGTTGGCAACAGCTTTCAACACCAACCGCACCTACATCAATGAAGCAACCAGGCTTCGCTATGATAAACCTGAAATATTTGAACAGGTAAAGCGCGGCGAAAAAACAATATCACAGGCTAAAAAAGAGGTAACGCGCATTGAAAGAGAAATTGCCATAAAAGATCGCGCTGCCGAGCTAAAAAGCATTACCGAGTTTGAATCGGTATGCAGCATCAGGCATTGTGGATA
>CAJAUM010000063.1 GCA_903945175.1 uncultured Bacteroidales bacterium | reverse complement strand
GGCACGGAGTTAGCCGATCCTTATTCTTACAGTACCATCAGCACCGATGCACGACCGGTGGTTTTTTCCTGTACAAAAGAAGTTTACAACCCGTAGGGCCGTCTTCCTTCACGCGGCATGGCTGGTTCAGACTTGCGTCCATTGACCAATATTCCTTACTGCTGCCTCCCGTAGGAGTCTGGTCCGTGTCTCAGTACCAGTGTGGGGGTGAATCCTCTCAGAACCCCTAGACATCGCAGTCTTGGTGAGCCGTTACCTCACCAACTAACTAATGTCGCGCATGCTCATCCAAAACCGCCGGAGCTTTAATTATAAAGTGATGCCACTTCGTAATATTATGGGGTATTAATCCCGATTTCTCGGGGCTATCCCCCAGTTAAGGGTAGATTGCATACGTGTTACGCACCCGTGCGCCACTCGTCATCATCCATTGCTGGACATGTTACCGTTCGACTTGCATGTATTAGGCCTGCCGCTAGCGTTAATCCTGAGCCAGGATCAAACTCTCCATTGTAAAAGGAAAATTTAATCTTATTCAGGGTTACTATTACCAAAAAGAAATTAACTAGGTTAATTATTAATCTGGGATATTTGCTACTACATTTACTTCAGTCTTTCAAAGAACGTTTCTTCATTTCCCCATCCGGGTACTTTGCCTTAAAATCGGACTGCAAAATTACAACCTTTTTTCATTCCACCAAACTTTTTTAAAAAAAAATATAAAAAAGTTTTTCCCTTCACCACAATCATCCTAAATCACTCGCTACTGTTGGTTTTTTTACAATCAAATTCAAAGAACATCCAAACGGGAGTGCAAAAGTACAGATTATTTTATAACCACCAAGATATATTTCACTTTTTTCATCTTTTTTTCAATTATTTTTATTTTTAATGGTTAAAACAATAGCAATGTGTTGGTTATATATTGAACATTTTTTGCATTATCTTTGTAGTCACGTTTATTTATACTGTTAATTTACCATTATCTATGAAACGAAGCCATACGAAACTCCTTTTTATCTCCTTTTTGATTCTCCTTTGTACTGCCTCAGCCTTCGCGCAGGATACATTGCCTTCACTCTCATCAACCCCGCGAAAACCTGATAGCTTCTGGAGAAGGGTCACCTTTGGCGGGAACCTTGGATTTCAGTTTGGATCCGTCACTGGCATAACCATCTCCCCTGAAGTACGAATCCGGGCCATAGACCAGCTGAATGTCGGTTTTCGATTCCTTTATCAATATTACAACTATCGGAATTATTATTGGGATTATCAAAACCAGTCCTATATTGATTACAAATCAAACGTGTATGGCGGTGGAGTATACCTCCGTTATTATTTGGCAAGCCTGTTTGATAACTTTGTGGGTAACCTTTATGCCCATGTTGAATATGAGTACCTGACCTATAACCGACCCTTTGAGCAAAGCGGCCCACCCCCTGATGGCTATATCCAGGATCCATTTAATTACTGGTACAAACCAGGAAACCAGATGATCGAAATTAACAGCATATTTGTGGGAGGAGGATACCGCCAACCCGTAACCAACCGCGTATCCATTGATTTACTGATCCTCTTTAATTTAAACGACTCCTATAACTCACCCTATTCAAACCCCATTTTCAGACTGGGCGTGGGCGTCGGGCTCTAAGTATTGTTTTCAATGGAATCAAAGCCTGGCTGAGAACCAGGACCATTTCATCTCCTTCTGAAGATCAGTTAATTTTTTGCGGTGAACAGCCAATCCAGGGCCTGGAAAAAGAATCCGACCGCTGCAGATGCCTGGGAAGTAATGGGTACTTTGCGGTAACGAATCGAATTTTTCTGGTTTGAGCTTGTGATAATACCCTCGGCAAACCGCATGATCTCAACCATCCCGTCATAATTTATAGTGGAAGCCTTGTCCCGTACCGTATGATAATCATCATGCAACCCCGTATTGATAAACAGTACCGGGATTTTTGCCTTGTAAAATGGGTCGTGATCTGAATAGGGGAGTGATGCATTTACCTTCTTCAAACTGAACCCCGGATGCGGCGTGTTTTGAAGGATGTCATGCCATTCGGCGGATGAACCCGCTGCTTCTATCTCAACCCTGTTACCTTCACAGCCCAAACGGCCGATCATATCCAGGTTCAGCATAAACCGGATGGAGTCGAGGGGAATGGCAGGATGTTTTACGAAATAGCCCGACCCCCATAGTCCCTCCTCCTCTCCTGTAAAACCAATAAACAGGTAATTGTTCAAGGTGTCGCGATGAACGGCGAAGTATCTGGCCAGTTCCAGCATTCCCGCCGTCCCGCTTGCATTGTCATCTGCACCGTTAAAGATCCTGTTCCCGTTCTTCAGTCCCAGATGATCATAATGGGCCCCGATAACAATGGTGCGGGGCGCTTGGTTATCGATAAATCCTACCACATTTGAGTAAATAATAGTTTTCCGGCTGATCTGAATGTTCACTTCTGCTTTGGCCCCCGAATTCTTAATTAAATGTTCAGCGGTTGCCCGATTCACATACAATGACATACCTGGCAGGGTGTCTGAGTGTTCAAAGTCGAACAGACCGGTGAACCAGGGAGAATCCGGATTCCAGAAAATCACCCCCAGGGCACCTTTATTAATGGCCGACATCATCCTGAACTTGGGTGTGAGCCTTGACAATACCGAAGTATCATCAATCAGGTTTTTGGAAACGTGAAGGTTTATTAGTACAAACTTCCCTTTCAGGTCGCCAAGGCAGGATAACTGATCAATCTTCAGTTCGGGCAGGACGAGCCCCTGCCGGCCATCAACCAAAGTGCCAAGGCCATGACCACTCATTGATAAAGCTGTTACTCCGAAGGCTTCCCGGTATACATAGGGTACCTCGTTTACGATAAGTTTGGTATTCCAGTGATACCCAACCTGAAATTTCGAAAATCGCTGGCAATAACCGCAGGTCGTATCACCTTTTGGCTTTAACCCGATCGCTGCAAATTGAGCGCAAAGATACCTTGTGGCCTTGTGTTCGCCATCCGTACCACATTGCCGGCCCTGCAGCGAATCGGAGGCCAATACGGCGATATCCTGAAAAATCCGGGTTCTGACTGAGGAATCATCCATGGAAAAGGAAACTCCCTGGGCCAGGAGTGAAATTGGTATCCAGAGCGCAGGGAGTAAAATCAGTTTCCTAAACATAACCAGGGGTTATCTGACAGGGATGTTTTTCAATAAATCAAGGGTCAAATCCCAAAATTTGACGGTTGACGCAATATCCAGACGTTCATCGGGAGAATGTGCTCCTTTGATGGTGGGCCCAAATGAAACCATGTCCATGCCCGGGTATATGGCACCTACCAGTCCGCATTCAAGGCCTGCATGGATTGCCAGCACTTGAGGCTCCTGTGAAAATAACCTGCGATACGAATCCACTGTTACGCGGAGAAGCGCTGAATCAGGATTGGGTTTCCATCCCGGATAGCCGGCCGAATGTTCAACATTGGCCTGCATCAGGTAAAAAACACTGGCTACCATATCGGAAATATCTTTTTTGGATGATTCAACTGAACTTCGTTGACTGGTTGTAATGACGACCTTTTTATCAATGAACTTCACAGAGGCAAGATTTGTGGATGTTTCAACGAAATCAGGGATCTCACGCGACATCGCGATAACACCGTGGGGACAGGCATAAAGGGCATCAAGAAGATCGGACTGGATTACATCATAAATCACGGCCTCCGGCAATGGAACTGATTCGATTGAAAAAGCGAGTTCCGGTTCAGTGACATGAAGTTCAGCTTTGATTTCTGTCGAATACAATGCGGCATAGTCAAGCAGGGCTTTTTCATTGTCGGGATGAACGGTGAATACAGCGAAGGCTTCGCGGGCGATGGCATTGCGCAGGTTGCCGGCATTGAAATCTGCGAGGGCAATTTCGAACGTGTCCTGGGCGTTCCAAAGGAACCGGTTCATGAGCTTTACCGCATTTCCAAGGCCCTTGTTGATATCATCGCCGGAATGACCCCCTTTAAGCCCGGTCAGGCTGATTTTAAAAGCAATATGTCCTTCAGGAACCTGCTCCGTTTCAAGCGGCATTGTGGCCACCGTGTCTTTCCCTCCTGCACAGCCAATGAAAAGCTGGCCTTCATCCTCGGAGTCGAGGTTGATCAGAATCCGGCCATTCAGTTGATCAGCCTTAAGGGCAAATGCCCCGGTCAGCCCCGTCTCTTCATCTGATGTAAACAACGCTTCCAATGGTCCGTGAGGGATGTCGTTCGATTCAAGAATAGCCAGGGCTGCAGCAATTCCGATTCCATCATCGGCGCCAAGGGTGGTTCCTTTTGCTTTTACCCAATTCCCGTCAATCCATGGAATAATCGGATCAATGTCAAAATCATGCACCGTGTCTGAGTTTTTCTCGCACACCATATCAAGGTGGCTTTGCAGAATCACCGGCTGCCTGTTCTCATAACCGGGACTCGCCGTTTTACGGATGAGCACATTCCCGGCTTCATCAATGTTGCATTCCAGATGGTATTTCAGTGCAAAATCCCTGATATATGCTGCAATTTTTTCTTCTTTTTTCGAGGGTCGGGGGATTTTACAGATCTCAATAAAATAATGCCAGAGCCTTTCCGGCTTCAGTTGTTGAATGTCGTTAATCATATTTAAAGCGCTTAGCTGTTCATATTTGGGTTGTCAAAAATATCAAATTTCAGCGTATCGTACTGGATTATTTTTTTACCTTTACCCTGAAAATTTAAAACCAACCAGTTTTGCGTATCCGGTTTCCACACTTTTTGCGATTCAGCAGTCTTGCATTCCGATATAGTCTTTTTTTCCTTTTTGCAATCCTGTTGATTTTTTTTATTGCGTTTGCCTACAGTTATGGATATTCAAGTATCCTGTTGTTGGAAGGAGCGAAAAAGGATGCGAATATCCTGACACAACAAACCATTTCGCGCTTTGAAAATGTGCTACAGCCGGCCGAGTTGGTACCTCAGACCCTGGTCGATGCCATAGAAAATCCTAAAATCAGCTTTGATGACATCCTCAGAATATCGAGGGAGTTTGTTATTCAGGATTCTGTTGTGTTCGGCAGTTGCCTCGCCTTTGAACCATATAGCTATGATAAAGACGCCTACTGGTATGCGCCATATATATATGAAAAGGGGAATAAAGTAACTACGCGTATACTCGGGAGCACCAATTATGATTATTATAAAATGGATTGGTACCGGTTGCCCAAGCTACTCAATAAACCGGTTTGGACAGAGCCCTATTATGATAAAGGAGGCGGAGATACACTCATGTGCACCTATTCCACTCCATTTTACCAAATAGTTGACGGGAAAAAAAAGTTTGCTGGCGTACTTACCATGGATATTTCGCTTGCCGCCTTTGAACGCATTGTTAAAGAGATCAAGGTGTTTAAGTCGGGTTATGGATTCCTGGTATCCAGGAATGGAATGATTATTACCTCCCCCAAGATGGTAATGGAGAACAAGAATATCCTTGATGTTGCCAGGGCAGGAAGAGGGATGGAGGCCATCAAGGCCATAAAGTCCATGCTGGATGGGAAAACCGGGTTTGCCTCCATGGATGGACTGGATTCGAAAAAACATCCGAGCTTTATTGCCTATGCTCCTGTTGCAAAAACAGGATGGTCGTTTGGAATTTTATTTCCGGCCGATGAATTGCTTGATGATCTTTTCCAGTTCTTCAGGAAAATATTATGGATCTTTATTTATAGTCTCCTTGCCCTGTTGTTGACAACCATTTTGATAACCAGGCGATTGACGAGGCCCATCATCAGGCTTGTTGAGGCTACCAAAAAGATCGGCCATGGCGACTTTCATGCAAAATTGCCGCTGCGTAAGTCAAAGGATGAGATAGCGCAATTGACCAATGCCTTTTCGGTGATGCAGGATGAATTAAGCAACTATATCGTCAGCCTGCAGGAGACGACGATGGCGAAAGAGAAGATTGAGAGTGAATTGAATGTGGCTCACACCATTCAGATGGGGATGCTTCCCCGGGGTTTCAATACCCCTGCAAACTGGGAATTGTACGCCACACTTGATCCTGCGAAGGCTGTAGGCGGTGACCTATACGATTTTTTTTATCTTGATGCCGATCATTTATGCATCGCGATTGGTGATGTGGCGGGGAAAGGGGTACCTGCCTCGCTCTTCATGATGGTGACCCGTACGCTTCTCCGGGCAAAGGCCATTGCCGGAATTCCCATCCATGAAGTGATGCAGAGTATCAACCATGAACTTTGTCAGGATAACCCCAATCAGATGTTCGTCACATTTTTCGCAGGGATCGTTTATCTGAAAACCGGAGAGATGGAGTTTTGCAATGCAGGACACAATTATCCTTATATTGTTGGACCCGGAGGGGATATTCGACAGGTAAAGGCAAAAGGAGGCCTTCCGCTCGGCGTGTTTGAGACAGTAAATTATTCCTCTGAGAAACTTTGTTTTAAACCACGTGAAATCCTTGTTTTGACTACAGATGGTATTACAGATGCCCTCAATGCTTCGAATGATTTCTTTGGAGAAGCAAAACTGGCATCCTCCTTAGCCGCAATGGCCAATAAAAACACCAAGGGGCTCACCGATTCGCTGATCATTGAGTTGAAGCGTTTTTCGCTGGGAACCGAGCAGGCCGATGACATCACCATCCTTGCTTTGCAGTATAAAAACCCTTCAGAGACCAATGAAAAGCCTATGCAAACCGTTCAGATAACACATAAGAACCAGCTTTCAGAACTTGAAAACATTGTAATCAACCTGGAAATGTTGTCTGAAAAATGGAATATTCCACTCAAAATAGTCATGGAACTCAACCTGGTTTTGGAGGAGCTGTTTACCAACGTTGTTTTTTACGCTTTTGAGGACAAAAATGAACATCTTATCCATATGAGTTTTATGTTGATCGATGCGCATCAGTTGCAAATTCGCATCGAAGATGATGGTAAACCATTCAATCTTTTAGAAAAAAAGGTGACCGACATCTTCGATAAACCGCTGGAGGAGCGCCAGATTGGTGGACTTGGCATTCATTTCGTCAGGGAGATGATGAACAGTGTGGATTATCAGCGTGCTGATCATAAAAATATTGTAACTTTAACCAAGAATTTTTAACCCAAACCCGAAGCTTAGATATATGGAAATCAACGAAAAGAAAACAGGTCAGTGTGTAATCATCGGCATCACAGGTCGGCTTGATACAACAAATTACAGCATTTTGGAGAAAAAGCTCATGGAATTGATCGAAAGTCATCATGACAAAATTCTTGTCGAGTGCTCAAACATGGATTACGTAAGCAGCAGCGGATTGCGGATTTTATTGATGGCATTGAAAAAGATTACCATGGTGAAGGGTAAATTTGTTCTGTGCGGTTTACAGGAGAATATCCGTGAGATTTTTGAAATTTCAGGTTTTACCAATATTTTCGAGATATATTCGACCCAGGATGAAGCCCTGAAGGTTTTTTAATGGTTCGTTACATCCATTATACCGATCCGAATTCCGTTGAGATGGTCAGGGAGCTGGAGCAAGTTCCACGCTGCCCCGGCATTTGTTTTTTCATGGATGTCAACAAGTCGACCGATATGAAATACGAGGGCGGGTTGAAGGATTGGGGACGTAAACTGAACAACACCTTCAACAATCTTTTATATGCCAACCATTTTCAGCATCACATCGTAAAAGGCATCGGGGATGAGATGATGCTCTTTATTCCGGATGATACCCTTCAGAAGAAGCCTGCCAACAATACCTGTTTTGCTTTGCTTGAAGATATCTATGCCGGTCTCTATCTGATCAAGAACCATCCCGACCAGGATCTTTTTCTGAATTGCAAGGTGGCGATTCATTATTGTACGGAGGTTTATAACATCACCTTTTTTGAGGGCGCCGATGATTATTATGGCAGTGATATTGACCTTACCGCCCGGTTGATGGGCAAAAGCATTGAAAGCAGGATCGTATTAAGTGAGCGTTTCTATCTACAGGTTATCAATGATCTGGAGAATCTCGGTTTGCCATCCGATTCGGGTTGCCTGTCCAGGGTTTCCGAGCGATTTTTCGACAATTTCAAGGGTGTGCCGGTCAGTATCGCCTACAGGGTGATAGATGTGCAGTGATAACAACATGACACGTGACGCGTGACGCGTAGACAAAAAATATGTTACAGAAAAACTGGAGGATATGATTATTTATTTGGTTTTAATTCTGACAGTTTTAATATGCGGGGGGCTGATTTTTCTCCTCAAGCCGGATGATCAGCGGGTTTTAAAGTTTTTGCTGGCCTTCAGCGGGGCCTTCCTGATAGGGATTACTTTTTTAAAGCTGATCCCTGAAGTGTTTGTCAAACCGACCATGTTCACTGGGCTGTTTGTGTTACTGGGCTTTTTATTGCAATTGGTGCTGGAACTTATTACCGAAGGGGCCGAACATGGCCATAAACATGCCCATTCGGATGGAGAAAAGGCCTCGCCTTTTCTGTTACTTATCGGATTGTGCATACACTCTTTTTTAGAAGGGATGCCCATCGTTCAGGGGTTTGACCTGAAACTTCAGCACACGCTGGTCATCGGGATCGTAATACACAATATCCCGATTTCGCTCACCCTCATGAGCCTTTTTTTACATTATGGATGTTCAAAAAGAAAGGCTTTTGTATACCTGTTTATTTTTGCCTTGATGACGCCCCTTGGCTCCATTTTCAGCAACCTGCTTGACTCCTCGCTGACCACCTCCATGGAAACCTATTTTAATTACATTCTTGCTGTCGTGATCGGCATTTTTCTGCATGTATCCACATCCATTTTGTTTGAGACAGAGGAAAATCATAAGTATAACCTCCAGAAATTTATCACCGTCTGCTTTGGATTGCTTGTCGCATTCTGGCTTTCCATTCTCTGAATCCCGATCAATGGAAACCTTTCTCACCGGTCTGCGGTAAGGTTTGACCGGCGTGCTCTATTTCACCACCAGTTTTTTGATGATATGGTCCGCTGTGATATAATAGATGCCAGGTGCCAATCCCGCAAGATTTACCATGTTTTCACCCTTTTTCAGGAAGATTGATTGAAGTTGCCTCAACGAAGCATCCAGGAGATATGCCTGTGTCTCTTCTCTGGAGATGATTGCTGCAAAATCCTCCGCGGGATTCGGGTAGATCAGCGAAATCATCTCAGGGTTATTCAAGCCGGGCGAACCAACAGTGCCAACCTTTGAGATCCTGAAGAACAATACGGATGGGGCGGGCATGGAGGGCGTCGTGAGAGCCAGGGTATTTCCACCTGTTATCATTTGCGCTGATATAGTCAGGGTTGCTGGTTGACCTGAAATGGTGTACTGCTCAATTTTAATCAGGTGCTCCGGGAGCCAGGGTGTATTGGTTAAATGTAAGTCGATCTCATTGAATACACTGTTATAGTTCGAAACCAGGATATCGACAGTGTCCCCGGTGAACGATTTTGATGCCAGAGTCATGACATTGGTCGTATCCCGGTTAAAAAAGAAATTAACCACCTGGTTGCCCGTGCTGCTGATCCGATTGTCTGTTTCTGATGTCATCCAATTGTAGAAGGCATAGGAAATTCCATTGAACGTAAGACGAGGCTGTCCGTTCTTGTCTGGAAATGTCAGTTTTCCCAGGCCGGTGCCTCGGTACCAGTATATCTGATCGATATGGGCATCCTGACCCGTAATCAGGATGGAGGCCACATGTGCTGCCCCTTTTGCTGTATTGTCATACAGGATGTTGCCCAGTTGAGGATTAATTTCAGTGATATGGCTTTCAGCATCAGGAAATCCATTATTATCCAGCACATATCGGACGGTATCCGCATAGTTTTTAATGCTGTACGGGTTGAAGCATCCATATAAATGCCAGGAGTAAAAATCGAGTGATGCATTGTGTGTATAGCAATAGTTGATAAAGTTGTCGTAGTAAATTTTATTATGCGCGACGATGGTTCCGGCGAGCGCGCCCGGACCACCGATTTTGAAATCAGGATTCAATAGTTTCAGGCTGTCTGATGCTGTTTTATACATTTTAAAATAGTTGAGGGGCGTTCCATTGGGCAGCGACCAGAATATGCCGTCGGGTTCGTTCCAGATCTCCCAGTATTCAATGTTATGCGTGTATCCATTGTCCCACCCCGCTGTATAGTGCATGGCCGTGTGTTTGAATACCGATGCAATGGTGGTAAAGGTGCTGTTGTTGGGGTCAATCGGAGGGATGGTCGGGACACCGGCCTGAGGATAGCTGATCCCGAGCCGGAAGTAAGGTGTTGCATTGACAGCCAGGATTCGGTTGATGGCGGAGTCAGTCTCAACCCAGTTATAGCTCGCAGGTAGGGTTGGATCGAAGGATGGATTGAATGAATTTGTTGAAGGAAGGTAGTAATTGTTCGTGTAATACCAGTAATCACAAGGTCCGTAATAGTCATGGGTTCTAATGTTGCGGATACCCATCTTCAGGTATCCCAATTTGCATGAGTCGGGGCCGATGTTGACCTCTCTGAATGGCTTCAACGGACCAAGCGCAGAGTTGTGGTCGATATCAAAGGTGATGGTCTGTGCTAATCCTGAGATCGAATGGCCGATCATCATGGCAATGAGGAGGATGTGGACTTTCATGGCCTTTTGCTTTCTTCAAAATTAATCGATCCGGAGGCCAAAAGCAATTCAGGTTGAATATTTCTTTGAATAAATCTAAAAAATTCTTACTTTTGCACCCTTATTCACATTTCGTTCTTCATACTTCGTATTTCAAAATGCCCAGGTGGTGAAATTGGTAGACACGCTACTTTGAGGGGGTAGTGTCCTTAGGATGTGCAAGTTCGAGTCTTGTCCTGGGCACAGTCATCACACATAAAAACCCGTAAGTCAACGACTTACGGGTTTTTACTTTTTAGTGAGTCAATGGTATGGTCAATGGTATTCTCAGGAATGACATAAAATCAGCGTAGCTTCTTTGGCTTTTTGCTCCATTTCTTCTCTCCTTCCTTACCTTGTAAGGGATATTTTTATGTGCCGCTGGGGATGGATGTTTTCCTTTACCGTAATAATATACATGCCTGCAGGAAGAGCTGAAAGATCAATTCTGTAAGGTTCAGACCCGGTTTGTGTATTCGTTTGATGGAATACTGTACTCCCGATCATGTTACGAACGATGATTTCGGCGTTTGTTCCATTGGTTCCCTTCTTAGCCAGGTATATTATTCCGCTGGAAGGGTTTGGATAGGCCGCAATATCGCTGCTGTGCCTCTCTTCTTCCATTCCCAGAACTTTGTAAGCAGCCTCCACCGATTTCAGGGCATCTACTTTACCCCGGCCCCAATTGTTGTTCCCTTCGGGGCCGATTAAACCTGTATAGGAATCATTGACGGCATTCTGCTGAATGATTTCTTTAACACGTTCAGGCCCAAGAAGTGGGTTTGCCTGGAGCATGAGCGCTATTATTCCGGTCACCATGGGGGCTGCCATCGAAGTGCCGGAAGAGATTGCATAGTAATATTTCCGGTTATTCATTTCTGCTTTTAGAACAGTATATTTATTGTCTTCCCCATATACAGCATCAAATGAATTTACGGAGGAGGCTATCATCTCTCCCGGAGCAGTAATCTCAGGTTTTGTCCTGCCATCAGCAGTGGGTCCCCTGCTGGAGCTGCTAACCAGGGTTTGGATTTTACCATCGGACGTCTGAATATTGTTTTTCAGGTCAGTCCATTCGTTCTTGCTTACATAGGACCCAACTGTGATTATTTTTTTTGCGGTGCCCCCAATCTCACCGACTGTGCTGTTGTTATCTCCCATTGTATAACCAGGTACCTCATCTCCATTAAAACCAATGAAGAACATGTGTCCATCGTTCCATGCATCCACTGTACTGTTTGTACTGGTAACAACAAGGGTTGCCAGGTATTTCTTACTCAGTTTACCAATCTCGACGAACAAATTGGGTTTTTGGTTAAAGGGATCTTTTTCAACACCCACGATATTAAAAGCGAGGGTGTCGCCGTTGAAGAACATGGTATCTTCTTTCGCAGGCTTGTTTGATGCGTAGAAAAACGGAGTTGATACCACTTTCTTATTAGATGTTGTATCGGAAATGAGGATAGAAACAGCGAAATCACTTTTTGGCGAACCCCAAAGATCAACTTTTCCATTAAGATAATATTTATCTTCGTTTAAACCTACAAAAGTCCTGAGCGTATCATTGTTAAGCGTCTTCTTTATATGAAGGTGTTTATCTCCCTCATTCCCTGCAGCCCCAACCACAATTTTACCCGGGCCAACAAGACTGTCAATGACTTGATCAAGAAGGGATGTCCCATCATGAGGACCTATATGCGATCCAAGGCTAAGGTTGACAACGGCTGGTTTCCCCAGTTCAGCTGCCTTCTTAAAAATGTATTTTATACCATCGGCTACGGGCGCCTCTACAAAAATCAAGAATGCTGCAGGAGCAGCGCCCATGTATTTATTCCCTGGGTTAAGGTATCCGGAACCTGCCGCAATACCGGCTACATGGGTCCCATGACTGTCGTTATCCGCTAAATGTTTTTTTCCGAGTAATGCGGATTGACCAACATATTCTGTTCCCCCTTTAAATCCGTCAGGAGGGAGGCCTGTTGTATCTGCTTGATCCCATGCACTGCGGATACGCAGATTTTTGCCGCTGATGTCGTAAAAATTTGGATGTGTTAAATCGAAACCACCATCAATTATTCCAATTACTACGCTGTCGCCATTGTATTTGCGGGCCAGGCCTGTTCCGGCATGTACCTCGTTGACCTTTGTCATTGCGGTCGCAACATCAAGTTTCTGATGTGCGGTGACATTTACGTCAACATATTTCAATCCTCTGATTTCACCGAGTTTTTCCAGGGCAGAGAGTGGGATCAAAACAGACCAGATATTTGTGATTTTGCTGCTGATAATGACGCCCAAAGATTCCAGGGCTTTCTGATCAATTTCAGGATATACCTGGATAAGTGCCCCTACATAGCTTTGATCTTTGATTGTTCGAACCTGATAAAAATTTTTAAGCTCGGCCGTTGTTTGGGTCGATGTACTTTTTAATTTATTCAGGTTTTGAACCTTCAGTACGAGATTTTTCGTTTTAGAGGTAAAGTGCACACTTTGCGCATACGTGCCAACGGCAAATGCAAGAAAATAGAACAAGATTAATTGTCTGAATGTTTTCATAATTTATGAATTTTTTAAGATGACTATTCCTGCGCAAATTTTGCACAGTGGTTTAAAGATGACTGAAAGGGCAGAACATATCCCAGCGACAACTGGTAATATGGATAAGCGCTATAAGTAATGTCGGATCCATCAAAATACTTGAAATTTGAGAATTTACTGTAATGAAAGCCACCCAGGATCCCGAAATTTACATCAATGGCAGGGATGATCTCTTTGCGGATAAGCCACCATGTCAATCTTCCTTCATAGTAGGCGGAGGTGGCATTGCTTGTCAGCAGGTTGTTTTTAGCCTGGTCCCCAAAAGAGTACCTGTATACGAGGTCAATATCAACTTTGCCAATTACAGAACCGCCGATTTTTCCTCCGAAACCATAGTGGCTGCTACTTGTTTCATAAATACCTTTAATGCCGATTCCGCTTTTTCCCTTTTCAAGGAGCGTAGATACCTGTGCTAAAGCCGTCATGCCAGCGATAATGATGCATGAAATCAAGAGTTTTGTTTTTAATGGTTTGATTCTTATGCGAAACGATTTTGCAAAGGGCGTACCAGAAATATAGGGAAAATGTTTAATTGATGAATCGAATCAGCTAATCTTCAGTGTATCAGGCACTAAAAAATGTAAATTATTGTTCCTGAGAAGGAAATTCTGATGGAAAGGGACAACGCTATATAGGATATTTATCAATATTATCGCGTTGGTAAGCGAAAATGAGAATTGCAAAATGGTGAACCATTAGTCGGCACATCCATTATATAGTGAAATATTTTCCGATCAACCTGGAAAAATCGGATATCCTGACCACCCTCTGCCGATTTTGGCTGACCGCCTCAACTTAGTAATGTCCAATACTTAGGGCTGGTCAATGCAAGCGTTTTTTCCATATCAGACATATTTCCTATAAATTTGCTTCGGGTCTCAGTGGATGATGGGATAAAATAACCATTAAAGTGAAAAGTCAACAGCATATTCAAAAACAAATTGTCATGAAGCACCTCATGATTTTTGCGCTCAGTTGTTTTGTTCTGATTTCTACCCATGCACAGAACCTGATCCCGCAAAACTGGAAGATTAAAACCGGAAACGATCCGCAGTGGTCATCACCGCAATTCGATGACAGCGGTTGGTTGTCCATCTCTCCGCTGCAGAACTGGGAAAGCCAGGGGATTCCTGATTACGATGGTTATGCCTGGTACAGGGCCTCTGTGGTGATTCCTTCATCCTTGAAATCCAAAGCTGTGTATTATAGTGGATTGCTACTGCAACTCGGTAAAATCGATGATGTTGACAGCACATTTTTAAATGGCGTATTTATTGGAAAAACGGGAGGATTTCCGCCCAATTTTGAAACAAAATTTCATGCTCCACGCGAATATCTTATTCCGCTTGACCTTATCTTATGGGATCAGCCCAACACCATTGCAGTGAAGGTGTTTGATGTGATCGGAGGGGGAGGTCTCTACGGGGGACCGGTAGAAATTTTCTACAATGATCTGATAAAAAATCTGACGATCGAAGCGGAATTTCCGCATGAGGATTTCATCATCCGCGACCAGGATCCAAAGGAAGCCAAACTGAAGATCACAAATAGCACGGCAAATACGGTCTCCGGGAATATCCTGGTCGATATCATCTCCGATTTTGGAAAAGACATTTCCACAATCTCAAAGGATATAACAATATCCGAGGGAAAAACCATTCAGCTTCAAATTCCGCTGCCCTCCCTTGAGCCGGGCTTTTACAGTCTCCGGATCTGCTTCAGAAAAGAAGAATTCAGCCGGAAAGTGATTGTCAATTTTGGGGTTGAACCTGAAAAAATCAAATCACCCCTCACCAGGCAACCCGATTTTGATGCGTACTGGGCAAGGGCAAAAAAGGAACTCGCTGCAGTGGATCCTCAGTATAAGATCAGACGGATTGACTCGCTTTGCACCGTTACAAGAAATGTTTACCAGGTAGAGATGCGTTCGCTCGGGAATGTACTCATCAGGGCCTGGTACTCGGTGCCGGTCAAACCCGGGAAATATCCCGCTATCCTGGCGCTCCAGGGGTACAGCGGCTCCATGCAGCCATTTTATGCGAATTACGGGGATACCCTCATCGGCATGGCACTGGATATCCGTGGCCATGGAAACAGCAAGGACAACTTCAACCCGGGCTTCCCGGGTTACCTGCTATACCAGATCGGCGACAAAGAGCAGTATGTATACCGGGGAGCTTATATGGATTGTACCAGGGCGGTTGATTTCCTTTTCTCACGAACTGAAGTTGATACCACGAAAGTTGCTGTTGAAGGAGGTAGCCAGGGAGGTGCCCTCACCTATGCCACGGCTGCACTGAATGGCAGCCGCATCACTGTTTGTGTTGCCCAGGTGCCCTTCCTTTCCGACTTCGAAGATTATTTCCGGATTGCCATATGGCCCGACAACGAATTCAAGACCTTTGTCGAAGTTCAGAAAAAAATAGGATGGGCGAAAATATATGAAACCCTGAGTTACATCGACATTAAAAATCTTGCTCCGATGATCAAAGCACCCCTGCTGATGGGCGTCGGACTGAAAGACGAAGTGTGTCCCCCTCACATCAACTTTGCAGCTTACAACCAGGTCCCGGGGGAAAAACGATACATTGCCTACCCAAATAACGGCCACGGATTGCCTGATGAAATGCGGGGACCGAAAATGGATTTTATCCTGGAAAAATTCAAAATGAAAAGATAAATTTCCTACTCAATCAGCAGTGATGGTTGCCCGCGATCTTTCGTTATCCGGCTACTTAACCCCGATATAGCCTTTCAGGTTTTCGACGTATTTTTCAAAAGCCTCGATCCCTTTGGGTGTCTTTTTACAGATGGTCCGGGGTATTTTCCCACGAAAGGTCTTGGTGATCTCAATATACCCTGCCTCTTTCAACTTATCTAATTGTACACTCAGGTTCCCTGCAGTTGCACCGGTGTTTTCACGAATAAACACAAAATCGGCCTCTTCGGTGCTGATCAGGATTGACATGACAGCCAGCCGCAACTGGGAATGCAGCAATGGATCAAGCTCCTTATACATGGCTGTTCTCTTTTTTCCTGAGCAGATGCCCGGGAATGATAAAACCGAAAATAACCGATATGAACAGCACCAGTTCCTGAATCTTCAGCAGATGCGGATTATGGAAAGAGATAAGCAATACCAGGGTGGCGATCCAGCAGATGATCCCTCCGGTAACAAGGGGCTTGAATTGGTAGGCCTTGCCGGATACAAACAGGGCAAATCCGTACAGGCAAAGCATGAAGGGCGTTACAAAGGTCCAGGGAAACCAACGGAGAAATTCAAAGCCCGGTTCAACTTCTGTAAATGAAGGCAGAACCAGCATCGTAGTGATCAGTATTCCTGCAATAACGGTCACAATAGAGATTGTAAACGCAATCCAGACAAAATCCATGATCCTGTCGATGTAAGTTTTGACCAATTGTTGCTGCTCCATTTTTTTTATCATCCTGATATGTACAGGAGCTCCGATGGCCATAAGCGACCAGAGAAAAAAGGAGTAGTGGCTGGTTTCTCCGGGTAAAATAATCAGGAGGATGAAAATAACAAGACTGATGCTGGCAACCAGGTATCCCCATAAAAGAAAGACGTTGCCTAAACCTTTTTGAAGGTTATTCTTTGCCGAATTGATCATTTTTCCAATCAACTCAAGGCTCTCTTTTTCGGTGAAATGTTCGTTCATGTTGTTAGTTTTTATAAATACGTTGCAAATATAAACAAGTTTATGTTATAAACAACATTTTTTTAAATTATTTTCAATTTATTTTATGGATGGAATAGTAAAAGGGAATAAACAGAACAGCGCGGTGCAGACTGTTATTCAGTGCGTTTAATCTACAGGTGTTCCGGAGACGATCCTGAATCCGATACCGTGGTTCAGCGTGGTCGGATCATAACATGAACGGTATGCCGACCTACAGTGCTGCTCAAAACAATACCAGCTTCCACCGCGAATAATGGCGCAGGATCCGGAAGGAATCCCCATTGGATTGGTTTGCGGTTCGGGCGAATAATCTCCATACCAATCGCTGCACCATTCCCACACATTCCCGTTCATATCGTGAAGCCCCCATGCATTTGGGGGATAACTGCCAACCGGAACAGATTTGCGCAGGTTAAGTCCTTCAATGCATCCCACATAAGGTTTTTGGCCGTTGTAATTCGCCTGTTTGGTTGTGATGCAGTTCCCATTGGGAAAAGGCGTTGTTGTGCCAGCCCTTGCGGCGTATTCCCACTCAGCTTCTGTGGGTAGCCGGCCACCCATCCATTTGGCACATTCCATGGCATCATCCCGCGACACATTGATCACCGGGCGTTTTCCTCTTCCCCAGCCTTCGTCATTGGGAGTGATCTTCCCTGTTGCTTTACAGAAGAGCTGGTACTGATCAAAGGTGATCTCATATTTGCTCATCCTGAAGGCATTGATACTCACTGTGTGCTGAATTTCATCATCGAACCGGAAGGGTTCATTTATCGGACTGCCCATGCTGAATGTCCCGGCAGGGATATTCACCCATTCAATCACGGGTTTCTGGGCAAAAATAAAATTGAGAGAATTGAACAGCGTAAGCGTAAAAAAAACAAATCTGGTAAACATATTTCAGAAACTATTTCAGTGAATTTGAAACAAAACAATGGGGAATAAAAATACTCAATAAAATTCTTGCATAAACTTCTAATTCGCTATTTTTGAATATTATTCACCCTGGCTTTACGGAATGGAGACAAATGAACTTCCAACAATTCTTATCGTCGATGACATTGACGAAAACATTCTGTTGATAGAAGTTGCAGTTAAGAAGTTGAATGTCAATATTATAAAAGCGAATTCAGGGAATGAGGCTTTGGCGAAAATCAGGAATCACGAGCTGGCCCTGGCCCTGATTGACATGGAGATGCCGCAAATGGGAGGTCAGGAACTTTCCATGAAAATTCATTCCGACGTGTACGCGTGAAACAGGCCTTGACCGCAACCCTGCTTATCTTGAATGCAGCCCATTCTGATCCCGGGTGAAGAAATTTGAAAATTTTCAAGCAGCCGGTTGGAACAAGTAAAAAAAGCGTACTTTTGCACTCCCTGAATTGTGCTGGAGCGATTTTATTCAGTACAAGACAATGCCCGGATGGCGGAATTGGTAGACGCGCTAGTTTCAGGGACTAGTATCCGTACGGATGTGCAGGTTCGAGTCCTGTTCCGGGCACAGATAACAAAAATAAACCCTTGTTTCTTAAATAGTTACAAGGGTTTTTCTTTTTTAGGTGACGGTAGGGGTGACGGTAAAAGTCAATTTATTTGACAAATACGAACAGAGAAAAGGCAGGTATTAGGTTGTTCATTCAGATTCAGGTTCAATCAATTTGATGTTTTTATTTTCTAATCCTTTTGCATTTAATGAACTTATGACACGTTCACCAAGTTTTGCTTCAAGTTCTTTCCTTGCATTTCCTGCAACAGTTCCTCCTTTTCTGGCAACTTTTTTATTTTCAACGAAAGTCTTTGGTTTTTCTTTTTTTGATAATTCGGTTGTGGATGTTTCAGCAAGCATGTTTAGAACCAGTTCTAAGTTGGACCTGTTATCACGAAGATTTTCCTTTTTCAAATCCTTAAGATTTTTGTATTCTTTTGTCGTCAAACCTGCCCATGCCTTGGTGATTTCATCGGTTAAAATTGCAGTACTTAT
>CAJAUM010000062.1 GCA_903945175.1 uncultured Bacteroidales bacterium | reverse complement strand
TCCTCAGTCCAATATTCATCCTGATGAGGTGGTCGCAGGTAAAGGAGACGGGGGTTTACTCCTCCCTGTTCATCCTGTGTAATTCCCTGGCCGGATTGATCGGACTTCGTTTCAGCGGCATCATGCTCCCCCCGGACTTTATCTATTGGATCATCGTGGTTGTTGCAGGAGGGCTCCTGGGGTCAATGACCGCTACGAAATTTCTTCCGGTGAGGTATTTTAAAATTTCCCTGGCGATGGTGTTGCTGTTTGCCTGTTTTAAGCTGCTTATTCCCTGATCCGTTTCATCCTCATGTTCCGAAAATCTTGTCCAAAGTTCATCATCATCTCCGGTTCCGGGAAGAGGGTTGGAAAGACCCACATGGCAACAGCACTGATACGTGCATTTTCAGTGAAGTTTCCCCTGCTGGCCCTGAAAGTTTCGCCCCATGTGCATGATTCACTCGGAAATACCAGATTAACGGCAACATCCGAAGGGATCCGGATTTTCCAGGATCTGGGCCCACATCATAAAAACAGCGGACAATTCCTCGAAGCAGGTGCTTCTCAATCCTTTTTCATGGAAACCGATGACGAGCACCTGCCCAAGGCATTTGACATCTTCATGAAGGAATGCAACCCGGGGAATTATCCTGTAATTTGCGAATCCGGCGCCTTAGGCAACCTCATCAGTCCCGGCATATTGATCTTTATTTCAGATTCCACGGAGATGCTGCGTGCAGATAAATTGAAAACGATTGAGCTTGCTGATATGGTGCTACCGGCAAGGTCATTTGATCCCCAAATCATATTGCGTCAGATCACCTGTGCTGATGGAAAATGGGGCTTCACCTTACCAACGTAAAGACCCCTGTTTCCCGTTGATTTTCCCCCTGCCCGCCGGCAATGGTATAATCGGCAATGAAGACATATGCATCCGCAGGAGCCGGGCCATTTTTTACGCGGCCATCCCACCCCACATTGATGTCGTCTGTTTCGAACACCATGGCGCCCCAGCGATCGTATATTCGCATTTTGAAGCTGGCAATGCTCACGCCGACGGGCATGAAGTAATCGTTGAATCCGTTGCCATCCGGGGAGAAGGCATTTGGAAACCATAGTTTATAAGGGCAATTGGAAATCGTAATTGTATCGCCATACATGCATTCATCATAAAGCAGGTGCACCCAATAAATTCCCGGCTGCGAAACAGTATAGACCGGGGATCTGCTTCCGTCCTGCCAAATATAGGATTGGGCACCTGAAACAGTTGCATCGAGTATGATCTGCATACCGGGGCATATGGAGGTATCCCTTCCGAGATTCAGCGTAGGTTTTGGTTTAACCTGCAGCGAGGTTTCAACAATGCTGTCGCATCCGGTGGAGGCGGGCAGCGTATCACGATATACCCCTGAAACATTCCGCCATGCCCCCTGGGCAAAATAGGGCTGATTAAAACATATGGTCGTATCAACAGGGTTTCTTATTTCAGGGACAATATTTACTGCAATGGTATCCCATGCATCACACCGCGAAAAGTTCAATACGTGAACCGAATAGCGGCCTGAAGAGGCAACGGAAATAGTACGGGTAGTCTCTCCCGTTGACCATTCATAGAGGCTGTCGCCGGCGCCGGCATCGAGTACAACCTGGGTTCCGGTACATGCTGTGCGGTCGGGACCTAAATTTATGGTGGGCAGATCCACCACGCGCACATTTTTACATTCGGTCGATTGCTGGGGAGTTCCCTTGTTAATGATCAGCTGAATATTATAGTTGCCGGGAGCCGCATAATAAATCGGAGGAGGATCGGGACCCGAAAACGAGGCAATGGAGGCACCGCTACAGACAGGAAAATCGAGGCGGGTCAGTGTTGAACTGCCATTATTTACAACAAAACCAAACAACGAATCCCCGTCCCTGATGATCTCAGATATTCCATAAGGATTATTCATGATCCCCATGGGATTGGTTGCGAAGGTCGTTACAGGACCGGCCAGCCCATTTTCAAATATCAGGTGAACCAGTTTCCCGAAAGGGATGCAATCGACAATATAGCCATGAACCCGTTCACAGTCGGATACCAGCGAAATTCCTGCGATATTATTGAAGCCTGCAAGTGTTCCCAAATTCACCCCGACAGGAGGTGCAGTAAGCCCCTGTGAAAAGGTCAGTTTGCTCAATGTGTTGATATTTGTATTGGTCACGAAAAGATACCAGATCCCATTCTGTTGTGCCATGGTCAGGTTGGTCGGACTGATGAGATTCCCGATGTTTCCCAGGTTTGTAAACTGAGGGGTATTACCCAGACTGTTTCCAAATTCAATTCTGTGAATGGTTCCGTTTGGACTTCCGTCAAGGCAAAAGCCAAACCAATCAGAACCCTCGCTGCAAATGGCAATTCCTGAGCCTATCATCATCCCCGGTATTTCGACCGCGGATGCAACCGGGGTATTCAAAAGAGAACCGCCAAAATCGAAGATTACAAGTTTCGAATGATTCATGGCAAACGCATACCACCCGGCATTGTCTTTTTTTACCTGGATTCCCCGAACCCTCTCGTCAAGCAGGCCGAAGCCTCCAAGATTGACAGAATTGAGCGGATAATTCACAAACGAAGACCCATAGGAATTGCGGATCAGCCTACCCCTGTTCGCATCGGTTATAAAGGTGAAGTAATTATCTCCGTCATTCACTGCTGCAATAAAATGCGCATTGCTGATGAGACTGACAGGATCCCCGATATTTTTCGCAACAGGCTGATAATAGGTGTTGCCGCTGCAAAAATTCCAATGGTATGTGGTTGCATCCTGCGAATAGTTTTGAATAATCACCGGATTCCCAAGACAAACAGTATCCGTGACGGAAAAATCGGCCAGGGCGACGGGATTCTTTTCAATTTGAGCCTGGTTGGCAATTCTGAATGAAAAGAAGATGATCAGGATTGCAAGGGTGTTTTTCATCCTGTACTGTAGCTTACCAAACAACAAAACACAAAGATAAGATTAATCCAAAGCATTTAATTTACAAAACCGTAAAGCGAAATTACGATTTCGATACCTTTGGCCTTTAGAATTTTTCCGGAGATCATTGTAATTATAGCCAAACTTCACATGAGAACAAGAATTTTACTGACCTTACTGCTGATTTGCGGCACTGCGATGACTGCCTCAGCATGGGTATATCCCGAGCACAGGAAAATCATGATCGCTGCCATCCAAAAACTTGATTCCAACCACCGTGCCCTCCTTGACCAGATATGGGCATCGGCCAGGAAGGGGAATGAATCGAGAATGTGTGCCGGTGTCATCGAGCCGGAACAGGGCGTAAAACCACAGTGTCTCGATTTTGCGGGATGGTGTGGAATAGCGGGCGACCACTCTGTTTCAGCATCAGATATGATCAATATTGTACTCCAGAGCGACTGGATCATGAATGTGGCCAATATTACTGCAAAACTGCAGGTTGGTCTCGACAACGCGCATAATCGCAGCGCACGTGTAAGTGAAGTAAGGGATTCGGATATCAAACTGCTTCGTGCCGATCCGGAATATGTTACCAGGGCCGGAAAGAACAATGGCCACTTTATGCTGGCGCTTCCCGGAGTAAATATCAAACCGGAGGAATATTTTGCTTTATGTTTCAAGGAGGGCACAGAGCTGAATACGGTTGGGACCTATACATATTTGCACATGAGCGCACTGTCGAAAGCTACCCGTCTGAGTTCAAAGGATCTGACACCCGGCCAGCGTTCAGCCCTGGCCTTGTCGGTTCTTGCCGATGAAGCGTTTGCAGCGCATTTTCTCGAGGATAGTTTTACATCGGGACATGTCATGGGAATTTGGGGTGATGCGGCCAAGCGTAAAGGAACACATGATTATTACAACGAAGCCGGGGTGCATGTAACTACCTGGCAGGGAAGTCAAATGGTATTGATGGGCGATGCCACGATGCGCGAAGAGGATATCGGATGGACATCCGAGTCGATCAAGGCGAGCCTGGAGCAAATTTTGGATGCAGTGAGCGGAACGATCAGGCTTGATTCGGCATTCGTTGAAAAAGAACTTATGCCGGCCACACCTGATACATTTAATGTAAGCAAGGCCATGGGTATGCCCATATGCACGGTGGATCCCAAAATGAGGATGTTGTGTGACACCGTATTGATGGCGACGCCGATTCCGGGTTTAACGGCCGGCTTGGGCGAATTACCAAGATTCCGGGCTGAGATAGGTCCATTTGTCGGCCTCAGTGCAGCAACCAGTCTCAATTATCTGAGCAGGGGGTTTTTTGACTATCAAACATGGGATGGTTTCAGCTCCGGGCTGGAACTCGGCCTACGCATTGGATTGGGAATGGAAGGGGTTCTGAACGAATCGGGCGATGGACTGGTCTTCCTCGATATGGGCGCCCGCATCGATTTGGGCTCTACCATGAGGGTTGATGAAAATGACAACAAGGAATTGCATAAGTTTGGCGATTTTGTTGCTGCCATTCCAACCCGTGACGCCTATTATGTCCGCTTGAGATTACCCTTTTTCCTGATCCCCGGCGACTTGATTCTTCTGGCGCCCATTTTGGCGCTGACATCTCCCAATGCAATGCAGAAGGTGGTCGCAGCAGCGGGAAACGGAGGTTTGATTCCATGGCAATCGGGTTTGCCAACCCCAATCGGAAGATTCCAGTTCGTGCTCGGAAGAGAGGTGGGCATCAGCATGTATGGATCGGGAAGGGGACCGGATCCATACATGGTCATCGTTAAAAACATGGGTCCGCTTATTCCCGATGATGTAGGGTATTATTCTATGTATACGACGAGGTTTGAATTCCCGATCGTGGAATATCGACCCTTCCGTACCTACTCTTCACGACAGACCGGGAGTCTTCTTTTTCAGCTGCATGCCGGTTTTGATATACCGGGCAAACGAGACATCCTCATGGCCCCCAATGAAGGAACGTATACTGTGATGCCTGAAACAAATACCATATGGTTCGCGGGCATCCGGCTTGTTTTTGACTACCGCTATTATTTTTCCGGGAAAAAGAAATAATAGTTATTGCGGAGAGACTGGGATTCGAACCCAGGGTACACTTTTGGCGTACACACACTTTCCAGGCGTGCTCCTTCGACCACTCGGACACCTCTCCAGGATATCGTTTTGCAGTGCAAAGGTATTAAAAATATTGGATTTTCAAACTGTCATCTCGCCACGAAGAGAGGATTGCAGCAGTTGTTTCACGCTTTCTGATGAATAGCCGCATCCGAGGAGGTACATCAGCTTGGTAACGGCCGATTCGGTGGTGATGTCATATCCACCAATGATGCCGATCTTTCCCAGCCCTGCACTGGTTTCATATTTGCCCATCTCAACGGTGCCGCCCTTGCATTGGGTCACGTTAAAAACAATGATCCCCCTCGATACGGCATCTTCCAGCTGATCGAGGAACCACTGAATGGTAGGGGCGTTCCCGGCGCCAAAGGTCTCAAGAATGACAGCCTTCAGCCCTTTGGTGTTCAGGATCGCCTCTACGGTGTTTGGTGAAATTCCAGGGTAAAGTTTCAGGATGGCAATGTTTTCGTCAAGCTCCTTGTGCACGCGCAGCTTTTTAAAATTTGGTTTTAGAATCAGATTGTGGTGATATTTGATATGGACTCCCACCTCTCCAAGTAACGGGTAATTCCCGGAGACGAATGCCTTGAAATTCTCTGCATTGAGTTTGCTGGTCCGGTTGCCCCGGTACAATTTGTTCTCGAAGCAGATGGCCACCTCAGGCACAACCGGTGTATCAATCTCCTTGGCTGCGGCAATTTCGATCGCATTGATGAAATTTTCGCGGCCATCGGTACGCACCATCCCGATGGGAAGCTGTGACCCGGTAAAAATCACCGGTTTGTTCAGGTTTTCAAGCATGAAACTCAGTGCAGAAGCGGTGTAGGCCATGGTATCGGAACCATGCAGGACCACAAATCCGTCGTAATCTTCATACTTCTCTTCAATTACCCCCGCCAGGTGAATCCAGAAGGCAGGATTCATATTCGAGGAATCGAGCAATGGCTCAAAGGTGAAGAATTCAATCCGGCAGTTGAAATTTTCAAGAACCGGGAGATATTTGTATAAAATATCAAAGGTCAGGGGTTTTAACGTCATTGTCTTCGGGTCCTGAACCATGCCGATGGTACCCCCGGTATAAATCACCAAAATATTTGTTTGTCCAATCATTTTTTAACTTATAAATTACGATTAACCATCCTCAAATCCTCAAATCTTCAATTCCTCAAATCTTCAAATCCTCAAATCACGTGTTCTCCATGTCCCCAAGGCCAAACAGCCTCCGTGCATTCGCAGTGGTAATTTCAGCGACCTTTTCCAGAGCGATGGCCTTTAATTCAGCAACTTTTTGTGCAATAAGCGGGATGTAGGATGGCTCATTCCGCTGGCCGCGATGCGGAACAGGTGTCAGCCAGGGTGCATCCGTCTCAAGCAGCAGGTGTTCCATCCCGATGTTTTCAACCACCGTTTGCAAGCCCGAATTCTTATAGGTTACCACCCCGCCGATGCCGAGCATAAATCCCAGGTCGATGGCCCGTTTTGCCTGTTCGGTATGGCCGCTGAAACAATGGAATACCCCGCGGATGGCCTGATCGTTGCGGCCTTCCATGATCTCAAGTACAATATCCATGGAATTACGCGTGTGAATCACGACGGGAAGATCATATTTCAACGAAAGGTCGAGCTGATCACTAAAGGCAATCCGCTGTTCCGCCTCAAATGTTTTGTCCCAGTATAAATCGATGCCAATTTCACCAAGGGCCCAAAACTTCAGCGCAGGATTTGAGAGGTGTTCTGAAACGATATCCAGCTCATCCCGATAATTTTGCTTTACAGAGGTGGGATGCAGCCCCATCATCGGGAAACACACATGCGGAAAATCAGCGGTGACCTGTAACATCTTCTCATGATAGGCCGAATCAATGGCAGGAAGAAGCAGATGCAGCACCTTATTCTGTTCTGCCCTGTGCATCATGGCTTCGCGGTCGGCATCGAATTCTTCTGCATACAGGTGGGTGTGGGAATCGGCAAAAACCATGCAATTTTAGATTAGGATTTCTTGTTAAGAAAAGTGACGATCTCAGCCAGATCAATCTCTTTCATACAACGGAAATGCTTTTTCGGGCAGGTTTGATGTCCAAGTTTGCTGCAGGGCCGGCAAGATAACCCTTTGACTTCAGCAATGAGCGAATCTGATTTGAACTCCTCCGGAAGATAGGGGTACATGCCAAATGCCGGGATGGTATTTCCCCAAACGGATACAACGGGCTTCTTAAATGCGGCAGCCACATGCATCAGCCCGGTATCATTCGACAGGACAGCATCAGCCTGGCGGATCAGTGAAGCGGACTGGTTGATGTTAAAAAGTCCGCACACATTGAAAACCATTGTTCCTGTTGATCCGGCGATCTGATCACCCCGATCCCGGTCCTCTTTCCCGCCCAGCAGGACGACCGGCCGGGCAAGCTGCTTGCAAACTTCAATGACCTTTTCGGCAGGGAAAATTTTTGTGTTGTGTTTGCCTCCGATCACCATGGCCACGAATCCGGCACGATGGGTCGATGGGAGCATGGAAAGGTCCACCTCATCTGCTGTCGGGATAAAATAATCAAGCCCGCGCCCGTCATTTTTTATATCCAGGGATGCCGCTGCCTTGAAATAACGGTCAACGATATGAACATCGGGAAGACAATTCAGCTTTAACTGAACCGCAAGCCACTTCCGGAGATTCAATTTCGGAAAGGAGGCATGGCTGACTCCCAGCTTGTTTTTTACAAAGGCGGAACGATAATTTTTATGCAGATCAACAATGAAATCAAACTCCTGCGATTTCAATTGCGGAATAAGTTCTTTGAAGTTGTGATCGTACAACCACAGTTTATCGATGTTTGGATTTGAACTGAGGATGGGTCCAAACTGGGTTTTCGTAAGGAAATGAACTTCAGCTCCATCCAGCTGCTGCTTCAGGCAACGGACAACTGCGCTGGTGAGCACAATGTCGCCAATGGAGCTAAACCGGATTATCAATATTTTTCTCACACCTATCACCCTGTTACCTTGTTACCCTGTTACCTTGTTACCCTGTTACCTTGTTACCCTGTTACCTAATAAACGGATTATTCTCCTCCTCATACCCGATCGAGGTCTCCGGCCCATGACCGGGATAAACCAGCGTCTCTGCCGGGAGGGTCAGCAGTTTGTTTTTTATACTTTGCATCAGTTGTTCAAAATTACCGGATGGCAGATCGGTACGGCCAATGGTATCCTTGAATAACACATCGCCGGTAACTACAAAGCCCTGACTTTCATTGTAAAAACATACGCTGCCCTCGGCATGGCCGGGGGTATAAAGCACCCTGAGTGAAGAATTTCCCCAGCTTACCGTCTCTTCGTCTTCAAGGAACCGTTTGGGGGGAGGAATCCGGTCGATCGAAAAGCCAAAGGAGGAGCCGATCTCCTTCAGGACGTGAAAAAGAAAGGTCGAATTTTTATGGTACTCCGGATAGATCCCGAAGGTATGCGCGACATAATCATTTCCCAGCACATGATCGATATGGCAATGGGTATTGAGATTGCGCACAAGCTTCAGATTTTTCGCGCTGATAAATTCCTTCAGGCTCTCCTGCTCTTCAGGTTCATAACATGCTGGATCAATGAGGATGCATTCACCGGTTTCATCGTATAATAACCAGGTGTTGACCATAAAGGTATTGAAGACGAATTTTTCTACATTTATCATTCAGATAGCGGTGTTTTACATGATTTGCAAAGATAGGAAAATGCAGCGATGTGGCCGGTACATTGAAAATAATCGTATTTTAGCACCTCCAAAAAATCCCCTTGTACTGCCGGATATGACGCATGATGCATGCATGAACAGAAGAATGAATCGCTGGACTGGATCATGGATCATTCTTGCTGTCGTGCTGTTGCTTTCACTCTCCGGACAGGCTCAGTTTTACAATGGTTCACAGTTGACTTTCGGGAAGAGCCGGGTTCAGTACAATGATTTTCTCTGGCTCTATTTCCGCTTCGAAAAATTCGATACCTACTATTATCTCAATGGGAAAGAACTGGCGCTTTATACCAGTGAATATGCCGATAAGCACATCAAGGAGATAGAGGTGTCGCTCCAGTCGAATCTTGAGGAGAAGGTGCAGTTCATCATATTTAATAAACTCTCTGATCTGAAGCAGAGCAATGTAGGATTGTTCGGTGACTGGGATTATTACAATACCGGGGGGGTTACCCGGATTATCGGCGGCCGGGTCCTCCTCTTTTTTGACGGAAATTATGAACATTTTGATCAGCAGATCAGGGCAGGTATCGCGCAGGTAATTCTCAACAACATGATCTACGGAACGGGGATCGGGGCTCAGATAAAAAACAATGCTCTTTTTACTGTTCCCGAATGGTATATGAACGGACTCATATCCTTCATCTCCCGGAAATGGGATGCTGAAATCGAAAATCATGTCAGGGATGCCATCCTGAACAAGAAATATGACAAGTTCAATGGCCTTACAGGCCTGGAGGCGACCTATGCCGGCCATTCTTTATGGAATTACATCGCCATGAAGTATGGCGCTGCCTCCGTCCCCAATATTGTATATATGGCCCGCATGAGCCGGAATGTGGAACGGGGTTTTCAGTTTGTTGTCGGTACCAGTTTCCAGTCGGTGGTGCAGGAGTGGCTTGCTTTTTATAAGGAGGTGTACACGAACCAGGAGAGCGGCCGGACTACACCGCAAGGCGAGATGATCAACAAACGGAAAAAACCCGACCGGGTTTACCGAACGTTAAAAATCTGTCCTGACGGCAATAAGATAGCCTACACCACACATGACCTGGGCATTTATAAGGTATTCATCCAGGATACGGAGACCGGGAAAAAGAGGCGGATCTACCGCGGAGGATATCGGCTGGCCGACCGGCCCGATTATTCCTACCCACTCGTAGCCTGGCATCCCAGCGGCCGGGTGCTTGCCATTCTTGTTGAACGCAAAGGCGAAATCTGGCTCTATTTCTATAACCTGGATGACCGGAAATTTGAACACCAGATCATGGCTAATTTTCAGAAGGTGTTGGATATCTCTTACTCTGACGACGGATCCCTGCTGGTTTTTTCAGCTGTTCAGAAAGGGCAGTCCGACATTTTCGTATACAACATCGCTTCCGGATCACATGAACAGCTTACGAAGGATGTATACGACGACCTGAATCCCAGGTTTATCAATCATTCCGGCAACATTATCTTTTCCTCAAACCGGGTGAATGACACCGTTCGTTTTGATGACCCTGTGAAGATCGGCGACCTGCATTATTTCAATGACCTGTTTCTATATAATTACAGTGCGAAATCCGTTATCCTGCAGCGCCTGACCCATTCGCCAGATGCCCACGAAACCCAGCCGCAGCCATACGGGGACAACTATTTTTCTTTTCTGAGTGATCAAAATGGCGTTGTGAACCGGTATCTTGCCAGATACGACAGCACGATCTCCTTCATCGACACCACCACCCATTACCGTTATTATACAACCTCCTATCCGGTTACCAATTATTCCCGCAACATCATCGAACAGGATATCTCTCCGAAGGCAGCCAAAATAGGTGAAATCGTGTTTCAGAATCAAAATTACAAGATGTTCACCTCCGATTTGATCCGGCCTGCCAAAGTACCAAAAGCGGAGGTACAGCCCTCTTTTTTCAAGGTATTCAAGCCGGCATCGGAGATGAAACCACCTGAACTGCAAAAACCCGACAGCAGCCTCAGGTTGGCTGAGCCATTTTCAGTCTCGGGAAAGAAACATTTCACGGTTGTCAGGCAAAGTGAGGTGGTGAAACAGATCCTTTCGCGGGTTGATACATCCGGGAAGGGCGGGTTACAGCCGGGAGGGGAGAATGCATTCGTGACAGATACCGTCGCAAACAATCTCCTCGCCCTCTACAAAGCATTGCAGGGAAAGGGATACCAGCGCGGCGCTGCAGGTAAGGATTCGGTGAATAGGTACAAAACGGCCAAGCAGTTAAATTACAATGTGGAGTACTACATTGACCAGATGGTCACACAAATTGATTTCACCTATCTTAATTTTGCCTATCAGCCCTTTACAGGAAACATGACGCCTGAGTTTATCAACCCCGGATTGAATGCCCTCTTTATGGTTGGGGTCACTGATCTGATGGAGGATTACCGGATCAGCGGCGGGGTGCGTCTGAACGTGAGCCTCATCAACAATGAGTACCTTTTTAGTTTTGGGAATTATAAGCGGCGCCTCGACCATCAGATCGTTTTTCACAGGAAAGCAGTAGAGGAGTTGGGGTACTATTCACTCATACGGCATAAGATCCATGAATTATATTATGTAGCTACCTGGCCGTTCAATCCGGTACTGAATATCAAGGGCACCGCATCCATCCGGTACGACCGCGCCATCTATCTATCAACTGATCAATACAACCTGAAAATACCCGACATCCATAATGTCTGGGGCAGTATCAAAGGAGAACTTACCTATGACAACACCCGCAGTCTGGGGCTGAACCTTTATCAGGGAACACGCTATAAATTTTTCGGAGAATATTACCAGATGCTCAATTCTTCGGGAACCAACATGATTGTGCTGGGTATGGATATCCGTAATTACCAGAAGGTGCATCGTACCCTGGTGTGGGCGAACCGTTTTGCTGCAAGCACCTCCTTTGGCGGCAATAAGCTCCTCTATTATATGGGTGGTGTCGATAACTGGTTATTCCCGACATACAACATGAATACGCCGATTGCCTTCGATCAGAACTATGCGTTCCAGACGCTGGCTACCAACATGCGCGGGTTTAACCAAAACATCAGGAATGGCAACAGCTTTTTCGTTTACAATACCGAATTGAGATGGCCCGTATTCCGGTATCTGTTCAATCGCCCGATCAGGTCCGATTTTATCAACAATTTTCAGGTTGTTGTTTTCGGTGATGTGGGAACCGCCTGGACCGGGGCGACGCCATGGTCGGAAGACAACCAGCTCTTTACCCAGTACATATACCGGAATCCGCTGTTTATCAAAGTTGAAATGCAGAAGGATCCCATTGTCGAGGGATTCGGTTTTGGCTTACGAACGAGGCTGTTTGGCTATTTTCTCCGCGGCGACCTGGCCTGGGGCATTGAAGATGGCCGCGTAAGCAGACCTGTCTTTTATTTTTCACTTAGTCTTGACTTCTAACCATGACCCTTCCTGAACCACGCATCGTCGATTTTATTGGAGAACATCATATTCTAACACTTGCTGTGGCCAGGGAGAATGTCCCCTATTGTGCAACCTGTTTTTATGCCTATCTTCCTGCCCAAAACCAGTTTATTTTCACCTCAGACCATGAAACCAGGCATATCCGGGACGTTTTAGAAGGAGGCAATCCCAACGTGGCGGGAACCATTGCCCTGGAGACAAAAATCGTTGGTAAGATCAGGGGAATTCAGTTTACTGGCTTGATGCAGGAACTGGAGGGAGATGAATTGAAAAAAGCCAGGTCGGCCTATCTTAAACGCTTCCCGATTGCCAGGCTGATGCCGGCTTTGAATCTTTGGATCCTGTCGCCCGATTTTATCAAAATGACGGATAATCGCCTTGGTTTTGGGAAAAAGCTGATATGGACGGCTTGAAAATCTCTGAAATCAAGATCAGCCGCACCATAAATGAATTATCAAAGTCTATGTTTTTTTAAGTCAGGCGGTTATCCTTCATACCCCCTGTGGATGTTAATAACTATATTCAGGTAAACCCACACTTCGTTGTATATTGCTCCCTCAAATTAATCCCCCGAAATTTATTGAAACGTTCGTAAGAACAAGGAGTTAGAAAAAATTAATCACATAACAGATAATCCTGTTCATGCATGGAAAACAATACCCTGGTAAATAAGGAAACGGATCATAAAGCTGATTATTATCAAGATGTCTTGGCAAAAAGGATCCGTCCGAAAGTTACAATTGAAGAATTGGAAATGAAAGAAAAGAAGGTAGAGGAACACAAACGCACGATTTATTCATTTGCAGAGGTAATTGAGAAATCAACAGCATATTTTAACGGTGATAGCCTGGCCGCCAACGTGTGGGCAAATAAATATGCCCTGAAAAATTCAGAAGGACATTTATTCGAGTTGACCCCGGATGACATGCACAGGCGTATAGCCCGTGAAATCGCCCGGGTAGAAAAAAAATATCCAAACCCGATGAGTGAGGATGAGCTCTTTGAACTCATGCGAAACTTTAAGTACATCGTTCCCCAGGGAAGCCCGATGGCAGGCATCGGAAATGATTTTCAGATTGGATCACTCTCCAACTGTTTTGTGATTGGCAATGAGGGGGCCTCTGATTCATATGGCGCCATCATGAAAACCGATGAAGAACAGGTTCAGCTGATGAAACGCAGGGGAGGAGTGGGTCACGACCTTTCGCACATCCGCCCGAAGTACAGCGAAGTGAAAAACAGTGCGTTGACCTCCACAGGAATTGTACCGTTCATGGAGCGCTATTCGAATTCAACCCGTGAAGTGGCTCAGGAAGGGCGACGCGGGGCGCTGATGCTGAGTATCTCCATTGCCCACCCGGATGCCGAACATTTTATCGATGCCAAACTGGAAACAGGGAAGGTGACCGGCGCCAATATCTCGGTAAAACTAACCGACGAATTCATGCTGGCCGTCGTGCATGATACTGAATTTGTCCAGCATTTTCCCATCGATTCAGATGCACCGGTGGTGACCAGACCAATCCGCGCCAGGGAACTCTGGAGCAAGATCGTCCACAATGCATGGAAATCGGCTGAACCCGGAATTCTTTTCTGGGATACCATTATCAGGGAATCTATTCCTGACTGCTATGCCGACCTGGGCTTTCGCACCGTTTCGACCAACCCCTGCGGCGAAATTCCCCTTTGCACCTACGACAGCTGCCGGCTGCTGGCCATCAACCTTTACAACTACGTCGACAAACCCTTCACTCCTGAGGCAAGTTTCGATTCCGAACTCTTTACCCTCCATGTTAACAAGGCCCAGCGTATCATGGACGACATCATCGACCTGGAGCTTGAAAAGATTGACCGTATCCTGGCCAAAATTGAAAAGGATCCGGAGGCTGAAGATATTAAAGCACGTGAACGTACCATGTGGCTGAATATCAAGAAAAAAGCCATCCAGGGCCGGAGAACGGGTTTTGGCATCACGGCAGAAGGCGACATGCTTGCAGCTTTAGGCACCCGCTATGGATCTGACGATGCAACCGATTTTTCAGTTGAGGTACACAAAATTCTTACGCTTGAAGCATACAGGTCATCCGTCATGATGGCCCGGGAGCGCGGCCCGTTCCCCATTTATGATACCGAACGTGAAAAGAACAACCCCTTTATCATGAGGATAAAGGAGGCAGCTCCCGATGTATATGAGGATATGGCTAAATACGGCCGCCGCAATGTGGCCATGCTTACAATCGCTCCAACGGGTTCAGTGAGCATACTCACACAAACAACCTCCGGTCTCGAACCCGTGTTTGCAGTCAATTACAAACGCCGCCGCAAGGTGAACCCAAACGATAAGAATGTAAAGGTCACCTTTACAGATGAAGTGGGCGATACCTGGGAAGAGTACAATGTGTTCCACCATAATTTTGTTACCTGGCTCGTCGTCAATGGGTACAATGTGGAAGAGGTATCCAGCATGGAGGAAAAGGATCTTAAACAAATCATCAAGAAATCGCCGTTTTATAAAGCCACGGCCAATGATGTGGATTGGGTTGCCAAGGTAAAGATGCAGGGTGCCGTCCAGAAATGGGTCGATCATTCCATCAGCGTCACTGTAAATGTTCCCAACGATGCCAAGGAAGAGATGATCAGCACCATTTATGAAACAGCATGGAAGGTTGGCTGCAAAGGGATGACCGTTTATCGCGATGGCTCACGCTCCGGTGTATTGGTGAATAACGATCCGAATGAGAAAAAAGAAAAATCCGAGATTGACGAGTTCCATGAAACCAAAGCACCGCACCGCCCCGACCGCCTGGAAGCTGACATCGTCCGCTTTCAGAATGATCACGAGAAATGGGTGGCCGTTGTAGGAATTCTAAACGGACGTCCCTATGAGATATTCACAGGGGTAGCCGAAGATTTCTGGATACCAACCTGGGTTCAAAAGGGCTGGATTGTGAAAACACGGCCCGATGGTGTTGGCTCACGCTACGATTTTCAGTTTGAAGACCGCCAGGGATACAAAATCACCATTGAAGCACTTTCCCGTTCGTTCAATAAGGAATACTGGAATTATGCCAAACTGATCTCCGGCATCCTGCGCCATGGCATGCCCCTGCCTTTTGTGGTCAACATCATCTCCAAACTCCATTTTGAAGTCGATTCAATCAATACCTGGAAAAACGGAGTGGAGCGGGCCTTGAAAAAATTCATTCCCGATGGAACCAAGGCAGCCGAACATGCCTGTCCGAAATGCAGTGATCAGAATGGATTGGTATACCAGGAGGGCTGCCTTGTTTGCAAGAGCTGCGGCTACTCGAAGTGCGGATAAAAGCTAAAACTTCTTTTTGTGGTAATCAAAGGTGGTGTTGTCACGCAGATCTTTGATTCGTTTGGCTATGAGTACAAAGGCCTGCATGTTGTTTTTATATAACCAGTCAATGGCCGCCTGCTTTCCGCGGCATGCATCGGCAAAAACAACCAGGAACGGGTGTTTGTTTTTCTGCAGCCATAGATAGGCCTGAACGTTTTCATCAATGGCCGCATCCAGTGCAGCGAGGTGAAAAAATTTGTTTTTAAACAGCCAGGCCGTAGCCTCCTCACCGCCCCTGATGGCATGCGCCAGCGCTGCAACTTCAGGAAATCCGTTGTTCAGCAACCATGCTGCGATCTCCTGGTTGCCATTGACCGCTTCACCAAAAGCAAGCCAGATTTTCGCAGGGTAATATAGGCTCTCCATTGTGCAAATTTACACTCGTCATTCGTCACTCGTCACTCGTCATTCGTCACGCGTATACCTGAACCTGAATCCCGGCCGCTTCAACTTTTCTGGCAATGGATTCCAGCTCCCCAAGGGCAATTTTCTCAAGGTTGTGCACCGGTGTAGCCCGGGCAATGGGATAGATCATGACCAGCGTTGGTTTAATCTCTGTCAGACGCTGAAGCCATCCCGCCACCTCAATTTCAGTTGTGTTATCAACGACCTGCCCCTTGAATTTTCCACGCAGGAACATGCTCTGGATGATGAGATTATTCCTGAATTTCTTCAAATTTTCAATCAGCATGTCCAGCTTCACTGGTTCAACTGGGTTGTTGATGAGGTTAAACATGGGTTCATCCCCGGCATCCAGCTTAAGAATATTGTTGTCAAGTTTTTCCAGCGCTGCAAAAACAGCGGGATGATGGATCATGCTGGCATTTGAGAGCACAGTGACCTTTGCGCCGGGAGCATACCTATTCCGCAGGGCAATGGTATCATCCACGATCCCTGAAAAATCGGGATGCAGGGTTGGTTCCCCGTTTCCGGCATAGGTGATGGCATCGGGGAGATGATTCTCTTTGACCAGTTCCTCAAGCCGCTGTTCGAGGTAGCTGGCCACCTCAGCGCGCGATGGAAATTGGGGATGCAGGGTCTGTTCGGGCGGGGTCCAGCCGCATTCACAGTAAATGCAATTAAAAGAGCAGTATTTGGAATGAAGCGGAAGTAAATTAATTCCGAGAGAGAGTCCGAGCCGCCTGCTGCGCACCGGGCCAAAAACAACATCATCAAAGAGAAATCCAGACATCCTGTTTGTTTATTGTGCAAAATTCCATATTTTCAACTGCAAATCCTAAATTAGTCAGAGTAAAAATGTTTACTTTTGGGCTTCAATGAGCAAACCGTTGATATCACTCAAAGAAATTAAAGCGCCCATCGGGGAACACATCGAAACCTTCGAAGGAAAATTCAGGGCTTCAATGAAGAGTTCCGTGCCGTTACTGGATACGATCATGCATTATATTATCAAGCGGAAGGGCAAGCAGATGCGGCCGATGTTCGTCTTCCTTTCCGCCGGACTCTGCGGTACGGTGAATGAAAGTACTTACAGGGGTGCTTCACTCATTGAGCTTCTGCATACGGCTACCCTGGTTCACGATGATGTGGTGGACGATTCGAATCTCCGCCGCGGATTTTTTTCCATCAATGCCCTGTGGAAAAATAAAATTGCCGTGCTGGTAGGCGATTATCTTTTATCCCGTGGATTGCTATTGGCACTGGAACAGGATGAATTCAAGCTTCTGAAAATTGTATCCAATGCGGTACGTGAAATGAGCGAAGGCGAGCTGCTTCAAATAGAAAAAGCAAGGAAACTCGACATCCGGGAAGATATTTATTTTGAGATTATCCGCAAGAAAACGGCTACGCTCATCGCCTCCTGCTGTGCCTGCGGCGCCTCATCGGTCAATGTCTCTGAAGAGCTTATCCGGTTGATGTGGAGTTTTGGTGAACATGTTGGGATCGCCTTCCAGATAAAGGATGACCTGTTTGATTACGAACGCAACAATGCCACGGGAAAGCCCAATGGGACGGATATCCGCGATCAGAAAATGACGCTTCCCCTGATCTACCTGCTGAACCATGCTGATTTTTTGGAAAAGCGCTGGATCATCAACACGGTGAAAAATCACCACAACGACCCGGAAAAAGTCTCCAGACTGATTGAAAAAGTGGTCGAACGCGGCGGGATCAGCTATGCCCATGAAAAGATGCTTGAATACCGGCAGAAGTCTTTGGATATCCTGCAGTCATTCCCCGAAAATCCCTGCCGTAAATCACTGGAGCAGCTGGTGATTTTTACTACGGAGCGCAATACCTGATTTCACCCTCCTTCAGGAAGCTTTCTTCAGGGTGAACCCAAACGTGGTTCCCACCCCGATGGTGCTGCGCACATTGATCGTTTGCTGATGGGCTTCAACGATGTGCTTTACAATGGCCAGGCCAAGGCCTTTCCCCTTTTTGGTGGCGTTCCTTCCCCGGTCGGTACGGTAAAAACGATCAAATACCCGAACCAGGTCGCCGGAATCGATGCCAATCCCGTTGTCTGTAACTTCAACAAGGAAATTTTCGCCCATGTCATAAAAGCTGATTTTGGTTCGTCCGATTTCCTGATTTCCATAGCGGATGGAGTTATCAATGATGTTGGTGAGCACCTGCCTGATTTTATCTTTGTCCCCTTCGACCATCAGCGGCTTGCCCGGATCATTCAGGACAAACTGGATTTCATGCTTTTGCGCCTTCATCTCCAGTGATTCTGTTACTTCACGGGTGAGGCTGACGATATTGAAGCGGGTAATTTTCAATTTCATATGACCGGACTCCAGCTGTGAAATCTCATCCAGATCTTCAAGGATCTTTGCCAGCCGCTCAATGCTTTTTTCAGTCCGTTTCAGGTATTCCCGGTTGATGGTCGGATCCTCCAATCCGCCGTCAAGCAGAGTGGAAACGTAACCCTGGATGTTGAACAGGGGTGTTTTCAGCTCATGGGCTACATTCCCTACAAAATCACGGCGATACTGGCTCAGCAGGTTGAGTTGTTCAATCTCACGCTGCTTCTCCGATTCCCAGTTTTCAACCTCTTTCTGAACATGGTCCATGAGGTTGCCTGCCTGCTGATTATAGGGCTGCTCCTTTTTTCCCGTCTTTACCGAATGAATTGATTTATAGATCAACCGGATCTTGCTGTAAATAAATTTTTCAAGGGTATACCGGAAAATGAAAAAGGTTATGATGAAAAGTACGATCGAAGTGATGATCAGGGTGATGTAGGCATAAATATTAGAAAGGGCGCCTGTGAAAATGATTCCGACAGAAAGAAAAAACAGCATGATGTAACTTCCTGTGATGATCAGGGAGTTCAGCAAGGCCAGGTTTTTCGGTTCGTGAAATTTCATTCCTCTTCGAATTTATAGCCGACCCCTTTGATGGTTTTGATGCTGTCGATGTTCAATTTTTCGCGGATCCGGCGGATGTGAACATCAATGGTCCGGTCACCCACAACCACATCTTCACCCCATACATTCGAAAAAATCTCTTCCCGGGACACCACCTTATCCGGTCGGGAAACAAGGAACTGCAGGAGTTCAAACTCCTTGCGCACCAGCGTGATCTCTGCATCATCCTTCACCACCAAATAGCGGTCTTTGTCAATGGTAAAACCCTTGAGCTGGATTATCGCGTCATCCTCCTTAAAATGCTTGTATCTTCGCAGCAAGGCCTGGATGCGGCTGATAAACAATTTCGGCTTGATGGGCTTGGTGATGTAATCATCGGCGCCTGCTTCAAACCCGGCTATTTGGGAATAATCCTCCCCGCGGGCCGTCAGAAAGGCAATCAGCGTACCGGCCAGTTCGGGAATTTTCCTGATCTCATTGCAGGTCTCCATCCCGTCCATTACCGGCATCATCACATCGAGAATGACCAGCTGGGGCTTGTGTTCCATGGCCAGCTTCAGCCCTTTCAGCCCGTTTTTTGCTTTTAAAACCCGGTATCCCTCCCTTTCCAGGTTGTATCCGAGGAATTCAAGAATATCGGACTCATCATCGACCAAAAGGATCGTAATCTCACTATTCTCCATGGCGCTTGCAAATGTGGTGTAAAGGTATAAAACTTCAAGTTATGTTGTGAGACATGCAAGCCCCCCGCGCAAAAATGCGCTTTGTTAGACGGGATCGCAGATTTTTTATACTTTTATTGAAAATTTGAGATGCGCAAGATTATTTTTTCCCTGTTGTTTATTCTCCCGCTTTTTGGATTTTCCCAGAAATTCAACGGAGGTTTATTGGCTGGTGGTTTGGTGAGCCAGGTTGATGGTGACACGTGGGGAGGATATCATAAATTTGGTTTTTATGGTGGTGCATTTGTCGGTTTGCAGGTATCCCGGCGCTCCGCCTTCCAGATGGAGATGGAGTATATTCAGAAAGGAAGCAGGCAGAATGGAGATACCATCACCAATACCGGAATGACCTATCTGCTCCGGCTACATTACCTCGAAATACCCATCCTTTACCAGTTTTCTTTTCATAAACGGTTTTCTGCCGAAATAGGTCCCGCCATGGATATCCTGATCGGATCAGAAGAGCTTGTCAATGGCTTCGACCCTCCTTCAACAGTTCCGTTAAGGCCGGTAACTTTAGCCGGGATCCTTGGATTTAACGGGTATATCACCAGCCATCTGAGGGTGAATGTGCGCTTTAACTATTCGATCCTGTCCATACGGAACGGTGTGGCCAATGGTTACCGGCGCATCCTGTTTGAGGTGGGTCAGTATAACAATGTTTTATCATTTGGATTGATCTGGGATTTCAAACCAAGAGAACTGTAAAAGGATATGTCAAAACATAAGATTATCATAGGAATCACGGGTGCCAGCGGCGCCATCTACGGCAAAATGCTGCTGGAACGCCTTCAGGGATTGCAGGATCAGATAGAGACCTGCGGGGTGATCTTTTCCGAAAACGCCAGAGCCGTCTGGAAATTTGAACTCGGTGAGGAGCCTGAAAGGATTGAAGACCCTCGGAGGATGGGGGCGGGGAAGTTTACATTTTATAAACCCGATAATTTTTTTGCACCTGTGGCATCGGGGTCGGCAGGGTATGATGTGATGATCATATGCCCTTGTACGATGGGGACGCTTGGGAGAATCGCATCGGGCGTGTCATCAGATTTGCTTACCCGCGCAGCAGATGTCATGCTGAAGGAACGGAGAAAACTCATTCTCGTTTCCCGTGAAGCCCCGCTCAGCCTGATTCACCTGAACAACATGAAACTGCTTACCGAAGCCGGCGCCGTCATCTGCCCTGCATCACCTTCATTTTACAGTCACCCTGCCACCATCGAAGCCCTGGTTCTGACGGTCGTTGACAGGGTGCTCAACCTTGCCGGATTTGACGTGGATAGCTATGCATGGGGATCATCACTGTGAAGCCGCACGAATGTTTCTCATCAATCGCGCGTATCCCATTCTTTTAACAGGCGTGGCTGCGAACATCCTGTCGAAATCAGCTTCCGTCAGGGAAAGCCACTCCTTTTTTCTCATCTGCATCAAGGGTTCAGACGGGTCGAATTCAGGAATCCCGTTAGGCACCGCGAAACGGTTGTAGGGGCAAACATCCTGGCAAATGTCGCAACCGTAAATGCGATCCTTCAGCTTTCCTTTTAATTCAACTGGTATCTCTTCCTTGCTTTCAATGGTCAGGTATGAGATGCAGCGCCGGATATCGAGCTGGTAGGGTGTATCAAGCGCCCCGGTCGGACAGGCTTTGATGCATTTTTCGCATGAGCCGCAATGGTCTGATTCCGGCGCATCGGGTTCAAGCTCCAGGGTTGTAAGGATGATCCCGATAAAAAAAAACGAACCTGCCAACGGATGGATGACCAGGGTGTTTTTTCCCTGCCACCCCAGCCCGCATCGCTGAGCCCAGGCTTTCTCCAAAACCGGACCTGAATCCACGAATGCCCTGGCATGCAGATCATAGACCGGACCCGAATCCTCGGATTCCCTGCCACTCAGATCCGCAGTGATGGATTTCAAAAATGCTATAAGCAATCCAAGCCGTTCACGCATCAACAGGTGATAATCGCGGCCATAGGCATATTTTGAGATGATAAAATTGCCGGTTCCGGGGATTTCATCCTGCGGATAATAATTCATCATAACTGCGATAACAGACCGGGCTCCCTTCAGTATAAGCTCCGGATTTAAACGCTTCTCAAGATAGGTCTCAAGATATTTCAATCCAGCCGGGCCTTTCCGTTGGATTAGGCGGGTATATAACGCTCTTAGGTCCTCCAGCGGCTCATTTCGCGCCATCCCGCAGAACGAAAACCCAAGCCGCCGCGCCTCGGCACGAATCTGCGCTCCATTAATTCCTGTTGATTTTTTACCTCCGGATCCCGACATCAGAAAATCAAAAATTCGTCATTGGTAATTGGTAATTGGTAATTGGTAATTCAAAACAGTCTGTCCTGCGTCCCAGCTTTCATCTTCCCAAGATGCCGGTATGCCAGTTCCGTCACTTCGCGTCCGCGCGGCGTACGCATGAGGTAGCCCTCCTGGATGAGGAATGGTTCGTACACCTCCTCGATGGTTCCGGCATCTTCAGAAACTGCGGTTGAAATGGTCCCCAGTCCGACAGGCCCTCCTTTGAATTTTTCAATGATGGTCATCAGGATCTTGTTGTCCATCTCATCAAGACCATTTTTATCCACATTCAGGGCGCTGAGTGCATACTGGCTGATCTTCAGGTCGATTTTACCGTCGCCTTTGATCTGGGCAAAATCGCGAACCCTGCGCAGCAGCAGGTTGGCAATGCGGGGTGTACCCCGGCTGCGGCGTGCAATTTCGGAAGCGGCCGCCTTGTCGATGGGAACATCCAGGATCTCAGCAGAGCGGTGAATGATCTGGTCGAGGGTGCCGGCCTGGTAATAGTTTAGCCGTGAATTGATCCCGAAACGCGAACGAAGCGGCGCTGTAAGCAATCCTGACCGTGTGGTAGCCCCGACCAGGGTGAAGGGGTTCAGTTTGATCTGGATGCTCCGGGCATTCGGACCGCTTTCGATCATGATGTCAATCTTGTAATCCTCCATGGCTGAATAAAGATATTCCTCCACCACAGGGGATAACCGGTGAATCTCGTCAATAAACAGCACATCGTTCGGCTCCAGACCGGTCAGCAATCCCGCAAGATCCCCGGGCTTGTCAATCACCGGCCCCGAGGTCACCCGGATATTCACCTGCAGTTCATTCGCAATGATATGGGCCAGCGTAGTCTTTCCAAGACCCGGTGGACCGTGAAGCAAAACATGGTCAAGCGCTTCATTCCGCTGCCTGGCGGCAAGTACGAAAATCTTCAGGTTTTCAACGATGGCTTCCTGACCTGAAAATTCGATAAACCCGCTGGGTCTTAAAGCTTTTTCTATCTCTTTTTCTGCCGGATTTAACAAATTTCCGGAAGGATCAAGGTTTTCATTCATCATCACAAAAGTAAATTAATTCTATCTATTTCCTTTGTAATTATTTATGCTATCTTTACGTTATTATTTTTTAAACCCCTTGCTATGCATCCCATTGTTGTTGCGGTCGATTTTTCGAATACTTCCATTCACGCTGTCGAGTATGCCATTTCACTCGCTAATAAAATGAAATCGGATATCCATTTGATATGGGTTGACAAGATCAGTACGCAGGAGTCGGTATATCCCGATACATCGAATGAAAACCGGAATGAGGCCAAAAAACGATTCGACGAATTAATCGCCCAGTACAGCAGTAAACTTGCAAAGGGTCTATCCATGGAGTATAAACTCAAAAAGGGAAGGATTTACCGTGAAGTGGATAACCTGGCCCGGTCGAATGAAGCAGAGTTAATCGTTACAGGAGCCCATGGTATTTCAGGATATGAGGAGTACTGGATTGGAAGCAACGCCTATAAAATTGTGACCTACACCGCCTGCCCCGTCATTACCGTACGGCATGACTTCAACATCAAACCGAAAATCGAACGGATCCTGGCCCCGATGGATGGCTCCAATGAATCGCTTCAGAAGATTCCGTTCATTGTAAAACTTGCGACACTGTTCAAGTCAGAGGTACATCTGGTAGCCACCCATAGCAGCCATTTAAAGTCCATCCAGCGGATAACAGAGAAAATAACGCAGTCAGCCGCTTCATACCTGCAGCAGCAGCAGGTTCGTTTTATCGAGGACAGCATTGTGTCCAATGATCTTACCAAGGCCGTTCTTTCATATGCAATCAATGTACAGGCTGATTTAATAGCCATCATGACCGAACAGGAAACACCCGTAAATATTTTACTTGGCGCGCAGGCACAGCAACTGATCAACCAGTCTCCCATCCCGGTATTGAGTATTCACCCAACGGAAAAGCAGAACCATACCCCATGAGATACCTGATCCTATCTGGCGCCGTTCTTTTAATCCTGCTGATTCGCCCCCCCTTTACCATGGCCCAGGAATCGGTCATGCCGGGAGGAGAAGCCGGGATTGTACAGGATCCAAGGATCGAACAGCTGGTGAATAAACACATCCAGGCCAGCCAGGCCATAAAAACCATGGATGGATTCAGGATACAGCTATTCTCTGATTCCGGAAATAATTCAAAAACCAGGGCGCAGGTGGTGTATGATGAATTCATGGCTCGATTTCCTGAAACAGGCGTTTATCTTACCTTTAAGTCCCCCAATTACAAAGTGCGGGTTGGCGATTTCAGGACCAAACTTGATGCCCAGCGGTTTTTAAATGAATTGTCCGGCGATTATCCCAATGCATTTATCATAACTGATCAAATTAATTTACCCAAAGTAGATTGACCTAACATCCAAAGGATATGAATAAAATTATTGTGGCCATCGATTTTTCTGAATGCTCCATCAATGCATTCCTCCATGCACTCTCCATCGGGGATGCCTGTGGAGCGGAACTGATCCTTTTATGGGTTGAAAAAGCATCTTCGGAGAAGTACAAATACATTGACAAGTCAAAGGATCCCCAGAAAGAGGTGCAGCAAGCCATGGAAAACCTGATCGCCAAACATCAGCCGGACCATCCCGAACTGAAAATGTACTGGAAAATCAGGAAGGGGAAAATTTATAAAGAGGTCACGGATGAAGCCAAGGCGATAAAAGCCATGCTAATTGTCACCGGAACCCATGGTGCGTCGGGCTTCGAAGAATTCTGGATCGGAAGCAATGCCAACAAAATCATCTCAGCCAGTATATGTCCTGTCATCACCATCAGGGGAGGAATCAATATCAAACGACCACTGACAAAAATTGTTCTGCCCATCGACAGTGCAGAAGAGACGAGACAAAAAGCTTCATTTGTGGGCTATCTTGCCAAAAAGCACCATGCCACAATCTATATTCTTAAATTGAATACCTCTATGCTCAAGGCGATGAGACAAAAGGTCGACCTCTATGCGGCGCAGGTAATCAGGCATTGTGAAGAGGAAAAGATTCCCTTCCATGTTGACCAGGTTGATTGTATGAATATATCCGATGCAACGGTTGTATACGCCAAAAAAATCGACGCCAACCTCATTGCCATCATGACGGCACAGGAAACCAAAACGTCAAATATCTTTCTCGGTTCCTATGCACACCAGATGGTGAATAATTCACCCATACCCGTACTGAGCATCCGCCCAAAAGACACACTGGCAGCGGGACAAGGGTTTTAATACCTGTCAATGCAATTCAGATCCTTGAACGCGGTCTTCAGCCGTTCAACCACCGATTTTTCACCCTCACGCAGCCAGGCACGCGGATCATAAAACTTCTTGTTGGGCTTGTCTTCTCCCTCGGGATTGCCAATCTGCCCCTGCAGGTATCCGCTGTTCTTTTTGTAGAAGTTCAGAACCCCTTCCCAGAATGCCCATTGGGTATCGGTGTCGATGTTCATTTTCACGACGCCATAGCCGAGCGCTTCAGCAATTTTTTCGGGCTCTGATCCCGATCCGCCATGAAAAACAAAATTGACCGGATTTGGGGCCGTATTGAATTTTTGCTGGATATATACCTGTGAATTATGAAGGATGACAGGTTCAAGTTTTACATTTCCCGGTTTGTAAACCCCATGAACATTGCCAAAGGAGGCAGCGATCGTGAAGTTGGGACTCACGCTTGACAACGACTCATAGGCATGGGCCACATGTTCGGGCTGCGTATAAAGCCGTGAACTGTCGATGCCTGTGTTGTCAACCCCGTCTTCCTCACCGCCGGTTACACCCAGCTCGATCTCCAGGGTCATCCCCATCTTGCTCATGCGTTCGAGGTAGCGCTTGCATATCTCAATATTCTCCTCCAGCGATTCTTCCGATAGATCAAGCATGTGTGAACTGAACAGCGGCTTTCCATATGTTTTAAAGTATGTTTCACCTGCATCCAGCAGACCGTCGATCCATGGCAGCAGCTTTTTTGCAGCATGATCGGTATGCAGGATCACCGGGATGCCATACATGGCTGCTATCTCATGCACATGCTGTGCACCTGAGATGCTGCCTTTGATGGCAACGGATTCATGCTCATTTTTCAGAGATTTTCCGGCGTAGAAGACACCTCCGCCATTCGAAAACTGGATGATCACCGGTGAGTTCACACTTTTTGCAGCCTCCATAACAGCATTGACCGAATCGGTACCAATCACGTTCACCGCCGGCAAGGCAAAGCGGTTGGCCTTTGCAATACGAAAAATTTCCTGAACAGCCTGTCCGGTTGCAACTCCCGGAGCAACTTTATCTTTTATTTTTTCTGACATAATCGTTTGTTTTAATTGACGTGTTCAAAGGTATGAAAAATAATTGTTTAGCTTCGTTTCCGCCAATTTAGCTATTTTTGTTTTTCAACATTCCACACAAAAACAGATGAAAATCAGCACAGTTATTTTGTTTGTGGTTTTTCCTTTTGCCATAGCTGCTGCACAGCCACCTCAGCCAGTATTTAAATCCAAAGGAAAGGTCAACTACCCGTTAACCCATGATGAGGAGACCATGCTCGATACAATCCAGCGTAAAACCTTTCTTTTCTTTCTAAAAGAACATCATCCTGAAATGGGCATTGTTAAAGACCGTACCGCAAAATGGGCTCCTGCCAGCATTGCCTCAACCGGTTTCGGATTGCCTGCCTTCGCCATCGGTGCCGAAAGAAAATGGATCACCCGCGACCAGGCAGCGCAGATTACCCTCCGGATTCTGAAATTCTTTGCCGGTTCAGTTCAAAGCGCCGATACAAATGTTACGGGATACAAGGGATTTTACTACCATTTCCTCAGGATGAATTCCGGAACACGTGAATGGAAGTGTGAACTTTCCTCCATCGATACCGGCCTGCTGATGATGGGGATCATCTTCGCCCGGAACTACTACACCCTGGACAATGAAGTTGAAAAACAGATCCGTTTGCTTGCAGCCATGATCCTTGGCAGGATTGACTGGGATTTTATGCGCATGCCCGATTCGGGTAAATTCGCCAACACGATCTCCATGGGCTGGTCGCCCGAAAACGGATTGCATACCTACGGATGGAGCGGTTATAACGAGGGGCTTTTCCTTTATGTATTGGCAGCCGGCAGCGGGATGGAAAATGCCGGAGAAAGTTACAAGGCATGGCTGAAATCGTACCAATGGAACACCCCGTACAAAGGACTTTCGCACGTAGCTTTTCCTCCTTTGTTTGGCCATCAGTTTTCACAGGCATTTATTGATTACCGCGGCATTGTTGATGAATACATGAAGGACAAGGGAATCGATTACTTTGAGAACTCCCGTCGCGCAACCTACGTTCAGCGGCAGTATGCCATCGATAATCCCAAAGGGTGGATCGGGTATGATTCGCTTTGCTGGGGTGTCACTGCCAGCGACGGACCTACGGAGAGGTACAATTCCGGGGATAAGAAGTTCCTGGGTTATGCCGGAAGAGGAACCAGCGGGCCCGATTACAACTATTTTGACGACGGAACCATCGCACCCTATGGTCCCCTCTCATCGCTGCCATTTGCTCCTGAGATCGTTTTGCCGACCATCAAATCAATCAATAAGAAGTATGGCCAGCGGTTATGGGGCAAATACGGCTATTATGATTCCTTCAACCCCACCGCCAAATGGTTCAACGATGATTTTATCGGTATTGATGAAGGCCCGATGCTGATCATGATCGAAAATTTCAGAACGGGGCTGGTCTGGAATTATGTGATGAAGGATCCGATCATCCAAAAAGGTTTAACCACACTCGGGTACAAGCCTCTAACCAAAACCCTGGATGAATTTGAAAACACAACGGGATGGACGTTTATCAAATCCGATGGGGTAAACCTGAAGCTCTCCAATGAAAAAGGATTGACAGGCAAGGCCATCCGTTTCGATTACGATTTTACCAAAGGTACCGGCTACGGCGGAATTCAGAAACTGTTCCCGATCGACCTTCCCGATAATTACGAATTTACCTTTTATGTCAAAGCCGAATCACCGGCCAATAATTTCGAGATAAAATTCATTGACAGCACCGGAAACAATGTTTGGTGGGTGAATAACCGCAATTATGATTTTCCAACAGAATGGAAAAAGATCCGCATTAAGAAACGGCATATCAATTTCGCCTGGGGGCCGACGACTGATCAAAGTTTAACGCGGGTCGACCGGATTGAATTCACCATTGCATCGTTTGTCGGCGGCAAGGGAACCATCTGGCTTGACGATCTGAAGTTTGAACCGCTTCAGCCCGAAACACAATCCTACCCTGTGCCATCTGTCACCGCTTCGTCATCTGTACAAAGTCATTCGCCGGAATTCATGGTCGATCATTCGAATGTATCATACTGGCAGAGCAGGGAGGTAAAGGATCAGCAGGTGATCATTGACTTTACAACCCGGAGGGAGTTCGGCGGCTTACAAATCAACTGGCTGAAGGGTCATTATGCGAAAAATTTTGATGTGCTCCTGTCGGAGGATGGACAGCGTTGGGAGAAGGTCTATTCCGTTCAGTCAAATCGGGGAGAGGTCAGTTTTATCAGGCTGCCCGAAGCGGAGGCCAGGTTTGTAAAGATTGATCTTGCACAAAGCGCTTCTGATAAAGGCTTCGGCATAGGGGAGTTGAAATTTTTGGATATTAAAAGCTCCCTTTCTCTGAATGATTTTTTGATCTATACTGCTAAAAATTCACCGGTTGGAAATTACCCGAGGTACTTTCTTGAACAGGCATCCTACTGGACCATCACCGGGGTCAACAATGATGTGAAGGAGGCCCTGATCAATGAAGATGGCCTGGTTGAGGCGGAAAAGGCCCGATTTTCGATTGAGCCGATGATCAGGATAGGCGATTCGCTGTATAACTGGAGCAATGTCAAATCCGTTCAATCGATGGGACTATCTGAAGATAAAAGCGAATTTAACTTTGTTCCGTCGGTGACCTGGCATTGTCAGGATCTGAAATTTTCGACAGGCGTGACGGCAAGCGGCGAGGCAAATAAAAATTCCAGGCTGGATATCAGCTATGCATTTGCGAACCTTTCGGGAGAGCCGAAAGATTTTGAGTTTTATCTTCTGGTCCGCCCGTACCAGGTTAATCCATACTATCAGTTCCTGAACCTGACCGGCGGCGCAGGTAAAATTCATGCCATCAAAGAAGATGGCCCTGTTGTGGTAGTGGATGACAAAGTCGTGCTGTTTCAGAAAAAGCCGGATTTCTTCACGGCCGGTACCTTTGATGATGGAAACATAGTGGACTTTATTCGTAGCGGAAATATTCCTCAAAATAAATCTGCATTAGATCAAAGCGGCCTGGCAAGTGGACTGATCAAATATAGGTTTCACCTGAACCCGGGTGAACGTACTGAATTCTTCGCGGTAGTTCCGTTTTATCCTGAAAAATTAACGGCCGAAAATCCAGTCACTGAAAATGTCACGCAGGAGGTCGATAAAGCAACGGAATTCTGGAAATCGAAAACAGGGCATATCAAATTCAACCTGCCTGCATCGGCCAACAGGATTGTAAATACCTATAAATCAAATCTCGCCTACATCCTGATCAACAGGGATAAAGCAGGCATTCAGCCCGGTTCGCGTTCGTACGAACGAAGCTGGATCCGCGACGGCGCCCTGACTTCATCCGCCCTGCTGAAATCGGGCATCGTGCAGGAGGTGAAAGAGTTTATCGAATGGTATACCAGTTATCAATACGAAAACGGCAAAGCCCCCTGCGTGGTTGATTTAAGGGGACCCGACCCGGTTCCCGAACACGACAGCCACGGGGAGATGATCTACCTGATCCGCGAATATTTTAACTTCACGAAGGATACAATCTTCCTCAGATCAAAAAACAGGAATGTTTTAAAAGCGGTTGAATACCTCGAATCGCTGATTGCAGAAAGATCAACGGCCCATTTTAAAAACGGGAATGACAGTGTACGCGCCTACTACGGACTGGTTACGGAATCGATCAGCCACGAAGGCTATTCCGCTAAACCGATGCACTCCTACTGGGACAACTTCTTTACCATGAAGGGGTTGAAAGATGCCGCCGAGATCCAGAAGATCCTTGGTGAAAAAGAGGCCTATGAACGAATAGCAAAGGTGCGCGACACCTTTAAGGAAAATCTCTACAACTCGCTTCAGCTTGCGATGAAAACGCGGAAAATAAACTACATCCCCGGCTGCGTCGAGCTGGGTGATTTTGATGCAACATCCACCACCATCGCCCTGACACCCTGCAACGAACTGAACAACCTACCCAGGCCGCAGGTGTACAACACCTTTGAAAAGTACTATGAATTTTTCAAAAACAGGAGAGACGGGAAACTTAACTGGATGAACTACACACCCTATGAAAACCGATTGATCGGCTCCTATATCATTTTGGATCAGCCTGACAGAGCGCACGAGCTGATCAAATTTTTCCTCGATGATCAGCGTCCGCAGGGATGGAATCACTGGGCTGAAGTGGTCTGGAAAGATTACCGCATTCCGCGTTATATCGGGGATATGCCCCATACCTGGGTCGGCAGCGATTTTATCAATGCGATCCGCGCCATGTTCGTGTACGAAAATGAGTATGATCAATCGCTCGTTCTGGCCGCTGCGTTATACCAGGACTGGATTGATTCGCCTGCAGGAATGTCTGTCGAACATCTGCCTACCTATTATGGTGAAATATCCTACGCCATAAAAAAGGAGGGCAACAACTATCATTTTTCAATTTCCGGTGATGTAACACTTCCGGCCAACGGGATCAAAATCAGGAACTTTAACGGATCGAAACCTCCGTTAAAAGTAACCGTAAATGGCATTGAGAGCAAAGATTTCAATGACAAGGAAATATCAGTTAACGTGATGCCGGCAGAGGTAGTCATTTATTATTGAAGGCTATTGAATTTATGAAAAATCAAAAAATAAATGTGAATGGAATTGAAATAGTTCTTTTAAAGCTAGAAAAAGAAGATTTTTTTTCCCTTACTGACATTGCACGTCATAAAGATGTAAGTAATACAGATTCTATTATTCAAAATTGGCTCCGAAACCGAAACACGGTTGAATTATTAGGTTTTTGGGAGTTGATGTACAACCCAAATTTTAAACCCCTCGAATTCGAGGGGTTTAGAAAACAAGCTGGCCTTAACAGTTTTGTATTAACACCAAAAAAATGGATAGAAGCAACAAATGCCATTGGCATTATTTCTAAATCTGGGCGTTATGGGGGTACTTTTGCCCACAAGGATATAGCTTTTGAGTTTGCTTCATGGATTTCCATAGAATTCAAATTATATATAATCAAAGAATTTCAACGCCTTAAAGAGGATGAAAACGACCGCCTGAAATTAGATTGGAACCTACAACGAACCCTTGCCAAAGTAAATTATCATATTCATACCGATGCCATTAAGGAAAAACTCATTCCTGTAGAACTTACTAAAAATCAAATATCGTTTGTATATGCCAATGAAGCGGATATGCTGAATATGGCTTTATTTGGGAAAACGGCAATGGATTGGAGAAACGAAAATCCGGATGCAGAGGGGAACATCAGGGATATGGCAACTATCGAACAACTGGTTGTCCTTTCAAATATGGAAAGTATCAATGCTGTGTTGATTCATCAGGGATTATCACAAAGCGAAAGATTGTTGCAACTCAATAAAATTGCCATTAATCAAATGAAATCGTTACTTGGTAACAAAACTTTAAGAAAACTAAAGTAATATACTTGTCACAAATAAAAAAGTGCAGGCAGCACGTAAATCAATTGGGAACCAAATGAAAGACCAGGAAAAACGCACGGATCACGCCACAAAACCGGAAGACCGGATTCGATTTACACAGTTGGCTGCCTATGGGGCCGGGGGGATCATTCCCATTGCCCTTTTCAACATAGCCGGAATACTCGTGGGCCTAATGGGCAATATAAGTCTCGGGCTGAGCGCATTCTGGCTTGGAGCCATTCTCATCGTCCCCCGTTTGTGGGATGCCCTCTCTGATCCCTTTATCGGTCATCTTTCCGATAATACCCGGACCCGCTGGGGACGCCGGCGCCCCTATCTGCTGATTGGCGGATTACTCGTGGCTGTATTTTTTGTCGTCATCTGGTGGATCCCAAAGGGCGACATGGTGCGCACCTGGTTCCCGTCGGATGCGGGCTTCCAATGGTTTCAGCTTGGCTATATTCTTTTTTCCCTGCTGCTGTTTTTTACTGCCGTTAATCTTTTCGAGATCCCTCACGGCGCTCTTGGAATGGAGATGACCACCGATTACCACGAACGTACCCGCCTGTTCAGCGCCAAGAGTTTTGTCGGCAATCTTTTTGCGATGAGCACACCCTGGCTTTTGGTCCTCGCCAGCATGGAAATTTTCAAAGGTCCCGGAGGAAATGAGGCTGACGGGATGCGCTACGTTTCCCTCATGATCGCTGCCTTCCTGATCCCGCTTTCGTTCTGGTGGTTTTTCAAATTGCGTGAGCCGGGTTTTGTAAAAGCTGCCAAGCATGAAAAAACACCCTTCTGGAAAGACATGAAACGTACTGCCAGCAACAGAAATTTTATCATGTTGACGCTGACAATTTTCACGTTGAACATGGGCTTTGCTTTTGTCCAGCTGCTCGGGTCATACATTCCTATTTTTTATGTTTTCGGGGGAGATAAAGTTGCCGGAGCTTACATGCTTGCAATCAACGGCACAATATGGGCCATCACCGGGGTACTGGCGGTATTCCCCCTCAACTGGATCAGTCCGAAACTGGGGAAAAGAAACACACTCACCATTGCTATTTTACTCATGTGCCTTGCGCAACTATCTAAAATTGTATGCTATAACCCTTCATATCCCTACCTGATCATCATCCCAACATTTCTGCTTTCTGCCGGAATGCTGTTTTTCTTTACCCTGGGATCCTCCATGGTGGGCGATATCTGTGACGAAGAAGAGTTAAAGACCGGCTATCGGGTAGAGGGCAGTTATTATTCCGTATTCTGGTGGTTCATCAAAATGGGATCTGCCCTGGCCAGCTTTGTCGCAGGTGCGTTGATTGTTTTTACCATGTTCGACGAAACCCAGGTAACAAAAGTCGATAAGATACAAGGAAGTGTTCGGGAAATGCGCAGTAAGGTTCAGTACTGGGAAGGCTATAAGGGTATTGCCACCGCCAACAGGGAGTGGGTTGAAAACACAAAAACTCAAACCGCTGAAGCAATCACGGAAGCAAAAGAATATTTGACATATCTTGGAAAAGAGACTCTGAAGAACCAGGACGAGACAAACATAAGCCTTCCTGATTATCCAAAGCAGAAGAAAGATGCCCTGTTAAACGCTTCGTCAACGACTCAAACTACCCTGGCGGAACTGGAACAGTTGCAGTCGCGACTTGAACAAGCAAAGTCTGAGACCCAGCCTTCAGGTATTGACAGCATCATCAAAGGAGCGATCACCCTTACACTTCATACGAAGATTGTAAAAGCAAGGATGAATTCTTTTGAACTCATGTCGCGCCTGGAAAATAGATCCCGGGAAACCAAAAACAGCAGGGAGCACTATCAAAAGCTTATCGGGGAGGTAACCGGGGTGAATGAACGGATTGCAAACCTGAATATGACAATGTCACCGGATTTTCTGGATAAAGAACTTGGATCCATCGAAAACAGCATCATGCCGCTCACCCAGCAAACTCCTTATACACTTTTAATGATGCGTGTAGTTGAAATCGGATTGCCCTTGCTGTTGAGCCTTTTTTCAATCTTCTTTGTTCTGAAGTACTCGCTGACAGAGAAACGAAGCCACGAGATTAAGGATTTGCTCAGGCAAAGAAACGTGACCAATGACCAAAGACCAATGACCAATGACCAATGACCAATGACCAATGACCAATGACCAATGACCAATGAAATTCAGTATTAAAGACGATAACTTTTATCTTGACGACAAAAAGGTTTTTCTCCTGTCGGGGGAGATTCATTATTTCAGGATAAAGCGCGAACTGTGGGACAAACACCTGGAAGCAGCCAAAGAAGCCGGGTTGACAACCATTAGCGCCTACGTTCCATGGGCATGGCACGAACCGGAGGAGGGGAAGTTTGATTTTGACGGCTCATCCTGCCCCGAACGCGATCTGAAGGGGTGGCTCCAGCGATGCCAGGCTCTGGGATTACATTGCATCCTGAAACCGGGACCATTTATTCTGGCCGAGTTCCGGGGGGCCGGACTGCCCGACTGGTTTATGGATCGGCATCGTGAAGAGGTCAAAATGCGCAACAGCAAAGGCGAAATAGTGCCGAGTGACGGCGTGAGCCTGTTTAATCAGAAATACCTGGAAAAGGTAACCCTTTGGTACGATCAGGTTATGCCGTTCATCAGGGCACACGAAATATCAGCAGGCGGTCCCATCATCATGATGCAGATATGCAATGAAATCGGCGTATTTTCCTGGCTTGCCAGGCAGGCCGATTACAGCAATGCGGTAAAGGATCACTTCATTGCCTGCCTCATGCGTAAATTCACAACGATTGCAGAGGTAAACAGCTTGTGGGGAACAAATTTCCGTGGTTTTGACCAGGTGGAATTACCCCCCGACGGCAGACTTCCCTATGCATCCAGGGCCGACCGTGGCCGTGATTATGAATGGCACTGTTTCTGGAGAAGCTATTACGGCGACTACCTGCGATTGCTCACCGCCAAGGCCAGGGAAAGGGGGGTAACCGTTCCGCTCTATCATAACCTCCCCGGATGGATCTATGGAAACGGCTATGAATTTCCGGTCAACATCACCATGTATGATGATCTTTTTGGGGATAAAAGTGAGATCATGTTCGGCGTCGACCATATTCCGGAATTCCTTTCGTACCGTAATTTGCACGACGACCGGATCATCAATGACATAACCCATGCCATGCAGGGGAACAAGCCGCTTTTTGCAGCTGAATTCCAGTGCGGCTCCCGTGAATATCACGTGGTGACGAATCCACGGGAGATGGAACTCTTCTATAAGGCCAGCGTAGCCAACGGCCTTACCGGCTGGAACTACTACATGTTCTCGCAGGGTCGCAACCCGCGCCGCAAGGGCTATTCCGGGGAAACCTTTTACTGGTTCAACCCGCTTACGGCTGAAGGGGAGCGCACCAGTGCTTTCCCCCTTGTCAAACGGATGAATAGGGTCATCAGAACCTCCGAAAGTCTGATCGTAAATGCAAAACGCAAAGCGGAGGTGTGTGTCCTGTTCTATCCGCCCTATTATGCAACGGAGCTGGAACGACCGGTTGACGGGGCAATTGAATTGATGTTCACACCTTCTGCCATCCGCCGGCCTGCATATTTCGACGGATTGCTGAAAGCGCTCCAGGTGCTGAATATTGATTATGACATGATCGACCTGAGCAAAGCTTCTGCGGATACATTGAAAACATATAAACAAGTCTGGGCCTTCTGCACCGACGAGATGAATGGCCGCGATCAGCAAACCATCGTTGATTATACCAAAGCCGGCGGCAATTGTGTTATTTTTCCATACCTGCCCGATCGTGAAATGTCGCAAAAGCCATGCACCCTTATTCGTGACGCCTTATCCATATCCCCATCCGGAAATGAAATCATTGATTCTCCACTGATCGATATATATGATCTGAAAGATATCAAGTGTGCCAATCCGCTGGTTACCTATTCTGAAGAGTCGCTCGCCGGGGCGGAGGTGATTGCCCGCACGCTGTATGGCACCCCTTGCGGATTCGCAAAAACCCTTGGGAGCGGATCGGTGATTCACCTGGGCACATGGATCGGGTTCGACACCGAAGGACACAAACCGGTGTATGAGACCATTCTGGAGAGATCGGGTGCGAAACTCAGGCAGGCATCAGCCGGCAGCGATTGGATTGCTGTAAGGGAGCGTTTCACAAGCGACGGGTCAGGCATGCTTTTCATCGGCAATTACTACAACGAAGAGCAAACCGGTAAAGTGACCTACACCCATCCCGAAAGTGGCGAAAACATCACGATTCCATACACCCATCCCGAAAGTGGCGAAGCCATTACGATTCCCTCTATGCAGGAGGAGATCGTATGGCCGCCGTTGTACGGTGTGTTAACCCCGCTGTGCCTGCAGGTTTCCGGCGGACTCAAGATCCTGCACAGCACCTCTGATTTATTGGGGATTGAATTTTCTGACGGTTGTTTGAAGATTACCCTCTCCGGCGACCGTGACCTGGCCGGCGAGATCGTGTTCGAAGGTGAAGATGCGCAGAACCTCAAATCTGCAGCACTCGATGGGGAAGTTGTTAACATGGTTCGTGACGGTCAGCGTGTCGTGTGCAGGTACATCCACCACCACAAAAAGGAGCAGACCCTTCTTGTTGAATTGAAAAGTAAATAACGATTACCTATGGCTGCAAAAAAGATATTGAATATTAAAAATTCCCATGGTCTTTCGTTTGATTTCCTTGAAAACGGCTCCGTTCAAAGGATTGAAGCTGGTCAGGTCAGGATCAGCCTGAAACCGTCAACCCCTTTTTCAAAATCAGGAGCCAACCTTTACCTGCGGAAAAGATCAAACCCCGTTGAATACACCGCATTGATTGGTCCGGGAAGCAACAGCAGTTTTATAGTAAACGAAGATTCGTTTATTGCGAAAGGAGGCTGGGCCGGGCTCGATTATACCTGCACGCTGCAGATTTCAATGAAAAGCCTGAGCTGGCAGTGGCTCGTTGATATCACCAACACCTCGGGTGAAGCGGTGGAACTCGAGCTGTTCTATGTCCAGGATGTCGGGCTGAAGCAAATATCGGACGGGCTGGTCAATGAATATTATGTGAGCCAATACCTTGAGCGGCGCATCCTTGAAGATAAAGACCATGGTTCCGTCATATGCTGCCGCCAGAACATGAAGGAACCTTCCGGTTATCCATGGCTGATGGTGGCCAGTAAGAACAGCGCTGTTGCAGCCAGCACGGATGGCATGCAGTTTTATGGCAAAACATGCCGGGAAACCGGAATCCCGGAAGGGTTGCTCACAGCGCAGCTGGGAGGCGAATATGCCGGAGAATCCTCCATCATTGCACTTCAGGAAAAATCCTTCATCCTCTCAAAAGGGGAGGATCATCACAGTGTTTTTTTTGCGACCTGTTTACCTGATCATCCCCAGGCCACTTCAAACGAGGATTTAGACACCCTGAAAGGCCTCCTGCTTGAATTTGGAATTGAAGCTCCTCTTACAATGGAAGATGAGTCGATCACCCCGGTCAGAAACCTGTTCAGCACCGCCGCTTTTTTTCCTGTTGAAGATTTAGATGATGAAGAGTTGACGCAGTTTTTCGGAAATGAAAGGCGCCATTGTGAGGAGGAAAATGGCCAGCTTTTGTCGTTTTTCTGCAAGGAGAATGACCATGTAATCGTACGTACAAAGGAGATCCTGGCCGCCCGCCCCCATGCCCATATTATGCAAGCCAAAGCAGGATTCGTCCCCGATGAAAATATCGTCTCCACCACCGCCTTTGCCTTCGGCGTGTTTAATTCGCATCTGTCGCAGGGCAATACCAACTTCAATGTGTTCCTCTCCATCTGCACCAGCCAGTTTAACCTCGAACCTGAAACAGGGCAACGAATCTTTGTTGAGATCGATGGTAAACAATATTTACTTGGGGTTCCTTCGGCTTTTGAGATGGGGTTGAATCATTGCAGATGGATTTACAAATCCGGTGATCATTGCTTCCAGATTCGTACCTGGACATCTGTCGCAGCGCCCCAGGTAAACATGGATTTCAAAGTGATCAAAGGAAGCAAGGTGAACCTGTTGATCACCCATGATTTTGATCGTCTCAATGGCTGGACGATAGCCGCGGGCAATACAGACAGGGAGTTTGTTGCCAGACCAAAAGCAGGCAGCATGATCGCGGAAAAGTTTCCCGGGGCACAATTCAGAATGATCGTTCAACAGCTTAATTCTGATTATAAACCCTGCGGAAAAGAGGCGCTGTATCCCGATTATCAAAGCGGTGGGTCATCTTTGTTCCTCCTCGAAGTGCGGGAACCATCTGATTTCTGTATGAGTTTCATTGGCGAAGTTTGCTCCGTCGCCAAAACTGTAGAAATTAAAGATTCTGATGTTCAATGGCTTTCTGATGGCCAGGATGGACAAACTGTTTGGAAAAACTTGTGTTCAAATCTGTCGCTGAAAGGAGATCATGCTGACTTCGCAGCCATTCATGAAATTCTTCCCTGGTTTGGGATGAATGCCCTGACCCATTACCTGACGCCATACGGCCTGGAGCAGTTCAGCGGTGCAGCCTGGGGAACGCGCGATGTATCGCAGGGGCCGATCGACCTGCTTCTGGGGATGGAGAAATATGATGAGGCCAGGCAGATCCTGCGCATCATCTTTTCAAATCAGAATCGGGATGGCGGATGGCCGCAATGGTGGATGTTCGACAGCTATGCAAACATCCGGGCGGACGATTCACACGGAGATGTTGTTTACTGGACCATCATCGCCCTAAGCAGCTACATCAAAGTCACCGGCGATCTGAAGATCCTGGATGAGGTATTGCCATACTTCCATGAAGCGGGGCCTGACCATGCCGAGAAAACACCATTGAGCGAACATCTCTCCCGGCTCATCAAAATGATCGTTGACTCATTTATTCCGGGAACGGCGCTGGTTCCCTTTGGCGGCGGCGACTGGAATGATTCCCTGCAGCCGGTCAGCAAGGAGCTGGCAAGGCGGATGATCTCCAGTTGGACGGTTGAAATGAATTATCAGGCCTTTAAGCAGTACCAGGTTGTTTATGAACAGGCCGGAAACAGTGCAAAAGCCAACGAACTGAAGGATATCTGCGAACGGATAAAATCTGATTTTAACCAATACCTGATGAAGGATGGAATTGTTGCCGGATATGGATTGGTGGAGGAAAAGGGCAACATCAGCGTGTTGCTCCATCCGGGCGACGATAAAACCAACATCCACTACAGCATCCTCCCGATGAACCGTGGGATTATCAGTGAAATCTTTACCAAAGAGCAGGCCCTGTATCATCAGGATTTGATAGAACAGCACCTGAAGGGTCCCGATGGCGCCCGTTTGATGGACCGTCCGCTCAAATACAGGGGAGGCATTCAAACGATCTTCCAGCGGGCCGAAAGCAGCACATTCTTTGGCCGGGAGATCGGGCTGATGTACGTGCATGAACATATCCGCTATGCCGAAGCCCAGGCGCGCACGGGGAGGGCCGGGGCCTTTGTGAAGGCGCTTCGCCAGGCCAACCCGGTTGCCTACAGGGAGATTGTGCCCTGCGGGGATATCCGCCAGGCGAATTGTTACTACAGCAGCTCAGATGTTGCATTCAGGAACCGTTATGAGGCCGATGAACTGTACGATGAGATCAGCACCGGCAGTATCACGCTTCGGGGCGGATGGCGGGTCTATTCCAGCGGGCCGGGGATCTATGTCGCCCTGATTGTTTCAAGGCTGCTGGGTCTGCGTGTTGAATCCGGGATGGTGATCATTGATCCGGTTATGCCCAGGTCAATGGATGGTCTTACTGCTTCATTAACGCTGATGGGCCACCCGGTGACCTTCAGGTATGCAGTGAAAGAGGGAAATTTCGCTCCCAGCGTCATCACCATCAACGGTAAGCCGGTAACCTTCACGCATGAAAAGAACACATATCGCAAAGGAGGTGCTGTGATCCCGGCCGGCCAATTTTCAGCCATGCTCGATAAACTGGAAAACACCATTGAGGTAACGTTATAAAGCGGATTTTTTTCTTACCTTTGCACATCTATTGGCTCCGTAGTTCAACTGGATAGAATGGCAGATTCCGGTTCTGTTGGTTGGGGGTTCGAATCCCTTCGGAGTCACAAATACCTAATGATTATCAGCGTGTTAGAAAAGTTTTGAACCGTTTTTGAACTTTGAATTGATCATTAGAATTATAAGGTAGCATTTGGGTGCTACCTTTTTTAATTACTTCACAGACGCTGTTGATTTCTTCTTCCTACCAGGGGCAACTGCTCTTTCCATCCGGAAGCTGGTAACCTGGCCGTTTTCTCTTAAGCCTGTCCAGTACATGGTGTTCCCCTCTATGCGGATGTTCCAGCATTCAAAAGCCTTGCCGGTAACTCCCAAGATAAGATCGTTGGTGTAATTTGAAGCCAGCAGATCACCATAAAGGAAATAACTGCCCTCATTGTCCTGCTTCCTGATCCACCTTCCCTCTTTATCCCGGTACAGGTAATCAAAATGACCATCTTCAAAATAATCCCAGTAGTGATAACTGGTATCGGCACTGCCGGGCGTGGTTGATTTTCCGTACCATGTACCAGTAAACTGATTCCTGAGATCGGCCTTTACCTTCCTGTTGGTGTATGTCTTGGTATCAGGATATGCAACATTGTCAACCAGGAATTTACTGACAGAATAGATCAGCGTGTTCTCATCGGCAGACACTATTTCAAACTCCAAATGAAAAGTGCTACCCAGCGCACCGACTCCATCGATGATGATGCTGTTTCCGCTGACATTGTAGCTGTATTTTTCGTTGCTGATCCAGCTCTTGTTGTTCTCATCCAGGGTATATCCGCTGGCAAACCGCTGTACATTGTCCGATCTGAACTCAAAAGTAAAAGAGCCATCGGTAAGGACCGCCCTGTTGTCAACATGGGTATTGATCCAGGTGCCAAGAATGAGCGGCGCATAATCGGGCTGATTATCCTTTTTACAGCTCCACAGCAGGATTGAGGCCATCATGGCAGCCAGAACCAAATTTTTCATCATGAGACATTTTGAGGAGCGAAGATATCGTTTTTACCGGTTAATCCTGGCTGCAATGGCAAATTGCATAAAATAGGTTTCAATGGTTGGATCATCGGATACGAAAAGCGCCTGAAGGAATTGGTCCCTGGCTCGCAATACCTCTTTCGTCCGGTGCGATTTGACTGAGACAAGCAATTCAACGGTTGCATCAAATAGATCCAATGCCCTGATTAAAGCTGCCTCAAAATCTTCGCCATTCCGTTTTAATTTCAGCGTCCGTCCTGCTTCAGTTCCGATATTACCCATCTGGTCGAGGATCGATAATTGTTTCCATCGCGCACGATCAATGGCGTACATCGGTTTTTTAACGGTTTCCATGGAGGTGGGTTATTTGCTCACTTTACACATGACAAGACGGATAATGCGTTGTTTAATCTCCTCGTTTTCAACACCCCGCGACATGTTTAGTTGCCGTGGGCGGATGTTGATCATCGAATCAAATTCAATAAAGTCATCCGATCCGAATTTTTGCGGATAGAGGTTGATGCCCCACAGATCGTTTTGATTGGAGCCCTGTTCAAGCAGCAATTGCTCCTGGTCAACATGTAACTCCGAATCAACTACCAGGATGCCACGTTCAATATCAACCACGGCTTTCACCATGTTTCCGTACATGGATGCCGTCATTTCGTTCAGTTCCGCAAGGGTAATCAATCCGACCTCTTTCATTGGCTGATTATTTGATTTCAATGGTCAAAAATACAAAATATCAGCGAAGCCGCTACAGTTTCACAAGCTTCTCATGGCAACAGGAAGAGAGAGGCAGGAACATTACCAGGGTTGTTTGCAATTGACTGATCCAAACTCAATGATACCTGAGTTTCGAAAATTAGCATAATAACAGCGTTGTGGGTTATCCTGTTTATATGGAACTGTTGTTGAAATCCTCTTTAACTCCTGCCCTTCCCTTCCTGCTGCAACAGATAAGGTTGGCGTTGATTCTGCACTTTCATAAGTCAGGGTTACGTATTTTTCTCTCGAAAGCCAGGGAACCAATTTATTGCCTCCATTCATTGTTTCACCCGTAGTCCACATATGCGTATATTCATCGGTGCTGTTTGTCATATATACCGTTACATCATTTTCTTGTGGCCACGTTTCTTCTTTTTTACAGCCGCAAAATATGGACAATAATAAAAGAGCAGAGAGAAATGCCAAACCGGAAAATCTTACTTTTTTCATTTTTACCTCCTTTTAATGATAAGTTACTGATGATTTTGTTGAAGCAATAAAAGTTGTTTCCCATTGCGGAAAATCACGCTGCGGGGTTATTTACATACAGTCAGCGGGAAATCCATCCCCTTTGACCACGATTTAGGATATTGGGAAGTACCGTGGTATTTTTCAGTCAATTCAGGAATATAGTCGTTCAGGTACGATTCAAGCTCCTTAATGGTGACTTTACTGCCAGTGAGTGAGCCCGCTCCTTTACAATTTAATCCTTGCAGCAGCGCGTAGGTAAACACCCCATGGCCCAGTTCCTTAAACTCGGTAGCATACTGTTCGCTTCCGGTCGAAGCAATCAGGTAAGAGCCTGTTGAACGGGCCAATTGGAGAACCGCCTTTTCTTCAGCAGCCCCGCGCATGGCAAAGGTCTCAACGGCAGCCCCGCTCTGGCATGCATCCAGCAAAATAACCTGCTTTTGAGCCTGAACCTTCTTTGAAAGTTCCCGTAATTCCATGGCTGAAATTCCTTTCGCCTTCAAAAGTTCATCTTTACCGTAAAGCTGGGTTACATCCGGCAAAGCGAGGTAAAAATCTTTCGGGATATCAGGGCTTCCTTCGTTCATCACACCATGGCCTGCATAAAAAAAGAGGAATGCATCCTGCGGTTTCGACTCATTTGTTATCCTGTGAAATCCGGCTAAAATTGAATCGCGGATTGCCTGCTCGTTTTTATAATAATAAACATGGATGGATTTGAAAATATCTTTTGATGAACTTTTAATCTTTTCAACGATACCTGATGCATCAGCAACAGCATAATTCAAATTATAGCTGGTGTTCTTGTATTTATCAATTCCGATCGCAAGGATAAATAACCTCGAATCGGCCACAGTTCCGGAGTACGAAACCTGAACCTCAGCCGGTGCACTCTGGTAGCCGTTTTTGGAAATGGCAACCGCTTTTACTGTATTGTTGCCGGGAAGAAGCGTGACCGAATAATTCACGCCCGCCCCAACTGCTTTCATCCCCCTGGTTTCATCACTCACCAGTTTGTCGTTGATATAAATTCGCACCTGTTTAATCTCATCCCCATTGTCCTTTAGTGAACAGGTGATCTGAAGTATGGGACTAGTAGATTTGAAGTCGGGTGAAGGGCTGGTTATTTTAATCTCAGGAGAAAATTTCACGAGATCATCGAGGTTGACACTATTTATCTCCAGGGTTTTCGCAAAAACCTGGTTCATCAAACCGGGGGCGTACATCTGATCATAGGTATTGGCAAGGGGGATATTGTTGTAACTGCCAACCCACTGCAGATGGTCAATGGCGCCTTTGGTCCCCTCCATCCGGCCGTCAGGGGTTACAAAAGCATAGTCCTTCTCACCCCACGTATACATATAGGCCACCGTTTTATTGGTTTTGGTCGAAAACAATTGGGTTAAATTCTGCATGTCTGTGATCAGCAAATATTCAGTACCTGGCAGCTTTTCAACCAGCAACAGATCGAGTGCGACAGAATAATAGGCACTTGAAAAATATACTTTACGGCCCACAATATAATCCTTGGTTTGGTTGGCAAACAGCAATTCACCATCCCTTACCCGGTATTTTTTTATATTTGTTTTGTCAACCAGAAATACATAATCGAGACTAAAACAGATATCGTGAAACGTACTGTTAAACGTGGTCAGGTACTTGATTCTTCCATTTTCTATGGTGAAGTAAAATGATTTTGATTTACGATCCTTTCCTGTTTTTTCTACCTTTAAAATTTTGGAGCATACCGCAAAATTCATTGAATTGGGGGCAACTTTGAGATCTGTCAGTTTCGATCCGCAATCGTATACATCAATCGGAGCAGTTGATTTTAAATCCCATAGATAAACCTTGTCTCCATCAATGGTCAGAATATTTGAACCGCGGTTGCAAAACCGGGTATTCCCCTCTGCTGTGGGAACAGATTCAGACAAGTCCCGCCCGGGCAAGGATCTTGTTTGACCCGTATATAATTGCAGCCGGGAGGATAAAAATGTGCTGTCGCGCATAATATCCTTCGCCCATTCCTGAACATACGGAAATATCTCATTGATTACCTTTCCGGTGATCACATCAATATATTTATAGGTTATGATCCCGCCGCTTTTTGCTGCATAAATCAAGCTCTTCCCGTTTTCAGTCAGCCTCAGTGGCATGTCATTTCCCGGCAAAGTAATTGACCTGATCATCCTGAAAGTTTTCATATCAAAAACAAAGATGGATACAACAACGCGTTTCTCATCATCCTTGTAATAATATGATTTGATGACATATTTGCCATCGGGGGTAACCAGTAATCCTGCGTGTGGATCAGTGTTTTTTTCTATTGATTCAAGATATGCTACCGCCTGACCATTCAATTTAGAAGAGAAAGGGCTGAAGCCCAAAATGACCGTCAGGATAAGCAGATTGATTCGAACTATTTTTTTCATAACAGATGGGATTACGTTAAATCGATTTTTAATAGCCCTGCATGGGCGCTGCAGGAATATTAAAAATTAATGGCCAATCCTATCCCTGAAGTGGCTGGACCTAACGTGATTTTCCCCTCTGTTTTTGACATTTTCTTTGCCTTGATTCTTTGCGAAATGCCTATGCCAAGCATTACAGCGCCCAATGTGGCGGCTGCTCCACCAAGGACCATGATGCCGGTATTGGATGTAGATGAAGAGCCTATTGCTGCTATACCTATAAAAAGGACCCCAATCGCCAATTCCCCGCCACCAAAACTCATATTCATTGTACTCTTCTTCTTGTAGTAATAGGCATTTTTTACCTTGACTTTTTTTTCAGTCACTGATTTAATAGTGTCCGCTGATGAACTAACCTGAGCAGAGGGAACGGCTTTAAATAATTCATTTATTTCCGGAACCAGTTCTGCTTCACTCCAGCCAGACATCCCTTGCTGCCACACCATGGTATTCCTTGATAGCTGTCCGTTTTGAATCATGGGCTTTAGCTGCTCAAGATTATAGGGGCCTTGTTCCTGTCCATTCAGCATTACCTTAAAGAGGATGGCCTGGGTTTTATTATCCTGGGCGGATGCGCCGATGCCCAAAATGAATATAAGAACGAAAAGAGCTGTTTTTTTCATAGTTTGGTTTGGTTTTAATGAAACGAATTATTTAGGCCGGGCACAACGTTTATTGAGCGGTTATTCCGATAGCAACAGGAAAAAATTATTGCAAAACTCCACAGGGAAAAGGGTGAGGCTGTCAGGTTTTACATTATTCTCCATTACCGGTGACGAAAATAGCACCAGGTCAGTCCGGTAATTTGTATAAAAATCGGTTGAACCGGTAAAATAAACTTTTGAATCATCTTTTGAAAAACAGGCTGACCACCCTAATCCATTGTAATCGTGTTGCATATTATCCTGCAAGATGATATCATACACCCAGGCCGAAGTCGAATTGACATCGTAAAGTACAAGCCCTACTCCTCTGTAGATCGAGATGGCCCTGGAGGAACTTTGCGCAGCCTGGCCTTCCCTCATCTCCAGACCTCCTGAACTAATAATATCTTCATCTAAAGCCAGGGTAGAGAGGTTTATCCGGTTTTTCCCTCCAACAACCAGGTAGTTGCCATCGCCGGTGATGCCCGTAATCGAGTAATCGGTCTGTGCGATCCGCGCATATGAAAAGGGATCTCCGATCGTATATTTGACAATAAAATTATAATCTTCATGATAGGATCCCCAATCCGTGCCATACCCATACACTCCGCAATAGAGGTATCTACCATCCTTTGAAAGCGCGAAATGGCCGTTCATCGAACCCGCTTCGGTATCACTTCCCTGTTCCGGTTGGGCCAGCACAAAGGCGGACGGGTCGCCCGAAAGTTCTATAGATTCCGTTACAGGGTCATAAATGGCCAACTGACCTTCATGGTGATCCTCATATACATCGCGCCTGAAAACAACATGGTAGGCAATCCTTCCATCGTTCAAAACAGCGGGCCTTGAACTTTTGCTAACGGTGCAGATCCATCCCGGTTCAGCGGATGGTATGGGCACGAACCTAACATTCTTCAGATTATCAACATCCATATAGGCAACACAGGATTTGCCTTCCGGCGGATTATCCACGTTGAACGCAATTCGTCCGTTGTTATAATCCACATAATTCATGGATTTCGCCCAGGGATAATATTCGGTTATAAATTCAAATTTCGGCGCCGGACTGGCGACCTCTGCCGTGTAAAGCCCTTCCGAATAACTTCCTTTCGCACTGCCCGTACAGGCAACCAGGAATAGCTGTTTATTGGTTGGCGGAGGCTCCACTGATGTGGTAATATTCAAATCGGCATAGGCTCCGGCTGACTTCCCATTTCCATAAGCAGTAAGGGTGGCATGGTAATCTCCGTTCTTAAGATATTGATGTTCGATGGACAACGCCGCGGAAGTGGAGGTTTCTCCATCACCGAAATTCCACAGATAGGATGTTGCATTTGTGGAGGTGTTGGTAAATGAAACGATGCCATCCGCTTTTTTGGAGTACTTGAACATCGCATAGGGATCTTTTACAACAGGGTCTGGTTCAGGCGATTCTGTTTTCTTACACCCCGGGATAATCAAAAACAGGCCCGATAAAACGAGCAAGAAGATGAATTTTTTCATAGTGTTATGTATTGGCCATGGTTATTTATGTAAAAATAAACCAACACAAATGAAAAGTCAATGACACGTTTGTGTCATTTTGAAGGTAATGTGGGAAATGGGATGGGGGAAGGGGGATAGGGGGGAGGGCGCTACTTAATCCGCTCTTTGATGGCTTTTGAGACAGCCTGGGACCGGGTGTGTACCTGGAGCTTTTCGTAGATATGCCGGAAGTGGTTACGAACAGTTTCCGCACTGATAAACAGCTTGTTTGCAATATCTTCGGTGCTTTCGCCAGATACGATCAGGGTCAGAACCTCTTTCTCGCGGAGGGTAAGGCGGTAATCTGATTCAGGAAGGGGGGCATTGAATTTGAATATATTGAGGAGTTGTTTTGCAATGGATGGAGTCAGCGGCGAACCCCCTTCGTAAACCTGCCGGAGGGCTTCCATGATTTTCAGGGGGTTTGTTTTTTTAAGCACATAACCATCGGCGCCATTTTCGATCGATTTTACCACATTCACATCGTCCTCAAGGATGGTGAGCATGATGATGCGAACGGCGGGATGTTTTTTCTTCAGATGCGCAATGGCTTCAATCCCTGGCATGTCGGGCAGGTTGATGTCTAAAAGGATCACATCGACCCCGGTGCTGTGTGCCAGCGCCAATTCTGCAGAATCAAAGGTCCAGTCAACAGTAAATTCGCCTTCGGATGCCAGAAGCCAGGTCAGGCTCTCCCTGTAATCCTTGTTATCTTCAACGATGCCGACCGAAATTTTCATGAATACAATTTGAACGCAAGTTAAGGGTTCTCCCAGGCACTGTCAATGACCTGTTTGTGCTATTTTGAAGGTTAGGGTAATGCGGGTGCCCGACCCGACGGCTGAATGAATCTCCAGTTGAATTCCCGATTCGAGGGCCCGCCTGCTGATATTGATCAGGCCGTTTCCATGCGCGTGGTTTTCTCTCTTTATCTCCGTATCAAAGCCGCAACCGTTATCCGCGACTTCGATTGAACACCGGCCCTCCTCAATCGAGGCTTTAAGCAATACCCGGTCAGCCTTAGAATGACAGATGATGTTGTTCGCGACCTCTTTCAGGATCAAAAAGATATTGTGACGGAATTTATCAGCCAGTACAGTATCCCTGCCTGCAAGTTCAATTTCCGATGAGAAGCGGATGTTGTTATCATTGAATAATTCAAAATAATAGTTTCTGATTTTTGACAGCAAACTTTTCAACAGATCGTGCTTTGGCGCGGTCATCCAGATGATGTCGGTGATCGATTGAAGCGCCTTTTGCGAAAGTTCAGCTATTTTCCCTGAAACCTGCGGGCGGTTTAATTCCCGTGAGGGCACATGCGAATCCAGCATGTTGGCATAGATGGAGATACTTCCCAGGGTTGATGCCAGGTCGTCGTGCAGATCGCGCGAAATGTTCTCCCGAATCTCCTGTTTCTCCTTCACCGCTTTCCGTTTTAACAGGATCCTGTCTGAAAATAATTGCAGGAGCACGAGACTCACCAGAACCATCCCGACGGGAATGGACAATGACATGGCCATGGGTTGATACAAAAACACGCGGTTTACAAGAAAAAACATCAGGAATATCAGGATGTAAACGAAAAACAGTTTTTTCGCAGGGATGACCTGCCGCTGCCGCTGAAAGTACAGCGAAAGGGACATCAATCCCAATACCAGCAGGTATTTAAAAATTTCCTTCTGGTTCTCATTGTCTATAAAACATCGGTTCATTGCTTTGAACACCAGGGATGCCTTCCCTGCAAAGCCGCCCTCCTCCGCGATTTGCAGTCGGTCGCCCGCATGCATGTGTCCGACTTCAATGGTCTTGCCTGAGGCAGGAAACCGGATGGTTGCCGCATATGTTACTCCGGGAACCAACCCGAAAATGGCCTCTTTAGCCGATATGGATCCATATCCGCCTCCCCCGTTGATTTCGCGGTATCCCGCTATCTTTTTTGTGCCGGTGGAGGGATCAGCAGCATACAGGGTAATTTGAGCGCCGATCGCATCCCGGTTCGATTGGGTCCCCTGCAGCATGAAGGTAACCGAATTTTTTTGTTCCAGGTTGTTGATAAACAGCAAACTGTTTCCATTGATGTAGTTGCTCACATACAAATCCACATCCCCGTCGTTGTCGATGTCGCCTGTGGCACACCCGGTGCAATATCCGCTCAATTCGGCCCCGAACCGGTCAGTTGCATCCACAAAATATTTTCCGTTGACATTCTTAAAGAGGATATTCTCTCCCACATTGGCCAGATAAAGGTCCAGGTACCCATCCAGATCGAAATCAGCAAACACGGCTCCGTTGCTGAGGTAGGTCTTTTCTGGAAAATAGGTGTCAGACACATCCCTGAACAGGCCCTTCCCGTCGTTCAGATATAATTTGTTGGGTGAATTCCGGTTGGCAATAAACAGATCGGGAGCGCCATCGTTGTTGATGTCGGCGAATACCACGGCATTGCTTCGTGCCGGTTCTGCTTTTGAAAGGTCGGTAAGCGCGGTGATATCGCGAAACCTCACATGCCCGTCTCTGCTTTCGTTCAGATAAAGTTTATTTTTTGAAAACCAGAATGAAACACACAAATCGGGCAATCCATCCCCGTTGATATCGGCAAACGAGGCACACATGCCCCCATTCACCGACGAAAGACCCGCAAGGGTTGTCACATCCTTAAAATGGCCGGTGCCATCATTCAGGTAGAGTTTATTCGATCCATGTTCGCTGGTCACAAAGAGGTCGAGATCCCCATCGTTATCAACATCGGCCAAAGCGGCTGCATTTGATCGTTTAAGCTCTTCGCAGCCACGCGCCTTCTGATCGGAAACATCCCTGAACCAGCCCTTCCCATTGTTGATGAGCAGCTTGTTTTTTCCATTCAATGAGCACAGGTAAATATCCTGATCGCCGTCGTTGTCCATATCGCCTGCAGCCACGCCCAAATGGAGTTCAGAGGGGGTGGTAAGGGCAAGATTTTTCGAAAAGCCCGTGGCGCCTCTTTTTACAGCTTCATCTTTGAACATGGGCGCCGGAAAAGCCACACTGACTGAATCCATGTAATTGATATACAGGCGATCGGGATTAAAGATGCAGACGGCATAAATGTCCTTTTTGTTGTCGGAATTGAAATCAGCGATGGCTACACCGTATTCATCATCGGCCTGGCCACCATATTCATAAATCCGATGTTTTGTAAATCCGGTGTTATTTTCAGGGCACGGGGCAAATTTTTTAAAACCTGAGTAAAGGATCAATCCCTTCTCCCCGGTGATCCATAGTTCACGCTGAGGTGAAACTATGATAGCCTTGAGGTTTTCGCTCCGTTTGCTGTCGATTTTTTGCAGCGCTCCATCGTGAACATTCAGGATCAATCCGTTCTCACCAATCAGCCAGAGATCGGTATGATCCATTGCGGCCAGCCTGTTTGCCTTTAACAATGCATCGTGTGCAATGATTTTTTTTGTCTGAAGAGCGGTGATTTCGAATACCGAAGATTCAGATAAAACAAATCCATGGTCGTTTTCAGAGAAGCAGAAATCCTTTATCTGCTCGTGGGGCAGAATTCGCTCGTACCTGTTGTTTTTGAAGTGAAACAATTCTTTGGCTCCACTCAGCAGCCAGATGTTGTTTTGATTTGTGCCGTAAACCTTGATGATCGCACTTAACGTGGGAGGGGGAGGGAGTTTGACAAACTGTCCCGCTGCATAGGCCGCCAATTCGCCCCAGCCTGCAAAAATCCCAAAATCTTTTCCGGCAAAATACATCGCGTTGATCTCGTTGGCAAAGGGCGATCTGATCTTTTCAATTCTGTTTTGATTGACATGATACAGTTCCGATGTGTTGATTTCGGTGTTGATGGTAAACCAGCCATCCTCTTTTGAAACAGGGCAGAAGAGGCTGATGTTCTGTGTCACGGGCAGATTGGCTTTTTCCCAGGTTGTATCTGTCTGCATGAAAATCTTATCCGCAAGGAGGTAAATGCAATTGGAATCGGGGATATAGATATTCCTTATGGTGGCTTGACTTCCGGAGCAGAGGCTCACAAATTCCGCATGGGAATCATGACCCGACCCCCCTGCAGAGATCCCATCTGCGGGAATCATGAAAGATAAAATCAGCAAAAGCAGGGCTCTTTGCAGCGGTTTCATAGTCGATGTTACCTGTTCCACAAAACAAGCAAATAAAGGTACATAATTCTCTTTTTTAAATGATCAAAAAAAGAGGCTGCATCATTTAATGACGGCCATCATCAGATCTTCCGAATCAGTATCTTTCGTCAGGTATCCCGGGGCGCCTTGTTTAAGCGCCTGTCGTGTTCAGGGTTTTAGACAAAACATGGCATACAGCGGGATTGAAACAAGATTGTTTTCTATTCCGAAATTTTTTGTCGATACCCGGTAGGATCTTACTGGTTTAAACTTTTTGTTATATTCGGTAAGACTTTTGGAACGTACATTTTCAGAGGATTTAACCTCTACCGGAATGATTTCACCTTTTTTATTCTGAACAATGAAATCTACTTCTGCTTTTCCCTCTGATTCCCAGTAGTAGGGTTCAAAACCATTGAACTGAAGGGCTGTTGCAACATAATTTTCAGCTAAAACACCTTTGATTCCATCTATCTGCAGCGGTTCCAAAGAAATCATCTCATTGTTCAATCCCAATTTTGAGCAGAGCAATCCGGTATCGTGCATATAGATTTTAAAATAACCAGAAACGGTAAATGCCTTTAGTGGCAATTCGGGTATCTGACATTTTTGAACTTTGATGATCAACCCTGATGCGGCTAACCATTCAACCGGACTTTCGTAGGTATTGGCCCGAGCTCCCGTTTTGATTATACTGTACTGGAACTTTCGGTTCGGTTTAGCCAATTGAGAAGGTATGCTGTGATAGACTGCCGCTATTCTTAACGATTCCATTGCATCTGCATATTTCGACATGTCAGCTGTATAACCAAACAATATCTCTTTCTGGATTGAGGTGATAAAATCCCAGTCTCTGGAATCTATAAATTCTTTTACAACCCGCGGCATTCCACCAAGAGAGAGGTACAACTGAAAAAGATCAAGAAAATTTTTATGCAGTGCACATTCATGCTGTTCATGAAAACATTCAGAGATAATTGATGTAGCCTCTTTTTTATCCAAGGCCCACAAGAACTCTTCAAAATCCAATGGAAAAACATGTTCTATCTGTACTTTACCAACCGGAAATGAATATTTGGAACGGTTCAACGCTACACCCAGTAAACTGCCTGCTGCTGCGACATGATATGCCGGAGCCTCTTCAGCAAAGTATTTTAATGAAGTGAGTGCACGTTCACAATTTTGTATCTCATCAAAAAATATCAGGGTTTCCTCTTCAAATATGTTTGTTCCAGACAGGATTGATAATTGGGGTATAAGTTTTCCCGGCGAGATGCTTGCATCAAAAATGGCATGCAGTTCAGGATTGCTTTCAAAATTGAGATAGACTACATTGCGATAATGTTCTTTCCCGAAATTAAGCAAACTGTGCGTTTTGCCAACTTGCCGGGCCCCCTGCAGCAGCAATGGCAAACGTTTCGAAGCGGCTTTCCATTTATAAAGGACGGATTGGATCTTTCGTTCCATTTTATGTGTTATAAATACATTTATAGGTTCCTAAAAGTGCAAATGTAATACATTTATTGGAAGCAATCTAGATGAGGCTATGCGAAGTATTGAAATTTTTCTACAATTTCACGAACTTTTCCTTGTAAATGGTTCCAGATGATTCGATGGTTATGAAGTAGATCCCGGTTTTAAGCTCCTGCACAGGCAAGGTGATACTTCCAACATTTAACTTCTCACCTCCTGTTGTCATATTGGTTTTCCCTAAAACATCAATAACCGTTATGGTCACTTTACCCGTTGGTACGCGGGCGAAAGAGATGGTAACAAAGTCCCCCGCCGGGTTTGGGAAGAGGGTCAGCCCTCTCTTTTCCTGGTTTCCGGGATCGATGCCCGCCGGATGGAGCTGGGAGAGGATCTTCTCCTTCCGCTTTTCAAGGAATGGCTTCAGTCCATATTTCACATGGGCTTTGTTGAATGAAGTGAAGGCATTGTTGAAATCGGCCACGGTGTATCCGTAGTCGAGGGTGCGGTAGGTGTCGGCCTCCGCCGCCTGCTGGATCAGCAGTTTCATTGCATCGATGCGCGGAAATATGGAATCGGGGCTGATCACGGTGTTGGCAATGGTGTCGAGGAACAGCTTGTAGGTGTTGAAAAAGGCGGGGATGGCCAGCAGCTTCTGCGCCAGGGGTAGCGCCATGCCCGTGTTGATCCATTGGCGGCAGTCGCGCGTGGCCCAGTCGATGCCAAACCAGTCGACCCCAAAGGTGTTGTCGGGGTCGTAGGAGATGAAATCGAAGGTGGAATCTGCCGGGTTGTCGTAAAGGTAATAGTTGTTCTTGTTGTAGGCATAGTCATCCCAGTTGCCGGTGGCCACATCCAGCGCCAGCGCCTTCAGGTAATAATTGACATCCAGGATCTTTGCGATGTTCAGGGCAAAGGCCGCATTGGGCTGCTGGTTGAGGGCGCCGATCAGGTTCGCCAGGCGGGTGTAGTCATCGGCCGATTTGTTGGTCTGAAGTTCATACACCCGTCCGCCGGTCACCGTTGAATTCTCAAGATCCTTGTAGGTCTGCTGGTCAGGGCCATGGTACACCAGGTCTGCGGGGTAGGTGCACTTGTACAGGTTCCCGCCATTCTTCTTGTAAACCAGCGAAAGCCACTCCTTCTCCATCTCCTCCAGATTGGTATAGAGGCCATAGTAGGAGCCGTTGATGAAGAGCTTCATGAAGTTGGTTCGGCGCTCCACCATCCCCGCCCGCTTCCAGATATCATAATACAATTTCTCCCGGATCATGGTGGGATCATTGTGCTCCCCGTTGAGGTTCAGCTTTTTCACCCCCTGGTACTTGCGCCCCGAAACATATTCATTGAAGCTGATCTTGAACGATTTTTTCTGTGAATAGCGGGAGGTGTTTCCCCTGAGGCGGAAGCCGATGTTTTCGAGGGTGTCGCGTTTTATATTGTCATCGAACACGAACCGGGCAAGGAAATAATGGTCACTGAGTACCGAATCATAGATCAGCTTAAGTGAATCGGGCGGGATGGTGATATAGATGGTTGAAAGGCGCGTATCATCATAAAGGGTGTTTGTTTGCGCCGAGGCTGTTCCTGAAAGCAGGAGCAGGGCCAGGATGGATGTTGTGAACAGTTTCATTTGTATACTTTGCTAATGTTGTCGAGCTGGAGCATCTCTTCTGCTGTCATGCTGAATTTCATGGCGCCGGTGTTTTCGGCTGCATGGGTCGCCTTGGTTGCACCGGGAATGGCCACCACGGTATCGCCGCTGAAATGGATCAGCCAGTTCAGGGCGACCTGCGAAGGGGTTACATCGTATTTGACGGCCAGCTTTTTTACCAGCTCCGCCACGGGACGGCTTTTCTCCATCCCCTCCGGTTTAAACTGCGATGAGAACCTCCGCCAGCCGATATTTTTCAGCAAGGCCGGGTTATCGTGGAACTTGCCTGTGACCATGCCCTGCGCCAGGGGAGAATAGGCAATGATGGTGATTCCCAGCTCCTTCGCAGTCTTCATGATCCCGTTGGTCTCAATTTTACGGTTAAGCAGGCTGTACTGCACCTGGTTTGAGACCAGGCTGATCCCCTGTTTCTGCAGGGTCTCCCACGAACGGCGCATCTTCTTCGCCGAGAAGTTGCTGACGCCCACATACCGGATCTTCTTTGCCTTCACCAGCCTGGCCATGGCCTCCATCTCGGCCACATCGGAGGAAAAGCCAAAGGGCTGATGCACCTGGTAAAGATCGATGGGGTAGGGGTTCAGTGCCTCCATCCGCGTTTCAATCGTCTTCAAAATATTGGATGCACAGCGAAACAGGGGCCACCACTTGGTGGCGATAAACACCTCGCCCGGCTTGATCCCCAGCGCGGCCAGCGATTTTGCCAGGATCCGCTCCGAAGCGCCCTGGCCGTAAACTTCAGCCGTGTCAAACCAGTTGATCCCGCCCTCCAGGCTGGTGCGTACCACCTCCCTGATAAGATCATCTTCAAGAGCGGGCCAGTATTTCCCGGCCATGTTGCCCTGCTTGCTGAATTGCCAGCATCCAAGTCCGATGGGGGTGATCTTCACTTCGGAATTACCCAGGTTTCTTAACGGGATCTGATGTTCCATGATCATGGTTTTGAGGTTAGAAGGAATCTTTCCTGGTCTTCAGGTAGCCCTTGCGGCTGAAGGTGAAATAGCGGGCAGGCTTGTGCGATACATCAACCTGTTTCTCATTGATGCGCACAATATACGGCATATTCGCCAGCTTCTTGCGGAAATTACGCTTATCGAGTTTGGATCCAAGGATCACTTCATAGAGCTGCTGAAGCTGCCCCAGGGTAAATTTTTTAGGCAACAGCTCGTAGGCAATGGGCTTTAACATGAGGTCGGTGCGCAGCACTCCGAGCGCCTGCTGCAATATGGAGAGGTGGTCAAATGCCAGCTCATTTAATTCTGAAACAGCACACCAGCGTGCATTCGATTGCAGAATAAAACGGGAGGCCTTGTCCTGGTCGATGTTGATGAGTGAATAATAGGCCACGGTGACCACGATCTCCTCAGGATGGCCGATGCTCCGCAGCCATTCCATGTCGCGCGACCGCCTCACCAGCCGTGTAGGCGACCCGATGGCCGAAAATTGCTTGAGGTAAATATGATCGAGGCCGGTGAGCTCTTTAAGCACCCGCGCGGCTGCCGTGTCCAGATCTTCGTCTTTGCGCACCAGGTCGCCCGGTAACTTGAGGTCATGGTACTCCGCTCCTTCAAAGCGCATGTTGCGCTCTATCAGCAACACGTTCAGCTTCCCAAAGTCGAATCCAAACACAACGCAATCGACAGAAACATGCGGATTGAGATTTTCCAGCGCATTCGAATTTGCCATCTCTCAATAATAAATTTCATTTTTTGCTAAATTAATAGAAAAATCCTTTTAATCTTTGCACCTTAGTGTTTTTATTACACTATCTCTTTTTCCAATTCAGCATAATTTTGGTAAAATGGTTGTTCCAATGCCTTCTCTGCCGGAAACAGGTGTTCCTGAACGCCTGAATTGTTGTTTCGTAAACGGCAGACAATCAACAGATAAGGCAAAACAAAACACACGGCATAAAAAAAGTTTTTAAATAATTGAAAAAGTACTTGGAAAATCATTTTTAATATCCATACCTTAGTGTCGAAATTACACTATGTATTTTATGTTATGGCTTCACTAGAACTAAAATGCATAAAAATGTATTATATTTGCGATAGATTACCTAGTTATTAACCATTTAAATTCAAACAACGATGAAAAATGTTTCAAAATTCAGTTGGATGTTTTTTCTTCTGATCATCCCGCTTATCATCTCCTGTAAAAAGACAACCACAGAACCGGATGTCATTGCCAGTTTCACCTTTAAGGTGGATGCTGCTGATTTTAAAAAAGTTGCATTTACAAGCGCAGCACAAAACTATGCTTCATTGTTTTGGGAATTCGGTGACAATACCACATCCACCGAAATCAATCCTGTACATACCTATGCAGCTGTTCAGTCGTACACTGTAAAACTGACTGCTGTTTCTCCAAGCGGAGTTAAAGATGTACTGAGCCAGGTGATCTCCATCAGCGACCCGAATGCTGAGCTTACCAAGCTCGTAGGCGAAACATCCAAAACATGGAAACTCCTGCGGAGTGTTGCTACCCTTCGTTATCCGCTCGAAGTCGGGCCGGCAGATCATTCGACCATCTGGTGGGCCATGGGTAAAGACAATGACGAGCTTGCCAAGCGTCCCTGCATGTTGAATGATGAGTGGACATTTACCCGTGCAGGTTTAAAAATGGACTTTGATGCCAAGGGAGATTACTGGGCAGAGGGTGGCGTTTTTATGCCTGAAAATATTTGTGCAAGTACCGATCAGATGCTGGGACCCAATGGGGAAGACCTTTCAGCGTGGGGCAGCGGAAGCCATACCTTTGTGCTGACTCCCGGAACGACACCCACCTTACAGGTAGTTGGACTTGGAGCCTACCTTGGCTTATCAAAGGTGGCTACAAGCAGTGAAGTAAAGCTTCCACAGGAATCAGTTACATATGAAATCATCAAACTGACCGATGGACCCATCGACACCCTGATTATTCAAACAAATTACATGACCGGTGGAGCGGCCCCGCAACCAGCCTACTGGCGATTTGTTCTCATGCACTATGACAACCCTGCCGATGAACCCCCCATTCCGGGAAACAAGCCCATCGCAGCCTTCACAACCACCATCACCGGTCTCACGGTCGTTTGTGCCAATACCTCAACTGAAGCGCAAACCTATCTTTGGGATTTTGGTGACGGTACAACCTCCACAGAGTTGAACCCAACCCATACCTACAGCGGAGATGGCTATTATGAAATGGTTCTGACGGCTACCAATGCCAATGGATCCTCCACGGCAACCCAGGCAAATTTCCTGGTTACCAATTCACCTGTGTTGACAGATGCCTTGTTGCAGGGGGCTGCCTGGAAAGTGGCCGTCGGGAACAAGACCGTTATCGTGGGCCCGGGTATGGGCAATGGTGACTGGTGGACTTTGCCTAAAGCCTTCCTGACCGGTGGCACCGGTGCAGATGACTGGACATGCATGCCGGATGATCAGTTCACCTTCGGCGCTGGTGGCGTTTTCACGTATAACACCATGGGCAGTGCGCGCAATGACGGATATATGGGTACTCCCAACGGATGTTTCAGTGATGCACAGATTGCAGCAAGTGCACTTGGCTCCGGCTTTGGCAGCGCAACGCATGCATACACCTTCACTCCGGAATCCGGAACCGCCAGGGCTACGATCACCCTGACGAACGGCACACTGACAGGCGGAGGTCCGGGTGTTGCATTCCTCGGATTCTACAAAGGATACAACGGTATCGCAAGTTCCGTTAAGGGCGGGGAAAACAATGGTGCCGACCCTGCAAATTTCGGTTCGGCTACAAATACCTATGAGGTTATGGCCTATACAAAAAATGCAACGAAAGAGTATTTGTTTGTATCAGTCGACATCTCTGGCGCCCATGACGGATCGGCCGCCTGGTCTATGATTCTGGAACGCTAATTGTAATTGTCATTTAATTGATTGACAAAAAACAGGAGTGGGCCAGATCCGGCTTCACTCCTGTTTTTTTTCAGTATCATTGCCTTATTAATTTAACACATGCCGCATGAGATCACTGATGTTTTTCGCCCTCCTCTTATTTGCACAGTTCTTGTGCGTTGCCCAGCAGGAAACGCTTGTATGGAGTGATGAATTCGAAGGAACCGGGGCCCCTGATCCGGCAAACTGGTCCTACGATCTGGGCGCCGGAGGATGGGGAAACAACGAGGTACAGACCTATACAAACTCCACTCAGAATTCGCGGCAGGAAAATGGCATGCTGATCATCGATGCCAAAAAGCAGGGATATACCTGGACATCGGCCAGGCTGATAACCAACAACAAACACGAATTCAAATACGGCCGCGTGGTATTCCGCGCTAAACTTCCCGTTGGATCCGGAACCTGGCCGGCACTGTGGATGCTTGGTGAAAACTTTGCCACCAAGGGCTGGCCCGCCTGCGGCGAAATCGATATCCTGGAGCATGTTGGCAAGGATCCGGGCTGGGTTCGCAGCGCCCTGCATACCCCTTCAAGCCACGGAGCCACCGTAAATACCCAGGGAAAATTCATCTCTTCCTGCCAGACTGAATTTCACACCTATGAAATCAAATGGAGCTACAATAAAATTGAATTCCGGATTGACAGCGTGCCTTTTTATACCTACGCTCCGGCAGTGCGCAATCTCTCCACCTGGCCCTTCGACCTCCCTTTTTTCCTGATCATGAACATTGCCATGGGTGGAAACATGGGAAGCGATCCCCAATATGAAACCGGCGGGTTAAAGAATGGCATCGACCCTTCGCTCTATCTGGCAACAATGATGATCGATTATGTAAGGGTATACCAGTACCCGGCATCGACCGAAGATCCAAAGGATGGCAGCAACAATCAGGACAAGGACCATTCCTTTCTTTTCCCCAATCCTACCGATGGAAAACTCCGGATCGATCTTCCCTTCGGAACATCTGCCACCGGCACCGTGTACAACCTATATGGTATAGGTGTATTTCAGTTTACCGCCGTTAAGCCAAACACACTGATCGATCTCTCAGCCCTTGCAAAAGGAATGTATTGCATCGCATTGAATTCAGAAGGAAAAATATCTACAAATAAACTGATAATCAGGTAATTCGTAAAACATATCCATTATGAACAGGTTGTTTACTTTGTTTTTTTTCACCATTTTGTCCATCTCCGTGTTCGGGCAGGGCAGGACGATCACCGGTAAAGTTACTGATGCCGGCGGGCTTGGAATACCCGGCGTTACCGTTCAGTTGAAAGGGACCTCACTGGGAACCGTTACAGATGTGAATGGCGCCTACCAGATCAAGGTTACCAACGAGGTGATCAAGTTCAGCTGTATCGGGTATGTTACACAGGAGATCGCCGTGACGAACCAGGTCACCATGGATGTGGTGCTGCTTGAAGAGACCACCACGCTCAACGAAGTGGTGATCATCGGGTATGGCACCCAGATGAAAAAGGATTTAACCACGGCAGTATCTACCATCGACCAGAAGGCGATCAGGGACAGGCCCATGGTTTCAGCGGTGGAGGCTTTGCAGGGCAAGGCGGCGGGCGTTCAGGTCGTGATGCCTTCGGGCAAGCCCGGTTCCGGCATTTCAGTGCGGGTGCGCGGATCAACCTCCGTTCTGGCAGGCAACGACCCCCTGTATGTGGTTGACGGGGTTCCCACCACCGATATCCGCGGGTTAGACCCGGCTGATATTGCCTCGATGAGTGTGCTGAAAGATGCCTCTTCCTCCTCCATTTACGGCGCCCGTGCAGCCAACGGGGTCGTTTTGATCACCACCCAGCGTGGAAAAGAGAGCGCCCCGACCATTCGCTTTAACACCTATTTCGGATTTTCAAAACTGGGGAGAAAGTTAGAGGTACTTTCCACAAAAAAATATCGTGACCTGATGGATGAGATTAAGCTTGGTCCCCTCGATCCAAGTGCCACAGGATACTCTAACTGGCCCGATTCGGTTTTCGGTACCGGTTACAATCAATCTTACCAGCTCTCCTTTTCGGGGGGCTCCCAGAAATCGCAGTACTTCGTTTCCATCGGATATCTCAGCGACAGGGGTATCGTGAAGCCCGCGCGCTTTGACCGGTACTCGGTGAGGGTCAACCTCGACAATGAATTGCGCCCCTGGCTTAAATTCGGGACCAACATCAACATTCTCAGGTTACAGACCAAAGACACGCCCGACAATGCCAGCTCAGGAAGGGGGGGCGTGATCATGAGCGCCCTCAATACCCCGCCATTCCTCAGTGTTTATAGCAAAACCAATCCAACCCAGTTCGACCCCAACCCCTTTCAGCCGTCGTGGGAAAATCCGATCGCGTACATGGAGGGCCCCGACCAGGAGTCGATCGACAACCACATCATTGGCAACATGACCGCAGAGGCCACCATCATCAAGGGACTGAGCTTTAAAACCAACTTCGGCATGGATTTCAACAGCCACCAGTGGGATTATTACCTGGATCCCTTCCGCACCAATTATGGCCGCCAGCAGAATGGGATCGGCCGTTCCGACAAGGGAAATACCTTTACCTGGCTCTGGGAAAACACCCTCAACTTTGCCAGATCATTCGGCAAACACAATGTGTCGGCCCTGGCAGGTGCCAGTATTCAAAAAAGCAAATACAACGATTCGTACCTGGAGGGGAATGACTTTCCGGCAAATGCCTCCGTTACAACCATCAATGCAGCCAACAGCGTGAGAGGGAACACCACGCAGCAGGAATGGGCCCTGGCCTCCTTTTTCGGGAGGGCGACCTATGACTTCAACAGCAGGTACTACCTGACCGTAAGCTTGCGCAGTGACGGTTCTTCGAAACTCGCCAATCAATGGGGTACCATGCCGGCCTTTTCGGCCGGATGGAGAATTTCATCCGAGAAATTCATGAAAAATGTGACCTTCATCGACGACCTTAAACTTCGCGGAGGCTGGGGTAAAAACGGGAACCAGGAGGGCATCTCCAATTACGCCCGCTTCGGATTGATCTCCTACTATACCCGTCCCACAACCAATCCGCTCTCCGGTCCCGGCGCGGTGCAAACCACCTACGGCAACCCTGACCTGAAATGGGAGACCACGGCACAGACAAATATCGGGATTGACATTACCATGTTCAACAGCCGCATTACGGTGAATGTGGATGCCTACCTGAAAAAGACCAGCGACGTGCTGCTGAATGTCCAGTTACCCAATACCCTGCCGATTACCAGCATCCAGACCAATGCGGGAACCATCGAAAACAAGGGGATTGAATTCAACATCAACTCGGTGAACCTCAATAAAAAGTTGAGGTGGGAGACCAGTTTTAACATGTCCTTCAACCGCAATAAAGTTACCGGCCTCCAATATACCGATGTGTACTATTTTGGGCGGATCTACAGCAACAACCAGGATGTTTCCATCGTGAAGGCCGGCCTGCCCCTGGGCTCCTTCTTCGGCTATATCTCCGAAGGAGTTAATCCGAAAACAGGGGATTTGATGTACAAGGATGTGAACAACAACGGGATCCTTGACCCCGGCGACCGCACCGTGATCGGGAATGCCCAGCCAAAATACATCTTTGGGATCACCAACACCTTCAAATTTATGAAGTTCGATCTCAATTTGTTCGTCCAGGGAAGCTATGGCAACGATATTTTCAACGCCACCCGCATCGACCTGGAGGGGATGTTTGACAGCAAAAACCAATCGGTGTCTGTTTTGAACCGCTGGACCCCGACAAATACCATCACCGACATCCCCCGGGCTGTTGGCGGCGGGAATGTGGACAATGTGCGGAATTCAACACGGTTTGTGGAAGACGGATCGTATGT
>CAJAUM010000061.1 GCA_903945175.1 uncultured Bacteroidales bacterium | reverse complement strand
CTTGTCAAAGAGGTCTTAGCCTCAAGGTGATGTTGGCTTACTTTCTTAGGGCCCCCTAAAATACCAAAGTTAGTCCTTGTTTGCGCCATTCCTATATGGTGTTTGTCTTGTCACCCTGTTACCCTGTTACTTTTTCTAGTATCTTTCCATTATTCAAAAGTGAATTATTCAAAAACGGATAATTATAGCCGGTACGGCCCGTCATCAGAGTCGAAAACGACGGATCGCCTGTGGTGTCGCTTGAGATAGATCGTCATAACCAGCAGCAATCGTTCAGTGAAATTGTGGGTCTCTCTGAGCAATTGGCTGGAAAAAAGAGATGGGTCGTGATCTTTGACGAATTTCAGGAGATTGAGAATTTCGGGGGGGAGGTGTTTGAAAAGGAGCTCCGGTCGGTGATCCAGTACCATCAAAAGGTAAGCTATGTGGTTATGGGAAGCAAGAAGCACATGTTGCTGGGCATGGTGACACGGAAAAACCGGGCATTTTACAACTTCGGGAAACTGTTTTACCTGAATAAGATTGCAGCAGAGAAATGGGAACTTTACATCCGCAAAGGATTTGATCCCCTTAAGCTACCCTATGAGCAGGAACTGATCCGGAAGGTCATTGAAACGGCTGAAAATATTCCCTACTATGTGCAATACCTGGCTTTTGAAATGATTGAATGCGCGCTGTTCAGCAAATTATTAGATGAAAGCACCCTGCAGATGGCCCTGAACCGGGTGAATAACAACCAGGAGGATTATTTCCTCTCTCTTTGGGAATCGCTGAGCATTACCCAGCAAAAGACGCTGGGGGCGCTGGCCATGGCGCCGGAAAACAGGCAAGCTGGTAAAACCAGTTACGAGTGACGAGTGACGAGTGACGAATGACAAGTGACAAGTGACAAGTGACAAATGACAAATGACAAATGACAAATTTTTCCGTCACGCCCAAACAATGAACCAAACATTAAGTTCCCCTATTGTTAATAGAAACTTTAGCCTCAAAGTTTGCATTACGAATAGAAACATATTATCTTTGTGCTGAAATTCAATTCAGCCATTTTGGATAAGGAACTTCTCAAGTCAGTCATATTTGATCAGCAATCGCTTTCGTGGGACGAAGGAAACGTTAAACGTATCATTCCTTCAGCCATGGATGAAGGTGAGGAAATCACTGTAATCTCGGGCGTCAGGCGATGCGGTAAGTCCACCCTGTTGCATCAGATCAGATCAGGGCGCATGGAACACGACTATTACCTGAACCTGGATGATGAAAGGCTTGTCAACTTTCAAATCCACGATTTCCAACTGCTCTATGAAACCTTCATCGAACTGTTCGGCCTCCAAAAGACCTTTTATTTTGATGAAATCCAGAATGTCAGCGGATGGGAACGATTTGTGCGCCGCCTGCATGATCACGGGAATAAAGTCTTTGTCACCGGATCCAACGCCACCATGTTAAGCCGTGAACTGGGAACACATCTTACCGGAAGATATTCAAAAATTGAATTGTATCCCTTCTCATTCACCGAATTTCTGCAATTCAACCAAAAGACGCTTAAACCGGGTGATATTTCAAGCACCAGGGGGCGATCGGAGTTGAAACGCTTCTTCTCTGAATACCTTGTCAACGGTGGTTTTCCTGCGTACCTGAAAAACAGGAGCGAGGTCTATCTGAAATCACTCTACGAAAGCATCTTATACAGGGATGTGATGGTCCGCAACAAACTAACCAACGAAAGGGAGCTCCTGGAGCTGGTCAATTACCTGGCAAGCAATGTTTCGCGATTGGCTTCTTACAATTCCCTTGCAAAGATCGCCGGAGTAAAAAATGCCACAACAATCAAAAATTATCTTGGATTCCTTCAGAACACGTACGTGTTATTTCAGGTAAATAAATTCGATTATGCGCTGAAAAAGCAACTGCACAATTCGAAAAAGATCTATTTTATCGACAACGCACTGGCAGGCAGGCTGGGTTTCAACTTTAGCAATGAACAGGGACGGATGTTGGAGAACCTCGTATTCCTTGAACTTCAAAGAAGAGGGCACGAGGTGTTCTATCACAGCCACCGCCATGAATGTGATTTCATAATCAGGGATGGCACCAGGATCACCGTAGCCATTCAGGTTTGCTTTACACTCGATTCGGCAGAGACCCGTGAACGGGAGATCAGGGGTCTCATGGATGCCATGCAACAGTATGATTTAAAAGACGGGTTCATCATTACCAGCGATGCTGAAGAAGTCATCGAAATGAATGACCGCACGATTCATATCCTCCCGGCCTGGAAGTGGACGCTGGAGAAAAGTGTATAGTACGTCACGATTTTTTCCATTATCTTTGTCTAAAACCCACTGCATATGTTCACTGCAATCATCATTCTTCTCCTCCTGTTCCTGATCAACGGCGCCTTCGTGATGGCGGAAATCGCCCTTGTGTCGGCCCGGAAGTCAAAACTTGAACTCGATGCCCGGCATGGCGACAAGCTGGCGCAGCTGGCCCTCGACAATGCCAGCAATCCCTCCCGGATCCTGTCGACCATGCAGGTCGCCATCACCCTCATCGGCATCCTCGTCGGGGTCTATTCCAGCGAT
>CAJAUM010000060.1 GCA_903945175.1 uncultured Bacteroidales bacterium | reverse complement strand
TTTTTAGCGTTTCAGGGCAAAAACCTGCTTTTCCTTCAAAAAAATGGCACCTATTGGATCGCCATAAAGCCAGTTTGCGAGGCTATAAAAGTTGAATACACCCGGTCATTCAAAAATATTCATGCCGATCCGATTCTAGGACCTGCATTGGCTGTCCAGCCAATGCAGGTTCCGGGAGCACAGCTCAGAAACATGACCTGTTTGCCGGAACACTTGATTTATGGCTGGATATTTTCCATCAGGAGCAACAGCAGGGAATTAGCCGAATACAAAATGGCTTGTTACCTAATCCTATTCGAGCATTTTCACGGCTCCATCACTGTCCGTCGCGAACTGCTTGCCCAAAAAGCCCATACCGAAATGGACCGTTCCAAAAAAGAAATCACCCTTCGCTTAAACCCCGATTTTAATTCATGGGAACAGCTTAAGGCACAGGAAGCCCGGATTGGGAAACTGCTCAAAGAAGCAGACCGCCGCGAAATAGATGAGCAGATACAGCTCTTTGATGAATAAAAACAGAAAGGAAAAAATAGCCACACCGTTTTACGGTTTGGCTATGCCCCTAAAACTAAAATCCTGTCCTTTTATAAAAAAGGGCATCTCCCAAACCCAACATAACACCTTGAAACATGAAGAGGAAATCCAAATTCAATGTAAAATATTCATTGTTTGTCAACGGCAACGAATACCCCAAAAATGAACCATTTACGGCTACTTCTGCAGAAAATGCCGAGTTGCAATGCACTAAAATGTTGCATACTTTTTCTGAACCGGGTTGCTCTTTTAAAATTCATTCTGTCGAAAAAGCTACATAGCTATGGATGAGATTCTGAAAAGATATGCTATGCTCAGTGATGCTTTGACCCATATCAACCAAGTTATCAGGCACCTGGGAAACTGTTACCTACAAGGTAATTGCGCAATATTGCCAAGGTTCGTTATCGAAAGGTTGATTGAGCAGGCAAATTCAACTAAGCGCGAAATCCTTGCTGATATAGATTTGTTGGCAAGTCAGATCCAACTAAATTTCAAATGGGGAAAACCATGAAGGACCTAATCATCTCAAGCATCCCTTTACAGAAACTTATCCTGGAGGCTTGCCAAAACCTTAAAATAGAACTTTATATCAAGTTGCCCATGGCAATTGATAACCATCACAGTATTGAAATGAAAAGGAAGATTATGGAGCTTGAACTCCTGATACCCACACTTACAGAAATTATCAAAAACAACTCCGATGCATAAATTCACGGTATATCCTGATGGGCTAGGTTTTTCGTTGCATTTGATCTACACAAGGACTGACAATTCTGTTTCCGACGAAAAGAAGGCTTATTTCCATTTCAGCCGGACAACGGTTTTGCTATTCGCACACAAGCATTTTGCCTTTTGGCTCCACGGTCAGTTTTCAACATTCGTATATCAGGCCGAAACCCTTTTTCAAACCAGTAACAACGGGTTTTATTGCACAAACAGCAAATTGGCTTCGATGGGAAGGATCAAAGATTTTCACCGCATATCATCAACTGAAGGT
>CAJAUM010000059.1 GCA_903945175.1 uncultured Bacteroidales bacterium | reverse complement strand
GTTAAAATCATTCAACGTGGAATCCGGATCCTCTCCATCCTGATCATTCCAATTGCCCTTGCCATCCATACGGTCACATCATGGCTATTTGCTGTGACCATGCGCCCGGGATGGGACAGTTCTATCTTCGGACCCTATTTTGTGACCGGTGCCTTTGTCTCGGGAACCGCCGCCGTAATCCTGGCGATGTATTTCTTCAGAAGAAACTACCACCTGAATGCATATATTACAGATTTTCACTTTGATAAGATGGCCAAACTCCTAGTACTTGTTTCATTGGTTTACCTTTATTTTAATATCAATGAGTTCCTTGTCCCGGGATATAAATTAAAGCGGGCTGATGCCGTGCACCTGCATGCGTTGTTCAGCGGACACTATGCCTGGATATTTTGGGGAACACAGATTTTTGGATTGATCCTGCCGATCATCTTCCTGGTATTCAAATTCTTTCGCAAACCGGCAAATGCCTTTGTCATTGCTTTGTTTGTGCTTGCAGGCTCCTGGTTAAAACGTTATCTCATTGTTGTTCCCACCATGGAACATCCATTCCTTCCGGTTCAACACCTGCCACCTTCATTTGTAGTATATACACCAACACTCATAGAGATCACCATCACCATGGGAACCATTTTTCTTGCGTTAATCATCATCACTGTATTATCCAAGTTCCTTCCAATCATCCCAATCTGGGAGATGGTACACAGCGGGGAACAAAATAAAAAGGAATAAGGTTTTTCATACTTTTGCAATTCACGGTAATACCGAACATTTAATGTCTGAACCCCAATACTCCGATCGCCAGGTGCAGATTATCAATGCAGCCATTAAGCTGATGGGTGAGGGAGGGATACAGATGCTCACAACCAAGAACCTCGCTCGTGAGGTTTCAGTAACTGAGCCTGCCCTATACCGGCATTTTTCAAGTAAAGCTAATCTGATCTTGCAGGTGCTCGAATACCTTAAATCGAGGATTATCTACCGGCTTACCTGCATTGTTGACTCTGATAATACCCCGGTTGAAAAATTAAGGGAATTGGTAAAAAGACAATTCCAGGCTTTTGTCAGCCGGCCGGAAATTGTAGTGGTGCTGCTTTCTGAGGGCCTGTATCAGAACGACAAAGAACTCTCTTCCATTGTCTTTTCGATCATGCTGGAATCATCATCATTTTATTTGCAGGTTATAAAGGACGGTCAGGAGTCCGGTGATTTTCGCAGCGATGTGCCTGCCGAAAGAATTGCCTTTATGATCATGGGCAGTATGCGTTTTTGCGTGATCCAGTGGCACCTCTCCGGCTTTTCTTATGATTTGATTCCAAGAGGGGATGAACTTCTCGACACTTTTTTTGCCCTATTAAAAGATTAATCGACCCAATCAACCAGCCATCGATTGGTCGTTCCTGGAAGAATCGATTTTTTTACAAATTTGTTAGCAATTACTAACTTTGTAACAACTCACCCCCTACAAATGTAGGGCATTAATTTGGGAAAGAGAATGCAACGGATTCAGATTATTTTTAATCGCAGTGTCAATTATCGATCGCAGGATTGCAAAAGTTTCGGCACCAGTGAAAGACTTGAACT
>CAJAUM010000058.1 GCA_903945175.1 uncultured Bacteroidales bacterium | reverse complement strand
TCTTCCGGGTCAACATAGGGCACCGGTGCAAAATCAAGCTGCAGTTCTTCATTTTTTATTCCCTTTTGCCGGGAATAGAAGCGCTCTCCAAATCTTTCTTCATAAAACCGATGTGACCGGAAATCGAAATAGAGTATGGCATCGCCTTTTTTACCTACGCCCCTTGGCTTTACCTTTTGTACAGAGATGATGGTAGCGTTATCGGGCATGATCATGCCACCATGCTGCAACCCCTCGGGCGGACGATAAATGTTCAACATGTTCATCCCTTTTCGCGCCCAGGACTGGCCACCCGAAACCTCCCTGAAATCGGCCGGTGGGTAATAGAAGTTCCCTTTGGCGTCTTTAACCTTTTGCTGTTGTGTAATGTGTGTGATGATGGCATTATGACGGTCGTTGGCCCTTGCGTTCTGGCGGATTTTACCCAGCGCCCATTCGAGATAAATATCCTGCCGGTTTCCCTTGTCGGCGAAGTCGTGCAAGAGTTCGTTCCATGGATCGATGGTAGTGGTGTGAATTTTGGTGTTAAACTTTCTCTCAATAATGTCGCAATAGGCATAGAAATCTTCGACTGAGAGCATGTTATCGTCGGGATCAACCACAATGAAGTGTTTGTCGATAAAGCGTTTGGCATCATCAAGCTCAACTTCGGAAAGTTGATTCCCGTAATTCGAATAGAAATTTTTTCCCGTGCTTATTTCGATCAGGTGGATGTAGATATCTGCTGCTCCACCGGTTTCGGGACTAAACACAATGTGCTTCATGCCATAGAACCTCGAACAGTTTATCAGGATCTCATACCAAAGGATTGTCTTTCCGCTGTAAGGGGCGCCATAGATGTAGGTGGTGGTCCCCGGCTTGAGAGTGTAGAATTCGTCTAGGGCATCCCATCCGACATAAAATCCACGGCTGATACCATGTTTGAACTTTTCGTCAATGGCTGGCTCAACCTCTTTGAGCGTGAAGTACAGCTTACCAAATTTCTGCTCTGTCTTGATTTCAGCTTCAAGCGCCTCGGTTACCGGGTGAGACTTGCCGTTTTCAATGCCATCGATAATTGCCCTGCGATTTATCTGGAAATCGGATGGATCGATGTGATACGCTTCTTGTTCGAGCAATCTCACAGCCTCCTGATCGCTCATGATTCCGGCAGCCACATAACCACCCATGAGTCTGGAAGCTTTCAGGATCTTCGTGTGCCTTTCACCATCGACTGCCGATCGGATGTAGTTTAACGGTACCATCGCCCGCTTGTAATCGTTCTTTACATATTTTTCGTGTGTGACGGGCTTCTTTTCATCCTTTTGCAATCGCTCGGTAAAGACGATCGCTTCGCTGTTCACGTAAACGTCAGGATCGTATGAGAAATAGCAAGCCCTGGATATATCTTTACAGGCAGAATCAATGGCCTCGGGTAGCAGATCACGCAGCGCCTTATCAACAGCGAACCAATATTCCTTATACTCGGCATCGGATTGAACAACCGGAATTTTAACCAGGGCCTTAACGCCATCGCCACCAAGGCTGACGAAAGAAACGTAGATGAAAGGGATTGTCTTTAGCCGTTCTTTCAACTCAATGCCGGTATGGTCGAAATCCAAGATCATCAATCCGGATGCCTCGACCAGTGATTCATTGGCACGCCTGCTGAACTTTCCCTGGAAGATAATCGCCGGCATTTCACTTTTTCTGGCTTTGTATTTTTCAACATCTGCCTGGCGCAACGCCCGAAGTTCTTTAACCAAAGCAAGCTTGCTGCCGCCGGTTCTAATCTTTTCGATTATCACCGACAAGTCACAGTAGGATACACCTTCGGATTTTATGTTTGCCTGAATCGTTATCATTAGTTCAAAACCCTCCCTGTTTTAGCCAAGTCGGTTACCTGTGACTTATTCTGATGATCTCTTACCTCAAACAACCCGGCCCAGTTTTGTTGAATGCTCTGATTTATGATTTCATCGGCATTGTCTATTGAACCCTCGGCTTTATCGTACAAACCTTTTATGGTTGCCTGCTCGCCGGTAGTGGTGTATTTTTTATCCTTGCGTTCTCTTTTGTACTTCAACCAGTAGTCCCACATGGCCCCAAACTTTTCAGATTCGAACGCGTATTTTATTTCCGGATTGAAGTTTTTGAAATTTTCGGCCCATTTTGGTTTTTCCCCCACACCCCCTTTTCCAGATATATCTTTATTTATATCTTTATATATATTTTCATTTTCATTTTCCATATGTAGATACATATGATCTACATATGTACTACTTATGTAGGATTCTTTTTCCTTATATCTCTTTGTAATATTCTCTCTTCTGCTGTTACAGAATGATTTACGTTTTTTAATCTCATTGTCTAATCGTTCATTAAAAAATAGACCATCCGTATCCTGTTTGAATTTTTTCATAATAGTAGGATCAAGTGTTCTACATATGTAGTTCACTTGTACTTCGGAAAGATGGCCGTGTTGATGTTGTGCACAAAGCAATCTGATATATTTTCCCAATTGTTCGTCGGTAAAAAATTGTGTACCTGTTATGAAGTCTTGGGAGTAAAATAAGAATGCAGGATCTTTAGCCATTTTTCAATAATTTGAATCGAGTTAAAAAATTCTTCAGCACTGGTCAACGATTCGGAAACATTTTCCGATTATTTTCTGTTGGATTGTTACTCCTGTTCTTTTTGGAATTGCCGGTACAATTGGCCGGTAGTATAATAATCTGTCGCCTTATGCTTATGACTTATGGTATTGTACCAGGTTGATTCCTGGAATTGACGCCATCCAAATGAATCGAGCCATTCGGCAAAGGCGATGGCTTGCTGTTTGGTGAACTCCTCCATTTCAGGGGGAGTTATAACATATTCGCCGGTGAAACCCTTGAAATTTTCAAGTTCTCGCTTTCCTTTTAATCTCAGATATTCCTTTGCCTTCATGGCTTTCAGTTTTACCTCAAATGAATCATTTTAGAAGGGCAGATTGCCCATTGGTTCATCCAGCGGACCGGGTCCATCATCAGATTGTGTGGGAGTAACTGATGGCAAAGCAGGCTAATTAATTTGGCCAGCTTGATGTCTGTAATCGGATTCCAGCCGGCAAAAGTGAGTTAAGTCCTGGGTCATTAGGTTGTTTTTTGATGTTTGCCAAACTTCCGGGCAGACACTTTCAATGTCTGATCAAGTTCGGACGTTATGAAATAGAACTTCCGGCCATACCGATAGTAGGGGATTTCTCCAGATTTTCTGAGTTTTTGAATTGTTAAAGGAGTGCATCCCAGGTATTGCGCCGCTGATCGGTCGCCATATAATCGTTGAGGTTCTGGGGTGGGGGTGGGTCGCTCCCGATTGTGTAACCGGGTTTCAATTTCACAGGCGATTAAATCTACCAGGTCGGGAATTGAAACTGAAGATAAAATTACATTTTGCATTTGCCATGATTTAAAATTCATGGCCAAATTACAATGGGAAGAATGGAGTTATAAAACGGATATTTTACCCGGAGCTAACCGTCAGATAATCAGGAACAATAAATTGCAGGCGGATATTTCTACCCGTTAGTTTGGTTGTTTGTTAAGCCAAGAGATAACATCGGCATCTTTATTTGATATTTTAGTAATGATCATTTTCCATTGCTTTCTATCTTTTGGCGGCAGGCTCCTGACATAGGCGGTCATGTCATTAAGGTCGATTTTTTTTAATTCCTGATAAAATCCCTGGTTGGTACCATATTGATCCTTCCCAAATCTGATTGTATCGGCCTTACTACCTGATAAAGGATTAGGTACTTGTTTGCCAATCGCAATTAAAATCATATGATAAAGTGCATACCATTTTTCTGCTTGTTTTTTCTTCTGAGGAGGTTTCTTTTGAGGATGTTTGAAAAAGTTCATGAATTGTGATGGAGTTTCAAAAATATAACTCCAGGCCTTATACCTTTTTCCTTCGAAAACTCCAGATTCATAAAAATCTTCGGAAAAAAAAACTTCATCGCCATTTCCCTGGCGTTCAGTGAATCCTTTAGCTCCTTTTCCCATTGCCTCAAAGATGATTTTTTCTTTTCGACTGGTAAGGTTATCAATAAATGGCACTAAATTATCATTATATCCTACAAGAAAACCCATGGCGTAGGCTTGAAAACATTTACCTGGTACTGTTTGTTTAGCTGATTCAACCCCCATTAATGCAAAAGCTGGAAGCGGAATTTCACCGAAACCGGATATTTCAAGAAATTTGCATTTACAAAAGACACCATAAGCTTCCAATATTATATTTGGTATGTTTAATAATTCCAACCCTTTAGGGTGTCGTTTGAAAAATTCTTTTTTCAGATTAACAGGAAATGATTGCTGATGCGATTCTATAATATTTGGGGTGTCAATAAAGGATCCAATCAATTTGGGTTTAAGCTCAAAAGATTTAAATTGCTTTTGGTCGATATTGCCATAATTCTGAATTGCGAATTTTTGAACAAAGGTGAGGAATGTTGTAAAAACTGCTTCCATTTCCTGCCCCAATAGAATGTAAGCTTCCAAATATTTTTCGTAAGCAAGTTTTGCCATGGTTCTTTCACCCTCAGTTAACTTATAATTGGTACCCAAGATACTTTCATCGCCCATTGCAACATTCATAACCAGGAAATCTTCGTACAAATCTTTTTTCCTTTTCTCAGGAAAAAAACTTTCGTAATGTATTCTTTGTTTTTCTACAAATGAGAGAATTTGTATCGAATTGTATTTGCCTAACTGTTCTAAAATGTGTTTTTTTATCTCATTGATTAAGAATATGTAATGACCTTCAAACAATTTATTTTCAACAACATTTTCGAAGGAATTTTCGTAATATGTCTTTTTATCATTATTCCATTCAGATTGGACTTCTCTAATTGAACCAGAAAAAAAGCATTCAAATTCCTGATAAATATTCTCAACATCTCTAGGTGTTTCTGTTGTGGTAGTGAATAGCGCCATCTTCCCTGAAGTTTACACGCGTGAAATTAGTAAAAAGAGTGAAAGCCAAAATCAAACTTATTAACAATCACCATTTGGCCATTTCTTCAAACATTTGCGCTCTTTCTTCGCCGGTTATTTTTAAATACTTCAAAAATTCAGCTTCCGTTTTATGGCCGGTGATACTCATGATCAAAAACGGTGAGATTTTTCGCCTGTATGCGTTTGTGGCAAACGTTCTTCTGGCAGTGTGAGATGTAATAAACTTATATTTTTCGCCAGATATAACTTCTCTTATGCCGGCTCTGGTGATATTCTTAGCATAGGTTTCATTGATCTCTGCTGCTTCGCAAACGTCCTGAAGGTAATCATTAAATTTCTGATTGCTGATGGCAGGAGGTAACTGGTAATCGTATTTTTCCAATATGGATTTTACTGTTGGATGCAAGGGAATTATTACTTGCTGCTTTGTTTTTTGTGTTACCAGCTTTATCCGGTCTCCGTTGACATGTTCTTTTCTAATGTTCGTGTAATCTGAAAATCGTAATCCAGTCCAACACCCAATCAGAAATACATCTCTTACCCGATCCAGTTTGGGTTTTGCAGAAAAATCGTATTTATAAATACTTTCGAGTTCTGTTTCAGTCAAGTAGGCGTTATCTGATGGTTCAGTTACACCAACAAATGCATTTTGGTATTTGATGTTGGTGTTTAATCCGTCCCGGGTAGCTTTATGTAAAACTGTCTTGATGAACTTGATATGACGGCCATAAGTGTTTAAAGCGTATTTCTTCTCAGTTATCATGTAGTTTATCAGTTCGTCGTATAAATTTTTATCTACGTCCTGAAAATCTACTGAAGCACCCCTGAATTTGCCAAAGGCTATCAACATATTTTTTACTGCTGAATACTTTTCGCTATTGGCAGGGCTTAACTTATGACCGGTTTTCTGGTTGATGCCGTTTTTCATTTCTGCAATAAACTGATCAAAGTACTGCAGAAGGGTAATCTTATGATCATCCTTTGGCTTCTCCTTCAGTTTTTGATTGAGGTATTCCCGGAAATATTCTACAGACAATGGTATGCCGGCAGCCTTTGCAGCGTTTTCTGCACCGTGTACATGGCTGGAGATAATGTTCAACTGTTCGTTGAGGTTCTCGGCTTTAGGGGCTGTGGATTTTATCGGATTCTTTTGCGTTTTCCAATATTTAGGGATGTACTGTTTCTCATCGACCCGGACACCGGTATAATATTCTAATCTCATGCCGTGGAATGAATACCGTAAGATAATTGGTATATTTGTTTCACGGTCACTTCTTCCTTCAAGATAAAATTTAGGTATGGCCATAACTGGGTGTATTTGCCTACGAAGTTACACCCACTTTTTCATATTTTGACGTTTGTTGGAAAATATTCTTTTATCTATTGAAAAATATTAAGTATTGTAAATCAAATTGTTAGTATCCGGGTGAATGTTGGGGGATGTCGGGTTTTATAAAAGGTTACAATCCCTGTCTCTCCGCAGATAGTCCAAATTATCTGTTTTTTTACAAAAATTGAACAAAATCAACCCCTTTCAGGAGGGGTTTTTTGTTTTTTACACCATCAATCGGAGTAGAAAAAGGTGTAGATTTTGTATAAACAGCGCGCCGAATTTAACGTGAGGAGGGTATTTGCAGACGGGTTGGTAAGGTAAAACAGAAGGTACTTCCCTTACCCTCTTCGCTCTCTACCCAAATCTTCCCGCCGTGCTTTTCAACGAATTCCTTGCAAAGGAGTAATCCCAACCCGGTACTGGGTTCATCTTCGGTGCCCAGGCGGCTTGTTTGGGTATCGAGCCTGAATAAATCTTCAACCAGTTCACGGCTCATGCCGATGCCTGTGTCCCTGACTGATATTTCAACGCTGTTATTAACGGAAACTTTTGCAGAAACAGTTACCTTCCCACCTTTGGGTGTAAATTTCACAGCATTGGAAACGAGATTTCGGATCACTGCCTGAAGCAGGTTGGCATCGGCAAAAATCTCCAGGTCCTCAGGTATTTCGAGGTGAATTTCTATTCCCTTCGTTTTTGCGGGTTCCAGCGTTATTTTCAGGCTTTCATTTACAATAGTCAGCAAGCGTTCTGTTTCAGGGTTGAAAGGGATTAAACCTTGCTCCATACGCGACCAATCGAGCAGGTTTTCCAGAAACCGAAACAGGTTGGTGGCCGAGTTTCGCATGGCCAGGGCAATCTTTTGAATCTCGTCGAGTTTCATTGAAGGCAGGTTTTCTACCATCACTTGAGTCAAGCCAAGGAACGCATTGAAAGGGCTGCGCAAGTCATGCGAAATTATTGAAAAGAACTTATCTTTCTCAGCATTGAGCAATACCAATTCTTCGTTTTTACGTTTGATTTCTGCTTCCGCCAGTTTGCGGCTGTTGATATCGGTGATGTCGGTGATAAAACCATACCAAAGTATTGAACCGTCCTCTTCCCGCTGAGGCACTGACTTTCCATAAAGTGAGCGGATTGTACCATCGCTGAATTTCACCCGAAATTCATGTTGCCATACCGACAGCTCTTCGGCCGATGCCTGAATGGTGGCCGCCACTTCGGCATAGTCGTCGGGATGAAGATTTGCAAAAGCCGCTGAAGCATCCTCCCGTACCTGATCAGGACTTACCCTGTATATCTCATTCAAAGCTTCACTGGCATAAGGGAAACAGGAGGTGCCATCGGGCCTCAATCGGTATTGATAAACGACTCCGGGAACAATACTGGCAATTTTCACCAAACGATCAAGAATCTCCTGCTGAATGGACTCCGCCTGCTTGCGATCGGTGATGTCTAAGGAAATACCTCCAAGGGAAGGCGGCTGACCATCCCGGGGGATTACAAATTTTCGCGTTTCATAATAGTGCAATTTCCCGTCGGGATGAACGATGCTTTCTTCCATTCCCTGATAGCCCAGTTTCATCACCATCAAATCATCAGCCATCAACTTTTTTCCGAATTCGTTGGGAAAAACTTCATACATGGTTTTTCCCAGCCATGCCGAAGCGCCCATGGCGTTATCCATATACTTGTTCACAAACTGAGTTCTGCCTTCCTTGTCCTTAAAAAAAACGATGGCAGGTAAATAGTCCATGAACAACGAAAACCTTTTCTCACTTTCTCTCAGCTCCATCGTTAACTGGAACGCCATTTTCTTTGCCCTGGTTTTTGTGTTTGACAATGATAAGAACAACCCAAACAAGAGAAAACTAATTACACAGCCGCTGATGATTACGATTAAGCTGTTTTTTAAATAGGAAAATGGTTCTATTGACTGGCTGAAAAACAGGGTCCATGTGGTCTCATTAAATTTGACCGGGATAACAATTGTCCGGGCAGGTAAGTCATTGTGGTTAGCTGTGCTGTTTCGCTGGCTGTCGAACAATAATGCATTGCTTGAAATACTGTCATTATCATAAACCTGCAGATGAATTCTGCTATTTTCGGTTGAATCCCATCGGCCCAGTATACCAAGCATTAAATCGTACATACGGTAGGGACTATACACCCAACCCATAATCGCAGCGCGGCGCTGCTCAACGGTATTTTGCGGAAACCCTTTGCGATAAACCGGAACGAACATCAACGCGCCGGTCTGCAAATCCTTATCGGTCTCCTGAACCAGCGTTACTTTTTCAGAAAGCGTAGCCAGATCAAGGTCCCTGGCCTGTTCCAAAGCTTTTCTTCTCACCGGTTCCGAATACATATCGTAACCAAATGCCCTCAGGTTCCGATCGGTAAAAGGTTCCAGATAAATGATGGAAGTGTAAAGTTCTCTATTACCGGCCGGTTTGACATTGTAATCAGGGAATCCCTCCTTCCTGATTGTCTGAATATGATGTTTTAACTGATTTTTTTGTATTATGACTGAAAATCCGACTCCCTGGATCCCAGGTAAATTCTTATTCAATCTCAAATGGGCAATAAAGCTTTTCCAGTTTTGTCGTGATACTGCATCGGAAGCTGCAAAAAATGAAGACCCACTGCGTAAAAGCTGGGCATGTGAGTATAGCCTGGTGGTTATTTTGGCTGTTATTTCATTACAAGCCAGTGTAAATTCACGTTTTGAATGGATTTCAACCTGTCGTTCTGTATAGATTGCAGCTATGGTTGTAAGAAAAAGTCCGGCGATCAGAATAGCAAAACCCTTCCATGCATTTTTTGAAGTTGTATTCTGAAATAAATTTTGATGTCCCATCTTTGTTCCTTATTTTTTCTGTTTTTGATGATTATTCCATAAGCCCATACTTTCGAAGTTTATCCTGCAATTCTGCTTTGCTTACAGGCTTTGAAAGGAAGTCGTCGCATCCGGCCTCGAGGGCTTTCTTTTTATCCTTGCTGAAAGCATATGCGGTAACGGCGATGACTGGCAGTTCCTTTTTGAATGATTTGATCTGCCGGGTGGCTTCCAAACCATCCATCACCGGCATCTTCAGATCCATCAGCACCAGAGAGATCTCCGGATGCAGGTGGCACATCTCCACGGCCTCTTTCCCGTTTGCGGCCTTTAAAACAACTGCGGATATAGTTTTCAGGATGATCTCAATGTACAAATCACTTGAGAGATCATCTTCGGCAATCAGAACCACCGGGCTAATAATCTGAGCATGCCGGACCGGGGGAGCGATGGCTTCATGTTCTTTGGTGGTTTCCTGTTTCATTGGCAAGGAGAAGAAAAATGAAGCGCCTTGTCCTTTGACCGATTCAAGACGGATGTCACTTTCCAGCAGCTTCAGGAAACCTTTGATGATCGATAAGCCAAGCCCGCTTCCCTCATAACCGCGGGTATCGGAAATAATTTCCTGCATGAAGGGTTCAAATATCCGCTGGTGAAACTCAGGGGCAATCCCGATACCGGTATCATGGATGTAAAAACCAACGGTATTCGATGTTACCGAATACCCAAAGGTAATGGATCCGAGGCTGGTAAATTTGATGGCATTGTCCAATAAACTGGAGATGATTTTTCGCAGCAAATCAATATCGGTGATTAACGTGAAGTGTTCCTGTCCCAAGGGGATTGTAAGATTAAACGCTAACTTTTTGACATTACAGGAGTCCTGAAATTTGGCTTGTAATTCTTTCAGAAGGTCACTCACATTGACCGGTTTGAGGCTGACTTCTATATTTTCGGATGCAATCAGCGAGATATCCATATAGTCGGTAATGGTATTTATCAGGCGGTTGCCTGAGGCTTTCAGCAATTGGTTGCACCGATGCCGATCTTCAGAAGTAAGTTTCGGATCGGTGAGCAGGCTTCCAAATCCCATGATCCCATTGAGCGGTGTACGAACCTCATGTGAAATGTTATTAATGAAGGCCGTTTTAAGGCGATTGCTTGCTTCGGCTTTTACCAGGGCATCTTTAAGCGACACCTCAACCTGCCTGCGCTGGGTGATGTCCCTGAAGAAACCCACAATGCATGTTCTGCCGTTTATGGTCATGAAACTTGATGCGATATCCGCGTAAAAAATCTCCCCGTTCTTTCTGAGGCATTGAATATCTGAGGCCATGGTTTTCTCCCCGCGCGCTAGGCTTTCAAATTCAGCAAGGGTATCTTGAAAAGTATCTGACGGATGAATTCCGGCAATGGTCATCGTTTTCAGTTCATCTTCGGTATATCCTAGAACCTCGCATTGCTTCGGATTGGCAAAAAGGATGGTCTTGGTTAATTTGTCAAATATCAGAATTCCATCGGGACTTCCCTGAAAAATGGAACGATACCTGTTTTCTGAATCATCCAGTTTTTCTTTCTCTGCTTTCCTGAGTTCAGTGATGTCCCAGTTTGTGCCGATCATTCGCAAGGCTTGGCCGGAGCTGTTGCGTTGAATGATCGCAAGCGCCCGGATATTGTGAACAGAACCATCGGGCCAGGTTACTCTGAACTCGGTATCATACTCTTTTTCGCCCAATAGAGCTTTTTTACTTTCAGCGATGCTCCGTTCCAGATCATCAGGATGAATGCTTGTTTTCCATGAATCATGCATCACGGCGAAATCGTTTTTTTCAATGCCATAGAGCTCATACATAAGATCATCCCACACAAGGATGTTGTGCTCACTATCGTAGTCCCATGTCCCAATACCGCCGGCACGGGTGGCCAAAGCCAAACGGGCAGATACCTGATACAGTTCGTTTTCTGCCAGTTTGCGTTCGGTGATGTCGGTGATAAAGCCATGCCAGAGGACTGATCCATCCTCCTCCCGTTGCGGGACAGCATGGCCGTATAGTGAGCGGATTGTGCCATCGGAAAACTTCACCCGGTACTCATGTTGCCACATGGTGAGCGTTTGTCCCGATGCCTGTATGGAAGCGACAACGCCGGCAAAGTCATCAGGGTGAAGGTTTGCGAATACAGACGATGCATCTTCACGAACTTCATCGGGACTTACCCGGTATATCTCTTTGATAGCCTCGCTGGCATAAGGGAAACAAGAGGTGCCATCGGGGCGCAAAAGATACTGATAAACAACTCCGGGCACCAGGCTGGCGATCTTTCTGAGATTCTCCTGTTGAAAAGCAAGCACTTTGTTGGCATTGATCAGCTCATTTGCCCGATTCGTCTCCTCTTCGTTCTGAATGGCCAACTCCTCAATAAGTTCCAGAATTTCGGATTCTGAATTCTTTTTCAGCAACGCTTCAGCCTTTTGGCGCAGGACTTTTTTACGGTCATCTATTTCCATCTTTGCTGTTTCTTTTGTTCAGGTATAGCCAGTTTGATTTTTGTCCCCGAAGAGCTGTCACTCGTAATTTCAATGGTTCCTCCCATTTCCTTCAACATCTGATAACATATCGATAATCCGAGTCCGACACCCTTACCTGTTTCCTTTGTGGTATAAAATGGAAGCATGACATTGTGGATATCATCCATACTGATGCCGATGCCATTGTCGGCAATTTCAACGATAATAAATTGATTTTCCAGGTAAGACCTAATGCCAACCATCATGTCAAAACTTTCATCCTGTTTGTTTTTCTTTTCAATTACCGCATCTTTGGCATTGGTCAGCAGATTGATGATGACCTGTTTGAATTTATCTATATTGTCGTAAATATTGGGAATCTTTTTTTCGAGCTGAAGATTTAGGCTGATCCCCAGGTGTTCGAACTGTTCCGTAATCAATGAAACTGCATTTTCGATACTTGAATTAATGTTGAATGATGTAATGACATAATCATCATCGCTTCTTGAAAAAGCTTTGACATTGTCGATGATATTTCTGATGCGAATTAAATTTTCGAAAATCTTTTCTGATTTAATTTTAAAGAATTCGAAATCGATCGTTTCAGTTTTGGCAGCCTCAAACAACAGTTTATCCATCACCATAGAAATGATATTCAATGGCTGGTTAATTTCATGTGCAAGGCCTGAGGCCATTTCGCCTATGTTGGCCATATGGTCGGCATGGATCTGCTTTATCTCCATTTTTTTACGCTGGGAAATATCGCGGATCATGATCATGAATGATAAGGGGGCCCCCTCCAACCCTTGTATTAAAGTTGAACTGATTTCTCCCAAAAATAAAGATTGGTTTTTCTTTTTGACAGGTATTTCAATTTGCTGGGCAATCCCTTCATTCATTGTCCTTTCAATCAATTCATCCATCTTATGCTTTTCATCAGATGGAATTAAACTGAAAAAATCCGTGCCAATCAGTTCATCTCTTAAATCGATTCCTAATAATTCAACGACGATATCTGAAAAATCGGTAATGATTCCTTTAATATCAGTAAGTACAATACCATCGGGTGATGCATTTAATGTTGATCTGTATTTTTTCTCACTTTCTTTCAGCAGTCTCTCAGCTTGCTTTCTTTCGTTGATATCGCGATTGAGGGCGATAAAACCAACCGTTTGGTTTGTGTCATCTTTTACCACCGAAACAGTTGAAATAATGGGAATTCGGGTCCCGTCACGATGGTTTTGTGTTATCTCGCCCTTCCAGTAACCATCCTGAGAAATCTTTTGGAGAATAATATCGAGCGAACATCCAAGATAGTCATTGGTGATAAATGACTCCAATGGCTGTCCTATAACTTCGGAGGATGTCCATCCGTAGAGCAGTTCGGCTGTTTTATTCCAGAATTGTATGTTGAATTGAATATCAGTCGCTATGAGGGCGTCGGAAACATTTTCAAGTAAAGTTGACTGATATCGGATTTTTTCCACATCTTGTTTCCGTTCGGTGATATCAATAAATGATGCAATTATGTTCCGATTTTTCAACATGGTGATCGACATTAGAGAATGCCTTATCTCGCCATTTTTTTTATAGAAGGTAAAGTCATATTTATCAGGGGCATCCTTTGGGTTTATCAGTCGGCGGCGGTTATATTCTTTTAATCGTTCAAGGTCGGGGGGGGGGATTTGTTGAGTCCAACTCGTTCCGATAACCTCCTCCCTGGTGAACCCACCCACTTTGCAATATTCTTCATTTACCATTGAAATGGTTGTATCCGGTTCAATGATGGCCATTGCTGTGGAGTTATTTTCAAATATTGAACGGAAGTTTTCCTCGCTTTGCAACAATTGCTCTACGGCCTGTTTGCGGTCGGTGATATCGATTGCAATTTCCATCCTGACCAAACCTTTGTTCTTCCAGGGAATTGCCTGGTCGCGGCAGTCATACCATCTGCCTGTAACCGTATTTTGAAACTGCCATTGATACACTCCGGTCGGGATCCCCGAATCCGACAACAATTTGCCGCTCGTGCAGAATGAACATGGGCCTACCTGATCTGCCTGAATGGTTTGCCAGCATTTTTTACCCAATATATCTCCCAAAATGTTACGACCATTTTTATTAATAAACAAAATCTCATAAGTATTAAAGTCGACCACATAAACCAGGGAGTCAAGACCATCCAGAATAGATGTCAGACCATCATTGCTACTGGCAAAGTTGTAATCGTTTTCCATAATACCTGTTCAGTTTATACCCGGTTCACACTTGTTGGATATGCTATAGTAACAAGAAACTTATTAGTTTGGATGAGCAGAATCCTTTTAAAGACCTGGCGTAATGAACAAACCACAACCTTCTTTTTACTGTTTTCATTTTTCCGCAAGTGCAAACCAGGTATATGTTTCGATAAGTTTGTATCAACGGCCGGAATTCAATTCCGCAGTTGCAATACATTGAATACTCGGTTATTTTTATGTTCATTTTCCTGAACTATATTTTCACACCCTCTGCATGCGTGTCGATAAAACCCAGTACGTTCTGTTCCAATATTTCTGGCTCTTGTGTAAATGAAGTAAAAGCAGGGGCCACCTTTTTTACCTCTTTCTTTGCTTCCTCCACAGTCGTGACAATACCGGTTTTCCTGATCTGATCCATTGTATCTTGCATCTTTTTCCATTCAGCTGATGCTTCAACCCGATTCTGCAGCAAATCATCAAGCATTCCTCCAGTGTACTTTTTGATATTGTTCACTTCGTTACGGATGCCTTTAATGGACACATGGATGCCTTTTATGATGCCATTGTAGTCACTAAGCCTTTCTGTTTCACCATTGACAAGGTCTTTTCTCAGTTTTTGAGCCATTTTATGGTTTTCATTGCTGATTTCCGATAACCTTTTGTGGAACCCTTTCAGCAATGCCCTCGTATATTCCACTCTTTCAGCCAGGTTTTTGCCCAGTTCTTCCCAGAGTTCATCCGTCATATCCGTATGCTCTTTTTCAAACCGGTCGAGCATATCGTTCGTATTCTTGAAAATTTCCGCAACTTCATCGTTAATGCTTTTAACATCATCGTTGATTTTTTTCATCAGGGCGTCAAATTCCTTCATTCTGCTTTTTTCGTTTTGCCTCCTCTTGGCCCTGCCTTGGGCAAAGGAATTATCCAACTCAACAGCCATTTGTGCCCTGTCTGTTTTGAATTCATTTATCAAGTTGAGGGTAGAAGCTTGAATTGCCACAACCTCTTTCCTGATGGAGGTGATCTTGCTGAGAATCTTGGTCATTAATGCATCGAAGGTATTGAGCCGTTCTTTCTCCCCACGGGCAAGGCCTTTTCTGAGAGCAGCCGCATTGGCGTTTAAAATGGCGGTCATCTCCTGGTGATCCTTGCGGAAACCGTTGAGGGTTTTTTGTACATCGTTTACAAGCGCTTCATTTTCTGTGATCCGTTGTTTGAATGAAGAGATTAACTCTTCGGTCAAATTTTTCATGTCTGATGCTAATCCCATTTTTTTATCTCCTATTTTTAGTAATTATTGCGTGAAAATATAGTTGATGCCCAACAGGCTGTTTGCCAGCCGCAGACAGTAATTTTCTGAAGTTTGAAAGAAAGTTGATTTTTTTTGATCCGGGACGCGAAGAAGGTTATGATGATGTCAGAAAAAGCATCTATGTTTATTTCGTCCCGGATAGCCATAAAGAATAATTTCGATTTTACTTTGAAAGAAAAAGCGAAATCCTTGGTACCTCATACTTACGGTTATTTCACCGGGAAGGATGTTTTAGCAAGAATAACTGCTGAATTGCTTAACTGCAACGTGCCTTATGTGGCTTTAGCAATTAATCCGATTGTTTTTTCTACTGCTATTCGTTATTCTTCTGTATTTGATTACACATACCGTACTTTACATGAGAAGGACGGTTTCCCTCTTTTAATGTGGGTAGGAGGTAAGGCAAAGAGCGGGCCAGAAATAGATGACCAATGGAGAGAATGAGTGATTTATGTCAGTTATATATCTGAATATGAAGGCTATAAAAATTATTATTTTATTTATTTGAGGGGATTTCACAGGATAGATAGGTAACGATTTATGGTTTACTCAATAATATAATCGCGTCTAGTACGTGATAATACGTTCGCTGAATTTTTTTTGATCTGTGGTGCCATTGTTTGTTACGCGAAAACGCGTGTTGTGAAGTTGACTTTTTATTTTTGTACCTTCGTTATTCGTCATTCGTCATTCAAAAGCCCCCATCCTATGACAGAAATTTCCTCTTGTTCATGGCCTTCCAACGACCAGTTAATGATCAGGTACCACGATGAGGAGTGGGGCATTCCTCTTCACGATGATCAGAAGCTTTTTGAATACATGGTATTGGATGCCTTTCAGGCCGGCCTTAGCTGGAAAACAGTCCTGCATAAGCGTGAGAATTTTCGCAAAGCATTTGATGGTTTCGATGCGAATAAAATCGCTGAATACGATGAAAAAGATTTTGAAAGGCTCATGTCTGATGCCGGTATTATAAGGAACCGGGCGAAAATCCGTGGAACAATGCTGAATGCGAAATGCTTCCTCGAAGTTCGAAAAGAATTCGGAACCTTTGATACCTATATCTGGCAATTCACCGGCGGGAAAACGCTTGTCAACAGATGGAAAAGCCTGAATGAAATTCCTGCTTTATCAAAAGAGTCGGATGCAATGAGTAAAGCTTTGAAAGCCCGCGGTTTTAAGTTTATCGGAAGTACAATCTGCTATGCCTTCATGCAGGCCGCAGGGATGGTAAATGACCATCTTATTTACTGCCATAGATACAAAGTTTGACAAATCAAAAAAACGGCTGCGAATAATTTGCTAGTTTTGTCTTGTGAAGTAAGATTGGCAGCTGGTTCAAATTAAATATACCAATGACTACATTTGCTGAGTATCTGGGTAACGCCGGTTTTGAAATTTATCCTGAATTGCTTGATATCATTAAACGGGATAAGAAATACCAGGTTTTTCAGGGGATAAGCCCATTGTTGACTCCCCTGGGAAATGAAATCAGCCATGAATCAGAGCGCCTGATCCAGTTAATAATAACAGACCTGATTTTTCAAGGTGTTGAAAAGAATACCACCCTTTCGGCACCCATCCTTTACTCATTCCAGAAGGATGTTATTGAAACAGGAGCCGATCCATTTGAGTCCGGGTGGGAAATACTGTTGAATTCTGACCCTGTGGTCATTATCAAGACCACTGAAAAAAATAACTTTCAGCCCTTCCAGCCCGATGACAAACTATTTTCTTTTGCGTTCATTACGCTGTCGGCTCTGATAAAATCAATTAACAATTTTGTGGGCACTGCCATGAGTGAGGTAGATCTTCAGGATACTGACACCCACCCTTTTCCCGAATTGCTGAAGTTAACTTACAACCGGCTTACGGCAGCACAAAAAGCTGTGGTACAAGCTTTAAGCGGGAAACATCACGCGGCACTGGTTCTCCCATTGGTTCTTGTTACAGGAACCATTGGTCCCATTGAATATGTCAAATGTCTGATGTCCATGCAGATACAGCCAGAAACGGAATATGATTCTCTGTTGATGGATGTGGTCCGTGTGATGGATTACCTCCAATGCGGCCAGGTTAAATCTGATGCAGGAGAGCAGGTGACTATGCTGATCCATAAAGGGGAGACTGATGCAATTGAGTTCAAATCGACGCTTAGATGGGACATCAGGGCAGGAAAAACAAATCAGGCTGTAGAAAGAGCCTGCCTGAAAACCATTTCTGCGTTTCTTAATTCCGATGGAGGAACATTGCTGATTGGAGTTCGGGATGATGGTTCCATTGAAGGTGTTGAAAGTGATAAGTTTGTCAATGAAGATAAATTCCTTTTGCATTTATGGACACTCATCCGCACTTGCCTTGGAAGAGATGTGAGCCGGTACATCAGGACCCATCTTGAAAAAATGGAGGAAAAAACAGTTTGTATGGTTCATTGCCTTCGCAGCAACAGACCTGTGTTTCTCAGGCAGCCCGGGTTCAATGAGGAGTTTTTTATCCGGGTGGGGCCATCCAGCAATGCCATGGATATAAGTGAAGCGTTAAAGTATATTGCTGATCATTTCGCTGAAAAATAACCTACCACCTGGGACAGCCAAATCCAGCGCCCGGAACAAATGACCCGGATTGAAATGGATCACTGTAATATCGGTTCGTGTTATAGGGATTCACCCCGTCGGTGTAGCGAAACCCTGCCTGGATATAAACATTCCTGCCAACTTTATAAACAACATTGAAGTCTATTCCCTGTGCTCCATTGGATGAAACCGGGTTGAATGGATTATATGGCAATGGATCTTTGGTGATTGGAAATTGTTTAAAGGCAGAACCGGATACCGTAAGTCGTTCATTCACAATATATTGTCCATTAACGAAAAGCATGGCGCTTGTATAACTGCCGTTACTGAATGCGTTTTGTTCACTCTGGAAATAGGGTTTTGCTCCGAAATAATTTGTCTGAATAATACTGAACCCGCCTCCAATGCTGAGCCGCTTGTTCAGGTTATAGGTGACATGAGGTGTGACATAGGTTTTTAGCGCTGATCCAAATCCCGACATGGAGGAAAATTCTGAACCGAGTGTGACGCCGTAATCAAATTTTTTGGGTTGAAAAAACCGCGATGAACTATTGGATAGCGTATCCGGCCGATTCATCTGGCAGAAAAGGGGCGTGGTGAGAAATAAAATTAAAATTGCAACTACGGATCGTTTCATAATAGAATGCAAAGTTAATGATTCTCCGATGCAACATGGTGAATCATTATCTGAACGAAATATTGTCGCGCGCCGTTATTTTCTCGCAATAATGACAACGCAGCTTCAAATCCTTTTTATCGATCACGGTGAACTTTGTGGCTATGTCTTCATTGTTTGTTATGCAGTTTGGATTGAAACACTTTACAATATTTTCGGCATAGCCCGGCACCTCAACTTTTTTCTTTTCAATGACTTCGAAATCTTTAATAATGATGAGGGTAGCGGTAGGAGCAACGAGTGAAATTTTATTGATCTCATCGCTTTTAAAGAATTTATTGCTGACTTTGATAATCCCCTTTTTTCCCATTTTCTGGCTATCGAGATTGGTTGCAATCAGCAATTGGTTCTGGTATTCAGTCAGGTTTAAAATCTTGATAACCTGGAATACGCTTTTTGAAGGGATATGGTCTATTACCGTTCCATTTTCAATGGCCGATACCTTCAGTTCTTTTCTTAAATCTTTTTTTTCCATGATTCGATATTTTTCGATTAATCAACAACACCCAAAATGGATGCAAGTAGCGCCTGCCTTACGAAAACCCCGTTTAATGCCTGTGTGAAGTAGTATGCCTTTGGGTTTTCGTCCACATCAGAGGTGATTTCATTGACCCGGGGTAGGGGATGCATAATCTTCAGGTTTGACTTTGTATCCTCAAGCATGCTATTCCGCAACACATAGGCATTTTTTACCTTTTCATAATCCAGCGGATCCGAAAACCGCTCTTTCTGAATTCGGGTCATATAAAGAATATCAACCTTTGGAATGACATCATGGATGTCAGTGGATTGATAATATACAAGGTTTCGTTTTTTAATATCCATTTTCACAGCACTGGGCAGCTTCAGCTCAATCGGAGAAACAAGGTGGAAGGTGGTGTTGTAATGACAGAGTGCCTGAACCAGGGAATGAACGGTTCTTCCATATTTCAGGTCACCAACAAACGCAATATTCAGATTATCGAGTGAACCCTGGGTTTTCCTGATAGAATACATATCCAGCAATGTTTGAGTAGGGTGTTGGTTGGCTCCATCTCCGGCATTGATCACAGGAACTTTTGAAACTTCACTTGCAAAGCGTGCACTCCCTTCTTTTGGGTGTCGCATCACAATAATATCGCAGTAGTTAGAAACGGTCAGAATCGTATCCCGCAGTGATTCGCCCTTTTGAACACTGGAACTGGCTGCATCAGTAAACCCGATAACCTTGGCGCCCAATTGGGTGGCCGCACTTTCGAAACTCAAACGGGTTCGGGTGGAGGGTTCAAAAAACAGGGTGGCGACAACAAAATCCTGAAGGATCCGCTGTTTTGGCCGCTTTTCAAAGGCGCCGGCAAGTTCGAGAATGCGAATATGCTCCTCCCGCGTGAAATCATTGATGGAAACTAAACTTTTGTTTTTCATTATCTGGATGTTAACGTTTGATATTCATCTAAACAAAATTAAAAAAAAATCCCGGCAACGACCGGGATTTGAACAACTATTTTATTTTGTGTTTTTTGAGAAATCCATTCAGGATATCGGTCAGATCAGGTTTCCCAATTTCCTGGAGATCGTAATAAACACGTGTGTTTGGTTTCTTTATCTTCACCAGACGGTTAAGGTCGATGGGGGTGGCGATCACCACTGAATCGCAGGGCACCTTATTGATGGTAGCCTCAAGGTCTTTGATTTGCTGTGCTCCATAACCCATGGCAGGCAGCAGATGACCTATGTTTGGATATATCTGAAATGTTTCAGCAAGTTTACCAACCACATATGGCCGCGGATCAACCAACTCGGCAGCACCATACTTCTGGGCAGCAACCACACCAGCTCCGATTTTCATCTCACCATGGGTAAGGGTAGGTCCATCCTCAATGACCAACACCTTTTTGCCACGGATGATCGACTCATCATCTACACGGATGGGGGAGGCACCGTCGACCACAACAGCCTTTGGATTGATTTTCTGAATATTGTCACGAACTGTTTTTATATGCTCGGGATAGGCTGAATCGATTTTATTCAAAACGACCACATCGGCTATGCGGATATTCACCTCGCCCGGATAATAATTAACTTCGGCACCCGGACGGTGAGGATCGGCAACGGTAACCATCAGATCTGGCTTGTAAAAAGGAAAGTCATTGTTGCCGCCATCCCAGAGAATGATATCACAGCCATCCGGATCTTTCTCGGCAGCACGCAGGATAGCCTCATAATCAACCCCTGCATAAATTACATTGCCACGAACAACATGAGGTTCATATTCTTCCATCTCTTCAATGGTGCATTTGTGCTTGGCAAGGTCTTTAACCGTGGCAAAGCGCTGTACTTTTTGAGCAACCAGATCACCGTAAGGCATTGGGTGACGGACAGCCACAACTTTAAGCCCTTTGGCCATCAGGATCTCGATGATTCTGCGTGAAGTCTGACTTTTGCCACACCCTGTGCGGGTCGCACCAACTGCAATTACCGGTTTTGTGCTTTTGATCATGGTGTCTTTAGGTCCAATCAAAAGAAAGTTTGCTCCGGCAGCATTTACAACGGAGCTGAGGTTCATAACCCTTGGATAAGGAACATCGCTGTAAGCGAAGTTGCAGATTTCAACATTGTGTTTCTTGATCAGGGTCACCAGCTCTGATTCGGCATAGATGGGAATGCCTTTGGGATAAAGTTTACCAGCCAGAGCGGCGGGATATTTTCGTCCATCAATATCCGGAATTTGCGCAGCTGTAAAAGCTACCACGTTAAAATCCGCGTTATCGCGATAATACGTGTTGAAATTGTGAAAATCTCTTCCGGCAGCACCAATAATGATTACATTTTTTTTCATGCTAACCTCGCTTTTTTGAATTGTTAAATATGGTTTGTGGTATCAGATTTTTAAGGAGATAGTCTGCAAACCTACTCATTTTTCGGGAACAAACAAAGCCAAAATAAAAAATAATAGTTCCGGAATATAACCATCCCGGCATTCCATAAAGTATCCTGATTTCGTGAATTTAGCGTAAATTTGCAATGAAATAAATGGCGAGATGATTGAGACGAAATTATTGGAAAAAACGTGTGAAGCGGTTAAACATTTGTATGGTCATGAAATTGGAACTGGAGCCATCGGTCTTGAAAAAACCAAGAAAGAAATTATCGGCGATTATACCATCGTCGTGTTCCCTCTTCTGAAAATATCCCGGAAATCTCCCGAAGCCACTGCGACGGAAATAGGTCTTTTTTTGCGCGATCACGTGAAGGAAATTATTGAATTTAATGTTATTAAAGGCTTTTTGAACCTGGTGTTAAGCGATCATTTCTGGATGAATTTTCTTGTAAAGAATTTTTCTCATCCCGATTTCGGATTCCACAAAACCAGGCATGAGCGACCAGTCGTGCTCGAATACTCCTCTCCCAATACCAATAAACCGCTGCATCTCGGACATATCCGCAACAACCTCCTGGGATTTTCGCTGGCAGAAATCCTGAAAGCAAACGGTCACAAAGTTGTTAAGGTAAACCTGGTGAATGATCGGGGCATTCATATTTGCAAATCAATGCTTGCTTACATGAAGTGGGGAAACAAGGAAACACCGGCTTCAACTGGCATGAAAGGCGACCACCTGATCGGAACCTATTACGTGTTGTTTAATAAAAATTACAAAGCCGAAATGCTCAATCTCATTGAGAAGGGACTTACGGAAGCGGAGGCAGAACGGCAGGCTCCATTGATTATGGAAGCGCAGGAAATTCTGAGGAAATGGGAAGCAAAGGATATTGAAACAGTTGACTTGTGGAAAACGATGAATGGTTGGGCTTATGAGGGATTTGATGCGACTTACCGTCGTCTTGGAGTAGATTTTGATAAAATTTACCACGAGAGCAAAACCTATCTGCTTGGAAAGAGCCTTGTTATGGAAGGCCTTCAGAGAGAATCACTTATTCAAAAAGAGGATGGTAGTATCTGGGCTGACCTCAGGGATGAGGGTCTTGATGAAAAACTATTACTTCGCTCCGATGGCACCTCTGTTTATATGACTCAGGATCTGGGAACTGCCCAGCTGCGCTACGATGATTACCATCCCTCGTCGATGATTTATGTTGTGGGAAACGAACAAAACTATCATTTTGATGTCCTTAAACGGGTGCTCGTCAAGCTGGGTAAAGCATATGCAGCACATATCCAGCATCTTTCCTATGGCATGGTAGAACTTCCCCAGGGAAAAATGAAATCGCGTGAAGGAACGGTCGTTGATGCGGATGATCTGATGGATGAGATGTTCAAAACGGCAGAAGAGACCACGCGTGAACTTGGCAAAGCCAATGAACTTTCAGAAACAGAGGCCAATAATTTGTTCAATAAAATAGGCATGGGTGCGCTGAAATACTTTATTCTCAAGGTCGACCCTAAAAAAAATATGCTGTTTGACCCCAGGGAATCGATCGATTTCAATGGGAATACAGGCCCCTTTATCCAATATACCTATGCACGAATTCAATCCTTACTTGGAAGGGCCAATGCGGCAGGATTTCGATGTGAGGATGAAAATGTCTTACTTCAGCTGCCATTGCTTCCGCTGGAGAAAGAAACGATCGTCAGGCTTTACCAGTTTCAGGCTGCTGTTATCCAGGCCGGTGATGAGATGAGCCCGGCAGTGATCGCAAATTATCTTTACGACCTGGCCAAGGGATTCAACCAGTTTTACCAGGAACTGCCTGTATTAAAGGAGATCATTGAGGAAAAGGTTGCGTTACGTATTTTGATCTCCAAATTTACGGGTGACATCATTAAAAAATCAATGAATCTCCTTGGAATTGAAGTGCCAGAGCGGATGTGAAAAAATAATAAAGCTGATAGTTCTACAAAAAAAAATGGCTGTCTCAATCAACGAGACAGCCATTTTTATGGAGAAATGAGCGATTAGTTCACTACAATTTTCTTGTTAATGAATCCATCGGCCATTCTGACCTTTAAATTATAAATCCCAGATTTCAAATCAGATGTGTTTATATTCAGATTTGTACCATCAGCTTTCATGCTAAAAACAACCTGTCCAACCATGTTCATCAGGGTTACCTCCTGAATATTCATGGAGCCCTGGATGCTGAGTACATCCTTTACCGGGTTAGGGAATACGGAAACTGAGGCGACCGATTGTTCGTTGAGGCCAACAGCTCCAACATAAATATAACCTGTTTTGGTTTTTACAGTTTGTCCCCACGTGTTGTTCACTGTCAAAGTCACATTATAGGTGCCTGAAGTATTGTAGGTAATCACTGGATGCCTTGAATTGGATGTTGCCGGTGTTCCTCCGGGGAAAGCCCAGTTAACGGTGGATGTAGAATGAGCCCCGGTAAGGATATCAAAATTCACTGCTCCGCCCATGGCTACTGCAGTGACATCACCAGCGAAATCGCCCTGAGCAAGGCTGCTGGTGAACTTAAACATCCCTCCTGTGGTTGCATCAACGCTGAAAGCACCGGCCCAGCCTGTTGAGTCGTTAACCCAGGCAGTTGCTAAAAACTGCGTGCCAATGGTGACATCCATGTCAGTAAATGAAGTGCCATTGTTAAATGAATAGGTTACGCCAGATTTGTCCGCAGCTGCACCTGTTGTGATAAACGTTGAATCTGAACCAGGAATATAGGCCACATCATTGGTAAACGAATTTCCTGTTGGAGTGAATACAGTCCAGGTTGTACCGCCATCGGTGGTCTTGGCAAATTTTCCAGTTGAAGTCAGGCTTTTATCCTGCGCAAGTCCTTCATTTTCATTTTTAAAGAAGGGTTGAACGAATTTTGTACCCCAGGCAGGAATAGCCGCAACAGTCCAGTTAATCCCTTTATCTATTGATTTGTAGATGCGTCCTTTGTTTGTACCAAACCAGATGGTATTGCCAATTGCAGAATAATATCCTACAACACCCCATTCACCAGATACCGGGTTTGGGATGTTTGCTCCCGGAACAAGAGTCCAGGTTATTCCTCCATCGGTCGTGTTATAGATCTCAAAATCGCCATTGATGGGGTCCCCCATACAAAATCCATGATCTGCATCCCAGAAATAAACAATATTCGCAAAAGATGCGGCAGCGCTGAATGCAGCAGTAGTCTGGCGGGCCCACGTAACACCGCCATCGGTAGTTTTGTAGATTCCCTGACCCGTAGTTGTATCTGCGGGAGGAAACATGCATACCCATGCGGTATTGGCGTCAAGTGCAACAACGTTGGCAATGTCAAGATTGGTCACCCCGGGAATGGTATGAGGTGTCCATAAGTCACCACCATTCGTAGTAATGGTGATATCCTGACATGGTAAAGCCGAACCGCTTCCATCATAGGATGAGGCCCATACAACCTGGTCGTCAACAGTATAAATGCAATTGATTCCACGGCTTGCTTCCGAGAATCCTGTTGCTTGCTCAATCCACTGGGCGGATACACCCAAAGAAATTGCCACGATGGCAAATAAGGAAAGTAAAATTTTCTTCATAATTTGATGGTTTTGTTTAGAAATTTGAATGTTTATACAAATTTACAAAGATTTTTAATCCACGAACAGAATTCTTAAAAATAAAGTGATGTGTTAAATTCTTAATTTTGCAAAAAATAAAGTAGCATACAATGTTCGAAGGATTAAGTGATAAATTAGACAGGGCATTTAAGGTTCTTAAGGGACATGGCCATATTTCGGAAATAAATGTTGCGGAGACCCTCAAGGATGTGAGGAAAGCGCTACTTGATGCCGACGTTAGCTTTAAAATTGCCAAGCAGTTTACCGATCAGGTTAAGGACAAGGCCATTGGGCAGAATGTGTTAACGGCTGTATCTCCTGGTCAGTTAATGGTAAAAATCGTTCATGACGAGCTGGCCGAACTTATGGGAGGCCAGAAAACAGAGCTGAACCTCAAGGGAGAACCGGCAATCATCCTCATAGCAGGATTACAGGGATCCGGGAAAACTACCTTTTCAGCAAAACTGGCCAATTATCTGAAGACCAAAAAAGGGAAACGTGTCCTGCTGGTTGCGTGTGATGTTTACCGTCCTGCAGCCATTGAACAGTTGAAAGTTTTGGGAGGTCAGATTGAAGTAGAGGTATATACAGAGGATGCTTCAAACGATCCGGTAAAAATTGCAAAACGTGCATTGACTTTTGCCAGGGAGAATGGGTATCATGTTTTAATTGTTGATACGGCTGGCCGTCTGGCCATCGATGAGCAGATGATGGATGAAATTTCCAATATAAAAAATGCGCTCAATCCACAGGAAACACTCTTTGTCGTTGACTCAATGACGGGTCAGGATGCAGTGAATACAGCAAAAGCGTTCAACGATCGTTTGAATTTTGAAGGGGTGGTTCTTACCAAGCTTGACGGGGATACCCGCGGTGGGGCAGCCCTGAGTATCAAATCAATCGTTAATAAACCCATCAAATTCGTGGGCCTTGGCGAAAAAATGGATGCCATCGATATTTTTTATCCTGAACGTATGGCCGACCGTATCCTTGGGATGGGCGACATTGTTTCGTTGGTAGAAAAAGCACAGGAGCAGTTTGATGAAGAGGAGTCGCTTAAACTCCAGAAAAAAATTGCCCGGAACCAGTTCGATTTCAACGACTTTCTTGCCCAGATCAAACAGATTAAAAAAATGGGCAACGTGAAGGACTTGCTGGGAATGATCCCCGGGATGGGAAAAGCCATCCGCAACCTTGAGATTGACGACAATGCCTTCAAAGGCATCGAGGCGATCATACACTCCATGACGCCGGATGAACGCGTTAATCCTGCAGTTCTGAACGGCAGCCGCCGGAAACGGATTGCAACCGGATCAGGAACCACCATCCAGGATGTGAACAGGCTGATCAAGCAGTTTGACGATACCCGTAAAATGATGAAAATGGTTACAGCCAACAAAGGTAAAAACATGGCCAACGTTATGCGGAATATGAAAAACATGAATTAATTCCACATCCATGAAACTGCTTGATGGTAAATTGATCGCCGATCAGATCAAAACTGAAATCGCCACGGAGGTAAAGACTGATTTTTTTGACAAGGGGATTGACGCTCCCCACATTGCGGCCGTCCTGGTTGGCGAAGATCCTGCCAGCATGACCTATGTTGCTGCAAAGGAGAAAGCTTGCCGTGAAGTGGGATTCATATCTTCGGTTTATCGCTACCCGTCAAATATTACGCAGGAAAAACTGCTTGAAGTTGTCGATTTTCTCAATGACGACAGCGAAGTCCATGGATTTATTGTCCAGCTGCCACTGCCTGCCCATATTGATGAACAACGCATCATCGAAAGGATTGACCCCAAAAAAGATGTGGATGGCTTCCATCCGGTCAACATCGGGAAAATGGTACTGAACCAGCCCTGTTTTTTATCCGCCACCCCATTGGGCATAATCACGTTGCTGGAAAGGTATAACATTGAAACTGCCGGAAAGAACGTAGTGGTCCTTGGCCGTAGCCATATTGTCGGAACGCCGGTCAGCATCCTTCTTTCGCGAAAGTCGGCCGCCGGGAACGCCACGGTCACGTTGTGCCACAGTTTTTCACAGGATATTCCTGCCATTGCTGCACAGGCTGATATTCTCATCGTGGCCATGGGTAAAATGGGATTTGTAACCGCCGATATGGTTAAAAAAGATGCCGTCGTTATAGATGTTGGGGTTCACCGGATTCCATCAACTGAAACAAAATCGGGATTCAGGCTGAAGGGGGATGTTGATTTTGACCGCGTTTCACGAAAATGCAGCTATATTACGCCAGTCCCGGGCGGAGTAGGTCCGATGACCATTGTATCTTTACTCCAGAATACACTGAAGGCGGCAAAAAAAGAAATAATCTGAATGCCTTGAATCAATTCCAGGATATTTTATTGCAGGAGGGAAAATTACTTCCGGTGATGGAAGAGTTTTATTCGTTGCAGGGAGAAGGTTTTAATACCGGCCAGGCCGCCTATTTTATCCGTGTAGGCGGTTGTGACGTAGGGTGTACATGGTGCGATGTAAAGGAATCCTGGAATGCGAATGATTTTCCGCCGGTTTCGACCGACAGGATTGTAGAACATGCGGCATCCTATCCTGCCAAAGCCATTGTTGTTACCGGAGGCGAGCCGCTTTTGTACAATATGGATTACCTCTGCAGCGAATTGCATAAAAACGGAATAAGAATATTTCTTGAAACATCAGGTTCACAACCTTTAAGCGGAGAGTGGGATTGGATTTGCATCTCCCCCAAAAAAGATGCCCCTCCTTTGGATGAGGTTATCCGTCAGGCCAATGAGCTTAAAGTGATCATCCACGATCATACTGATTTTCAATGGGGGGAGGAGAATACCCGGTTGGTTTCTGCTTCATGCATTCTTTATTTGCAACCTGAATGGAGCAGACATGAAACAATGATGCCTGAAATTATCCGTTATATCGAGATGAATCCTAAATGGAGGATCTCGTTACAAAGTCATAAATACATGCACATCCCATGATCCCCCGGCGATTTCTCCTCATATTGGTCATTGGTCATTGGTCATTGGTCATTGCATTGGGACAGGGTCAGCCACTTTCTACCCAGAACAAAAGAGCTGAAAAACTATTTTACACCGCGATTGACTCATACCAGGCAAAGAACTATGATAAGGCGCTTGGTGAACTGAAAAAAGCAATCGAACAGGAGCCATCATTTGCAGAGGCCTATATCCTTCAGGGTGATATTTATGCCGATAGCCAGCGGCCCGAAAAAGCGATCGATTCCTATATTGCTGCCATCGGGACCAATCGTCCATTCTCTCCCGAACTGTTTAATATCCTTGCAAACACACAGCTGAGCGTGGGAAGGTATACCGATGCCCGGTTAAATTACCGGCGCTTCCTTGAAAACGACCAGATCCCTGAACAAAAAAGGCAGCAGGCCGAAAAGGGGATCAGGTCGTGCGATTTCGCAATTCATTGTGTGGCCCATCCGGTTCCGTTTGAACCCATAAACATGGGCGACAGCATGAATACGAAGTATGATGAATACATTAACGCGATCACGGCTGATGAGGAGTTCCTCTACTTCACAAGGTTGAATCCCATTGATGAGCAAACCATTGACCAGAACCAGAACGGGGAGGAGGATTTCTATTTTTCCCACCGGACAGATTCATCCTGGTCAAAGGCATTGAACCTGGGGCCTCCCATCAACACCCATGGCAATGAAGGTGCGTTATGTATTTCACCTGACATGAAATACCTGTTTTTTGCAGCCTGTAACAGGCCGGAGGGCTATGGCCGGTGCGACATTTACTGGGCTCATCGCCTGGGTGATCATTGGTCGGTCCCGGAAAACCTGGGAACGGGCGTCAATTCACCCCAATGGGATTCACAACCTTCCTTCTCTTCCGATGGAAAAACCCTCTATTTTGCGAGTACCCGGGCCGGAGGTAAAGGCAGTTCTGATATCTGGATGACGGAATTGCAACCGGACGGGCAATGGAGTAAACCGGTTAACCTTGGAGATTCGATCAACACCCGGTATGAAGAAATGGCACCTTTTATTCATCCCGATGATCAAACACTCTATTTTTCTTCCAAAGGACATCCCGGCATGGGGAAGTTGGATCTTTATTATGCCCGGAAAACATGGAATGGAGAATGGAACCGGCCGGTAAACATGGGTTTCCCTATCAACACCTTTGCCGATGAGATTACGCTGGTTGTCAATGCGAAAGGTTCTGTGGCCTATATCTCTTCTGATAAACTGGGAGGTAAGGGCCGGCAGGATATTTATAAATTTGCCCTTTACCGCGATGCCCGTCCCTCGCTAACTACCTATTTCAAAGGTATTGTATATGATGAAGTGACCAAGGCCAGATTAGAAGCAAGGTTTGAGCTCATCGACCTTCAGACTTCAAAGATGGTGGCTGAGTCGCGGTCGGACCGGATCACCGGCGAATTTTTATTGGTTTTACCTACTGAAAAAAACTACGCCCTGAATGTATCAAAAGAAGGGTATCTCTTTTTCTCTGAGAACTTTGCACTGAAACGGACAACCCTACTATCCAAACCGTATATCAAAAATATTCCGCTGAAACCGATCAAAATAGGGGAGGCGGTGGTTTTAAAGAATATTTTTTTCGATACCGATAAATTCGTTCTTAAAGATGAGTCCATTGCCGAACTTCTGAAATTGCAGGAACTTTTGCAGAAAAATCCGAACCTGAAAATTGAAATCCGGGGTCATACTGATAACATCGGAACTGAAGATCACAACCTTGAACTGTCACGAAATCGCGCAGGTGCTGTTTACAATTACCTTATTCAGCATGGAATCGCAGGTTCACGGCTTTCATTTGCAGGGTTTGGATTCAGTCAGCCCATTGATATTAATACAACAGAAGAGGGTCGTGCAAATAACCGCCGCACTGAATTTAAAGTGGTGGGTAATTAAATAAAATTCTTACCTTTGCACCCCTTAAATTCACCCTTTATCCATGATTAATATTACTTTACCCGATAATTCGGTTCGTCAATATCCTGTTGGAGTTACAGGTGTAGAGATAGCTAAAAGCATCAGCGAAGGGTTGGCACGCAATGTCCTTTCAATCCAGGTCAATGATGAAATCTGGGATGCAACACGGTCTATTTCAATGGATGCTAAGATCAGATTGCTAACATGGAGTGATCTCGAGGGAAAAGCTACCATGTGGCATTCTTCTGCGCACCTCATGGCTGAGGCCATTGAAATGCTCTATCCAGGGGCAAAATTTGGCATTGGTCCTGATATTGAAAACGGATTTTACTATGATATTGATTTTGGAAATCATGCGATTTCATCTGATGATTTTCCTAAAATTGAAAAAAAGATTCTTGAACTTGCAAAGGAAAAGCAGAACTTTCTGCGCAAAAATGTGACCAAGTCTGATGCGATTGGCTATTTTACTGCGAAAGGGGATGAATATAAAATCGAGTTATTAGCGGGCTTGGATGATGGCCAAATCACCTTTTACGAGTCGGGCAAATTCACCGATCTCTGCCGTGGGCCTCATATCCCTGATACCAGTTTCATTAAGGCGGTTAAGCTGTTGAGTATTGCGGGTGCCTATTGGAGAGGCGATGAAAAACGCAAACAACTCACCCGCATTTACGGTATTACCTTTCCCAAGCAGAAAGATCTTGATGAGTTTCTTGTATTCCTCGAAGAGGCAAAAAAACGAGATCATCGGAAATTAGGAAAGGAACTAGAGCTCTTTGCATTTTCTCAAAAAGTAGGACTTGGTCTTCCTTTATGGTTACCGCGCGGCGCCGCTTTGCGTGAGCGTTTGGAGATGTTCCTGAAAAAAGTTCAGAAAAAAGCTGGATACGAACAGGTCATGTGCCCTCACATCGGCAATGTTGAATTATATAAAACTTCGGGTCACTACCAGAAATATGGCGAAAGTTCTTTCCGTCCGATTACTACTCCTGTTGAAGGCGAAGAGTTCTTCCTGAAACCGATGAATTGCCCTCACCATTGCGAAATCTACAAGGTTAAACCCCGCTCGTACCGCGATTTGCCGGTCAGGCTTGCTGAATTTGGCACCGTTTACCGTTATGAACAAAGCGGCGAGTTGCATGGATTGACCAGGGTTCGTGGGTTTACCCAGGATGACGCCCATATTTTCTGTACGCCTGAACAGGTGAAGGATGAATTCAAGGGAGTAATGGATATCGTGATGTTGATTTTTAAAGCCCTGAATTTTAAAGATTTCATTGTTCAAATATCATTGCGTGACCCGGAGAATAATGAAAAATATATTGGTTCGGATGAAAATTGGGAAAAGGCCGAGCGCGCCATCATGGAGGTGGCTGAAGAACGCGGGCTGAATACTGTGATAGAGTTGGGTGAGGCAGCCTTTTATGGCCCCAAAATGGACTTCATGGTGAAGGACGCCTTGGGAAGAAAATGGCAGTTAGGGACCATTCAAGTCGACTATAATTTACCTGAACGATTTGATTTAGAGTATATTGGAAGTGACAATCAGAAACATCGTCCGGTCATGATCCATCGGGCTCCGTTTGGTTCGATGGAGCGGTTTGTTGCAGTCTTATTGGAACATACTGCCGGTAATTTTCCACTGTGGCTTACGCCTGACCAGGCTATTGTATTGCCAATCAGTGAGAAATATCAGGAATATGCAAAAAAAGTTTTAAATTTGCTAAATAATTCCGAAATTCGCGCCCGGATTGACGACCGCAATGAAAAAGCTGGTAAAAAAATCCGGGATGCAGAGTTGATGAAAGTTCCGTTTATGCTAGTTGTGGGAGAACGAGAAGAGCACGATGGAACTGTATCAGTTCGTAAACATGGCCAGGGAGACTTGGGACCGCAGAAAATTGAAGATTTCATCAATCTTGTTCGCGAAGAAATGAAGAACGAACTTGGTGAAATTAATTAACATATAAATTGAGTATTCACTAATCATTGGAGGAATTAAAATAGTAACACAATTTAGCGGCCCGAGACGATATCCGAAACCGGGGAAAAAAGAAGAACCCTATAACATCAACCAGTGGATCAAGGCTCCAGTTGTACGAGTGGTTGGTGAAAATATTGAACCAGGCATTTATAATATTCGTGAAGCCTTGAATATTGCAGAAGCCAAAGGACTTGACCTCGTCGAAATTTCACCCACTGCGAATCCTCCTGTTTGCAAGGTGATCGACTACAAGAAATTTCTTTACGAGCTTAAAAAGAAGCAAAAAGAGATGAAGGCCAAAACCGCAAAAATTGTTGTTAAGGAAATTCGGCTTGGTCCGAATACCGATGAACATGATTTCAATTTTAAGCTTAATCATGCGCTCAAGTTTTTAAAGGAAGGCGCCAAGGTTAAAGTTGATGTCTTCTTTAAAGGTCGTTCGATTATATATAAGGAACAGGGAGAGCTGATCTTGCTGAAATTCGCCCAGGCGCTGGTAGAAGTCGGGAAAATCGAGCAGATGCCCCGCCTCGAGGGCAAGCGTATGATCATGATCATCACACCCAAAAAATAATGCGTATTATTCAATAATTCAATAATTCAATAATTCAATAAAAAGGTAACATGCCAAAAATGAAGACCAAATCCGGAGCCAAAAAAAGATTCGCTCTTACGGGCACCGGTAAAATCAAACGGAAGCATGCTTACAAAAGCCACATTCTGACCAAAAAGAGCATCAAGCGTAAACGTAATCTTACGTATTCCACGACGGTGCACAAGTCGGATGAAGCCAATGTAAAGGAGATGCTTCAGGGTTAATTATTCAATTTTTTAACTTGTGATTAGCTCCAAAAGATCCCGGTAACGGGGCGCTAACACAATAAAATCAGAAACTATGCCAAGATCAGTAAATGCAGTCGCCTCGCGCGAAAGAAGGAAGAAAATCCTGAAACGGGCGAAAGGACAATTCGGCAGAAGAAAGAATGTTCTTACCGTTGCGAAAAATTCAGTTGAAAAAGGGTTGGGCTATGCCTACCGCGATCGTCGCACCAAGAAACGGAATTTCCGTGGACTTTGGATCACCCGTATCAATGCCGGCGTTCGCCAGTATGGAATGTCCTATTCCGTATTTATTGGAAAACTTGCTGAGAAGAATATTACACTCAACAGGAAAACCCTCGCCGATTTAGCCATGAACCATCCGGAAGCCTTTAAAGCTGTTGTTGACGAACTCAACAGCTAAATTGAGGACTTAACAATAAAATGTAGCCGTTCTTTTTAAGGGCGGCTATTTTTTTTATGGTTTGGCGGGGTGCTTGATGTAATTCTCCAGGAACAGACCAATCTTATCAGACGGAATGCGCTTGGCAATGATCTCCTTCTGCTCATTCAGCAGGTAGATAACTGGAGTTGAAATGATATCATATTGCGCGTGATAATCTCCTGTCAATGTTCGGGGCCCGTTCACATTGATCCAGTTCATCTTTTTCTTCTTAATGCTGTTTTTCATCTTAACAAGCGAAGTGTCAGAACATATGGCCAAGATCTCTAAACCGGGATTCTCTTTGTTTTTATCATAGAACTCTTTGATTTTAGGCATCTCCTGCTCGCAATGTCCGCAATCAGGATCCCAAAACAACAGCATGAGATACTTTGCCTGGATGTTGTGCATTGAAACCAAATTGAGGCTGGTGTCCTGCATGATCATATTGGGCGCCTTGCAGCCTATCAAAAGCGGTCGAATTTTATTTGCCCGCTTAATGACGTTCTCATTGACTGTCTTATCAACCCAGGTTGTTTGACCCGTGACGTAATATTTGTCGACAATATGTACAAATATTTTATCAAAGCCCATGATTTCTGAAGTTTCGTAACGATAGGTGGTAAACCAGATGAGGTACTTGAACATCTCAGGGTTCGATCGTGCTTTTTCTACCATGGCATCCAATTCCCGGATGATTGTATCAGGGATTTGGATGAGTACATTGTCATAATATTTTTTAAGCTTATTGTAAAATACAGGGGTCCGGATTAACCGGTCATCGGTAAAATCAACATCATCCCAGAAATGAGCCTTAAAATAGCGATAGGCAAACGTGGAATCCTTTCGTCCATTCTGCAGCAGGGGTATTTCCGGAATTTCTGGCTCCTTCATTGCATTGATGAGCAGAGCAGTAAAAGAGGATGGATTGTTTTTTGCAATGGCAAGCTTAAAGGCGATCATCTCCTTGCTGATTTCATCAATCCTTTTGTTGTAGATATCAAGGGAATCCTTCTTTTCAACGGCGTTTTTAATTTTATCCTGCCATTGTTGAATCTGTTCATATTTTGCCCCGTTAAATTTTATGTACTGGTAAAATAATTCATTGTCAGGTGAATCTTTGATGACCATCTTTCGCACAGGATCATTGCGATCAGTTTCAATGGAGAATTTATGATCATTATTGATGACAAAATCAAAGTAATTCTTCTCGGTAATTACAAAAAGATAGAGGCCCCTGGGATAATCGGCAGGTGCTTTAAATACGCAGCGCCCGGAACCATCTACCTTCAGCGTATCTTTGATATATGTTCCATTGCTGTAATAATTACCGATCATACAGGTTGTATCCTTTAACCCGTTTATTTTGAATTTGATTTCATATCCCTGTTGTCCGTAAGAGGGTATAAAAAAGCATATCCACCCAGCAAAAAGCAGGGTCAACAGCATTCGTATATACGTGTAATTTAATACTTTATGCGTTCCGTCCAGGCTGTTATTTCGATAATTCAGATTCATATGGTTTGAAAAAATAGCGTACGTAAAAATAGCCAATGGCTTCATTCATCGTCTCTCTGAACCCTTTGCTTGATCTCCACCAATTTTGGGGACCATAGTAAAAATTCGGAATAGAAATGATTCCCACCCGAATGGAATCGCCCAGGGCTGCCTTAAATAATAGCTTGCTGCGTCCGCCGTGCACGCTCATGGTCATTAAGTTTACGGCTTTTATATCAGGCCGGTTGGCCCTGATCCATCTCTTCAGTACAATCGCAGAATTATAGGTGCGATCATTTCTGATTTCATCTGTGCTTATAATAATAAGTTTCGTGGAATCAAATCCAAGTTTAATCAATGACTTGCCTGCGATCATGGCCGTGTTGCGGTAGGGTGCAAGCAACCCGCCATATTCAAGCGGCGTGCCAGTTGCAATAAGGAGTTTGTAGCGATTGTTTTTAAATTCCTTTATTGCATCATATAAAACATAATCACTGATGAAGCCTTCGAGTACCAGTATATCAGTCTTTTCCCGCTGAACAGGGGAGAGGATGGCGTATAAATTTCTAATTCCCAGAAAAGAGGAGAGCAAGATAATGAAAATCAGAAATATCCAGCCAAAAACAGATAATCCCCATCGCTCCCGGTAGTTTATTAAGAAATAGTTCTTTGTCAATTTGGTTGTCATAATTAATTGGGAAGATGTTCCTTACGTAAAAGGTCGTTGACTGTCTTAACTGGATTGAAGGTAATAATGGGCACTTCAACAAAAATTGTGATCCATTTTGCCATTGCCCCATTCCAAAGCCCGGGTAATTCCTGCGCCTTCAGTATTTTACCTCCGCTTGATTTCAGTGAAATGAAGCCTGTATTTTCATCAACAAATTCGTTTAAATCAAACGCATTGCCTTCAAAATCCTTGGTGCTGCATACCAGATCAACCGGATTAAAATGTGTTGAAACTCCGACTATTGCTTTTTGGTCATGGCTATGCATGTTTATTTGTGAAGCTTCAACAATTTGGAGGGATGGCTCGTCGTCGCCCATGACCCAGAAAGGTCCTCCTCCCGGCTCACCTTCATTTTTAACCATGCCGCATACGCGGATAGGCCTGTCCATAAGCGCAAAAAGACAATCTTTCTGCGCTTTATCACTGTATGTGCTGAAATCATGGGGAATAGCAAGGAAAAGTATTTTATCGATAAATGTCGCGATTTCAACCAACTCTTCCACTGTAACTTGCTGGTGTTTCAGTTTGAAAAGATAGGTGGAAATGCGCTCTTTTAGGTACAGAAGATATCCACCAAGGAGTTTTTTATATTCAAATGTTTTTTCCTTTAACCGGTCAGGCACGATGTTGTCGATATTTTTTATGAAAATCAGATCTGCATCCAGTTCATTCAGGTTTTCTAATAGTGCGCCATGGCCGCCCGGACGAAAAAGAAGTGAACCATCCTGGTTTCGCACGGGTTGGTTGTTTTCATCAACGGCGATGATGTCGGTTGAGGGTTTTTGAATTGAAAAGGAAATCTCATAATGTACATGAAGCGTTGATTCATAGTACCCTTTTACCTTTTCTAACATCTGTAGAAATTTTTCTTTGTGCTCGGGCGAGATCGTAAAGTGAATCCGGGCTTTCTGTGTCTGGTCCCTGGTGTACTCTGCTGCCTCTACCATGTGTTCTTCTGCTGCTGTTCTTGCCCCCGCTGGGTAACTGTGAAACTTCAACAAAGCCTTGGGTAAATATGCGTAATCCAATCCCTGTTCGGTGAGAAGAAAATCAATCAGAAGCCCGTACTCCTTTTTCGAAAGGATCTCATCAATTGATCCTCCTCCATTGGAAATCTGAACAGAAAGATCCTGAAAAAAAGCGATTTGATTCACGTGTTTTATAAAGTAATCTACGGAATTAAAGCTATGATCCTTCGCCAGGAAATCATCAGCAGCAGCCACATTATTGCACTGTTCCCTGAATTCGAAAATATGTTTGAACATCCTGCTGGCAGCCCCGGAGGCAGGAACAAATTTGACTACTTTGATCTTGGGTGCGAAAACCTCAAAATGGGAAATAAAAAATGCTTTTTCCTTTTCATTGAAATTTAACATCCCATCCCCTGGAATTGCAGGCCGCATAAGACGTATATATGGAAACCCGTTGATAAAATGATCAATCTGCTTTCGTATCGTGGAAAGCTGGATTCCCTTATGCTGAAATTGATCAGAATCTTTGGATTTAAACATAGTAGGCAGTTTGAAATTTCATGGCAAATTTATGAAAAAATGAAAAAGACTGCGATTAATCTCAAATCGGAATTTCTGCAATCAAAACGACCTTCCTGTCCTGCCAACCTTGATTCAGTCAACAAACTTCCATTTGTTAAGAAGGTTTAAAAAATTAATTCAATATTTATCATAATGAAATTCAATCATATTAATCACATATGTTAAATAAATACTTTAATATAAATTTCAGTTTGATCCGCCATCAAATGGTATTACAATGTTAATTTTAACTTTTATCATAGATCAAATGGAAATGTTACATTTGTAAATGTTAAAGTAAATCATGTAATGAATTGTAATTTAATTAGGTGTAATTAATATTGACGATGTGTAAACTTTACATATTGGGTCTAAAGTAGATCGGAGAGCGTCGTGTAGGGA
>CAJAUM010000057.1 GCA_903945175.1 uncultured Bacteroidales bacterium | reverse complement strand
GCCACTTTTGTTTTAAATTCTGCGGTGTGCCGTACTCTTGTCTTTTTCATTGGACTTTGGTTTTAAGGTTTATACTCATTTTTTAACCTTAAGTTTCTGTCCAGTTTTATGGGACTATATCATATTATAGCATCGATTGTATATCCCATTTCAGTCGCGTATTGAAAATACCGAGGGAGTTGTTTAGGCATGTCAGGTGCACCATAAATTTTATTTTCAATTATAATCGCTCTTTTAGAACTATTATCAAGAATAAGAATATCTATTTTTCCTAGTTCACGATTGGCAAGCTCTGCATGGGAATAAAAGGAAAGATTAATATTTGCGCCTAATGATTTTATATACAGTAAAAATTCATTAAGAAATTTTGGACCTTCAGAATGTTTTTCCAGGGGATTTAGTAAAGCATGAATAATATCACTGTGAAAATTTTCTCTATAATAAATATCTGATATTAAACTAAATAAACTAAAACCAGGTTCAAATTTCCGTATTTGGTGTTCATGATATTCCTCTAAGATATTCTGTAACACCTTATTTTCAATAACATTATCAATCTTTGAGAATTGATTGTTAATAAACATTTGGTAATATTCAAGAAACTTTACTGCTTGCTGTAAATCGTCTTCGCTCATATCCGTAATTTTTACCAGACTCAATAACAAAAATATGCATTGTTTCAATACTATTTATAATCTACTGCAAAACCCTACAAAAATGCTTAACGCTGTTATTGCAGCAATTACTGCAATAACCATGCAGCCTGTGTTGAGGGTTTGAAGGAAGCAACCTTCTTTTGATTTGACTATCACTGTGGGTTTTGGCGTAACCAGCGGTTGCTCTGGTAGATTGGGACGCAAGGGATAAGCACATTTTGGACAACTACTTGCTTTTTCGGATACCTGTGTGCCGCATTCCGGGCATTGGATCAGTGCCATAATTTCATGTTTTTATAACAATTCGTTCGAATAATCGGGTAATGGAATAAAATTAAGCACTGGTTACGCCAATCTATGTCATGGTCCCTAAAGAATCTTAATAATAATAATAATCAGCGTTGCGGAATTTCCTGAAAATTTTGAACTGTCAGAACGACTTCAATCCATATGTCTTCGATATCGGCAATATCCTGGTACGAAAGTATGGTGTGATCTATCAAATCGTGAAACAAATAGCTGTGTTTAAAGCTGCTTAATTGTTGCCTTCCCTGGAATACTTCGGTATGATCGGTATTGAAGAGCCAGTCCTTATGCTCTTTACATTCGGCTTCATTCCTGTCAGCTTTATAAAACCATATGGGCCGACATTCAAAAAACGGATTGCCTTGTAAATCGGGAATGTGAGAATATTTTTTTTCTGCAAAAAAACAGACTTCAAACTCTACTTCATAGTCGGAAATGAATGTATCAGGATCTTTCATCGCTGGTAAAATATAGCTCTCCAGCTTTTCGGCCATATCGTAAGCGGCTTTGGATTTGTCGGACAACAGCTTATTTATATGAGAGAGGCGTTTGATATTCTCTTCCGAAAACACAAACTCCTTATTGAGAGTATGTTTACGATCACGTAAATCCTCTTCCTGGCTTTTACGATGGTAATGAGTTAAGAATTTCGAATACCCGAAGCGGGCCTGTTTTAAAAATACTTTGTCGTACTTATTCATAAGCTAAAAAATGGTAAATGTTTTATATACAATCAATTAAACCTACACGAAAGTTATCAAATTTGCTTGGTAAAATCGGGCCATCATAAGTGGCTGTTATCCCTGGCAATACCCAGAATTTTATATATTGTAGAACGCGAATCACCTCCAGACATAAAATACCCAAGAGACAATCGAACTTAACTTTAAAAGAGAATAAGGCTTGTTCTACAGCTTTATCGGTACCTTCCGACATTAAGCCCAAACTAATATTGATGTCAAATAAAATATCTGATAAATCACTGCTCAAGGATCTTTTTGCAACCAATGGAGCCTCTTTCGATTTATAAGCAGGATAAGGGTTGATTGCATAATACATTTGGAGGTCTTCCAATTTATCAATAGTGTTTGCATATTCCCAACTCAATAAATAAGGGCGATAATCGTCGGTATTTGAATATTTCAGGGTTAACTCAGGCAAAAGCCTGCCTCTGTAATACAATTCGGTCAAACTGAGGCAAGTCTGTTTTACAAATTCTTTAATTTCAATGCCATTATTGGTAAGCAAATTATTGAAACGATCAACAGCTGCAAGGAAATTCTGAACTTCTTCAGAATTCAGGATTTGTTGTAAATCCTTGGCAAGTGGCTTGTTTTCTTTCATGTTGTTGAATTTCAATGAGTATTCAAGCCCGGAACCCGATTTTCCGGTAATGTGGTTTTTCAATCAATTCTTCATTGCAGCAGGAAAGAACCTGTGAGAATGTCGGAGTGCTTCCTTCAAGGATTGATTCAATCTCAAGTTTGCGAACTATGTTGTCGATCTGCGCGCCGGTGAAATTGTATTCATCGGCCAGCCATGCATGTTCCTTCCTGGTGAGAGCAGGAAGTTTAATTTTCCAGATCTGGGCCCTTACCGTCAAATCTGGTTTTGTGAAATTTATTTTATACAAAAACCGGCGCTCAAAGGCATGGTCAAAGTTGCCGGCCATGTTCGTGGTGGCGATTAATATTCCCGAAAAAGTCTCAAGTGCCTGTAAAAAGATATTCTGTATCGTATTCTCGGTTTGGTCAACCGACGAGGTTCCGGCTTCCTTTCGCCTTGAAAAGAGTCCGTCTGCTTCATTGACTAAAAGAATCGGCTGCATTCTACAATCTTTAGAATACGAATAGTAATCAGTGAAAATCTTCCCGGCCATCCGTTCACTCTCTCCAAACCATTTGGTTTTTGATTCGCTGAGGTTAACCTGCATTATTTCACGCTTGGTTTGCCGCGCCAACTGGTAAACCGATTCGGTTTTTCCGGTGCCAGGATCACCATAGAACAATACCGTGAAACCGGCAGGGAGACTCTTTTGTATTAATCTGTTTTGAATAGCCTGAAGATTTTCATCCTGAAATGCATGATTCAATTTTCGCAAATGATCAGTTTCCAGTGGATTAAAAACCAGTTTTTTTTGATGGATATCAGAAGGAAGAATCACGTTATCCTTCTTCTTGATCAAAATAAAAGGTTCAAGATCCCTTGTTTTCAATAATTGCAAGGTTTTGTTTTCCAACCTAAGTGTCGTGTCATTTAAAGGAGTTTTCAATTCAAGCATCACAAGACCTTTGTCAATCAATGGATGCGAGTTTTGAAGGATTTCCTTGCGGTATGCAAATCGCTTGTGTACCGTGTCAAAGATTCCATTAACAGCGGTTTCAAGATCAACGCTATATACACCATTAAGATATTTCCAGAACAAGTAACACAACATATAATTATCCTCATCGCCAAGTCCAATTTCAAGTACTTTCTCAACGAAAGGGAAATGATTAACTGAAATGATTTCGTTGAACTTATCAAGGAGTTCAGCCGTGGTAATAGTTTTCTCTTTCCGTTCTATACCAAGGTTATAAGCGTATTCAAGAAGTTCAAAAACATCCGGTACATGTTTTGTTTCATCAGCCTTGTTTTTCATATCAATCTCATTTAGCCCAAAAATACAAGGCCAGCACGCCAAAACATGTCGTGGTCGAAAAAGAAATAATACGATGGTCAGTGATTTGAAAACAAGTCCAGGTAATCCCGAACGGTCAACCGGGATTTACGGCAAGCGGCAAGAACTACTTTCCCGGCAGCTATGGCATCTTCAAGAGCATCGTGATGCTGAAACTGAATGTCGAGCTGATAGGCCAGATGTGCAAGATTGTATCCTCCTTCGGCAAACTCCTTCCAGGTGTGCCTGGCTACTTTAACAGAATCCAGCCATTGGACTTCGAATGGATCCAGATCATGCCTGATAAAAGCCTTATGAAACGCATTACGGTCAAAAGGAGAATGATGCACTACAATGTTATCCTCAAACATATTCTTCAACAGGGGGTAGACTTTCGGGAAAGAAGGCTTTCTATTAACCATCTTTTGTGTAATCCCATGAATCTCTATAAATCTCCAGTGAAAATAGTCCTGTGGATCAATATACGATTTCCAGGTATCAATCAGGGTCCCATTCTCAAAAACTCCCACTCCTATCTGGCAGATCGAGGATTGATCGGGATTAGCGGTTTCAACGTCAACGCTATAAAACTTCATGTTGTTTTATATTTGAGATGGCATTCTGGTGAATTGCAACAATTTCTTCAATCAGACTTTTCGGCGAAAGAACAGCAACGGTATCTCCATATGACAATATTTCCATGATTAAATCATGGGTGATGTTCATACGTAAAGAAATCCGCAATTCATCTTCATTATCAATCAGAACAGTCTGAGATTCATGAATCGGATAGCTTTTAATGTATTTTCCCTGCTCGAAGTTAAAAGAAAGTATGATCACTTCTGGGTTTGAATTGTCAGGATTGATCACTCCGAAGCAATTTTTAAAGATCTCTCCGGCATCAAAGTTTGCAGGATAATCGAATTTCTTCGACGTAATCTCAAATTCCAGAACACGGTCAAGACCGAACGTTTTAATCTTACTGCCATGCTGCTCCTTGGCCAGGAGATACCACCTCCCCTTCGATTCCTTAAGGGCCAGAGGTTCAACCAAACGTTCGGTCGGTTCATCTTCCCAGAACTTCTGATGGACTAATTTGATAGCGAATCGGTTCTTGATCGCGTGCAGAAGTCCATAAAAATGCTGGGTGCCCTGGGATTTACGCTTTTCAAAAAACATATACCGGGTAATATCACTCACCATTTTCAGGGAGTTGATGGTATCAATAGATTCGAGCATCCTGTTATTGAGATCCGATTGCTGGTCATCGGCAATGCAATAAACCCGCCGGGAAAAATCATACTGAATATCGACCTGGAAGATTGAACGAATCTCATTCAGATCGCGTTGGAAGGTTCGGGTTGAAATCGTGAACGGGCGATCAAAAAATTCCGATTCCTTTTTAAGGTATTCTTCCATCTCCTTAAACGTTGCCACATTGCCTTTTCTCAGCTTCTTAATGATCGTGAGATACCGTATGATATAGTCCTGTTTTGCCATGAACCTATTTTTTTTGTGGATTACCTAAAATTAATGACATTCTACATACATCCCTATGGATCAACTTCTTCCTCTTCCTCGTCTTTCAGTTTTTCCCAAAGTAAATCATTTTCATTATAGAACCATTCACTCGTAAAATCTTCATGAATCTCATGCCAATCACTCCATCTTGAATTTTCATCATCGTAAATAGTATACAATTTACCACTTTTATCGCCATATTGAATGGCTTCCTTCATCGTTGTAAATTTCGGGTACTTTTTTCTCAATCGTAAACCTAGAGATTTCGGATACAGCCATACTATAAACATTGGTCACAAGGGCAAAGAATATATTAACGAAGGATCGGAAGATTTAATGGATGTTTAAAACAAAGATAAAACAAGACTACGTCAAATTGTGTCGCAGTTATGAATTTATAATTTGACGCTGGCATTCATAGATAAATTGGAAAAACCACTTACATGGATCAGTTTCGGCCGGAGTAACTTGACCACCACTAAGTATTGGTTTTTAACCGGTTGAAGCAGTCAATCAAAATCAGCGCAGGGTGGTCCAATATTCGATTTTTTCCAGCCTGCCAATATTTTCAATCTCCCCCATGCTGCCAGCATTTCCCATTCGGACTATAGGTCATCCGTGAACATTGCTTACCCTTTTTTGTGGTTGCCGAACATTGAACCGATGTTGTTAGTTTGATGGTGGCATGCTTTATTTGATTGTCTTGCGTCTGCACTCCTCCAACCTGACTCTGGTGAAGGTAGCAATAGCCATTGGGATTGGTGGTTTTATTCTTGCATTGGTTTCCAGCCTTTGTTACCCCTTTGCATTGAACTGACCCGGAACCCTCCTTCTTTGATTGGTTTTTTGTCGCACTCCAACTCCATTTACTGATATCGACGGTTCTTTCAATGATCTTCTCCTGTTCATCGGGCAGTTGGTAAAAGAAATCGGTGCCAGTTAAGCGCTCCACGCTATCAATGGTGACCATATAGTGCTGCAAGGATTCCTGCGAACCCTGGTTGGGCATGATAAACGCAATGCCCTTGATGTCCGGCTCCGTATAATCCAGGATAACCTTGTAAAAGTATGCAGGAACGGTTATCCTGTTATTCCCGATGGTGGGAAGCCCTGTTGTTAAAACCGTCCCGGTTACCACATAAACCGCCTTATCGTCAACCGCCCACTGCCTCACCTGTGCTTCAAGTTTTGACCAGATACCCCGGTTGAAACCCGGAACCTGGGGCGCCATATTCGAAAGGTAGAACGATTCGGCCATGGTCTGGTATGAATAGCACATGTCGGCCGACGGCGCCAGGTGCCCCCGGTCATAGCCCGATCCCTTGTAGTCGGCATTTGAAACGGGGCCGGATGAAAGTAGCGGGTCGGGAATAAACCTGTCATTGCGCTTGACCACCGCAATGGTCTCTTCAGCCGTGAGTTCGTAGGCAACCCAGTTGGCAATCCGACAGGGGGAGTTGAATGAAAGAAAATAGCCTGTATGCTTTATGATCTGGTCGCGGGCACCGGGCCTGGGCATTTCAAGGTGTTCAATGGATACCGGGTGAATTTCAGATACTGTTTCAATCTGGGCAGACTTCCAGGTTCCGTCCTGATAAATGAGAATTTTCTTGCCGTTGGTGGTGGTTGCTTCCTGCTGGGCAAAAGAAAACACGAAAAGCAAAAGAAAAAATGATAAAATGATAATTTTTTTCATTCTTAATTCTCCTAAACTGGCCTTATATCGTGCGTATCAAACTCCCGTTTTCTTTCCTGAGTTCGGTTTTGCCTTTAACGGTGGTTACAGCAATTTCACTCCCGTACCACTTGGCATTCGTGGCATCGTTGTTCCCTATGGTTCTCACCAACGAACCGTTTTCCTTTCTGATTTCAACCTTTCCTTTATTGGTCATGATCACCACCAACGATTGATCGCTGTTGATGTCGGCCGAAATGGCATCGCCATTTCCAATTGTTCTCACCAAAGATCCATTGTCCTTGTGAATTTCTACCTTGCCGTTGTTGATTTTCAGGATGTTCATGGTTTTTAAATTATTGTGAACGAGAACCGATATGAGAGGCAAATGTAACAGAGATAAATCACAAATCAAGACATTCATGATTATCCTTGATTTGTTTATTCCCAAAAACAAAAGAAGCCACCAAATTGACAGCTTCGGACAATCAGCGGCAGAAATTATGAGTTATTCAAAGCCGGCTTCGGTCGGAATAGCGGGCCTGGGATTGCAAAGTAACGTGAGGTTGGTCCGGATGTTTAAGTAAGTCGAAAAATCAAGGCTCCTTGGCACAAACGGTTTTCAATTAATTTTGATTACCTGTTTTTTATTGATAACTGAATTTAATCATTCCCGCGACACATTCTGACGTATCATCAATATACATTTGCAATAAACCGGGGAAGCCGAAAACCGAAAAGAGTAGGCAAAACATCAACATTGATAATATGGGACTTTATAAAATCACATCAAAAAAATCAGGATCCTGGGGCGGAATTAGATTGGAAAAAGGGATGAGTGTTGAAGTATCTTTTGTTAATCCGCCACTTGGCTATCCTCAGGGAAAGGAACTCGTTCGTCAGGCTTTACAACGCAAGTATGGCATAGATTGTAAAAACCTGGTGTCACAATCCTACTTCGATGTTGAGAAAATCAACTGACGACTTCCACTGTTTTCGAGTAAATAGCTATGGAAAAGAACCATCAAATAAATGTACAGGCAACAATCGATAAAATTCGGGACCTCTCGCTAATATTTAATCACGTTATAAAGGATTTGGAGAGAATTGACAATGAACTTATCCAGCTTTCGAATTATTTCGATGCCATAGAACAGTCATTCCTGGTTACAGAAGAACATGTCAATTCAAATCACGTATTTGATACTTTCGTAGAGGGAGATTGTAACAAACTTGCACGTTTATGTGCTATATCAGTAGCTGAAAAACCGGGAGAATCAATGTTCAACCCATTCATTGTCTATGGTTCTAATGGCCTAGGAAAGACACATTTACTGCAATCAATTTTTAATGATCTAAGGCATAACAAACCAGAGTATAAAGCTATTTATTTTCGATGTGAAACTTTTTGTTTGCAATTTGTCCATTCAATCAGAAATAACAGGACTCCTGATTTCTTAAAGTACCTCTATGAACAGGATACTTTAATAATCGATGATTTACATTACCTGGAAGCAAAGGGTCAAACTCAACAATTACTGATTGAGATAATGGACCACTATCTAAACAATGGAAAGCAAGTGATTTTTTCCACTAAAATTTTACCGAAAGACATTATGGGTTTGGACAATGCTTTATTATCACGAATATCAAACGGCTTGCTTGTGAATTTAAACGTACCAAAATCTCAAACGATATTCGATATTCTTAAAAAAAAGGCCCGTCAGTGTGCAATTGATATCCCTGAAATAATTTTAAATGAATTAGCAGCAAAAGAATATGCTGATATAAGAGAACTTGAAGGAAATTTAGTTTCTCTAATTGCAAACGCCACGATCCTTAATGAAGGTTGGACTTATAATAAACAATAATCCAAACTGTTTCAATTTTATGAACAAATACGACAAACTATTTTTAGAGCAGGCCATGTTGGGCTATAAAAACTTTTCCTGGAAATATGGTGGGAAGGCAAAACATGATGATTTATTTCGGCGGAAACATCAACTCAACAAGAAGTTTGTTTTTTCTGAGGCCAATATCAAACGGCTGAGCGAGATAAACAGCCTGTTAGCCGAAAAAGAGGTGACAGTTTATCAACAGTCGGAAAAGCTGGAAAACTATGTATTGAACCTGAAGCAGAATCAGGACCCGTTTGTTACAGATTATGAAATTGAATTTAACATCAGTTTTTTTGCCGAAAAAAAGTATGCCCATATTCCCGACCTGGAGGGCAATCCGTTTTTCGATTACGATCCGTTATTGTTTTCTAAAACAGAAGGCAAGTCAGAATCGGAAATTATTCAACATAAAGAATGGATCTTTAATGTCGACCATACGGAATACATCCGTGAGGGCCATCCACTATATAGTTTTCGTCATTGCTGGCTCTTTCATGACCTGATCGATCATACCATTCTTTCATACCAGGATATTGTGGATATCGAGGATATGTGGATTGATGTGAATTTGATTGTCCAGAATGCAACAAAATTATCTGATTAACCCCGCGGGAGAATATTTCTTTAACACAAATGATTGTTATTCTGTCCCTGGTAATGTTATAGGATAATATCAGATCTCATACAAGCTCTTCCCTGCATTTTTTACGTACAGTCTGCAATGTCAAAATATTTTTTTGCAAAGGCTGAAATCCTTGTGTGTCGTTCGTCAATTTCAATTTCCGTCCACCGGTTTTTTTCTCTTATTTCAGTATAACTGGATAAAGCAGTGTCTTGAAAAAGTTCGCTTTTTTGTTCAAATGATTTGTTCCCGAATTTACTGTTCTGGCTTTGTGTCAAAAGTGCCATGTTGCCGGCCTTGTTTAAATGATTTTCGATAAACTCCTTTGTATATTGAATATCTGCAGGGTTTTGAGGTTTTATGTGCTCAATTGTATAACTGTTATATAAGTCTTTGTCCAACAAAGCACCGGAACGATTTTTAATACGCAAACTGTTCTCATATTGCCATAGTACAAATTTTATTACGTTCCTGTGATAGTGGTAGTTATGATCATCAAAGTAAATTTGTATTATGTTTTTAAAATAGTCGTTGTTATTCCAATATTCTTTGAACCCTTTATCTGCCGCATCTTTGATGTTTTGATACAGGTTATCAATATCATAATGGTCATTGGCATTGAAATACTTTTTGGCATAATGATGTAAATAGTCAGTTCTATAATCTCCTAATTTTAATTTGAAACATAAAACCTCGATCAATCTTAAAATGCGTTTAAAAGTATCTCCGGAAACTTCGCCTTTGTAAAACAGCGTAAGTAAAACAATCTTCCAATTCGCTTCATTACCAACAAAGAAGAGGTTAATTATTTCTGTTTGATTTTTATTGTGTACGATGCTTTTAGCGCTGTGGGTCAGTTCCACAAAATTTTCAAAAAAAAGTTTTATCCACGTCGTTTTATCCTTTTCCTGGGTTAAGTGGTTTTTAATCGCTTCAATGTTACCCCCGATATTATGAAACAAGAAACAGTAATTTTCCAAAAGTTCGTTTTCCGAAAAATACCCTTCAACAGCTTCAATGTACCGGTAGGTTTTAGAAACCACACTTTGAATTTCTGCAATGTCATTGTTTGCCTGATTAACATCTTTGCAATGAATATAGATCTGATGCATCAAGTACGCTTTGATAATTTCAAAGCGGGATAATTCCTTTCCACGATTATTTTGATATTCAAAGACCTGGGTCGCTTCAATTTTATTTGAAATAAAAAAAGTACTTATAACGGCGTTTTCCAATGTTAACTGAACTTCTTTTAAGCGGACAACATCCAGATTGTTTAATTCCTGATAAAAAAAATTGAAGGCTTCAATAATTCGCCTCTGTGAAATTGTTTCGGTGTCGTCAATCGCCGAAACAAGATGCTTTTGAGTAATTTTCTTGAAAATTACCTGATCGTCATCAATTGTTTTGAATACATCGGTCAGATATACTTCTCTGAGGCTATTGCTGTTTTCACCTTTAGAATTCAGGATCCTGGCAATTGCTGAAAGAAACAGAACAGTTGTCGTAAGCCGCTGTTGACCGTCAATGATTAACAATGTACTTCCGTCCTTCTCAAAGAGAAACTGACCCAAATAATATTTCTTTCCTTTTTGTTCTAAAAGGTCTTCCAGAAATTGAGAACATTGCTTAGATTCCCAACTAAATGCGCGTTGGTACGCCGGTATCCTGATGCTTTCTGAATTTTCAAAAAGCTGACGGATGTTTTGAACATCCTTTATTTCCGTTTTAATGTCAGTCATTGTTTCTTGTTTTAATATTACTGGCTCAATTAGGCTTTAATGATCTCTGGGTTTGCCGATCAAAACAAATTTAGACTGTCATAATGACAAAGGATGTCGTTGTAATTGGCAACTTATTATTTAAAAACTCTGAAATAAATCAAAAATGAAATGATTCCCGCTCAATCCATGCATTTATCTGATCAATTTCCACCTGCCCATTGGCAATGCTCATCACAAAATCGTATTTTTCTGATTGGGTGGCTTTGATATCCATTTTATGCTGCAGCAGGAAGAACCGCATCATGACATACCCGATTCGTTTATTCCCATCGAGGAAGGGATGGTTTTTGATCAGGCTCTCGATCAGGGCGGCAGCTTTTAACACAGGGGTTGGATAGAGTTCGTGCTGATCAAATGTCATCAACGGCCTGGTAATTGCCGATGCAAGGCCATTGGAATCCCTTATTCCCAGGAGTCCCCCATATTTCTTGATGGCCAATTCATGAATCGCAATGACCAAGACTGATTTGATCATTTTGCGAGTTTTTCGAGTAATTCCTGGTCTTCCTTGAATATTCGATTTAGATCACTTAAGGCTTTAAGGTCCTGTTCTGAGGTCTTTTCAATCAGCCTTAGATAGGACAATATATCCTCCAGGAAAATATCCGGAACATCCTGAATCAGGCGATTGATCTCTGTTCTGAGGTCTTGTGATTTCATAATCGTTGTCGCATTAGAAATTTACAGTTTCGACATCAAGTGAGTAGAATCTCATTTTTTCTGATATTGGTTGAATGCGTTTTCGTGACGCTGTTGTACCTCTTTGATCAAACTCTTTGGAGAAATAACAGTCACACTGTCGGCGTAGGAAAGGATCTCCATCACCAGGTCATGTGTGATCAGCATAAATAACCTGATCCTCAATTCTTCTTCATTGTCGATTAGAATGGATTGGCTCATGTGAAGTGGAAAACTCTTTATGTACTTACCCTGGTCAGTATCAAAAGATAGTATAATATCCTGAGGTTTGATTTTCGAATCATTGATCACCCCGAAACAGTATTTGAAGTCCTCATTGGCGTTGTAGGCTGCAGGTGGCGAAAAATGTTTTCGGGTGATGTCAAAATCAACAATTCGGTCCAGGCCGAAGGTCTTGACCTGCTCCTTGCCAACCTCTTTCGCAAGCAAATACCATCTTCCTTTAGATTCTTTCAATCCATATGGCTCTACCAATCGCTTGGTGGGCTCATCAAATTCAAACTTTTGATGGCTCAGGTCAATGACCAACCGGTTCCTTACAGCATGAAGCAGTCCATAGAAATGATGGGTCCCCTGCGGCTTCCGTTTTTCAAAATAGATAAATTGGGTCAGATCTTCCGACATCTTCACCGCCGATATAAAGTCAAAGGCCTCCATCATCCGGTTATTCAGGTCAGGATTCTCATCCTCTTCAATAAAATAGACCTTGCGCGAACGATCAAACTGAATATCCACATTGTATAGCGAACGTATCTCAATCAGGTCACGCTGGAATGTCCGCTGTGAGATAACCAGATCATATTCCAAAAGCTCCGATTGTTTCTTCAGATAATCTGACATCTCCTCAAAAGTAGCTTCCTTGTTGATTTTCAGCTTACCAATGATCTTCTGGTGACGCAGCAGGGTTTCGTGTTTCGACATATGTTATGATTTGGACATTGTAAAACCGATTTTTGTATAATGTGTATTATCCAGCACCTCTTCCTTGCAAAAGGTGATCAATTCAGCTAAATCAGGATTGCGGCCATTCAAAATGGTAACAATTTCAAATTTACGGACAATATTGTCGATCTGGCCACCCGAAAAGTCAAACTGTTCTCCAAGAATATCACAATCGCGTGAAAGTAAGTCGGGCAGTTTCGTCTTCCAGATATTTGCCCTGGCAGAAATGTCGGGTTTTGACAATCCGATTTTATATAAGAACCTTCGTTCAAAGGCCTTGTCAAAGTTAGCAACCAGGTTAGTTGTAGCAATCAATATTCCTGAAAAATTTTCAAGCTCCTGAAGAATGATGTTTTGAATCGTATTTTCGGTCTTGGCAATATTAGAACTCCCCAACGCCCCTCTTTTCGAGAAAATACCATCTGCTTCATTGAACAACAGGATCGGGGTGGTTTTACATTCCCCGGAATAAGAGGCATATTCTGTAAAAATTTTCTTGACAATCTTTTCACTTTCCCCAAACCACATTGATTTTGATTGACTCAAATCAACGAGCATGATTTCACGATGGGTTTCCCGGGCCAATTGATAGACTGATTCCGTTTTCCCGGTTCCGGGAGCGCCGAAAAGTAAAACGGTAACCCCATATGGGAGCCCCTTTTGTTTCATCCGCTGCTGAATTTCCTGAAATTTATCCTCTGCAAGGGAATGGGTCAGCTGGCTGATTTGAGCCGATTCATTTTTGTTAAAGATCAGTTTCTTGTGCTGGATCTCCGAAGAGATGATGATGTTATCCTTTTTTTGTGTGCCGGCCAATGAATCCAATCCATCGGCGACCAATAGATCAATGGCCTTGTTCTTCAATTTTATCACGGCATCATTGATAACTTGTACGTTTTCAATACCGACCAATCCTTGCTGGATAAGCGGATGTTGATTGGCCAATAGTTCATTTTTGTAATTAAACCGTTTTTGAGGATTGTCGAAAATTCCTTTTACTGCAGTCCCGAGATCAACGTCGGTAACTCCGTTGATATATTTCGCAAACAAATAGTAAAGCATGTATTGATCCTCCTCAGAAAGATTAAACACCCTGATTTTATGAACCAACTGGAAACCCGTATTATGCGAGATAAGATCCTTTGATATTTTCAGAAGGTCGTTGGTGGAAATTCTTTCATCTTTCCGCTCACAACCCAGGGTATACATCTTTTCAAGTAACTCGATCAGATACTGATATTTTGGCAGTAAATTATCCGGGATCGGCGCATTGTCAATAACAGCACTGAATAACTTATCCGGTAGATAATAGGAGTCTATGGATGGACCTCTGTAAACATTCCCTGCAACAAGTTTTTTATCTTTTAACAACAATCCCTTTTTAACCAAAACATAGATATCCTTTTTGTACCGCATGATCTGCACGGGAGTACAGTTGAAAAGTGTGGACAGATCATCCATTCCGGCTACCCCCTTCTTATAATTGAAATCAAAGATGTTTGCCATAAGAAAGGCTTGAGTCATTGAACAATGAAAATAGTTCGAGGCTTCATTTACTGATGGCTTGACTTTATCAAAAAATATCCTCGAAAGTTTACAGTCTTTAGATTTTCCCGCTATGAAGAGGATGCTTTCAAGAATATGCTTCCGTTTTCTGATTGTTCCAGGCATTGGTATACTATATATGGATACAATATTAGAAACAGATAGCGACAATTTATGTCGTTGTGATTTTAACCCGGGATAATAATTCTGGAACGCCAATTCCTGATTTCTTGCATGCTTCAATCACAATCTTTCCAATGGCAACGGAACAGCTTACAGCGTCAGGATATCCAATTTCAATTCCCAGAAAAGCAGCTAATTCTTTCAAACTGCATCCCTCTTCTGAAAATGCATCCCAGGTAATCCTGGCAACTATTTCTGTATCAAGCCAAAAAACCGGAAATGGTTCCAAATCGTATTTATCCAGCGCTTTCAAAAACCCTTTACATACCGGCTGAGAATGATGCGCAACGATGCTGTTTATCAATAATTCCCTGATGTCATCGTAAGATAAATCTATTGAAAACCAGTATTTCAACCACTCTTCAGAAATGCCATGTATTTTTTCTGTATAAAATGGATCAAACAAAGTTTCGGGATCGATGTATTCTATGTGTGTATCAACCAGTTTGTCATCTTCAAATACTCCGATGCCAATCTCGCAAATGCTCGATAGGTCGGAATTAGCCGTTTTGACATCAAGTGTAACGAACTTCATGGGAGTATATAGATTTTTATGGGAAAGAAAGTGATGGCCATTCCTATTTCAGGAACCAACAATCGAGATGGACGCCATTTTTGCTTTATGGCAAAAGTAAAAACTGACCAAGTCAAGATATGACGTCCTGATAAAAAGGAGAACTCTATTTTGTTAGCAAAACTGAATCCAAAATGTCGGCAGCGATTTGGCTGCTCGTTTTGGAGATGGATGATAATGATCTGGCCAAAAACTTTATTCCCAGGTCTTGGGTAAAGATTACCAGAATCTAATATTTTCCATAAACACTCAATCCTCCTCCATAATATTGATGCTTGAGATGTTCATATATTAGATTTGTCCGCAGGTCAATATCGTTGGTGTGATAGGTGGGGTAAGGCAATGCTTCAAACAGGGTTTTGTTTACCGTGTTAAAAACGGCGGCGGCTGTTACAGATTTGTCGGCCCATTGCTCAACTTTCAATTTGTCTTTTTTAAGTTCATCCAAGAGTTCTATCGCGATTTCCTTGATCTTCTTCTTGTCCGATTCCGATAAGTCAGGTTTGCGGAGGATGTCAAAAATAGCTTTTTGCTCTTCAGTGAGACCCTCCCTTTTGGTGTCGGCTTCTTCTTCTGACAGAGAGTTCACAAACTCTATCAGTTTTTTGAAGGTTTCCTCAATGGTAACGGCATCTTTGCCACGGTTGTAGTCGTCAATGATTTCCTGATAACGTTTGTAAAAATCGACCCTCAGTGGATTTCGCTCGAACATTTGCTTCAATTGGTTCTCAATTTTGTCTTTCAATGATTGTACAACAGTATTTTTATTTGGCGTTTTCAGAAAGTACTTTTCCAGCAATGAAAAGTTCAATCCGCTCAGGTCGATGATTTTTCCATAATCATGTGTGGGCTCTGCAACCATATTCGCGATTGATTCATCTACAATTTCCTGTATTTTCTTCATGATCTCCGCCACATCAGCGCTTTCAATGTTTTCCTCAATGGCTGTATAAATTACATCGATTGCATTCTTCCTGGGTGAATATTGATTCAGAACCTTATCGGGCTGCAGCGCTTTGTATTTCTTGAAAACTTCGCGGGCTAAAATTTGAAACTTGCTTTTGGTCTCATCGTTGGTATAAACGGCGTTAACACCTTTTTCCATCGCGGCCAGTTTTTCAAGACCGGTTGCGTTGATCAGTTCATTAAGGTTAAATCTAACTTCATCCAGTAAAAAAGTCTCAGTATTTACCAATGCCTCTTCCAATTGCCTAATCAATTCTTCCTTGGGCTTTACCGGAGGTTCAGGGGTTTCACCTCCAATCTCGCCTTCATCCCCACCGGTACCATAAATGGCCAAAGCATCCAGCAAAGCAGTATAGGTTTCAATGTAGTCAACGATTAACCCATTGTTTTTACCTTCTGAGATGCGGTTAGCCCTTGCAATGGCCTGCATGAGGGTGTGCGATTTCAAGGGTTTATCAAGGTACAGGGTGGAGAGCGTGGGCACATCAAAGCCCGTGATCCACATGGCACAAACGATTACAAAACGGAACGGATCATCTTCTGATTTAAACCTTGTTTCAAGATCCTGGGTGTTCATTTTTTCGCGATGGGGCTCAATATCCAAATCCCATTGCCGGAATTTTTGAATTTCGTTCTGTTCCGGACTGATCACAACGCAGATTTCTGTCTCTTTTATCCATTGCAGTTCCCGGCTTTTTTCCAACATCTCCTGATCGCCATACCTACCCTTGTCAATCTCTTTTTCTAATTGCGCTATCTGTAATTTCCAATAATGCGAGATAAAATCATACATCCTCACGGCGGTTAGTTTGTCAAGCGCGATAAACATTCCTTTGCCTTTATATCCCCTGTTACAGAAATGCCAAACGACATCCTTCGCAATGGCTTCCAGCCTTTTCTTAGCAGTAAGGATCGGATATTCTCTTGCAAACAGTTGTTCTACCCTGCTTCGCTGGTCACTGTCCAGGTCTTCCCCTTCGGCATCAATTAGAGCTCTGATCTGCTGGTTGATTACCGGATTTTTTAATTTAAGATATTCGCCCCTGTTTTCATAGTAGAGCGGAACGGTTGCCCCATCATCCACACTTCGTTTAAAATCGTACCGGGAAACATAATCACCAAAAATCCGCCGGGTCAACTCATCATCTTTAAACAATGGTGTGCCTGTAAAACCTATGAATGACGCATTTGGCAAAGCGTTACGCAGATTCATTGCCAGTTGACCGCCTTGCGTGCGATGTGCTTCATCGGAAATTACAATGATGTTATCCCGTTGCGTGATTTCTTCCTCAAAGTTGAATTTGTGGATGAGGGTAAACAAATAGCGGTGTTCTGAACTCAGCAAATCTTTTAAATGTCGGCCGCTGTTTGCTTTCAGTGAGTTTTTAGCGCCTGCTTTTATTTGTGGAATAGCCCCCACGCCACTGAATGTTCCGTAAATCTGGGTATCCAGCTCATTTCGATCGGTTACAATCAAAAAAGTATAGCTGCCGGTAAACTTCCGGTGAATCTTCTGGCTCATGAATACCATGGAGTAGGATTTTCCGCTTCCCTGCGTATGCCAGAATACACCCAGCTTCTGCTTTTCCTCCAGATTGATTTTGCCGAGTTTACAAAGCTGATCCTTGTGTTTGATGTTTTCGATGGCCTTGTTTACACCGATGTACTGATGGTTCCGGGCAATCAATTTTAAAACTTTCCCCATCGAATTATCAAACAGAATAAAATTTTCAAACAGGTCCAATAAGCGCTGCTTTTCGCAAACACCGACGATAATTCTGTCCAACGCCACAATGCCTTCGTCCTCCTCGGTGATGCGTTTCCATTCGTGGAAATGCTGAAATTTTCCAGTAACGCTTCCGATGCGGCTTTCGATTCCATTGCTCAGAATCACAAACGCGTTGTAATAAAAGAGTTTGGGAATGACATCTCTGTAATCGGTAAAATTATCGTTGTATGCATTTTCGAGTTTCCGGTGAGCCGCTTTCAATTCAATAAAAACCAAAGGAATACCGTTTACAAAACCAATAATATCGGGCCTACGTTCACGGTTACTCTTTCCCTGGATCCATAACTGCCGAACGGCCAGGAAATCATTATTTCCAGCTTCTTCGAAATCAAATACTTTAAGGGTTTTATTCTTAACCTGCTCGCCTTTTTCATTGATAAAATCAATGGGAATCCCATTCCGCAGCAGTAAATGCTTCTCAAAATTGACCTCAGCCAACGATTTGATGCTGCTCTCTTCGGTAAGTTTTGTATAGGCCTCATCATATGCCTTCTGTGGTAGTCCGGGATTGAACTCTTTTAACTTCTCGAAAAATATTCGCTTGATGATTACCTCTTTCTTATTCAGCCTGCCCAACGTGCTGCCTTCGCCAAAGGTCTCTTTGTTAAATGCAATTAGTGTATCCCAACCCAGTCGGTTAAGGAAAAGGTCAATGGCGGTTTGCTCAATGAGGTTGTCTTCGGAGTATTCCCAGGTCATTGAAACAGCTTTATTTTTGATAATAAACTATCCGGGTTTGATTTGTAAAATATCTCATTCTCAATATTCAGAATAAAATTATGCATTTCGTCAGGTTGAACCTGGGTATAAACGAATTTTTTTCTGCAAATCCACCCTGTATCCTTTTCTTCTTCATCAAAATTACTATTCGAGAATTGCTTCTCATATTCTGAATTTGACCTGATGCCGACCCATATGAAAATCCGGTCGATTACATAAGAAAAGTTGATACCGTCAACCAGTCTTGTCAGGTGTATGTCCCAACCCCGGAAATAACTGTTCTGAATTTTGATCCCATCATTATCGGGATGTATATCATTAGAAAATTTAAGTATATAAGCGACGATCTCATTCCTGTTGTTTGAAATCAAAATGTTTCCCGGAGACCAAATAGATTTGTTATATAAATAGACATGGTTGGGATCGTTTCCGTAATTATCATAAAATTGCACCATCCTTGACTCGGAAAAATTTCCAAGTAATGTTTTACCATCTTTCCCTTTCCATTTTATCAGCGGATACAACCAGATCCGGGAGTCAACCTGCTGATAATTTGCACAAACCTCGTTTAGAAAAAGTGCTGCTGATTGATTTGCCTTGGAAAAGTCATCAATCAACAATCTCATGCCCTTGATCAAAGTACCGTTAATCAAACCCCGCCATTTACCAGACGATAATTCAATGGGTAATATAAAGTCGGCGGATTTAGCCAGCAGCGCTCTGATCCAGAGGTAATTCTCCGGTCTGTTCGTTAAATCGTTGTCGTTAAGGATATTGAATGATGAGTTTTTTAATCTTTTAAACGATTCAATATCCGTATCTCCATCATTTATTAGCAGAAATCGTATTTTCCCCAAAAAGAGCGGATGTGATTCGGCTTGAATGATCAAAGGTTCCCATTCTTCCGACTTGTCTATCAATATTGCCTTAAAATGCTCTTCTTCTATTTGTTCCTCGTAAGTAATATTGCTTAAAAATAGAACGGAGTCCGAATTACGCAAGAATTTATATATATCCCCGGAATGATTAGCTAATTGCTTAATAAACCTCAGTGACCCTACCATCGCTGAAATACCACTTACTTTGGGATCAATAATGATATTCCAGACTATGCGTATCCAGTTTTTGAATTTAATCAAATCAAATGGATTTAATTCAAGATAACAGGTTACGGCATAAAACAAGATTCTCTGGCGTTGGGTTATTGCTTCATTAAATAACCGCCATTCATCATTTTGCTTCCAGGCAGGCCTGATCGTTTCTTCTATTTCGGTATAATGATCTGCAAGCTGGTCCAAGATTTTTTCTATTGAAAGAATAACCTCTTTCTTTCCAAGAAGATCTTCATAGTTCGTAAAGTTATCATATTTGTATTCGGTGTCTCTTTCTTCGTTACCATATAATCTTCCGAATAATTCATCCTTTTCAAAATATTCCTGGGAGAACCCGGGCCGGGTCACATAAAGGTTAAGTAAAAACCTGATCCAGAAGCGCATAAAGTAAGGATCAACAACCTTTTCTTCTGATTTAACTTTTAACCTTGCATAATGATCCCAGAATAAATTTGTCCATTCCTTATCTATCTTTGTTGTAAATGAAAGGTAGTATGGCATTTCGGTTTTCTCATCCGATGACCCGTTATAAGAATTTTCACCTTCCTTGAACCAGTTGATAAAGTCAGCTTTAAAATTCTCAAAATCAGTTAGCTGCTTCCCCCTGGCATTCATTTTAATATAAAGTTCATCAGTTAGTTCAAAGCCTTTTGCCCCGAGATCCAATACCTCGAAAGAAATGATCCTCTGGTTGGTAAGCAAATGCCAGAGTTTGCCTGCGGGAAGTTTGCTGAATTTCTCATGTATGGCTTGGATCATAATCAACATCGCTTTGATGGTTGGATCCTTTTCCCAGCTTTTTCTGAACCAGTAATTATTCTGAATATCTGCAAGAAAATTTTGATCAATGGCTTCTGCAGGAATCACGATGGTGTTTTCTATGATCGCTTTGCAGAATTCACGGGAGCTGATGCGGGTGTCATAAATGAATTTGACAAGCTCTTTTCGTTCATTTTCATTGACTCTTTCTTTGATTGAGATGTACCAATGCAATAAAAACAACGTCGTCAGCCGCTGTTGCCCATCAATAGGAAAGAATATTTTATTCAGGATCCTTCCATATACGAAAATTAAGTCCAGGGGAGGGTCTGACGGGTCCTTCTGAATAAAGTGATTATAAATAACCGTCAGGAACTTATCTCTTTTCGTCTTTTCCTCATCCCTGCCCTGTGCATAATCTCTCTGGATTATGGGTATGTTTATGGTATATTCCCGGATTAATTCCCAGAATGTTCTATTCATTGTCGCCATCTGTCGCCTCCAGCAATTTTACAAATGAATTATACATGTTTTCCATTTCCTTAAAATATGATTTTCTGTCTTCGTTACTCCATAAAATCATTTCCTGGGGATTTGTCGAATAGTACTTTAAAAAAACACGTTGCGTGCAAACCGGGATGTACTTTCCCAGTTTATTTTCTTTCAGAATTTCTCTTTTGATATCGAAAAATGAATTGTTCAGGGCACTATTCGTATCGGCATCTACCAGGGCCAAGTTAAATAGTGTATGGACTTCATTTTCTTTGATTTCCGAGACCTGTGAATAGAGTTCGATGATCTTTCTGAAAAGTTCCTTGAATTCATCTTTTTTGAATTTTACAAGAAGTGATTCAATGGCCGATATATATAAGCCTATTTTATCCTGCTGCTCCTTTTCTTTAGGTTTCAACAAAAGCAATGTGTGTTTGTGCGCTTTCAGCCATATTATACTTCTTTCTTCATCAGCATCGATTTTTTCTGGGTTTTGAGGATGAATATGTTCAATACTGGTAATTTTTTCCTTTTTATAGAGATGAAAGGGAAAACGGGCATTTTCTTTTCTATAACGGATCAGGGTTTCAATATTAAAAAGTAGCAGTATCTTAATAATCTCAGGATTGTCATCCCCGTAGGCAAGATCATTGAGCTTTTTTAACTCTTTGGGATCCTTCTTTTTCTTCTGGATAATAATTTCACGGGCAATCCTATTCTTTAGATTTTTAATAAAATCATTTTTATTTTCTTTATTTTTTAAAAGTTCCCTGATTGTTTTTTCCTTGTTGTGATCAGCTATTGCCAGTAAATATCCAATGTAATGATATAGCGCGTGGTCCGAATACCATTCATAAAATACATTAAAGGTCTTTTTGATCTCTTGCCAGATGGAATTAACAGGTTCCAGGATATCTTTATCCAAATTCTCGTTTTTTTTGAATTCATCTCGTTTCTGCCGTAATAATCTGTCGAAAACCAGGTATTCGTAATGCTTTGGTTTCCCATCTATTTCTTCATAGGGAACAAGCGACCTGCTATTATTCCAGTTGTCGGCCAATATCTTGAAAATATATTCAATCTTCGACGACGGCCGCTCTTTTGTGTCATTGAGAAAAAGCCAGAACGTTTCGTCCTGAAAGGCAGCCTCCATTTCATCCCATTCGGAAGCAATTTCAAACAACCGCTGCTTAACATAACGGTCTTCCTGCGGTTGATACAGGTCGCTTTGCAACAATAATGCTTTGATTAGTTCGGCGTCGGTCAGGGGAATTTTCCCCTCATTCAGCCGGATGAACAGGTCGATGGTACTGTTTCCTTTTTTTGCTTCGTACCAGATTATGGAAACATTGAAATCAGCTTTTAAAATAGTATTGAGAATGTCCAGTTTATTGCGTGATGCTTCGAACCAATGCTTTACATACTCGTATCCCTTTGAGATATGATAAAAATCAATGTTGGTTTCATCCACCTTATTGGCAAACCCTTTATCCAGGAAGAAATTACTGCAGTTCTTCCGTGTCTCAAAATCGAGTGAATAGATCTCGGTGTTGTTATTTAACACCTTTCTGACATCTTCGAGGTAACTGAGAATAATAAAAAGAGTTGTTAGCCTTTGTTGTCCATCAATCAATTCCCAGCCAGATATTTCTTCTTTTGCTTCATTTTTCCAGGTTTTCCTTTTTACAACCACTGGTTGAAGACAATAAAACTTACTTACTTTATTTTCACGATCAGAAGTTAAAACCTGGTATTGCAAAATATCATCAAGCAATTCTGTTATTTCCTGCTTTCCCCAGCGATAACCTCTTTGGTACCGCGGTACAAGAAAATTTTCCTTAAGCAAGTCACAAATGGGCCTGATTCGTGGATTTTCATATTCTTGTTGACTCATGTTGTTATTTTTAGTATTCACCGCATTAATCAGGGAATGACGGTTCAGCTATTTTTTCCTGTATATATACCTCTGTCTCCCCACTCGATAGCTTCGGCAATAAAATATCCCGAGCCTCCCGAAGTTTAGTGTTTTGCTTTGTAAGATTTAAAATCAGATTGTAAATTACCTGCGCTTCCTTCTCAAATTCAAACTGTATCTCGTCGCTTGGAGCTTTCAGTTTTACGTTCATTAGTTCAACCTTAGTTACAGCATTGTAAATTGCTCCATTGCCAATAACATCCTCTGTAAAAAAGAATTCTTTCAACTGATGATAGAAATAGTTTTGAAATCCTTTCTTGCTTCTAAATGCACAAATCCCGCGTCCAATGCAGATTCTATCATTTGTAAAATTCATTCTCCCAACTGGTGCTCTAACGGAAAATAGTATGTCTCCCTCATCGGCAATTTTTATTGGTGTTTTACAATAAATTTTGTGTTCGACAAAATAATTAGAAAAATTTGACACTCCCTGATGAAATGGCAAGCCTTCTTTTTCTTCATTATAAGTATCTGAAGTTGGGCTTTGGCCCATCACTACATCTGTCAATTCATCTATGGTATATTCTTCCAACGTTTCACTCTTTACTATTAACCTATAACTCAAAAGCGCTTTTTCTTCCAATAATTTTATCCGCTTCAAATTGTTTTCTATCAAATCATCATAGGCTGATAATATGGAAGCAATGCGGATTTGTATAGTGAGTGGGGGGAATGGAACAACGAGACTCGATAATATACCCTGATTAAGATTATTGATATTTGTGCCTCCAGCATTTGCAGATAGCGTTTGTCTGAAAAACTTTGATTTAAATAAATAAGCAAAAAATTTCGGGAATATATCATGTCGGATAAATCGGGCCCTAATACAAAATCCTGAGAAAGTAAGTGGCTCTATTACATTTTGAATATATAAATTTCTACCTACAAGTTCCTTATTCCCATTTGAACGAACAAAAAGAATATCTCCGTTGTTAAGATAATAGCTTGGATTGATAAAGTCTTCTTTAAGTTCAGCCAATTCCTCCGTTTTGGCAGAAAAATAATCCTGGAAGTCTGCAACTGAAATATACTTTACACCTTGACCATATTGGTCCCTATTGAAATTTAAGCCATTCTTAAATTCTGCTATTTCTCCAAGATTTATCGTTTCCCACTTCATATCGCCAACCCTTTATTGTCAAGAGGATTATTGTCCCACATTTCACGGTAGATATTTATATATGAAGCCGTTGCCTGGGGGTTGATGATGAAATAATACCGACATAATTTTTTAAACAACAGCAACATATCAGCATCGAAGCAAAAATCAAGAATGCCATCGAGGGTGTGTTCAATGCGATTCTGGTCGGTGGTCTTAGAAACAATTATATTTTCAACCAACACCGAATATTCTGGAAGAGCTTGTCTGGCCAGTTTTTGTTGGCCAACTATCAGATCCTTAATCTGCTCAATCATTGTTTTGGGTTAACTGGCCGGGGGCTAATGCTTCTTCAATCTCTTCGATACTTGGCAAACTGCCCTTAAAATTATCGGGTAACGCCCGGGTGAGTTCGTATTCGGAAATTCCGATGGGCTTGTTGATGTCTTTGAGTGAATATTCAGCAAAAAGTTTGTCTTTGCCCTGGCATAAAATAAGTCCGATGGTCGGTTGGTCGGTGGTGTGTTTGAGCATATCGTCAACGGCTGAACAGTAGAAGTTCATTTTCCCGGCATATTCCGGAATAAAATCCCCTTTCTTCAATTCTATGACCACAAAGCAACGCATCCTGAGGTGATAAAACAGCAGGTCGATATAAAACTCTTTATCACTGATTTCCAATTTAAACTGTCGGCCTACAAATGCAAAACCAGCACCCAGTTCGAGTAAAAACTTCTCGACATTCTTCACAAGTCCCAATTCGAGTTCCCTTTCGGTAAATGGCGCCGCCAGGGTCATAAAATCGAAGATGTACGGATCCTTGAATAGTTGAATTGCTATATCGGATTGGGGTAGAGGCAGCACTCTTTCAAAATTACTGACTACTTTTCCCTGGCGGAGGTGCAATTGGCTTTTAATCATGTCGACCAGCGTATCACGACTCCAACCATTGGCAATGGTTTGTTGCATGTACCAAAAACGTGTAGGGAGGTCTTTTACCTTTTCAATGAGAATGATATGATGTGCCCAGCCAATATGACTAATAAGTTGAATTCTGATTTGGTGGTTTTCCAATTGCGCAACGGGTAGTTGCACAATTTCATCCTGAGATTTCGCAACGGATGGTTGCAAAATTGATGGGACCACCGTTTTCGCCACCATCGGTGGCAAGATTGCCGGGTTTCCCGATTTTGCCACGGGCAGTGGCGAAATTATATAAGAAGGATATTCATTGAAAAAAGTAAGCATTCGGGAGATATTTCGTTCCGAAAACCCCTTCACCTCAGCCAGCTCATTTTTTAAATCTTTTGCCAGACGTGGGATTACCCCTTTGCCCCATCCTTCTTCTTGCTGTCGATGGTGTATGATCCTGCCAATATCCCAATAAGTGGAAAGCATTTCCGAATTTGCAGATACATTGGCCCACAATTGGCCTTGACGAATCCTTGTTTTAATTTCGTCCAGCAAATTTTTATACAATATCAATTCACCCTTCATAAAATCATACCCTTAAAATTCTCAGAAATCGTTTTTGCTAACGCAATGGCCTCATCATTCAGTCCCTCTAACTCAATATGTATCTCGCGGAGGCGTTCTTCATAGTCAACTCCATCATCGGTAGCGGCATCCACACCAACGTACCTTCCCGGACTAAGGCTCCAATCTTTAGCTGCAATATCAGATTGGGTTACTACTTTGCATAATCCTTCCACGTCAGTATAACTGCCGGCAGGGAAACGGCTTTGCAGCCAGTGAGCTTGTCTCCAAAAGTATTCGGTTTCATGCAGCAAACCGGGTTCCTCTTCATCGGGGTTCCCGCTGAGTTGTTGTTGCAAGGCTTTCAATTGATCGAGTTGTACTTTAAGGTTTAGTTCTTTCCAGTTTTTGTTTTTGTTAAGTTGGAGATCTTTTACGGCATTGGCGATGGTGTCCAGCAGTTGTTTAATGAGTTTGTCCTGAGGTTTACGGAGGGTCTTACATTGCAGGGCAATGTTTTCTAACATCGTTATGTCTGCAGAGGCCTGGCCAATATCGGCTAACAGTTTGTTTTGTTGTTCGTATATGCCAGCTGCATCTTCGAAAATCAACGAATCGGCAAAGGTGCTCGCATTCTCATTTTCTTTGGCATATTTGATGGCAAAACCGGTCACTGCTTTAATCACTTTTTGCATTTGCTTTTGCAGTTCGGCAGTGACATCGGCAGTTTGTCGGGCTAATTCTGCAGATGTTTCAAGATAGCGTTTTACCGTAGCTTCAAACTTTTCGGTTTTACCTCGATACAGGTTTACAATGCAAATTAGGTTTTGCAATTGCTCCGGGCTAAAATCGTTTACCTTGGAAGTTACTTTCCGGTAGATTTTACGGGCATCGAGCATCAGTACCAGCTCATTTGTCTGTTTATTTTGTTCTTTGGCCCGGTCGAAAAACCATAAGGTACAAGGCAATGAACGGGTGTAGAAAAAGTTGTTGCCAATGGCCATCATTACATCGACGGCTCCGGTTTTTATCAATTTTTCACGGATTTCTTTTTCGCTGTGACCGGCATCACTGGCCGAAGAAGCCATCACAAACCCTGCCCTTCCGGTAGGCTTCAGGTAATTGTAGAAATATTGTATCCAGAGATAATTTGCATTGTCGTTTTTGGGGAGGTTTACGAGGCCATCCAGCATCAGACGAGGGTCCTTCTTGACTGTATCTTTTCCTTTATCTACCCCATCCACATTAAAGGGTGGGTTTGCCATCACAAAATCACAGCCATGCAGCAGATTGTGTTTGTCTTCGTAAAATGTATTTCCCTCCTGTATATTGCCTTCCAACCCATGCACTGCCAGGTTCATTTTGGCAATCTTTGTATTAACCTCCGCCTTTTCCTGTCCGTAGAAAGTAACTTTCTCTGCAGGTCGTGAACCTTCGCTTTCAATGAAATAGCCGGTTTGCACAAACATACCTGCAGAACCAGTGGCCGGATCGAATACAATACCATGATCGGGCTCAATTACGTTCACAATGGTTTGGACCAGGCTCATCGGCGTGAAGAATTCGCCTCCCTCCTGGGCGCCGGTCATGGCAAATTTATTCAGGAAGTATTCGTAGATTTTACCAAACAGGTCACCTTCGGCTTTCTGCATCACCTCTTTGTTGAAAATACGAAGCAGTTCCCTCAACAAGTCTTTGCTGAAGATGGAATAGTTTTTTGGCAACACGCCTTTGAGGTTATCGTATTCATCCTCAATTAACTTCATGGCATTGTCAATGGCATCGCCAATGTCAGCGCTTTCGGGCAAAGAAACCAAATAATCAAATTGTGACTTATCGGGCAGGAACATTGAGTTCTTTTCTTCAAAATCCTTTTTGGTCAAAGGTCGTTTACCCCGCTGCGGATGCGTTGGCACCTCTTTTTCTACTTCAATTTTTACTTTTTGGAACCTGTTATAAGCATGTCTAAGAAATATCAGGCCAAGAACGGGCATTGAATATTCCGAAGCTGTTAGTTTGCTGTTTGCCCTGAGTTGGTCGGCGGCCCTCCATAGTTCGGCTTCCAGCAGTCTGAGTTGTTTTCCTTGCATTGATGGTTTAATCGGTCTGGCAGGTTAAATAAATCTCTTACAGTCCACTATTTTTCGGACGGTATAAAAATAACAAACTTTTCCCTATCATGAAAGGTTTAAATCCAAACTGAACTACAGCGGGAAAATGGTTTTGTTTAAGGAGATGGTCGAGCAGGTTGGCCAGGGAGAAAGGTTGAGGCTGTCAAATGAATTATGGCCCATATGATGCCGTAAAATTCCGAGGAATATTCATAATATTCAAAACTTCGGCCTGGCTGAATGCCCCATTTTCCTTATTTATCTGAAATATTAATCTATTTTCTTTGAATTTTCCCTTCAAACCGCTTATCATCACAAGGTTTTCCAGGCAGTTCCCTTTATCATCCTGGATGATTTTATAACGATCAGGTCTGAAAAGGTAATATGCTTCGTCAATATAGTCTGGATCGTTCAAATGAGGGAAAGAATCAATTGCTGGCGTTTCTAAAGGGTGTTCTTCAATTTCTCTTTTCATTTGGCTTAATATGACTATCGTAACATCAAATAATTCCGCACATTCCTTCAGTTCGGATAAAAAATCCGGTTTTGCATCATCCAGTAACTGGTAAAAATCGATAAAAACTACTTTAACAGGTTTTTCACACTGTTGTCGTTCTACAATTGAAAAGAAAGTTTCGAAGGATACCTTGCTCTTATCGCAAATAAAAATATTCCGCCCGGTATCTAACATGTTCCTGTAATTTTGCACTCTATATTCGATAGGTTGGTTCAACAAAGGTGATTCATATGTTTCATAGGTTACTTTCAGGAACCTCCTGATCAACTGAGTGGATGACATTTCGAGTGAGAAAATCAAAACCGGTAGTTGAGGATAAACTTTTATGAGCGATAACATCAGGCTTGTTTTACCCTGTCCAGGCCGGCTGCCGATCACCACTACCTTCCCGTTGCAATTACATAAATATTCCATGAATTCTGCAGGTTCCGGAAAAAGGCTGTCCTGGTAGTCCGATATAAAACCATTGTAATGGTTGGCAAAGTCTGTAAAACTGATTACACTGCCGATTTCGCTTTCCTTCATCTTAGGACTGTTTTACATGACATGGAACTAACGTAAGAACATATCCGGCCTCGTCACAGTATTGGAGGCTAAGCAATGAATCCTCACGAATTAACGTTACTTTTCTGAACTGATAGTAACGTTCACCACAATTATCAAATTCTCCATCAACCTCATTAACAACGCCCTCAGTTTGGAAGAGTAAAATGAGATCATCTGGATATAATCTGATTGGATAAAAACCATCCTTCTCTTTTAACCAATACATACCATCATACATGAGGGTGAAATCAGTAATTTCCCTTGTCGTTTTTTTATCATCTTTCATTTCAGGTTGTCTTTTTTTGTTAGTGAAAATCAAAAGTAATATAGGAGCCCGACAAAGTATGTCGTTCTGGATTTAGCCATACAACTGCCGGAGTATTCTAACTAAACTCAGGGTATCCATTTTACAATAGGCCAGGAGATTTTCCCGATTCAGGCTCACTTGTTCAGGATCGTTATCCTGATAGAGACTTTCATAAATGATGCTGGCCGTTCCACCTTCCTGTATTTCAAGGTCCGAATAGGATAAATCGGTCACCAAAGCCGGTAAAACAGCCTTCAGAGAATAGGAATCATTCATGTCGGGGGTATACAGCTGTTTTCTGCGGAAAGGAACCATCAGGTCTGCCACCCGTGCTAATAGGCAATCGATCCTGGCAGCATATTCCGGAAAATCCCGTGCGATTTCTCTGAGCCTTGTGTTTTCAAAGGCCTGGTTCCACACGATGATGCTCCCGCTCTCCCCAATCCTGTCCAGCAGGGATTGTATAAATTCCGGTCTTGGATCAGCCGGGGGTGTTCCAAGGAACTCGTAATGTTCAACCGGTCCATCTTTGGTTTGTTGAATATGCAATGAATACTGGAAAGGGATCTGCTGGTATGGTCGGCTTTCATCATATTGCGGAACGGCGAACTGGATGGTTTCGAAATCCATGTAATAGAGCGGGTATGCAAGGTCATCTAGGAAATCGTCCAGGGCATCCTGGTCCCGGTTAGCCTTTCTCGCCTCTCCCTCCCCCTCTTCCTCAACACTGCTTTGTCTGCAAAATTCCAGAAAATCACATGGAAATGGTTTATTGCTTTGTGATCCCATGGTATTATCAGGTATGACAACTGCTTTCAGCTTCTCCTGTAGTATAAGCAGTTTCACCGGGATATCCTTTTGCATGGGCAG
>CAJAUM010000056.1 GCA_903945175.1 uncultured Bacteroidales bacterium | reverse complement strand
ATGGTTTATTGTATCAATGCTGCTTTATTTGCTTTTAATTAGAAGTCCCGATATTTGCTTTTAACTTGAATAATTCATCACTTGATGGTAATTGAACACGGATGACACAGATCCAACGGATTTACACAGATTTCTGTCTTTATCAGTGTTCCATAAAGTTTGTGAATAAATCAGGTTAATAGTTTGTTGGCAAAAACTGAAGGGCCTTCCGAAAAGGGTAAATCATGTAATTCACATTATTGTTTAAAAATATTCAGGTTGTGAATAAATTATACCATTTCCGACTTACTTTTGTAAGAAAATATTCAGGCCAATTTTCTCTACGACAAAGAAACCATCTGGATAAGTTGGATTACATATTTTGAATTTTCGTAACTAATCAGTTCCGGATTTCTATGTTGTTAACAATTTGTCCTGCCTTATCAACAGTTTGTCGGTAAGTGTGTTGTAACAATTTGAAAAAACACCGGTTGCTAACAAAAAATGCTTGTACCCGTTGATAAATAAGCAGTTGTGTTCTTTGATATAGTGGATTTCAGAATTAGATTTGCAGCCTAAAACCTGCAGATGCCTGAACAAGTAACAATGAACGAACTGATTCACCTGGTGAAAGAACAGGCGCAGAAAATTGTTATGTTGGAGGAAAAAATCGGCAAACTGGAATTGGAACTGGAGAAATACAAAGTGCGGAAAGATAGTAATAACAGTTCTGTTCCACCTTCTAAGGACGAGAATCGACCGCCACGCACCAGCAGCCTTCGACAAAAGAGTGGCCGTAAAGTAGGTGGCCAACCCGGGCATGAAGGAAAAACATTGGAAATGACCCAAACTCCTGATGAGATTATTGAACACCGTGCATGTTATTGCCCTGAATGCGGCAAAGACTTGAACAACCAACCCTTTGAGCTTTTTGGCAAGCGGCAGATAATCGACATCCCAACGATTAAACAAGTGGTGACCGAACACCAGGTTTATCGGTGTAAGTGTATGTGTGGAAAGGTTGTAGAAAGTGCATTTCCAGCTGGGGTAGATAGGCCTGTCAGCTATGGCAGCAATATTGAATCTCTTGTTGGATACCTCAATGTCAGACAATATCTGCCGTTTAAAAGGCTCCAGGAGATGTTGCACGACTTTTTGGGCACTACCATAAGCGAGGGTGGGCTGCATTGCCTGCTTGACCGGCTGGCATCCAAAGGTGCTGATGCCTATGAGTTGATCCGGCAAAGCATTTTGAACAGTAGTGTTATTGGCACGGATGAAACTGGCATGAAGATCAATGGGAAAACGCATTGGTTCTGGACATGGCAAAACAAACGTGCTACATTTATTGCAGCCTCTTCCAATAGGGGAACCGCAACAATTGATAAACATGTTGCCGATATATCGAATGACGCTACCCTTGTACATGATTGTTGGAAAGCACATTTTCAAACTCCGGTGGGCAGGCACCAATTGTGTACGGCTCATCTGGAACGCGAAACCGTTTACCTTGAGAAACTTTACAAGATAACCTGGCCGGGTAGGTTTCGTAACATGCTGACTCAGGCCCAAAAACTTAAAAAGGAATTTTCCCCTGCCGATTATTATAGTCCGAACCAAGCCAGGGACAACCTTGAAAAGGAACTGGATGTTTTGCTGGCAGAACCATTGGATCCGAAACATAATGAATTGGTCACTTTTCAAAAGCGGATAAACAAGTACCGGGACCATATTTTTACATTCCTTTACCATCCTGATGTTCCTCCTGATAACAATGGATCAGAAAGAGCAATCCGAAATGCGAAAGTGAAACAGAAAATTTCCGGACAGTTTAAAATATTATATGCTGCTGAAAATTTTGCCATACTGAGATCCATTATTGATACTGCCATTAAAAATGGACAGAATGTGTTGTTTGCGCTGAACACTATTGCGAATTATAAATGAAACTGATTAGTTACAATTTAATTAAATTTGGCTATTGGTAAGGATTTTACGAGCACTTATCAGAAATAAGATGGGTGCGAGCAGAGGCAATAAAAGTCAAACGCATCTGAAAAGTAGATGCGCCTGGAAAGAGAACGATATT
>CAJAUM010000055.1 GCA_903945175.1 uncultured Bacteroidales bacterium | reverse complement strand
GCCAGTTCAAGTCTTTCACTGGTGCCGAAACTTTTGCAATCCTGCGATCGATAATTGACACTGCGATTAAAAATAATCTGAATCCGTTGCATTCTCTTTCCCAAATTAATGCCCTACATTTGTAGGGGGTGAGTTGTTACTCTGAATTTAATTGAAAACTTTATTGTTGATCCGAAAAGGTTGCTAAATACCAGATTTGATCGATGTAAAATCGGACACACAAAATTAACCTATAGAAAATTCGTCAAGAAAACAATCCAGTGGTATAATTATATTATATATGCTGAAATACAACAACTTAAAAAATATATTACAAAATACTTGCATTTTTGAATAATTTATCAGTATATTTGCAGAGTGAATATTCACATACTAATCCTCAGTAGTAAGAATACAAAAAGCAAACCTTATTCAAATGACCACGGAATTATCTGAAAGACAATTAGAAATAATTGAGGCGGCGGGGAAAGTAATTACATCATCCGGCGTTTCCGGGTTGACAATAAAAAACCTTGCTAAAGAGATGAAATTTTCTGAAAGTGCTATTTACAGGCATTTCACAAGCAAAGAGGAAATTATAATAGCAATGCTTAACTTTTTGGCTGACAACATTGACCAACGGTTAGCCAATATATCCAGTTCGTCAGACCCTGAAGAAAGATTTAAAGCATTATTCCAGGATCAGTTCAGGTTTTTTAATGAATTCCCCCATTTTGTAGTAGCCGTTTTTTCTGATGGATTAGTGGAAGCGAGCCAACGCATTAATGATACCTTTCTCAAACTAATGAACATAAAAATGAAACATTTGATGCCCATCATAATGGATGGGCAACAAAAAAGAGTTTTTACTAATATCATTACTACCGATGAACTCACGCATATCGTTATGGGGACTTTCAAACTTCAGATGTTTAAATGGTGGATGGCAGATTTTAAGTTTGATATAAAAAGAAGCGGCGATAACATGATGCAGGCTGTTCTCACATTGATCAAAAACAAATAAATGAGTAAAACTTGATTTTTTTTCATAATTAATGTTTGTGAATATTCACTTATATTATTGAAATATGGACTTGAGAAACAATGTTATGGTAGAAGCAGCGGGCAGGATCATTAACCGATTTGGAACAAATGCTTTATCAATTGAAGTATTGTCTCTCGAAATGGGGGTTGACCAAAATCAACTTTCTCCTTATTTCAAGAATAATGACGACATCCTCATTATGATTTTACAAAGCCTGGAAAAAGATATCAAACAGTTGGTTTCTGATTCTATGTCTTTGAATGGTGCATCTGAAAAGGAGCTTGAAACAATGTTTGGAACACTGAATAACCTATTTGGCCTTAAACCATATTACTTGACCATTATTTTTTCTACGGAGTTAACGGAAAGGATTCCCGTCATTCAGGAAATTATGTTGAGAATAAAATCAATCGCAAAAATTTATCTTATACAAGTCATCAACCATGAAAAAAACGAAAAGGCGCATCAAACAAAACAAAAAAGCAGGGCTATGGCAAATAATATTTTAGGGAGCTTTCGACAGTTCATGAACGAACAGCGGGTTATTGACAAAATGGTTCGGGATATTGAGATATTAAGGATTACGCAAGATTAGTAGTATGATAACAGGAATTTAACAAAAATATTTAACCTATTATGTTAGTAAATATTCACATACAAAAAATAATTCTGCTGCTGTTCCTTACAGGAGTGGCAGTCAGGCCGGCACAAAGCCAGGTATGGACCTTGCAGCAGTGCATTGATACCGCCCTGGTAAACAACAAGAATTTGCAGATAAGCCGGAATTCAAGGGAGGTTGGTGAACAAAAGCACCAGGAGGCCCTGGCAAACCTGATTCCCAAAGTAAATGTCAACGCCGACTACCGCTACTACGCCAACCTCCCTTATCAGTTTATGCCCTTATCGGCTTTCGGGGGGCCGGATGGGCAATTTAAGGAGGTGCAATTTGGTGTTCCGCATAATATCAATGCCAATTTACAACTGACTTTATCGGTATATAATCCGCTTGTTTATGGAGCCATCCAGTCATCGAAGATCGGAACGGAAATCAGTGGATTGCAGGTTCAGAAAACAACGGAACAGCTCTTTTTTGAAATATCCAATTTGTACTATAATGCACAGATCCTGAATAGTCAGCG
>CAJAUM010000054.1 GCA_903945175.1 uncultured Bacteroidales bacterium | reverse complement strand
TGGTAACCAAATCGCTGCCGAATGCCTCCATCATCATCGTCAACCTGAAATATGGAACCGATCTGGGCAAAACCATGCAGGATGCCCAGCGCTACATCGACAATATCCGCAAAGATCTGCCCTCGGATATCCAGAGTCCCGTCATGAGCAAAGTCTCCCCAAATGATTTACCGGTAATGTCGGTGAGCGCTGCCAGTAATTTGCAGGGAACAGAATTTTATCAGAAGATGAAGGATGAATTCCTTCCGCAGATTCAGCAATTAAAGGGGGTGGCAGAAATCACCCTTTTGGGTGGTGAAGAGCGGGAGATAGAGGTAAAGGTCAACCAGGAAAAACTAAAATTATATAAAATATCCCTTTCCCAGGTCACTGACGCCATTAACCGTTCCGGACTGGATTTACCTGCCGGGAAAGTTCAAACGACCACCGAAAATAATTCTGTCAGGTTAACCGGCAAATTCGCCACCATCGATGACATTAAAAATGTGCAGGTGGCAATGCCCGTTCCGGGAAGTCCTGTTTATGTGAAAGATGTAGCAACCGTTACGGATGGAATCAAGGAAATCACCTCCATCAGCCGGTATAATGGAAAGAACGGGATCGGGTTGCTCATTAAAAAACAAGGCGATGCCAATGCAGTGGACGTTTCAAAGCTGGTCCGGGAAAAATTCAAATCCATTGAAAAACAATATACCAATGCCGGAGTACAATTTGTGATTGCCGATGACAGCACCGATAAAACGATCGCGGCGGTCGACTCAGTTGTTTTTGATCTGTTTCTGGCGGTGATCCTGGTGTCACTGGTCATGCTGTTGTTTTTGAGAAGCTTCAGGAATTCTCTGATTGTTATGATTGCAATTCCAACCTCCCTGGTTACTGCTTTTGCCGTGATGTGGATTTTGGGTTATACGCTCAACCTGATGACGCTGCTGGCCATGTCCCTGATTATAGGCATCCTGGTCGATGATGCCACGGTGGTACTGGAGAACATCCAGCGTCACCTGGATATGAAAAAGGAAAAACGTGCCGCTGCTTTGGATGGCCGGATGGAAATCGGATTTTCTGCATTGTCCATCACCCTGGTGGATGTAGTCGTGTTCCTGCCCATTTTGTTCCTGCAGGTATTTGTGGCCGACATGCTCAAACAATTTTCAATTGTGGTGGTCACTTCAACACTCACCAGCTTACTGGTTGGCTTTACCCTGACTCCCTGGATGGCTTCCAGAATTGGTAAATCCGAGGACTTAAAACCCACCAACTTTTTCAATCGTTTTTTGCTTTGGTTTGAATTCAATCTTCAGAACTTCATCTCATGGTATGGTAAACAACTGGCATGGGTACTCTCGCATAAGGTCATCTTCGCAGGAATTGTGCTTTTACTGTTTGCATTTACCGGAGTGATGTTCAAACAAGGCATCATTGGCAAGGAACTCATTGCAACCGGCGACCAGGGTAAATTCCGGCTGAACCTTGAATTTGACAAATCAACTTCTGTTCAGCAGAACAACATCCTGTCGCGACAAATTGAAGACTTCCTGCTGCAGCAACCTGAAGTGGCGACTGTATTCAGTAATATCGGCGGGCCAGGTACCGGTATTGGCAGTTTGGGCGTTGGCGCATCCAACAAAACAGAATTTACCATCCAGTTAAAACCTGCAAGCGAACGAAACAACCGGCCAACGGAGGAGTTCATGAAGCAGTCCCGTGAAGCGCTTCAAAAGCAATTCCCGGGGATCAACTACTCCATGGCCGCTCTGGGGTTGATTCCACGAACAGCCCCTATAGAATTGACCGTGAGTGGAAGTGATCCCACCCTGGTCATGAAAACCGGCGCTGCATTAAAATCCGTCATTGAAAAAATCCCCGGAGCCGATAATGTCCGTTTATCGGTAGAGGAAGGAAGTCCGGAATATAAAATCATTCCTGACAAGGATAAACTGCAACGCTTTGGATTAACGACGGCCTATGTGGGAATGAACATCAGAAGCGCCTTTACAGGCAACGACGATGCGACATTAACCGAAAACGGGACGGAATATCCTGTGAGAATCCGGCTGGATGATTTCAACCGTGAAAATTTTGAAGATGTAAATAAACTGACCATTGTAAACCCCATGGGCATGCCAGTTGAGGTAAAACAATTTGCAGCAGTAGTGCAGGACAACTCCCCATCGTTACTGGAACGAAAAGACCGGCAACCGGCTGTGACACTTACGGCAGAGGCTCTGGGCAGGCCTTCGGGAACCGTGGCCGACGATGTGGTGGCCTACCTTAAAAAGAATCCATTGCCTGCAGGCGTAGAGATGACATGGGGAAGCGACATTAAAAGACAGAATGATAGTTTCGGGGCACTCGGGTCTGTTTTAATCATTTCGTTTCTGCTCATCTATCTGATCCTGGTAGCGCTGTACGATAGTTTTATCTACCCGTTTGTTGTGTTGTTCTCTATCCCGGTGGCTGTAATCGGGGCTTTTCTCGCATTGAACCTGACCATGAGCAACCTGAGCCTGTTTTCATTGCTCGGGCTGATCATGCTGATGGGGCTGGTTGCGAAAAATGCCATCCTGATCGTGGACTTTACCAACCAGTTGAAAGCGCAGGGGAAAAGTGTCGGAGAAGCATTGATCATGGCTGGCAAGGAGCGTATGCGGCCCATTTTAATGACCACCCTTTCGATGGTGATCGGGATGTTGCCGATCGCGCTTGCAAAAGGAACCGCCAGTGAATGGAAAAACGGACTGGCCTGGGTCATCATCGGAGGATTACTTTCTTCACTAATCCTGACGGTTTACCTGGTTCCGGTGGTATATTATGCCGTTGACAGTTTGAAAGAAAAATTAACCAAAAAGACAACGTAAAATGAGAAATTTCAATAAAATCCTGCTGGGTTGTTTGGCGGTCTGCATGTTTACTGCCTTTAACAATAACCATGAATCAGCATTTTCTCTGAAGGTAGAAGTAAAAGGATTGCAAAATTCTAAAGGAAGCGTTCAATATGCTTTATACAATACACCGGGATCCATTCCTGATGAAACGTTTAAAAAGTCCTTCCGGATACTCACAGGAACGATCATCAAAGGATTTTCCCAGGTCACTTTTAAAAATCTTCCTCCAGGCATATATGCCGTGAATATCCTGCATGATGAAGACAACAACGGTAAAATTGATAAAGGGTTTATTCTTCCAAAAGAAGGCATCGGGTTTTCAAATTATCAATCCATTGGTTTGAAAAACAGACCCGATTTTTCAAAGGCTGGTTTTGAAATAAAGGCAGATACATCAATTAGTGTGAAAGTGATTTACATGTAATTATTTAATTGTCTTAGGGTTAGCAAGCCAGGGTAATTTAGATCTGAAAATGAAAAGGAAAAATATAAGGGTGTTCGAATTAATGTAAAAAAGGAAAATCATGAAAAACAAAGTGAAAAAGTGTGAGGGAAAGCTTGGCATTTTATTGCCCGGGCTGGGAGCTGTGGCTACCACCATGATCACCGGTGTTTATGCGGTAAGAAAAGGAATCGGATTGCCGATTGGTTCTTACACACAGATAGGAAATATCAGGTTGGGAAAAAGAACCGAAAATCGCAATCCTAAAGTCAAGGATTTTGTCCCACTTGCAAGCCTCGACGAAATTGTATTCGGGGGATGGGACATTTTCGAAGACAATGCATATGAAGCAGCCTCCAATGCCGGTGTTATCGACCAACAACTGCTTGACAAGCTGAAACCAGAGCTTTCTGCTATTCTTCCAATGAAAGCTGTTTTTGATAAAAAATTCGTTCACAACCTTGATGGAAAAAACGTAAAATCAGCGCTCACCAAGATGGATCTCGCCAATGCATTGATCCGGGACATGGAGGAGTTCAGGGTGAAAAATGCTTGTTCAAGGCTGGTCATGGTTTGGTGTGCATCTACCGAAATATATCTTGAGGTGAGTGATGTCCATCAATCACTGGAGGCTTTTGAAGACGGATTGCGCTGCAACCATCCTCAGATTGCTCCCAGTATGATTTATGCCTATGCTGCCATCAAATCAGGAATTCCATTCGCCAATGGAGCGCCAAACCTTTCGTGCGATTTTCCTGCCATGGTTGAACTGGCCGGAAAGACTAGAACCCCGATCGGAGGGAAAGATTTTAAAACAGGCCAGACACTGATGAAGACCATCATTGCACCAGGTCTGAAGGCCAGGAACATCGGAGTAGATGGGTGGTTTTCAACCAATATTCTTGGAAACCGTGATGGCGAAGTGCTGGATGATCCCGAAAGTTTTAAAACAAAAGAAGTTTCAAAGCTTGGGAGCCTGAGCAATATCTTTGAGCCTGAACTCAACCCCGACCTTTACAGTGATATATACCACAAGATACGGATTAACTATTATCCGCCTCGTGGAGACAATAAGGAGAGTTGGGATAACATCGACATTTTCGGATGGCTGGGTTACAAAATGCAAATAAAGATCAATTTCCTTTGCCGGGATTCCATTCTGGCAGCGCCGATTGTACTTGATCTCGCGCTCCTGATAGATCTCGCAAAGCGTACAGGGATGTCGGGTATCCAGGAATGGTTGTCTTTCTTTTTCAAATCTCCACAGTCTGCACCCGGTTTAGTTCCAATACATGATTTATTCAGGCAACTGATGAAACTCGAAAATACCCTGCGCCATCTGCAGGGAGAAAGTCTTATCACACACCTTGGACTTGATTACTATGAAAAGTAGCGCGATGCCAGTATGGAAGCTGATCGTTTCCGGATTTGGATTGGGGTTCATTCCAGTTGCTCCTGGAACCATGGGCGCCCTTGGCGCCCTGGTTCCCGCAACCCTGATCCTCCGTTACACACCTCATCCTTATCTGATACTGGGAAGCCTCGTGATGGTCTTTACGATCCTGGGCGTTATTGGCTCAAATAAACTTCAACATCAATGGGGGAAAGATCCATCCCGCATTGTGATAGATGAAATGGTTGGGATGTGGATCAGCCTGTTGTGGATTGGAGGGGGATGGATTCCGATGATATCAGCATTTATCCTCTTCAGGTTCTTTGATATCGTAAAACCATTGGGGATCCATAAAACAGAACAACTCCCGGGAGGTACAGGGGTTATGGCCGACGATATCCTGGCAGGGATTTATGCAAATCTGCTGCTGCAAATTGCATTCAGAATAATTCCGGGTTTGATATGACAAAGCAAACGCTGACCAAATTCCTCAGGGCCCAGATATCCTCACTGCTCTCTACAATTGTAGATTTTGGAGTTACGATTTTTTTGAAGGAACTATTCGGAGTGTGGTACCTGTTCAGCACATCGGTTGGATCAATCCTTGGCGGGATGACAAACTTTTCAATTGGACGACAATGGGTTTTTAAGGCGGCAGGATGGTCCACGGGATCACAGGCCGTGCGCTATTTGCTTGTATGGGGAAGCAGCATTTTCCTCAATATCGGCGGGATGTGGCTATTGACAAGCATAGGGAATTTTAACTATATGCATTCGAAAATTTTTACAACAGTATTCGTAGGAATCTTTTTCAACTATTTGTTGCAAAACACATATGTTTTCAAATTCAATCATGAAAGCCGGAAAACAGCATCTATATAACTTCTGTTTACTCATGGTGATGTTCTTCCCGTTTTTTGGTGAAGCACAAATTACCGGTGTAGTTATTGTCAAAGGAAGAATAACCAATGCTGTTACCAATGAACCGTTACCGTTTGTAACTGTTGTTTTTGTAAAAACCAACACCGGGACTGTCACAGATATCGACGGGAATTTCATCATTACAGGGAAAAAGTATTCCAATAAGATCCAAATTTCCTGTATGGGATTCGAAACTGTTGAATTACCATTTCTTCCCGGGCAACCCCAACCAATTAACATTCATTTGAAACCCCGGACCCAACAACTGAGTGAGGTTGTGGTGAAACCAACTAAAAGCCGCTATAGGAACAAGGATAATCCGGCGGTTGTGCTCATCGGACAGGTTATTGCACACAAGGATGGAAACCGTAAGGAAAAACTGTACGCCTACAGTTATGAAAAATATGAAAAAACACAATTCGCCCTTAGTAACCTCACCGAAAAATTCAAAAACCGTAAGTTTCTTAAGAAATTCAAATTCATTTTCAACAATGTTGACACAACAAAACTCAAGGGAAAAGAGATCCTGCCGCTATTCTTGAAGGAGACCCTCTCTGATTATTACTTTCAGAGATCGCCCAAGGCAATCCGTGAGGTGATCAAGGCAAATAAAATGGTGACATTTGAAGGATATCTCAATAACAAGGGAATGTCCGAGTACATCAAATATATGTACCAGGATATCAACATCTATGATAATGACATTGCCTTTCTGACCAACAACTTTTTAAGCCCGATCGCTTCCAGCGCTCCGTCGTTTTACCGTTTTTTTATCATGGATACGTTACATGTCGACAGTATTCGTTGCTATAAAATGCTGTTTGCTCCCCGGAATAAAACTGACCTGTTGTTCCAGGGATTTCTATTCATCACAGCCGACAGCAACTTTGCAGTAAAAAAAATCGAAATTTCAATACCATCGGAAATAAATCTTAACTGGGCCAAAGATGTTAAAATCGTCCAGAATTTTTCAAATATCGGGAATGACAACTGGATGCTGACAAGTGACATGATTGGCATCGATTTTGGACTGGCAAAGGACAAACTTGGAATTTATGGAGAGCGTGCTGTATCTTATAGGGACATCCGGTTAAATCTGCCCATTTCTGATACAATTATTCAACATGAAAACGTGGTTGAGCTAGACAGCTCCAACTGGCGCAACGCAAACTATTGGGCAATCCACCGGCATGATTCACTAACGAAGACCGAGAGTGGCACCTATGCAATGATCGATAGTGTTAAGCGGCTGCCGGTATTCAAAAATGTTATGAACATCACCATGCTGCTTGTTGCTGGCTACAGAAATCTCGGGTATTTTGAGATAGGTCCAGTCAACACATTTTACAGTTATAACCCGGTTGAAGGTTATCGTTTGCGTGTTGGCGGGCGGACCACTGATAAGCTCAGCAAACGGGTCAACCTGGAAACTTATGTTGCTTATGGGTTTACTGACCAAAAAGTCAAATACTACCTGGGATCCACCTTTTCACTGACGAAGCGGTCGATTTTTGAGTTCCCGGTAAAATCTCTCAGATTGAGCATCCAGGATGAAACAAAAATCCCGGGGCAGGAGCTTCAATTCGTTCAGGAGGATAATTTCCTGCTCTCTTTCAAGCGTGGTGTCAACAACAAACTCTTTTACAACAAAACTTTCCGGATTGAGCATCTCAACGAATTTAAAAACCATTTTTCATTCAATATTGCCTACCAGTTCTTGCGCCAGCGCCCGGGCGGGGACCTCTATTTCAACAGCGTTGATTACCTTCAGCATACCAACGAACCCGCCTATATCGATATTTCTGAAGTATCGTTGACGCTGAGGTATGCGCCGAATGAACACTTCTACCAGGGAAAACAATACCGCATCCCCATGGCAAACAAGTACCCGATAACACAACTTCAGCTGACCTACGGTTCAAAATTTCTGCAAAATAATTATGATTACTTAAATGTGAAACTCAGTGTAAGCAAACGCTTTTATCTTTCGGTACTGGGCTATACTGATGTTATTTTGGAGGGAGGGAAGATATTTGGTAAGGTTCCCTATCCGTTGCTTTTCATTCACCGGGCCAACCAGACGTATTCGTACCAGATTGCTTCTTATAACCTGATGAACTTCCTGGAATTTGTCAGCGATGAATATATATCCCTGAACATAGACCACTGCTTCAACGGATTTTTTTTCAACAAGATCCCGCTGATAAAAAAGCTTAAGTGGAGGGAATTTGTTTCTGCCAAGGTCCTTTTCGGGAGGCTGACATCATTAAACAATCCCAGTGACAATCCAGATCTTTTCCGGTTGCCGGTTGACCCCTTCGGCTCTTCAATAGACCAGCCAGGTACTCAGGTAACCTTTGCCCTCGATGAAGGACCCTATGTAGAGGTGAGCGCCGGGATCGGAAACATCCTGAAGTTATTCAGGGTTGAATTTGTCAAGCGGCTGACTTATCTCGATCATCCCTTTGTGTCAAACTTCGGCATCAGGGTGAGATTTAAATTTGATTTCTAAAAACAAATAGCGATGAAAACAAAAGCACAATTATTGATTTACAGGCTGATCCAGCCACTGGTAAAATTCCTGATCCGAATGCGGGTCACCCCCAACATGATCACGACCATCGGGTTTATCCTAAACATTATTGTAGCCATCGTGTTGGTTTACGGAGCCGATCACGGTGAAAAAGGGGACCTTACCCCGCTGGGATGGGGCGGGGCGTTGATCCTCTTTGCCGGATTTTTCGACATCCTCGATGGCCGCCTTGCCCGTGAAGGCAAGATGGAAACCCCGTATGGCGCCCTGTACGATTCGGTACTAGATCGTTACAGCGAACTGGTGATGTTTTTGGGGATCTGTTATTTCCTTGTGGCCCATCATTATTTTCTCGGGTCGCTGTTTGGATTTATCGCCCTCATTGGCTCAATGATGGTGAGCTATATAAGGGCACGGTCGGAAGGTATCGGCGTGCAATGCAAGGGTGGTTTAATGCAGCGTCCGGAACGCATAGTCATCATTGGGACTTCAGCCTTGGTTTGCGGAATTGTTTCCTACTGGTCGGGTGGCAATCAAAAGACCTTTGCTCCCTGGTTCTCCTTTGCCATCATTGAGACCATTTCCATATTTATCTACCCATTGGTAGCCGTTGCTGTGCTTTCAAACATGACGGCCATTCACCGACTGATTCACAGCAAACATCAACTTGAAAAAGAACCTAAACCACCTGTCTGCCATGAAAACGAAATTCCTGATTCTGCTCCTTTGGGTTGGCTGCACCATGCCTAGCCTTGCGGAGAATGACGTCACCAGTAACCCGGCTGAAGACGGCAAATATTCTGTGCCTCTACTAAATGAAAAATTGCTGTTTTATGTCCAGCGCACCCATAACCGGAACACGGTTATTTATGAACTGAACTACCAGGCTGACGGAAACATTGATAAAAAGGAACCCCTGCATCCGCTGTGGATCCGCTATGAGGAGGGGGGAGTACGCAAAAATCTCTCCTTCATCCAGAACAGGGTTTACGGGTTAAATGCGAAGCAACTGGATAAAGATACCTGGCAGATACATTTCAGATCGTACAACAAGCGGGTCATCTATCTGAGGAGGAACGAAAAGAACAATACATTCAGGGCAATGATCATTATCAATGGCAAAATAGCAAATCTGACCAGTCTCTTTATCTGCACAGTAACCAATACAATGGGAATTCCGTCATCAGCGAAATACATTGATATCAGCGGAACTGATCCGGTTACAGGAGCAGTTGTGCTGGAAAGGGTAATTCCATAATCAGTGCAACATGAAAAATAATAATATCCTGCCAACGAAGAATCTGCCTGGAGGAGCAGCCGCACTGGCGCTTGCATCGGCCGCCTACCTGCTCGTCATGTTTTTTTTAACCGGACTGAGACCCGAACATTGGGTGATCATTCTGAGCTTTAACATCCTTTTCTATTCGGGGAAAGGAACGCGCAAATTTGTCCTTGGCTTTGCCATTTTCATTGTTTTCGCCATGCTCTACGATGTAATGCGGGCCTTCCCAAATTACTTATACCATACGGTTGATATTGCCCCATTGTACCACCTTGAAAAACAACTTTTTGGAATAGACACGCAATTTGCCAGGTTAACGCCCAACGAATTTTTTGCGGCCAATCACAATATACTGGCCGATTTAATGAGCGGATTTTTCTATATCAACTGGATGCCTGTTCCACTTGGGTTCGCTGTTTACCTCTACTTAACCAACCGTAAGTTATTTTTGCATTTCTCGCTCACCTTCCTGCTTGTAAACATAATAGGATTCACCATTTACTACATTCATCCTGCAGCGCCGCCCTGGTATGTCAGTCAATATGGCTTTGTTTTGAATCTGCATACTCCGGGCAGCGCCGCCGGGCTGGCCCGGTTTGACCAGCTGATCCATCTGAATGTTTTTGGTTCAATCTATAACAAGAACTCAAATGTATTTGCTGCGATCCCTTCGCTGCACTGTGCCTACCCTGTTATCGTGCTTTATTACGGAATAAAGGCCGGCTGCAGACGCGCCAAATGGTTCTTCGGTCTGTTTATGATTGGTATCTGGTTTTCGGCCATCTATTCAGGTCATCATTATACCATAGATGTGATCCTTGGAATTTTTTGCGCCATGACAGGGATCTTTTTCTACGAAGTGGTTTTCATGAAGCAACGGATATATAAAAACTTTATTAACAGATACCTTAGAATAATTGACCGATGATTAAACCACCAAAGTGATGCGCGTAGAAAATCAATTTGAACAGCAATTTTACATTGAAATTGAAAAAAGCAAACGGATCAGGGCTGCCATCCTGATAGGACTGCTTGGATTTGAAGGCATTTCCCTTCTATTGATTTACCTGTCATTCAGTGATCAGTACCGGAGCTTGTTTCAAACAAATCTATCAATTTTTGCAATTTTAATCTTTGTTGTCATCATCATTGCCCATGAAACAATTACCCATTTTTTAATCAGAAAACACACGAAATATCCTGAACCCTTGATGAAGATTTCAGCCTACATTAAAGTTTTTTCAGAGGTTACGCTGTTATCACTCCTTCTCGTCTTTATCATCATTAGTTCAAAACAGACGATTATTCTACATTCACCGGCGGTTTTAACCTATTTTATCTTTATCATCCTATCAACCCTCAGGATCGATTATAGGTTGCCGGTATTCACAGGTGTTGTGGCAGCTGCAGAGTATTTGCTGATATCCATAGTTTGTTCGATGAAATTAGATAACACCGGCAACCTTATGTTGTCGGTGACTCCAATCCAGTATCTGGGTCAGGGCTTAATCATGATTACCGCTGGTATTGCTGCAGGATTTGTAGCTGATCTGACAAAAAAGAAGATGAGAATTTCCTTCAATTACTTAGCTGAAAAAAATGAGGTCATTGATTTGTTTGGTCAGCAAATCTCGCAGCAAATCGCAAATGAGATCATGAAAAACCCGACTGAATTAAAAGGAACGAGAAAAAAAGTATGTGTGATGTTTCTTGATATCCGGAATTTCACCCCATTTGTCGAACACAAAGAGCCTGAAGCGGTGGTAGCCTATTTGAATTCCCTTTTTGGGTTTATGATTGAAATTGTTCAATCTCATCATGGCATCATCAACCAGTTTCTTGGCGATGGGTTTATGGCCACATTCGGAGCGCCAATATCACATGGAAATATCTGCATGGATGCGGTTGAGTCAGCTATTGAGATTATTAATAAAACTGATTTCGATTCCAAAAATGGCCACATTGATCCATCACGCATCGGGATCGGACTGCATTACGGAGTAGCCGTTACCGGTAATATTGGTTCCACGATGCGGAAACAATATTCCATCACGGGTAGTGTGGTAATCCTTGCATCGAGGATTGAGCAGTTAACGAAACAATACAAATCTGACTTGCTCATGTCAGAAGAGGTGTTTTTTCAATTAGATGATAAAACACGCAAACAGTTATCTCCAATTGGCCCGGTAATGGTCAAGGGCAGGGAACTTCCTATTTCAATATACGGACTTGCATAAAAAAGTAATTTAAGTTTAAGCCAGGGTTTAAAAATGAAAAAGATACACTCATCAACAATCAGGGAGGTGAAACAACATGTTAGCGAACTTCTGACAAAAGAACTCCCGACAGGTTTGGTTTACCATACGATCGACCATACCAAAAACGTTGTATTAAATGCCGAAAAGATAGCCAGAAAAGAAAGCTTCAGCGAGGATGAGCTGAGCATTTTGATAATAGCAGCCTGGTTCCACGATGTGGGATATATAAGTCAATACAAAGGGCATGAAGAAATCAGCGCTCAAATGGCCAAAGATTTCCTGAATGCCAAAAAAATTGATCAGGAAAGTATCCATCTTATACAGGATGCCATCAGGGCAACGGAAATTCCTCATAAGCCTGCCAATAAGATCGGAGCGGCTCTTTGCGATGCCGACTTCATGCACCTCGCTGATCGCAGGTATTTTGAAATAAGTGAACTATTAAGACAGGAATGGAAAAAGACCGGCGTCAATCCTTTAAAAAAACAAGAATTTGCAGAAGTTTCACTGGATATTTTCCAGAAACACACCTATCATACATCCTTCTGCCAGGAGCATTGTGCCGTACTGAAAGAGAAAAATCTCGAACTATTGAAAAAGATTATTCTTCGCCGGCAAGAAAAGAAAAAACCGGTTTCTGATCAGTATACGACTAAAAGTAAAGAATCAACAGGTTATTCACGGGGAGTTGATTCGATGTTCAGGATGACTGCCCGGAACCAGATAAACCTGAGTTCAATAGCAGATAACAAGTCAAATATCCTGATCTCCCTGAATGGGATAATCATCTCTCTGGGGATTGCTTTTTTAATCAGAAAATTCGAAGAAACACCCGAGATCATTTTCCCGACAATCGTATTTCTTGTTTTCAGTCTGACCACCATTGTTCTTGCCATCCTTTCAACCAGACCTCATATTTCCGGCGGAAAATTCACGAAGGAGGATATTGAACAGATGAAAGTAAATCTGCTGTTCTTTGGGAGTTTTTATAACATGGAGGTGGAAGATTATGAATGGGCCATAAAAGAGATGATAGATAATGATAAATATCTCTATTCCACCATGATAAAAGACCAGTTTTACCTGGGGAAAGTCCTGGCAAGAAAATATAAGCTGCTGCGTGCTGCCTACTTTGTTTTTATGTTCGGGCTGATTATTTCAGTCGGAATATTTATCCTGGTTTTCATTCATTTATAGTCGGGATAGCCACATGATCACTGTAATATCCTTTGATTAGATGTGTAACTGTTTATAATTCAACCAAATGGAAAAGTTTAGGTTAAACGGTAATGCAATACTCAGATCGCTGGTTATGTTCCTTTTGGTTATCTCCTGCACTAATCAGGAACGTGACGCAGGAACAACCGGTAATTCCTTTTCCCCTGGGGCCGGAAAAGATTCAAGCCTCGACATGGCCGGCCTTATTCCATATGATCTTGGGGCGCCCTCAGCCAAATATATATTACCGGGAAGCCTGACCGAAATTTCCGGAATTTCTTATTACAGTCCCGACAAAATAGCATGCATTCAGGATGAAAAAGGTTTTATATATCTCTATGATGTGAAAAGCAAAAAGATTGCTTCAACTTGTAAATTTGGCAACAGCGGAGACTATGAAGATATTGCTGTTGTTGGAGATACGGCATATGTGCTTCGTTCCGATGGCGTAATTTTCGAAGTTATCGGTTTCATCAATTCCGAAAGGAGTATAAAGAAGATAGCAACTTCCCTCTCAGGCAGAAACGATACGGAAGGGTTGGCTTTTGACATCGCAACACATGCTTTATGGATAGTTTGTAAGGGTTCACCATTTATAAGTTCCGACCACCATAGTGACGGTAGTAAAGCGATTTACCGGTTTGATTTATCCGGGAAAAAAGTTTCAGCCATCCCTTTATTTCGTATTGATTTGGCAGGATTTCCCGACAAGAAAGAAACCAACTGGTTTAAAAAGCAATCTGTCGGACTTGGGAAAGCATTAAAACTTTTAGAAGAAGATTGGAATTTTCAACCATCGGGCATTGCCATTCACCCTGTTGTGAACGACATCTATATCATATCTCACATTGGGAAACTTCTTCTGGTTCTTGATCGAAAAGGGAAAATACGTTCGGTCAGTCAATTGGATCCCAAGATATTCAGACAACCTGAAGGAATCTGTTTTTCTCCGGAGGGTGATCTCTTTATTTCCAATGAAGGTGATGGAGGAAGGGGAAATATTTTAAAATTTAAATATATTCACTGATGATCCCAACGGTTCTTTTCGCACTGTTGTTTTCAGGGATTGTCTCCTCCGGCACAAGTTATGAGCCGTTGTACCACCATTCCAGCCACCAGGACGATGGAATCATTCCACAAGATACTTCATTATTATTGTATTCGGACTTCCAGATCGGAGACACTAAAAAATCTTGTTTTGTACGACTCAATTTTTTAAAAGATGGCGATGACTTTCCTGGGCCAGATTGGTTTGACAGTTTGGTGACTACACATCTTGATGGAGAAGTATTTCAGGCAGGCAAGTTTAAAAAGGCTCTGTTTGGCAAAAATTACCGACAGGAATGGATAACACCTGTAACTGTATCCGTGTTTGATCTCGCAAATGAAAAGGGAGGGCTCAAGGTAGTAAAACGGGGCGGTGGCGATCAAACAGCATCTCTCCGGTTACAAGACCGGAATGGAAAAGAGTGGGTGCTTCGTTCATTGGAGAAAGATGTTTCAAATGTAATTCCCGAAAGTATCCGGATGGGAATGGCTGAAGATGTGGTAAATGACCAGATGTCAGCCTCTTTGCCATGGGCTGCCATTGCCGTACCCGGGATTGCTGATGCTGCCGGGATTTATCATACAAATCCCAGGGTTGTCTATCTTCCAAAGGACCCACTCCTGGGCGAATACCTTGATTATGTAAAGGAGGGACTTTATCTGTTTGAAGAGAGACCTGAAGGAAACAGAGATGATGTAATAAGCTTTGGACAGTCAAAAAAAATTGTTAGCGCTGATGAAATGATGGAGAAAATTCAGCAAGATCCTGATCATGTCATGGACCAGGAGCATTTCCTCAGATCCCGGTTGGTTGATATGCTGATCAGCGACTGGGACAGGCATGAAGATCAATGGCGGTGGGCCACATTTAAGAAAAATGGGAAAACGATCTATAGGGCAATTCCCAGGGACAGGGATATGGCATTTTATGTAAGCGAAGGTTTTTTGATTCGGTTATCGTCTAAACCTCCATTTTTGAGAAAGATGCAGGGATTGGACTATCATGTAAAAGATTTGAAAGGCTTGAATTATCAGGCAAGGCATCTTGACAGGAGATTATTGAACGAACTGTCTTTGGAGGAATGGGTACAGACTGCTGATTATCTGAGGAGTAAAATTTCAGACACTGTCATTGAGAATGCAATTCATGATATGCCTGAACAGATTGCAGCAATAAACGGGGATCAAATCATTGCTAAAGTAAAATCCAGACGGGATGATTTAACACAATCGGCGGTATCCTATTTTAACATTATAAACAGCAAAGTTGACATTATCGGAACAGATGAACCCGATATTTTTTTGGTAGAAAGAATTAACGATAATCAAACAAAAGTCACAGTTTTCAGCAAAGCTAAAAACGGCAGCCTTTCCGCTCCCTGTTATCAACGAACATTTGATCACGAACAAACCCATGAAATCAGGCTTTATGGACGAAAAGGGAACGATGAGTTCCGGATTACCGGGCTGGTCAATAAGGGATTGAAGGTGAGAATTATTGGAGAAAATGGAGAAGATCAGATTCTGGACAGCTCACATGTGAGGGGAATATCCCGTAAGACGATCATTTACGATGTGAAAAATGGTTATACATCTATTTCAGGAAAAGAAACGCGATCAATCACAACCAACGATCCCGGGAAATTTGTTTATCGCTACGACGCTTTTGATTATAATAAATTCTTCCCGCTGCTGCTTGCAGGTTACAACACCGACGATGGCATCTTTATGGGCGCAGGCGCCTTGTGGAAGACTCATGGGTTTATGAAAGAACCTTTTGCCAGTCAGCATAAAGTGGTATTTAACTATTCCTTCGCGACAAAAGCGTTGGAATTTAAGTATACCGGAACTTTCACTGATGTGTTTAAAGATCTGAATTTCAACATGTATCTTGACTTCAGGGATCCGAAATATTCGCAAAACTACTTCGGAATGGGCAATGAAACAGTTAGGGCTGCCGTCGATAAGGATTATAATCGTGTGAGGATAGGGCAGGTTTTTATAAATCCGCAACTGGTTAAAGCGTTCGGCCGCCATGGAGAACTGTCTGTGGGATTGTTTTATCAGAATATTCAGGTTGAGAATACAGAAGGAAGATATATTTCCGATTTTTCAATCAACGGGTTGGATTCTGGTATCTATCAACGCATGGAATTCACAGGCATTAACACTGGTTTTACATGGGATAGCAGGGATAATGAAATCTTTCCCACCCGTGGCTTTCATTGGGGCGCCGAATTGAAATCTTTCTTTAAAATACATGATCCCCAACGCTCTTTTGTTCACCTTTCTTCAGAATCTTCATTCTTTTTGAGTTTCAGACGACCATTCAATTTTGTTGTTGGGTTGAGGGCAGGCGGAGGTATAAATGTTGGCAGTTATGAGTTTTTTCAGGCAAACAGCCTTGGCGGTAAAGAAAACCTGCGGGGTTTCCGTGATACCCGTTTTTCAGGGGATGCTGCTTTTTACCAGAATACAGAAATCAGAATCAAGTTGCTGCAAATCAAGAGTTATATATCGAAAGGACATTTCGGAATTATTCTGTTCAACGATGTTGGCAGGGTTTGGTATCAAAATGAAAAATCAGGAAGATGGCATCACGGTTACGGCGGAGGTATTTGGTTTTCGCCGTTTGGAATGGGGATTTTGAATTTTTTATACGAAAGATCTCAGGATGAAAAAAACGGGCTTATTTCCGTACGTTTTGGTTTCTTATTTTGACTTGTTGGGCGCTAATTTCTGGAAAGTAGCTGATTGATTTCGAATGTTGGCAGGATTCATCATTTTTTTTAATTTCCTGTGAAATGTTTCACTAAGAAATAAAATTGTTACTTTCGCATAAAAATTAATTACTACAAAAAGGTAGCAATTTATGATCTTAAGCAGGACTACTGAATATGCGCTTAGTGTTTTAGCCTTTATGGCAACACGAAACCAGAAAATGTATGCAGCAGAGTTACTTCATCAGGAGCTGAAAATTCCCCGGCAGTATCTGAGACGTTTGCTGACTGACCTGTCCAAAAAAGGTTTTATTATCAGCACACGCGGCAGGAGTGGAGGGTTTGTTTTCGCCCGGGATATGTCCACCATCAACATTGCTCAGATAATCGATGCTTTGGAAGGCGCTGATGCCATGAACACCTGTCTGCTTGGTTTTACGGCATGCATTGCCGGTCACCCATGCGCGATGCATGACCTGTGGGCTGAGTCACGCTCAAAAGTGATCGAAACACTTACAAAGACAACACTTGGCGACCTGAGTGAAAAGTACCGGAAGGACATCGTGACGGGTTGCTTATGATCTGTCACGTGTCACGTGTCACGCGTCACGTATCATGAAAATAGCAATAAAGCATAAGCGCTAAATAATCACAGTCATTAACCAAAAACATCAATTATGATCGACTCAACTGTTGTGTTAAACGGCCAGACGCTGGCCTACACATGTTATTGTCTTGCTATCCTGCTCGTTATGGGATGGTTCGGCTACAAAATTACCCGGCCCGGTAAGGACAACAAGGTCGCAAATGCGCTCTTTTATTCATTTACCGCGATGCTGGTGGCGCTGGGAGTCTCCCTGCATATCGTAACCTTCAACACAATTCCATGGGCATCTATGGATTTGAACCGTGCTGAGATCAAAGCCGATAAGATTTTCAACATTTCTATCGAGAAGCACAAATTCTCCCTGCCAGAGACTACGTTAAACATCAATTGCAACGAGAAGGTTCTCTTTTCCGTCCTTTCTAACGACCTTACCTATGGTTTCGGTCTTTTTCGCCAGGATAATTCTATGGTATTCCAGATGCAGGTTGTACCCGGCCATCCAAACGACATTCTCTGGCAATTCGACAAACCAGGTATATATACCATACGATCAACGGAGTATTCTGGTCCTGCCGGGGTCGATATGACCATGAAAGATGCAGTCATCGTTACCTGCAACGAAACAGCCACCAATTAATCAACCGGGTATAAACCTTAAAAAATATTTTGATATGAACTTTATACAGACATTAATGAAGGGTGAAAAGGCTCTGTTCAAACCTGATACACTCACCCCAATGCAAAAACTCACCCTCCGGTTTGTGGTAATCGGACTGGTGTACTATGCTTTTGCCGTGATCGAAGGTATGGTCATGCGCATCTATCAGATCGATCCTATACCATTGATCACAAAAAATCAGTTCTTTGCGATCATGACGGCCCATCCTCTGGTAGGTATTTTCGGATCTACCTATTCCATTGTTTTCGGAGCATTCCTTTTTCTGGTACCTTTTCTGATGAAAAAACCGCTATGGAGCATTAAACTGGGTAACTGGACTTTATGGCTCATCGCCATCGGAACCTTTATGTTTTGGTTCTCGGGCTTCGTAAGCCATTATGCCCCTTTGTATACACTCTACTGGCCTTTACCGGTTGATTTCACTCAATTCAGCGTTGTGGGGGGTATCTTTTTTATACTAGGCATTGCCCTTGTGATGCTCGGAACGGCATTTTTTGTCATCAATATATTTACGACCATCACCTACACCCCCGAAGGCTGGCCAAAACAACCAGCCGGCGCTTTGCTTGGATCGGCCCTGGGCTATAGTGGTTTTAAGAACCTCTTTGCCAAAAACAAAAAGGAACACCTGGTTTCACTCCCTGTTGCTGCCATTGCACGTGGAACCGTTGATGTAGCGCTTAACGCAGGTATCATCCTGTTTACCGGTGTACTGATTTTAGTATTTATGCTATTTGCCTTGTTTGGTGTGAGTTTGAAGGATACAGCCATCGATGCGCTTCTCTATAAGAACTGGTTCTGGTGGGGACTCGACCTTGTGGCCGACGGACTGGTGCTCATTTTTGTTGCAGGTACCTGGTATTTGCTTGCCACACTTATCACCGGGAAAAAGTTGTATATGGAAAACATCGCCCGTGCTGCTTTGCTTGTCGAATTAGTAGTTTCATGGACGGTATGGTCACATCATCTGCTTTCCGATCAGGCCCAGCCCGGATTTTTAAAGATTCTCTCCGGTGAAATGGTCACCGCATTTGAATTGATCACCCAGGGATTGGCCTTCTTTATCACCCTTGCAACTTTGTGGAGCGCCCGTCCATTGAAAATGACCAACCCGCTGAAGTTTTTACTTGGTGGTTTGCTTGGCTTTGCACTTGCGGTTCCTGCCGGCATCATGCAGGCAGATATTGGACTGAACCGGATCCTGCACAACACGCAATGGATAATCGGGCCCCACGTGCATGTGGCAATTCTTGTCGGACTGGCCATGACACTCTATGCAGCCATCTATATCCTGTTTCCGATCCTCACAAACGGAGCACAGTTTTACAGCCAGAAATTGGCCAACTTCCACTTCTGGGGCCAGCTCATTGGCGGAGTAGGAATGGGCGCCTTCATGGGAATGGCAGGTCTGCATGGGATGCTTCGCCGCTCCCTCTATGTAAATGGAGAATTCAATACATATATGATACTGGCCGGTTTATGTGGAGCGCTATTGCTACTGGCCTTCCTGGCATTCTTCTTTAATATCGTAATGAGTGTTGGTATCAATGGCGTGATCGGCATCTTTATGCCATCCAAACTCAAAACCAAAGAGGTGTTGCCGACTTAGTCTTAACTCAATTCCAGTTCAGGAAAAGCTGCCTCAGAATAACAGAGGTGGCTTTTTTTGCGGAAATTTTCTTCTAGAATGTCAGGGATTTGTCACAATCCAGCGTCCATTGAACTAATTCCTTCATGGTACTAAGTTCAGCGCCTTCGATGAGTTGCAAATCTTTGATACCTCTGGCTTCGGCACAGGAACCACAGATTTTGACTTTTCCACCCTTTAAAAGCACCGATTTAATCATCCGTTCAATATTGTAATACCCCTTGGGTGTATTTTGATTGGGCAGAGCTGAGGTTACAGCATCGGCCATTAAAAAAATACGGACTTCGGCAGTTTCATCCTCTTTCTGAATGGTCATGGCCATGCGCAGTGCATTGTAGGCTTTCTCGGTACCGTATGTAATTTTGTTCTTTTAGCAAGCGTTCGGTGATCTGAAGCATATCGGGGTCGTCGACGACAACCAGGATCTTACACTCGCTGTTTTTATTGGTGATTATAAAAGTGATTTTAATGAGCTATTGTATTAATGCGCTAAAGTGCTGATTATTTTCAATTTCAAATGTTCATAGCAACGCAATATTTTTTCTATGTTTAAGAATGATAGCAATATAGAATTGGGGCATTCCGGGTGCTGGAATTGATGATTATTTTTGAAAAAAAATTGTGAATATCTTAACAAAACTAAAACAATTTTTTCAAAAAGACGAATATTTGTATAAATATAGCAATTCTGATATAATCGGGTGGAATTGAAAATATTCGATTCAGATTAGTGAAAACCAATGGCCGAATGGAAGGGTTATTTGAACAACCACCCAACCCTCACGTTCACATATATCCCATCGAGGTAGAACCCCCCGGCTGATACAGTGAGTTGGTCTTTGATGATGAGCCGGGCGCCTGGCTTTCTATCGCTTTGGGACCAACCGGATGAATACGAATAGCAACACAAGGCAGATAAGACCGATCACTATCCATGGCAGCTTGGAGATGAAGTTATCAAGTATGTCGGGTTTGACGATTTTGATTTTTTCGACCGGAATCTTTCGCGTGATGTAAACGGTGTCGCCTTTGCATTTGCCTGTAAGGAAGAGTGTATCGTGGATTTTACGGAGTTTGATCTGAAGGCGATCTTTCTGGATTATTACTGTATCGGGGATTGTTTTATAATCGAACATGGTATCAACCCTGAGTTGTGGAATTATCACAGAATCTTTGATAAAAAGGGTGTCGGGCGTTTTTAACTCGGGATGCAGGGCAAGAATGCGGTTTAGCCGGTATGAGGGTGAACAGCTGGTGAGGAGAAGGAGGAGGAGGGAAAGGATTGTTTTCATAAGAAGTCGTTCAGTCGCCTTAGCCAGCCGTTTTCAAATCGTTTCTGGGATGGATCGCGGCTGATGATACCCCGGATGAATGCGACCCGGGCGTTGTATATCCTGATTTTGAGCTGCCAGGGGTTGACGCTGTTGACTTTGGAGATGGTTACCGGGCCAACGATGCCATCGTCGGGTACTTCAAGGAGTCGCTGCGGAATGGTGATGCCCCATTTGCCGCTGCACCAGAGCCAGTCGACCAGGATATCGGCCAGGGCCTGGTTATGGATGTTATTTCCCTGCCACCGATCCCAGTAGAACTTTTTAAGGACCACCGTTGCATCTGTCCTGGTAAGAAGTTTAATGTCGTCGACATCGATGTCGCCATCCCCGTCTTTGTCATAGCCTACCTGACGCCAGGTTGAGATGGTTACGCCCATGTTGGTGGCGCCGCCATGATCGAGGGGATCGTCGGCGAAGCCTCCTTCCCATTTAAAGATTTTCGGAGCAAGCAGATTGATATCGGCCATGGTTTATTCTTTTGATTTTACCCAGGATATAGGATCCTTGACATACAGCAGCCCAAAGATGGTGGGCAAAAAGGCCATAAACTCGCCCCAGGCGTTGTTCTTATTGAAGACGAGCACAAGGCTGATCAGAAGAAACAGGGCGCCCAGGAGGGAGGTGCGATAGTTGGTGAAGAGACGGGTTTTCATAATTACCAATGACT
>CAJAUM010000053.1 GCA_903945175.1 uncultured Bacteroidales bacterium | reverse complement strand
GGAACCTGCCTGGTTCAGGAGGGATTGGGATCATGATCAATCAGGATACCCCCGATTTGGGCGTGATCAATAATTTCGGCGCCGCCCTGACCATTGGGGTTCGTATTCCAATCACCAGTTTCATGATCAGCCAGCTTGGAATCAAGGCCGGAATCATGCAGCGGAGGGTCAATTGGGCTGATCTTGTTTTTGCCGATCAGCTTGATCCCAGGTATGGAAATATATATCAGTCCTCTTTTATCCCTTCTGACGGAAATAAACGGACGGTTCCCGATTTTGGCGCCGGCGGTGTTTTGCAGTTTATCAATCCCGATGGCAACATAAGCGGAAACATCGGATTTGCTGTTGATCATATCTTCCAGCCTGATGTGAGTTTTCTTTCAACAGGAGCTTCCCTCTATCCGCGTAAATGGGTAGGACAATTCGATTTGATCTTTACTACCGGACCAGGAGGGTCCTCATCGTCATCGATGTCCCGTTCAGGAAATGATCCATTGAAGATCAATATTGGAGCCATTTATCAGAATCAGGCCAAGTTGAATTCTTTACAGGTAGGACTGAATTTACTAAAATATAACATCTACCTGGGAGCATGGTATAAAACGACCATGACCGGTGTTGTAAATTCTGCAGTGGCCCTGGTAGCCGGATACAAATACACCTTTTATGAAGATATGAGCATCAAATTCATGTACAGTTATGACCTGCAGGTTTCAGGAGCGCTCAACGGAACCGGTGGCGCACATGAGATCAGCCTGATCCTTGAATTTGATAAACTTCAGATCTTTGGCGGCGGCGGAGGGGATGGATTCGTTCCCAGCTCAGGCGGCAGAGGCGGTGGCAGATCAATGGAATGCCCGACCTTCTATTAGCAAAAAAAACTGACAGAGGTTGACATCTGTTAGTTTTACATGTTTGCGATGATCTCTGTCCCGAATTCTGAACATTTAAGTTTTGTTGCCCCTTCCATCAGGCGTTCAAAATCATAGGTGACCCTTTTTTTCATGATGGCCCCTTCAAGTCCTTTCATGATCAGACGGGCGGCTTCCATCCAGCCCATATACTCCAGCATCATCATACCCGAGAGAATGACCGACCCCGGATTTACCTGGTCTTTGCCGGCATATTTAGGTGCTGTGCCATGGGTAGCTTCAAAAATAGCATGACCTGTAACATAATTGATATTCGCCCCGGGGGCAATACCGATACCACCGACAATCGCGGCCAGTGCATCGGAAATATAATCGCCATTGAGGTTTAGGGTGGCAATTACAGAATAATCGGCTGGCCGGGTTAGAATTTGCTGCAGGAAAGCATCTGCAATGGCATCCTTGACGATAATTTTTCCCTTCGAAATGGCCTCTGTCTGCGCAGCATCTGCTGCAGCTTCGCCATCCTTTGCTTTGATTTTATCATAGGTCAGCCAGGTAAATACCTTGTCGCCGAATTCCCGTTCAGCCAATTCATATCCCCACTGCTTGAATTGTCCTTCAGTAAATTTCATGATGTTGCCCTTGTGAACCAAAGTCAGGGAGGGGCGTTTATGCTCCAGTGTATAAAGGATCGCAGCCCTGACAAGTCTTTCAGTGCCCTCCTTGGATACAGGTTTTATCCCGATGGAGGAGGATTCAGGAAAACGGATGTTCTTCACACCCATCTCTTCGATGAGGAATTTTATTACCTTTTCAACACCCGCAGTGCCCTGCATCCATTCAATCCCTGCATAGATGTCTTCGGTATTTTCACGGAAGATCACCATGTCGGTTGTTTCGGGATGCTTCACCGGAGAGGGAACTCCCTGAAAGTATTTTACAGGTCGCAGGCAGGTATACAGATCAAGGATTTGCCGCAAGGCCACATTGAGTGACCGGATTCCTCCACCAACCGGTGTCGTAAGCGGTCCTTTTATGGCCACCAGGTATTCACGAATCATATCCAGGGTTGCAGCAGGCAACCATTCACCGGTTTCTTTAAATGCCTTTTCACCCGCCAGCACCTCTTTCCACATTATTTTTCTTTTACCGCCATAAGCCTTTTCAACAGCGGCATCCAATACGCGAACACTGGCATTCCAAATATCCGGCCCCGTTCCGTCGCCTTCAATAAATGGTACAATTGGAAAATCGGGAACATTCAACTTCCCATTTATCAGGGTGATTTTTTCTCCGTTCATATATTTTATGTTTTTAAAATTTCAAGATGAGCGCAAAATTATGAAAAATCCCCTACTTGAGCGTTTTTATCAGCGCCCCCCAGGTCTTGTCAACTTCAAAAAAATGTTTGAGGTAATAGTTGCCAAAGAGGAAATGGGCCTTGACAACTTTAAAACCCTGTGCGGCCATACTTGCAAAGAATCTTTCAATCATACCCGAAGCAATTCCTTGGCCTTGCAGGGCGGATGTGACAACAATCCCATCCAGGAGAATGTTTTGATCCTCCAAATGGCGGAAGGTGATCCCTCCCACGACTTTTTCATTTTCATCTGTCAGCACATACTGGTGGTCATTGTCCGAAATCTCCTTGGGGTATTTTTCGCGGAAGAACAGCTGGTAAAGTTGTCCTGTCTCCCGTGCTTCAACAGGTTCACGAAGAATATAGCGCCTGCCCGATTTATCATGTAGCGCAAAGCGAACAATGAGGTGCTCCTTTTTACTATCTCCAACTTTGACAAATTCAATTCCCTGTTCTCCATGCAGACGGGGGAAAACCATCCTGCTGAAGATGTTTTTGTCATCAGGATCATTGAGCTCTGACTGCAGGTCTGACAATTCGACCAGCTGGATAGCCAGCCCCTCAGGCAAATCTTCCATCTTTGCCAAAAGTTTGTCAAAGGCTGACAATACCTCCTCCGATGCATCAGAAAAACAGGTATGCCGGTAGAAAAAGTAACGCACCAATTCAGGATATTGCTGCAACTTGAAAAGTTCAAGCAGTTCGATGAGGGTTTGTTCCTTGGCCACGGCCGTGGTCAGCGGATTCATTTTATACCAGTCAAGGTACTGATCAATGGCGCTGAAAAGGGCAATCGGTTTATAATACCGTTTGACTGTTTTTTCAAGGTAATGGCTCAGGTGCTGACGAAGATCAGAGGAGTCAAAGCAAACCAATGATTTGGCCTTGAGATCTTGCTTAAGTCGATTTAAAAACAGGATTGCCTCCTCAATACCAAGGGCTTCGATACAGGCATCAAAAATCCATGTAACATCAAGTTGATTGCGGCACCAGGGATAGATGGAGGCCGTTTTGCAATAGTAATCCTGCAGCATGGGACCAACCAGCGACAAGGTGTTTTTATAGGGCGACCAGCCTGCAAGGGAGAGGATGACTGCACTCTCACGAAAATCCATCTCAGGAATGGCCACGTTGGAAGGAGAGATGGCTCCGGGAACGATCTGGTTGCCACTGTGATGCCAGGCCCGGTAAATAACCGTAAAGGCTTTGACAAAAATCTTCTTCCAGGAATGCTCTTTAACATTGCCGGATGAACGATGAATTTCAGACAGCTCCCTGATTTTATCCCAGGCGGTCAACCCTCCGATATATTGGGTTGAGAGCACACCCAGGGTGGGTCTGTTGCTTCCCAGTAAAGGCGCTACGGCCGGGCCATATGGAAATCCGGCCAATGAAGCCAGCCAGTAGAATGTGTCGGGATTTGGCTTGAACGCTGGATTCTCACTCATCACCATGTGGAGGTCAAAATGTTTTCCTGATAGGGTGTTTACCGATAAACGGTAATGTTTGAATTCTTTAAATGCAAGCAAACGCAGGATCCAGATCCCTTTTTCGGGAACTTCTGCAAGGTCGAAATGCTGTTCGTTGAATGTCAGAAGTATGCTCTCTTTCAGAAAGGTGGTGGATTGAAAAATTTTTAATACCCGCTGTTTTTCGGTATCCGAGATCCCATGCTCGAAAACAAGCTTTGCTTTCCATTCGGTGAGGGCATGGGTCGTCGACCGATTTTCAATATTTTTTTCGAACACATCCGCCAGGGAATAGAAATATTGCTCAGCCTTTTTCGATAGCGCGGGATCTTGTTTGTGAAGAATCCATCTTGACAATTCGGCTCTGACCGGAACATAATATTCAAGATGCAGCACTGCAAAATTGTACAGCATTCCCAGCACATCCATGAATGCAGACCGTTGTTTTTTTGATGCAGGCCAGCTGAGATGCGTGCGGTACCAGTAAAGCCGCTGTTTAAGTGCATCAAGCCTGTGTTTTCCGAAATTACTCGAAGCGATCTCCCGTATTGATTTTTCGTTGAGAAAGGGGAGTCCCGATTCGATGAATGCCGGCATATACTGAATATCCTCAGGTTTTGGCGCCTTCAGCAGGATCAGCCTGTAGGCCAGGCAACGGATCTCTTCGTCGGGATGATTGGCCAGCGCTTCAAGCCTGTACCTGATGGTATCCGCCAGCCTTGGCTCAGCATGGGTCAGGAGTACCCCGAGTTCATCCGTAGCTTTGTAGGCCTCATCCAATCCACCGAAATAGGTCCGGAAAAGCAGATAATTTGTCTGGATGAGCTGTTGATCACGAACTGATTTGATGATCGGGAAATGTGATTCATCCAATTTCCTGAATCCCGGGATGGAGATACTTGCTGAAACTGATCCCATGGTAAGGTCCCATCCCTCTTTAACAGGGCAAAAGCCAATCATTTCAGGATTTCCGATCCAGATTTTTGGTTGACGTGACAACATCCCGAGATCAATCAGGTTGGAGGTTATGTGATATTTCAGATGTCCGATAAGGAACCAGTCGCCTTTCAGTTTCCGGATAACAAGTTTTGAGTCATTCCGCCGGTTCACCAACCGGGTGTGTTCGTAGCGGATATCGGTTTCGAGGATCCCCAGGTCGCGGAAGAACCATTTCGGGATTTGAATTGTAAATTCACCTGCATCCAGGCGTACAATATTAGTTTGATAGAGGCTTTCAATGATCGCTTTGAAATTGGTTTCAATCGTTTTCCTGTTGTATGAATCTTTTGGGGTCAGCTCTCCTTTTTCACGGCTGAAATCGCGATCAAGCACCATGAAATTGATCACCCGTTCGTATGTTGCCACGTCGTTGTTGGCGGCCATGACAATCTGGTGAAAATATTCGGTGAGGTTGTCGCCCTGAAGTGAATTGTAAATCGGATCAGCCTGGTCGGGCACAATCAATAACACATTGTAGGGGCGGTTGTCACCAACCAGGAAAACACTTTTAATTCCAGGAACCTTATAGAATTTCTTTTCGATAACCTGTGGTGCCACAGTCTGTCCCCGGTTATTCTTATAAATATCCTTTACCCGGTCGATGATCTGGTAATAGCCATCGTTGCCGATTTTGAAGACATCGCCCGTTGGCAGCCAGTAATCCTGCTTTGCAGAGACAGGGTAGGGGATGAAGTCATCGGGCCCGGCCACTTCAAGGTACCGGCCAATGTAATGTCCGCTGAGTTCCAGTTCCGAATCAGCGGTTAACCGGGTGTTAACCCCCGGAAGCGGGATCCCGACCGTGAATTCCTTATAATCCCCGGGAGGGGTCATCGTAATGCCGCCGGTTGCTTCGGTCATGCCGAATCCACTGTTGAGAAAGATGCCATATTCGTTGAAAAATTTGAATACGGCAGGATCCAGATAGCCTGCGGCCGATAATCCCCAGTGCAGCCGTGATCCGACCACCTCCCTTACAGCCTGCTCGCGGAGTTCCATACGTTCGATGGGACTGATTTTTTCCTGGCACTGTTCATAAAGTTCCTGCCACCGCAGCGGGATGCTGATAAATCCGGTCGGGTTCGTCTTCGGAAAGAGCGATATCAATGTTTCTGCAGAGGTGTTGCCTGCAAAGATGTACGTTCCATTCCAGAAAATGGCCCCGGTCATCTCCAGATATCTTCCAAAAGTATGGAACAGGGGGAGGTAGCAAAGGAATACTTCATTGCCTACATCCGGCAAGGCTGCGGCGCGGGCGAATCGTTTGGAAACAATGTTGTAGATGGAGAATGAGACCCCTTTTGGTAAACCCGTGCTGCCCGAGGTAAACATGGTCGTAGCAACGCGGTTGTTCATCTTTATTGGCTGCCGTTTCAGTATCACATCCATATCCCAGCGCGATATTTTTTTCGCCTCTTCAACCATGTATGGAATATCCCGCATTTTGGGTGTGACCGGCTGCAGCGAAAAGATGAGAAACTTTATCTCTGCCTTCTCATGAATCTTCTTCAGCACGGCCAGGCGCTCATCGGTATCGGCCAGCGCGATATTGATTTTAAGTTCGTTGAAGATGGGCAACAGCACATCAATTTTGAAATGCGGACTAAGCGGCGTATCGTAGATGTCGAACATCAGGCAGGCCAGGTCGGTACACGCTCCTTCGAAGGAGTTTTCGCAATAAAAAGCAACGCGTGGCGCTGTGGCAACAGATTTGTAACACAGGCTGGCAATCTCACGCAGGTGCCGATAGGTCTGTTCATACGTCCAGTCTACTGCGGCAGCCGATGACATGTCTTTAAATAATATATGATTTGGATGTTCAGCAACGCGCTGTTCCATCATCTCTTTCAGGTTGTAATTGGAAAACCGGATGATGCGAAAGGCGAGTTCAGACCAGCGGATGCGGTGTGCGCTTGTGCCTAATGATTGTAAAAAAATCGGTTTTTTCGTAAGGTTCAGCCATTCAAACCAAAAAGAATTTTTGAGGGTATGTTCCTGTTTTACCGCAAAGATCTGTTCGGTTTCTTCAATAATCTTCAGTGCCAGCTGATGGCTGTTTATATCGGGATTCGCAATGTTTTTCCATTCTTCACAATATAATTCTAAAGCCAACATAGGTAATTTTGTTTATAGATGAAATTTTTCATAAATTTATAACGTTATTTTTAATAAAGCGGCTTACGCCACAATTTCCGAAAACATCATTTAGATTGCATATCAAAATATATTTATATGTTATTGAATACTAAATTAATACAAGGTACGTACGAAAAAATTTCCAATGGGGTTGCTTATGCGAGATCAATTCTGGGTAAACCGCTGACATTGACGGAAAAGATCCTTTACGGCCATCTCTTCAATCAGAATCCGCAGAATCCCTACCATCGCGGGAAAGATTATGTCAATTTCCTTCCCGACAGGGTGGCCATGCAGGATGCCACGGCACAGATGGCTTTGCTTCAATTTATGACAGCTGGCCGCGAAACTGCAGCAGTGCCTTCAACAGTACATTGCGATCATCTGATACTGGCTCAGCTTGGCGTTAAAACCGATCTGGCTTCGGCCAATGTTCAGAACAGGGAGGTGTATGATTTTCTCGAAACCGTATCGGCAAAATATGGAATTGGTTTCTGGAAGCCTGGCGCCGGAATTATACACCAGGTGATTTTTGAAAATTATGCATTTCCCGGAGGAATGATGATTGGGACCGATTCTCACACCCCCAATGCAGGTGGACTTGGGATGGTAGCCATTGGTGTTGGAGGCGCCGACGCGGTGGATGTCATGTCGGGGATGCCGCTTGAATTGAAAATGCCGAAGGTGCTGGGGATTGAACTTACCGGAACATTGTCGGGATGGGCCTCCGCCAAGGATGTGATCCTGAAGATTGCGGGGATGCTCACTGTAAAAGGAGGCACAGGCTATATTGTTGAGTATTTCGGCGAAGGGGCCGCGTCGCTTTCCTGCACCGGAAAAGGAACCATTTGCAACATGGGCGCAGAGATAGGGGCGACCTGTTCTGTTTTTTCCTATGATGCGAAAATGAAATCCTACCTTGAAGCAACCGGAAGGAAAGAGGTTGCCGCCCTGGCCGACCAGTATGCCCCCTTCCTGGCACCCGATGGAGAGGTGCGCGCAAATCCTTCATTATATTATGATCAGTACATCCATATCAACCTGTCGGAAGTCGAGCCATATATCAACGGACCTTTCTCCCCGGATGTGGCGCATCCCATCTCGGAATTCAAGGCATTTGTTTTAGAAAACAACTATCCTGAAATCCTTGAAGTAGGTTTGATTGGCTCCTGTACCAATTCATCTTATGAAGACATCTCCCGCGCCGCTACAGTTGCAAAACAGGCCGGGGAGAAGCATCTGAAGGTGAAATCTGAATTTGTCGTCACACCCGGATCTGAGCAGATCCGCTATACGTGTGAGCGGGATGGATTACTCGAGGTGTTTAACAACATTGGCGGGGTAATCATGGCCAATGCATGTGGTCCCTGCATCGGACAGTGGGCGAGGAAAATGGATAATCCCGACCGTAAGAATTCCATTTTGAACTCCTTCAACAGGAATTTTGCAAAACGGAATGATGGCAATGCCGGAACCCATAGTTTCATTGCCTCTCCTGAAATCGTTACGGCTCTGACCTTGGCGGGCAGCCTTGTTTTCAATCCGCTGAAGGATACGCTCCTCAATGAATCGGGACAAATGGTGAGGCTGGACGAACCCCATGGCGAGGAACTTCCGCCCAATGGATTTGAAGTCAAAGATCCGGGTTTCCTTGCTCCGCCTGCCAATGCATCATCGGTGGTTGTCAGCGTAAATCCTGCTTCAGACCGCCTTCAGCTCCTTGAACCATTCGCTGCCTGGGATGGCAAAGATATCAAGGGGATGCGTTTGCTGATCAAGGCCAAGGGCAAGTGCACCACCGACCACATCTCCATGGCCGGGCCTTGGCTTAAATACCGCGGACATCTCGATAACATTTCGAACAACCTGCTGATGGGGGCCGTTAACTTTTTTAATGAAAAGACCAATGCTGTGAAAAATCCGGAAACGGGTGAATATGGCGAAGTGTCAAAGACGGCCCGGTATTATAAAGCCAAAGGCATCCCAACCATCATCGTGGGAGATGAAAATTACGGTGAAGGCTCCTCCCGCGAACATGCTGCGATGGAACCACGCCATCTGGGAGTTCGTGTTGTATTGGTGAAATCCTTTGCCCGCATCCATGAAACCAATCTGAAGAAACAGGGGATGCTTGCACTTACCTTTGCCGATCCTGGTGATTATAACAGGATCAGAGAGGATGACCTGTTTGAATTGACCGGACTTGAAACACTGATTCCGGGAAGACCATTGCACCTGACGCTCATCCATGCGGATGGCATGAAGGAAAAGATTGAAATCAACCACAGTTACAGCGACCTGCAGATCCATTGGTTCAAGGCAGGAAGCGCCCTAAATTATATGCAAACCTTAAAATAGAAACGTATGATAATCGCTGAATTCCTTCAGGACCTGGCTAAACTCACAGAGGATTCCTGTAAAATAGAAGAGAGTTTATTCAAGCAGTTTGATGTTAAACGCGGGCTGCGCAATGCCGACCATACAGGCGTGCTTGTTGGTCTTACCCGTGTGGGTAGCGTGGTTGGGTACGAAAAAGTTGACGGGAAGCTGGAGGCCATTGACGGCAAACTGATTTACCGCGGAATCGACATCAGGGACCTGGTATATGGATCGCAGGCTGCCCAGCGACCCGGTTTTGACGAAACGGTTTTTCTTTTGCTCTTCGGACGTCTTCCCGTGAAGGCGGAGCTCGACATGTTTTCCGCAGGACTTGCTGAATTGCGGGTTCTTCCCGAAAATTTCAACCGCGACATGATCCTGACCATGAAGGGGAAGGATATCATGAATATGCTGGCACGGTCAATCCTTGCATTGTATACGCTTGATGAAAAGGCCGATGATACCACGATAGAGAACATTCTTAGGCAGTCGATCAGCCTCATCGCCAAACTGCCGACCATCGCAGTCTATTCGTACCATTCCATGCGTCACCTTATCTATTATGACACGCTTACCGTTCGGTATCCTGATAAGAAACTAAGTACCGCTGCAAACTTCCTGTATATGCTCAAGGGGAATGATTACACGGCGCTGGAGGCCGAATTGCTTGACCTTTCACTGGTGCTTCATGCCGAGCACAGCGGCGGAAATAATTCTACATTCACCACGCGCGTTGTCAGCTCGAGCGGCACCGATACCTATTCGGCCATTGTTGCGGCCATCGGTTCACTGAAGGGCCCGTTGCATGGCGGTGCCAACCTGCAGGTGATGGAGATGATGGATAATATCAAGGCCAATGTGAAGAATTGGGCAAACGATGATGAGGTGGCAGAATACCTCCGCAAGATCACCCGCAAAGAGGCCCACGACAAAACCGGTCTGATCTACGGATTCGGCCACGCCGTATATACGGTCTCTGATCCAAGGGCCATCCTGCTGAAGGAAAAAGCCCGCCTTCTCTCCATTGAAAAGGGCAGGGAAGATGAAATGGCCCTCTATGAATCCATCGAACGCATCGGACCAGAGATCTTTTATGAATTCAAAGGCACCCAGGATAAGCTGATCTCCCCGAATGTCGACTTTTACTCCGGCTTCGTTTATGAATGCCTGAAGATCCCAAAAGAACTCTACACACCGCTGTTTGCCATTTCACGCATCAGCGGATGGTGTGCCCACCGGCTTGAAGAGATGATCAGCGGCCGCCGCATCATCCGCCCGGCCTATAAAACGGTGGAACCTGAGCGGAAGTATACGCCGCTGGAGGAGAGGTAATGAATTACCAATGACCAGTGACCAATGACCAATGAAAAATTTTTTTGTCACGCGTCACGTATCACGTCTTCCTTCCGTACATTTTTTTCATGGCGTTGTTTACCAGGCGGGATGCAAGGCGGCGGGGAATCAGATTCATCAGGACGAAATATTGCAACCGGTTTGTGAATCCCGGGATACAGATTGGTACTGATCCGAGTTTGCTTAGCGCATATCGGGCCGCATCGGCGGGTTGCATCACCGGCGGTTTCATCTTTTCAAAACTTGGTTTGCTTTTCCAATAGGTTGGGGTGGATACCGTTCCCATGCAGCATACCGTGATGTCGATTCCGCTGTCCTTCAGTTCGTCATACAGCGCTTCGGTAAGTCTGATGCTGAATGCCTTGGTTGCTGCATAAGAGGCAACGCCACGCGGGCCGATCAATCCAGCCAGGGATGATACCAGCAGGATCCCACCGGTTTTGCCCTGTGAAATCAACCGCTGCGAAAAACCATGGAGGAGGTGCAGCAGGGTGCGCGTGTTGATTGAGAGGAATCCATCAAGGTCGGATTGATCAAGTTCAGTGAAGCGACACACCCTGCTGTAGGCAGCAACATACACCATCAGCCTGCAGTCAGCCGTTGTAACAGCTTTCATACAATCCATGGCCGCTTCAGCTGATGCCAGGTCAAGGTGTATTTGCATCGTCTCCACGTGATGCTCCTGCCTGATCTTTGAAGCAAGTTCACCCATGGCCAGGGCGTTGAAATCAACCAGGATGATATTGAACCCTTTCGCCGCCAATACATTGCAAAATCCCTCGCCGATTCCTTCAGCAGCTCCTGCTACCAGCGCCCAGGTTCCATAATCACCGTTGACCTCTTTCATGATTTTCCTATCTTTGCCACTTTTGCAATAATAGTTATTTCTTTTCAAAATGCGAAAGCTGCTATTTCTCTTTTTAAATCTGCTGAAAACCTTCCGGAAGGTTGGTTTAAAATTAAGCGGGAAGACTGAAAATGACATCCATGCCAGCCGGGTCATCTCCGGCAAGGCCTGGGAGGAGTTTTGCGACAACCTTAAATCGGCCGGGGCATCGCTCATGTATCCCGGCGCACCCCGCGATGCCTTCAACCAGGCCGAAGGGCTGCGTTACCTTACCCGGCTTACCCGGGGCGGACTGGAGGCCTTTGTTGAATATGCCGATCCTGCCTTTCCGGTTCTTCGCAGGATGGCCCATGAAACAGTGAAGCTGGGCGCCGATAATCCCGATAACTATTATTTCAATGCACAGATCAGCGGGAAATACAGTTACCGCATCCGCGGGAAGAGAAATACCGTGCATTACATCGGTTTTTTCACCCAGAACGGGAATTATGGAACTACCGGCAGCATGGGCCCGTGCGCCATGCTGGAACACCGCGATCTGAAACTCGAAGATGACGGCAGTTTTGAGATCATCCTGAGCAAAACGCCCGCCGGGAAAAACTGGCTCAAGATTGAAGAGGCGACCAGCATGCTGATGGTTCGCCAGACCTTCTTGAACCGCTTCACCGAAACGCCATCTGAAGTGACCATTGAAAATATTGACGGGCGAACAGCGCCCGATCCCATTACGCCGGCCATGATCGACGAAGGATTGAAAACAGCCTCCATGTTTGTTGCCGGGGCGTCACTGATGTTTACCCGGTGGGCCGGCGGATATCAGAAACACACCAATCAGCTTCCGCTTTTCAGTCCCGAAGTATCCAATGCCGCAGGCGGCGATGCCAACATTATCTATTATCACAGCCACTGGAAACTGGCCGACCATGAATCCCTTCTGATCGAGGTTCAGCCTCCCGACTGCGATTCATGGAATTTTCAACTGAACAACTACTGGATGGAATCACTCGACTACCGTTATTTCACCATCTGTATCAATAAGGCATCGGCCATTTACGAACCCGATGGCTCCGTCCGTGTTACAGTGGCCCATCGTGATCCGGGAACCCCAAACTGGATCAATACCTGCGGGCACAACGAAGGAACCATGTTGTGGCGATGGTATCGGCTGGCTGCCGGTTCCGAAGCAGTGGAACCATCTTGCGGCATCATCAAAACCACCACTGCGCTATGACGCCACCCAAAACCTACTCCGGAAATTTCAGTAAAAGTCCTTTCTGGTTCAGAGCGATCAACCAATGCTGGAAGGGGACCTACCCGCTCGGCACCCGGATCAAACTTGAAAAAGATGATCTCATCCGGTCGGCCAGGAAGGTCACCGGGCTGCAGGATCTTGGCCGGGATTTTAATGATGAACCACTTAAACGGATTTTGCAGGCCGTGAATGAGGAGGCCAACCTGCATCCGATCGGTCGCTTTATTACGAAGGAGCGGTTTGTAAGTTTGCTCAGTATCAGGCTGAGGGCGGAATATTATTTCAAAAAATATCCGGAGATCCTGGAGCAGGAGCTTTATCCCGTATGGATTATCGTTGGGCTGCAGCGAACCGGCACCACCAAACTGCAGCGCCTGCTTGCTGAGGATCCGGTACATCGCGTCATCCCAAGCTGGGAGGTGATCAACCCGGTGCCAATCGATCCGGGGTTATATGACTTAAAAAAAGGTGACAAGGTAACAGGGTTACAAGGTGATACACCTGCCTATCCATACCCTCATCCCAATGACAAACGCATCGCTGTGGCCAGGACTTCAGTAACAGCGCTCAAGCTCATGTCGCCCGGGTTTTTTGCCATCCATCCCATTGATGCCATGCTTCCTGAGGAGGACATCCTGATGCTGGATGTGAGTTTTATGAGCACCACGCCCGAAGCCATGATGCATATGCCGTCCTATTCAAACTGGCTTGAGCAAGCCGACCAGAGTGCAGCATATGCCTATGCGGCAAAGCTTTTGAAATTTCTTCAGTGGATAAAACCCGCGAAACGCTGGGTGCTGAAGTCCCCCCACCATCTTGAATTTCCCGATCTGATCGAAAAGCATTTCGGGGATGTCCATTTTCTTTGGCCGCACCGGAAAATCTACGAATCGGTTCCATCGTTCCTCAGTATGGTCACCTATAACCGGATGATTTTCAGTAACCATGTGGATAATAAACAGGTTGCTCATCACTGGATCCGCAAAACCGGCTACATGCTTGACAGAACCCTTGATTACCGGCAAAAGGGAGACAATGACAAAAAATTTGTCGATATCTACTACCGTAATCTTATCAACGATTCGGCCGCAGAACTTTCGAAAATATACCGGATGAACGGAGGCCTGACCCCTGAACTGATCGAACGTTTCCGCCTTCACGAACAAAATCATCCCCACCAGAAGCATGGGGAGCACCGGTATTCGCTGGCTGATTTTGGCTTAACCGAAGCAGACATCGACAAGCATACATCCCGTTATCAGCAGTTTATCTCAAATCTATATGACAAATAGTCAGCAGCAGAAATACAACAATCCTGTTTCTGCAACCCTCACCGGCATCCGCGACCTGTTCCGCAAACAAATTCCTGCCGGCACCCTGAATCCAACCGATCGCCTGGACGGCAAGACCGTTCTGGTTGACGGGGCAAGTTCGGGACTTGGATTTGCCGTGGCCACCGGGCTGGCACGACGGGGAGCAAAAGTGATCATGGCCTGCCGGAGCGGCATTCCAGAAAAGGGGGAGAAGGTGAAAAAACTTTCCGGCAACACAGATATCCACATGCTGCATGTTGACTTTTCCGACATCGGCAGCATCGGCGAGCTTGTTAAGCAGATTAAAGTGAAATATGCACCGCTGGATATCCTGGTGTGCAACGCCGGGATTGTTCCGAAACAAAGCCGCAAGACGAAACAGGGACTTGAGGAGATGTTCATGGTGAACTATTTTTCAAAATTCATCTTCCTGAATCTGCTGTTGGAAAACCAATGCTTTAATGAGGTCGATCCTCCCCGCATCATTTTCGTTGCCTCCGAAAGCCATCGAAATCCAGAGAAATTCCAGTGGGATGAATTCGGGAAGTATAAAGAATATCAGATAGGAAAGTCAATAGAGCTATACGGATATTATAAATTGCTGCTTACGACGTTTTCCTGCGAATTATCCCGGAGGCTCAATCCAAATGGAGAAACCCGATACTCAGTCTTTTCTCTGTGCCCAGGCCCGGTCAATTCAAACATTGCGCGCGAAGCACCGAAAATTTTCATCCCCGTGCTGAAACTGGTCTTCGGTATCTTCTTCAAATCACCTTCCAAAGCCGCCATTCCGGTTGTTTACCTTGCTGCATCGCACGATTTCGATGGTAAGCCATTCGATTACCTCTTTCTGATGAGCCGTAAAACAGTAGATGAAAAAGCATCCGACCCGGAAAATGGCAGACAACTCTGGAAACTTTCAGAAGCGTTGCAGGAAAGATTACAAACTGTATAAAAGCTGAATTTCCTCCTTCCAGATCGTATCATCGGGCGTTTCAAGGATGAGTGGGATGTCATCGAACCTTGGGTCGTGCATCAGCCGCTTGAAAACCTCCAGCCCCAGCGTCCCCTTGCCAAGGCTTTCGTGCCGGTCGACGCGGCTTCCCAGCCCCTTCTTCGAATCGTTGATGTGCATCCCCTTCAGAAACTGAAACCCAACCGCTGTTTCGAAATTTCTGAAGGTGGCTGTAAATGCTTCATCCGATGTGAGGTCGTACCCGGCAGCAAACGAATGGCATGTGTCGATGCAAACCCCCACGCGGCTTTTATCCTTCACATGATCAATGATGAACCCGATTTGTTCAAATTTAAAGCCCAGGTTCGATCCTTGACCTGCCGTATTCTCGATGACAGCGATTACACCATGGGTTTTATCAAGGGTGATATTGATTGATTCGGCGATTCGCAGGAGGCATTCTTCATCGCCGATCTTTGCCAGCGATCCTCCGGGGTGGAAATTAAGCCGGTCGAGCCCCAGTTGCTCGCAGCGGCTCATCTCGTCGAGGAATGCTTCACGCGATTTGTCAAGACCCTCCTGTTCGGGATGTCCCAGGTTGATCAGGTAACTGTCGTGCGGCAGGATATGCGCAGGTTTAAAACCGTATGTTTCACAATTCTCCCTGAATTGCCGTATGCTGTTGGCAGTAAGGGGTGATGATTTCCACTGGCGTTGATTCCGGGTGAACAGGGCGAACGCTTTTGCACCAAGTTCATGCGCATTGAGCGGGGCATTTTCCACTCCTCCGGAAGCGCTTACGTGGGCTCCAATATATTTCATATGGTAAGATTGATCATTTTTTTCGGTATAAAGATATTGTTTTTGAAGTATATTTGTAAAAAAAAACAGACTATGAGAAATATAATTATCCTAACATCAATAATGCTATTGTCGATGGGTTTGTTTGCACAAACAGCCCTCACTTACAAAAGCAATGCCCTGTTAAGCGGCGATGTAAACACCTATCGCGAAATCAACTATGTCGATCCGGGTAATGCCGGGGCAAATCAGATTTGGGATTTCTCAAAGATTCAGTACAATGGCAAAAACCCTGTCAGCATCATCGAGTCTGTGTCTTCAAAAGAGCTTTCAGGCGTTGGTGATTATAATTTATTGCTCAATGAAGGCGGATATGCGTACTTCTTTAATTTCACCGAACAGGGATTTGAAGAGAAAGGATATATCAACACAGAAAAGGATATGACCCTGACCTACTCCGATCCGGTCGTAAAAATGAAATATCCCCTTTCATTTGGTGAACAGTTTAAGGATACCTATACCGGGGTTGCCTTTTTTCAGAAAACCACCCGGATTGATGTCAGCGGAGACTACACTGTGGTGGCCGATGCATTCGGCACCTTGATCATGCCTGACCGTGTGATAAAAAATGTGCTTCGTGTTAAAATCACCCGGGATGGATTGGATCGCAACATGTGTGGTTCCATCGAATCAACTTCCGTAAAATATTTATGGTATGCCCAGGGGATGCGGTATCCTGTGCTGAGCATCTCCACGCTTTCATATCAATCGGGCGGACAGATTCCAACGGTAACCAACACCGCATCGGTAAACCTCGATCAGCTTAAAGAAACCGGCACCGTTGCTGGCAATGATGACCCGCAAATCCAGGAAGACAAATCGGATATTGCCGTGATCCTCTACCCAAATCCATTCAGCGAAAAAATCTCCTATCACTATTTCCTGAGAAAACAGATTCCGGTCTCCATTGGATTATATGATATGACAGGCAAGAACAGGCTGCAGCTGGTGAAGAACCAGGTTCAGGCTGAAGGATTGCATACCGGTGACCTTGATGGAACAGTAGCAGGACTAACACCCGGTGTCTATTATCTCCGCTTCACCTTTGATAAAAAGGTCGTCATAAGCAAGATTGTCAAGATCTGATAGAGATCGCTATCACAATCCAAAGAAATCTGCCTACAATTCGCCTGAATAAGGCTTCACTTACTAATTTCCGCTTTCCTGAGGTTTTTAATGCATGTAAGTTTGCAGAAAATTAATAATGCAAATAAATATGAAAAACATGACCTCACTGAAATCTATAAAGCTGATTGGCTTCGGATTACTTTTTATCACCTTTTCTCTCTCCTCATGCCAGAAGGATGTTCCTCCCGCACCTGATACAACAGCCGGGACAACTACCGAACTGAAGGTTGCGGCTGATTTTGACTGGAAAACTTCCCGTGAAATCACCTTGAACGTGATAGGCCTGAAGGAGGTAAACCCAGCCATAAACAATACCTTTTACGTTAATTCATCGGCAGGAGTTACCTATTACAAAGACCTGTTAACCATGAACCAGGATTATACAATAAAATTTGCCGTTCCATCAACAGAAACGACCCTGGTATTCAACTATGGCAGCAAGACAAAAACGGTTGAAATAACCTCCAGCAGTCTCACCTATGATTACATTACTGAATAATATTACTGAAAAATAAAAAACCTGAAAAAATTATGAAAAAGATATTCGTGATTACCTTTTTAACCCTTTTAAGCCTGACCGGTTTCACACAGACCGTGACCAACGATTTTGAAAATGCTGGTGGTTGGAAGTATTATTCCAATGTGTGCTGGGGTATCGGAATGAACAATGAGTATGAATATTTCAATACGAATGTAGTAGGCGGTGGTTTTACCGGATCAAAAGTATGTCAAACGCAGAATCTTGGCGAAAAAAATATTTGCAGACTTGAAAGCCCCTGGACCAATCTGGCAGCAGGAAATATTGAATTTGACCATGCTGTTCCATCAAAAAATGGAACAAGAAAATTGACAGTATATCTTGTTAAAGAAGATGACAGCAAGTCAAAAATATTGGAATTCACCTATACAAATGGCAATGCCAACCACGCCTCTATTGCCAATAATGTCACAGGCATTCGCAAAATCAGATGGGAATGGACGGGTAACGATGGTAATTCGAGAGGGCAACTGGATAATATAGTTATTCCGGGTACCAACGCCTCTGACCCATCCCATGATTGCGAACCCATGGCTGCAATTATTGATGCTGACGGCGACGGTGTTCCTGATACGCAGGATGAATATCCGAATGATAAGTATCGTGCTTACAATAACTATTATCCCGCAACAGGTTTTGGCACGGTCGCTTTTGAAGATAACTGGCCTGCCTATGGCGACTATGACCTTAACGACCTTGTAATGGGCTATAAGTTTAAAATTGTTTCAAATGCACAGCACAATGTGGTTGAAATATTTAACACCATGCTGCTTCGCGCCAACGGAGCGGGAATGGAAAACGGATTTGGCTATCAGCTTCCGGCCGTGAACCCGGGTTCAATCCGTGCAGTAACCGGCGCGGGTAACCAAAGCGGCTATACGATCTCAGACAATGGAACCGAAACAGGCAATCCCACCAAAGCCACCATCATTGTGTTTGACAAATCACACCAGTACATGAATGAATGGAATACCGAAAAGGGTGTCCCTCCTGTTCCTGATGTGCAGTTCGACATCTATCTTGAATTTATGAAAAACGGCGTGGCCGGAGCTGCCGGAACGATCACGGTGAGTAATTTGAATATTGCCCAGTGGAACCCATTTCTCGTGGCCAATGGACAAAGGGGACGCGAAATTCACCTGCCCAACTATTTGCCGACCGACCTCGCCGATCAATCCCTGTTCGGAACCGGAGATGATGACACACAAACCGGGAAATACTATAAATCGAAAACAAATTTGCCCTGGGCGCTCGATATTTATGGAGCATTTGATTACCCTGCTGAACACATGGACATCAGCCAGACCTACCTTCACTTCGGTGCTTGGGTTGAAAGCAGTGGCGCCAATTTTAAAGATTGGTATTCGAATACCGGAGCCGGTTATCGTGATGATGCGAAAATTTATTAGAATAGGTTGAATGATCTCTAAAAGGCTTTCTCTTAATTTCGAGAAGGCCTTTTTTTTTATCTCCCAAATATCATTCTTTCTGCAATCCGTTCGAAAATGTTGTCAAATCATCTACCTTTGAAAAAAACGGGCTCAATGAAATGCATACATATGAAACTGCTGCTCCCATTCGCAGCCTTGCTGATAATATCTTTTTCCTGCCATCACAATGCGGATTTATCGGTTGAACCCCCCAAGCCGCCACCTCCTGGTACAGAGTTCAAATGTTCGCACGACACCATCTATTTTCAGAATTCGGTGTTCCCCATAATCCTGACCGGCTGTGCTAAAACCGGATGCCATGATGCATCATCACACAAGGGGAACTGTGTCCTGGAGAATTATGCAGATATCAGCAAACTGGTAAATCCGTTTGATCCGCAGTCAAGCAAACTTTACATTGTCCTTTTCAGCAATTCCGATGGCAGGATGCCTCCCGGTTCACCCTTTTCACTTGAGCAGAAGAGCATTGTCTACTGGTGGATAAAACAGGGAGGATACAATAACCGCTGCGATTCCGTTGGATGTGATTCAGTCAACGTCACCTATACCATGTCCATCAACCCGATCATCCAGGCCTGGTGTATTGGCTGTCACGGAGGGTCAAAACCTGCCAGCGGACTCAGTCTTGAGACCTACGAAGAGGTGGTGGCCTGTGCAAATAGCAACCGCCTGATGGGGTCCATTCGTCAGGAATCTGGTTATACCGCCATGCCACAGGGAGGAGGAAAATTGTCCTCCTGTGAAATAGCGCTTTTTCAAAAATGGATAAATATTGGTACCCCCTAATCTTGTTTTCATGAAAAAATTAGTTGCCGGCCCGTTATTGCTAATCATCGCATTGTTTATCATCCCCGGATGTTACAACGACAATGAATATGACCTCTATCCATTTTCAGCAGGATGCGACAGCAGCAGTGTGACCTATGCCCAAACGATTGCCCCGATCATGGAATCCAGCTGCAACAAGTGCCACTCAACCATTGTGGCCTCCGGCAATGTGGTAACCGATAGCTATGATGGCCTGAGTATTGTCGCAAAGAACGGAAAACTCTGGGGAGGCGTGAATGCGGAACCTGGTTTTGTACCCATGCCAAATGAGGGCAGCAAATTATCCTCCTGCGACTTAGGTAAAATTAAAAAATGGATCAATGCAGGATCACCGAACAATTGAACCGTTGAATATGTCAAATCAACTGAAGTGAAATGAAAACCGTTACCTTGTTTATTGCCGGTTTGTTGCTCTATGCATGTTCGGCAGAGGCCCAGAGATACATGACCAAAAGCGGGAATATCAAATTCTATTCTGATTCCCGGATGGAGAAAATCGAGGCATACAGTCATGTTGTCAGCAGCATTGTGGATATGACCACCGGGGATTTTGTATTCAAAGTGCCGATGAAATCCTTTGCATTCGAAAAGGCTCTGATGCAGGAGCATTTCAACGAAAACTATGTGGAATCGGAGAAATACCCGAATGCCACATTTCTCGGAAAGGTGGTCAATGTCAGAGAGATCAATTTGGGGAAGGATGGCCTGTATTACGCAAATGTTACCGGAAAACTCACCATACATGGCATCACCAAAGAGATCAGCGAGAAGGGCTCCTTTGAGGTAAAGGAGGGAAAGCTGATCGGCAAAAGCAGATTCAATGTATTGCTCGAGGATTTTAATATCTCCATTCCGGGCGCGGTTATCTTAAACATTTCCAAAAGCATCGAAATCACGGTGGATGTTACTTTGGAGAAAGCAACCATGTAACATGAAGAACAGGATATTTATATTACTCGCAATTACAGGCATGATGATCTCTGCAACGGCAACGGCACAGGATGATCTGATGAACATGCTGAACAAAGATGAAAAGCCAGCCATCGATTATGTTTCGGCCACCTTTAAAACGACCAGGGTGGTGATCGGACATTCATCGGAGAACCCGCCGAAGGGAAATCTGTTGTTTTTGATCACCCATCATTTCGGGGCGCTCAACACAGGCTATGAGAACCTGTTTGGTCTGAAACAGGCCACCATCCGTTTGGGCCTGGAATACGGCGTAACCGACTGGCTCGGATTGGGGGTAGGTTTAAATACCCTGAGAAATACCTGGGATGGATTTTTAAAAGTCAAGGTTTTAAGGCAAAGCACAGGGGCAAAGCGCATGCCGCTTACCATGACGCTTTTAGCAAGTACCGCCATTTACACCACCAGGTGGGAGGATCAGACCCGTAAAAATTATCTTTCCTCCAGAATATCCTATGCTTCCCAGGTGATCATTGCCCGGAAATTCGGAGAGCGGTTTTCATTTCAGATCGCCCCCACCTATGTCCATGTAAACCTTGTGCCTACGGCCGAGGACCACAACAACATCTTTTCGCTGGGCGGAGGCGGGCGCTTTAAGATCAGCCAGCGCGTTTCGGTCAATGCTGAATACTATTACCTTTTCCCGGGTCAAATTAAATCGAGGCCTGCCTACAGCTCCTTTTCCACTGGCGTTGATATTGAAACAGGCGGCCATGTCTTCCAGATCTTCCTGACAAATTCCATGGGCGAAAACATGGAATCCATTGTTACGGAAACGGCAGGCACCTGGTTTAATGGAAATATCTTCCTGGGATTCAATATTTCCAGGATATTTACCGTAGTGAAGCCGAAAGAATTCAAATAAATGGTCAAATGTTTGGTTATTGCCCTAACATATTTATCTTTGCAGGGAATGTAAATCCAAATGATTACAGAATCCTACGATAAGCAAACCGGAATAGTGGCGATTGTTATGACGGGCACAGTCACCGTGGATGAATACATTGAATGGACACGTACATTGACTCCGGGGAAAATCTCATCGCGTAAGTTGAAATTGATTGTCAATGGAGTTAAAGCCAATTATTCATTCAGACCAGTTGAATTCCTGAAAATAGACCAGTGGATTTCGGATTTATGCACCCTTTTTGAATCGGTGGTAATTGCCCGCGTTCATTTGAGGCCAAAAGAGACCGCCATATCAGAGATGGCAGACAAAAGACAGCATCCTTCAAATTATATCACGGGGATGTTCACAAGTCAGGAATCTGCGGAACAATGGCTTTTAGAGCGCTAAAACTCAAAAGCCAGTCCGATCTTTGGAATAAAGGAGAATTGATACAAACTGGGCGCAGCATAGACACTCCACCTTAAATTTGCCTCTTTCGTATAAAAACACCAGCCGAGTTTAAGCTCTTCCCACGGCCCTTTGTCATCTCCCCAGGTGTCTCCGGTCCATGTACTCCATGAATAACCCGCTTTCAGGCTGATATAGGGATAACTGGTCCGGGTTTCCTTTATTTTGCGCAAATTAAATCTTAATTGTAAGTAGGCGATTATGCTTTCCGTATTGTAGGTTGAAACCCCCAAACCCAATGAAAAGGTATTGGAAAACTGATATCCGTGTGTCGTATACACTTCAAGGATCGCCTTTGGGGAAACGCCTTTGGGGAATGATGCTCCGGCCGAGACCCCCACGTCGAAGAAATATCCTTTGTTGTGTATTGCATATGACTTTTTAGCCTTGGGACTGAGTACCGTCGAATCCTGGGCACTGAGTGCCGTCGAGGTCAACAATAAAATAAAAAGGATGATCCTGGTCTTCATCGTGAGCATAGCTAAATCATTAATTTAAGAATACAATAGGAATAAAAACCCGGGCCGCCATCTTTATGGTCCTTGCCTTTAAGATCATGAAGGGTAATATTACAGCCTGCCGCCAAAAACGCCTCATAGGCGCTTTTTGTATTCGCGTAGGGCACGATGGTGTCGTCCGTCCCATGCAAGAGGGTTACCTTCGCCTTTGGTGCCCATCCTGTTGTTTTTCCGTTTATAATTAAACTGTTTTTTGCCAATGCCGCGAGGAACTTCTTGGTATTGGGGTTATTCTTCTTGTACATTGAATCGGCCATGACATTGGTGAGTTTTGTATCCAGCATGGCCGAAACCTCGTCGGTCGTGTACTTCTTTGAAAGCACCCAATCCTTATAGTGGGATAAAAGAGGTTCTTTAAAACATTGCTTAATATCTAATTGTAAATTATCCCCATAATCGAGACCCAGCACCAACAAAGGGATTGTGACCGGCTGGCTGCTGTAGTTCTTAAGAACAAATTCGTCATACGATTTCACTAAATCATAGGCGCCACCACCGGCAAATACCTGGTCTATCACAAAGGCATCCTTATAAAGTTCTTGCGTCTCTACAAATTTGAGAAAACAGAGGGAGGCCTGGCCGCCCTGGGAATAGCCCAGGACAGTGATTTTGTGAGATATTTTTCTGCTGATCGAACCAAAGTATTCTTTTGCAGCCAAAAGCATGTCGGCAGAAACCTGGCCGGTATTTTCAACACAATAATAGGGATGAATCGAATCGGATGTGGCGCCATAACCAATATAATCCGGTACCACAACACAATAGCCGAATAGTGAAAAAAGACCTTCGGTTGCACCCATCCTCACAGAGGGAGCTTCGTAATTTGCTCCAAGGGTATAATGAAGCCCTAAAATAGTTCCCAATCTCGCATAATCTGCATCAACAGAAGGGTAAAAAATTGCTCCTGACGCAATGATCGGTCGTTCTTGAGGGTCTAAGGTCCAGTAATTAATTGAAACTACCTTGATTTTCTTATTGGGTAAACCCTTGAACAGGATCCCATTCGGGTCTTGTTTCGTTCTTATGGCCAATTCATACTTGTCTATGGTTTCAACCTTGTTAACGCCGACAAGGACCATCCAATCTTCCTCGGCCAGTGGCTCTTTCTTACAAGAGATTAAGGAAAAGATCAGGAAGCAGTACAACAATATTTTTTTCATCATCGGATATGGTGTTTAAAATCCTGTATTAAAAAAGAAATGCGCATGAGATTTCAAGTCCCTGTTGTTTCAGGGCGCCAAAGTACTCGGAATTAATTCTGTTCAGATTCCACCTGTACCGTCCCTCAACCTGGAATTTCCAGATATCAAAACCCATTCCGGCGGCTACCCCGAAATACAGTTTATTGATATTGCTTTTGATAACGCTTTCATTAATGTCATCAAGATGGTAGAACAGATCCCCTTCATAGCTCACTACATAGGATCCGTATATGGCTCCCAATATATAGGGCCTGAAAATCTTGCTTAATTGCAGCCCCACCTTAAAATTAACAGGAACATCAATGGTTTGCATGGTTGTAACCAAATCTGTAAAATAGATCAGATCTGCATCGGTCGATGAATTTGTAAAAATAATTTCAGGTACGATAGAGTAATTTACAAAACCTCCTATTTTGTATTGGAACAGGGCGCCAAAAGTCCAGCCCGACTGTGCCTCAAAGTCAGAATAATAGCCTTTGCCGTAGTTCTCCAAATGGACCAAGTTGAAGCCAGCCTTTACGCCGATTCTCCAGGGTCTTTCCTGGGCAGACAATGGTTTTTCCTGGGCCGAAACACTGCTTATGAGTGCGCACGCACATAGTAGTATTGTTATGATCTTTCTCATGTTCCCGTGGAGGTTATAGGTATCGTTCTACAAAGTTAACATTAAATACTCTGTTTACAGAAAATATTATGATCATCGTTCAGCTTGTATCATCATTTTCTTTACGATTCTTGTTTCGGGGGTCTGCAAAACCATAAAATAGATCCCGCTGTAATCCGGCTGTGCAATAAATTCCCGCTCATGGCATCCGGCCGTTAAAAATTCATTGACCAGGGTTTTGACAGGATTCCCGTTCATGTCATATAGGGCCAGATTTACCTTGCCTGATCTGGGTATCGAAAAACTGATCGTGGTGGAACAGGAAAAGGGATTTGGAACGTTCTGCTCAAGATGATACCCCATTGCGTTGTTTCCGTCAAATACCGAAGTGACCACGGTTGAATCGAGGTCATAATGGCGGAGGAGGGCATAGTTGAATTCGGCAATAAACAGATCATGGGTATGGCTGTCGTAATAAAATACCGGCATGGCAATCCCCGATTGCTGAAAGAGCATACGGGATGAGGTAAGCGCAAATGTGGAACCGTTGTATTCGTTCACTTTGACTTCGCCCCCGATGGATGAAATCCCGAATATTTTGTTTTCGCCATCCAGGTATCCCAGGAGGTGTTCTGCAGCAGGAAGCGATGCAACGACATGATAGTTTACGGGGTTAAGGATTTTATTTCCAAAGAACAAATTTCCTGAAGCTGCATTATAGGCCATCAAATTGCTTTCGAATACCGAGCCATTGGGCCATACGGCAGAGAGGTCGGCGGAATCGATCAATGCAAGTGAATTTAGATCGAAAACCTTCAGCTTCTTTTCGGTTTTTTGAAGCGCCAGGAGCTTGTTTAGCGGCGGGAAGGTGATCAGTTGAATAATTCCGATGCCATAATGGTACTCCTCATTGAAATGAAATCCGGGAATTGAAATGACATCCTCTTCCGTCAGCGTTTGCGCGTTCACTTTTATAATGCATCCAAATTCAGGGAAACTGATGAAAATACGATGGCTCGATTGATCCAGGTACATGGTTGGAATGGCATCTTTGCGTCCCTCAGGGATCGACAGCATGATGGTGGCTGTTTTTTCGTTGGTGTTGCAATTGAACACCGACACGGAACTCTCAAATTCATTCAATACGAACAATCTTCCAAGCAGGGAATCGACCGACACGACACAGGGCCATACACCCGCCTTCATTTGAGTTAACCCATGTGTGTTTTTATCATAGGTGATCACCCGGCTGCCGCCCAAACGCTTGGCGATATACAACCGCTGACCGTCGGGAGCGCATGCGAAATCATCCGCCGATTCTCCGATATCCACCGAGTCGATTTCATTGGTCTGAAGATCCAATAACTCCACATAACCGCTGTGCATATCAGGAACGATAAGGATGTGCCGGGTATTGTCCATGGCCAGTCTCGCTGTTTTATCTCCCATTTTTACAGAATCCAGGGCCGAAGTTCCAGGGATGTGCTTGTATATTTTGCTCCAGCTGCCATGTTCTCCCTGGCCCGAATATCCATCTTCATTGGTCATGAACAGCGTCTGTAAATAAGAGGAATATACCTTTTCGGTGGTTTCCATGCTTGTGCTCACTGCCGATACGATCGTTTTTGTCGAAATCCGGATGGTTTTAATATCATTTACCCCAAACAGGAACAACCGGTCATTCACTATATCCAGAAGCAATTCCCCCAAAATATTGGCCGACGGAACAGAGATCGTATTCAGCAAAGAATAGGGGGCTGTGGAAGAGAAGGCTTTGATGACCATGTTGGGACCCACCATGTTGCGCGAAACCGTGTAAATAACATGATTCGTTTTGTCGAAACCGATATCACCCATCACATACCCTGTCGGGAATGAATCGATGGCGCTCAAATCATTTCCGTTGCATATTTTTATCCGGTTGTTATCAGCCAGAAAAACATGGTTGTTGATTTCGTCGAAACAAATTCCGTTGCAACTGTTCAGATAAGCGTATGTGCCCGCTACCTGGCTGTTTAAAGGATTGATAAGATAGGTGATCACAGGGGAGGTTTCGGGTGTGGTAGCCAGCAAAAAACCATTGGAGGGATTGCATTCCAATTCATTTTTAAGCCCGGCAAACGGAAGTTCAACTGAACCTGTTTCCTCTTTTGTTTCCAGGTCAATAATGGAGGCAAATTCTGTCTGGAAACCCGAGGCGTAAGCTTTTCCGCGCACTTCATCAACAGCCACATCAAAAATTTTCAACACATTTTTGTGTTCGCTTACCAGCGCATTTTTTATATCGACCTGGTTAACCAGGTAGTAACTTGAAGTTTGTGATGAACTCTTTAAACAAGAGATCATGACCATAACCAAAACCAGCAGCAATAATTTTGTTTTCATATTCCTGTGATTTAAAAAGTAATCGATTAACCTGGTCGATCCGCCATAAGGGTCGTCCTGAATCACGCTACACAAAGATACATCCATGACGCATAAAACATGCATCATCAAAAAACTATTTTGTTCTCAGAAACAATGTTGTACCTTTATCCTGTTGTTAATCGGAAATAATCACCCAAACCTCAAATACCATGAAAAAAATTTCGTACTTTTTATTTTTTATCGGGGTAGTTTCTACGCTGCAATCTTGTAAAAAAGATACCACCACGCCCGTAAGTGACCCGTATGGAATGTTTCAATATTCCATTAAGTCAAACGGATGGGTGACCTTCACAAATACCTCTACAGATGCAACTTCATTTTTATGGGATTTTGGTGATTCTACCACTTCAACCTCCGCTGCGACAACATTTGACCATCAATATCAAAATGCCGGGGTTTACAAAGCCGTGCTTAATGCGTATGGGAATGGAAAAGTGGCCAGTGCCTGGGCACAGATAAATATTACATCTGAATCTGCATCTGTCATATTTTATACCTACCATAAATTTTGGACATCCAACAGCATTTACGTGAACATCGGAACCGACACGATGATGATGCTTGGTTATCAAAGTCCGGGCTCTTTACCGCCAGATTGTGGGAGTTTCGGCTACCCGAACTTTAATAAACCACTCGGAACCTATACCTATGAAGCCCGGTTTACCTATAATGATTACCTCAATAACTGGTATTTCTATACTACCGGCACGGTGACCTTCAAGACGGGATGCACCCAGGTGAATCTCAGTAAATGGGACAGCAGTCTTGTTAAACGCCCACATTGACCGATTCCCGCCGGCTTATCCACTCACATACTTGTCAACATTGAAATCAACAGGATTGCCGGGTTCGTTCTGATATACCTGGGAAAACATGGAGGGATGATTCCTTTTCTGATATCCTTTATTTAAAGTGAAAAAAAGGATTGCTTCCCAAAAACCGATTTTAATGTTCGGGTAAGAACGCTTAAGGATCGAGAGGTTGGAATAGAAGTGCCATTTTATTTTGTCATACCCATCCAGTAATGCTTCAGGAGAGATATTTTCAGGCCTGATGATCACTTTGGAGGCATCAAACCTGTTCCAGTCATCGGTAAGGATACGTCCCTGTGAACGTAATTTATTGAATACCGGTGTTCCCGGATAGGGTGTCATCACACATGCCTGAAAGAAAGCCGCTTTTGAACGTGTAAGAAAATCATGCGCAATATCAAACACTGCGGGCGTGTCTGAATCAAGTCCAAAGATGAGTGATGCCATGGTCATAATCCCGTTATCCTGTAGTTTTTTTACAGCAAGAATGTTTTCCTCTACTGTTTTTAAGGTTTTACGGTATTGATTGATGCCCGAATCTGACATCGATTCAAATCCGATCAGCAATGCCCTGCATCCCGATTGGTATGCGAGTTTGATGAGTTCTGTGTCGCTGGCCACCTGAATAGAAGCCTGTCCCACCCATATCTTCTTCTGTGGAATCATCGCCCTGAACAACTCCTTCGCATAGCGTTTATCCCCGGTGATGTTGTCGTCAAGAAAGAAAAGGTTTTTTTCTTTACATGATTCAATGTCGGTAATGATATCAGAAATGGGTTTGTGACGTTGGCGGGTTCCAAAAAATCTTGATACAGTACAAAAATCACAATTGTACGGACAGCCACGGGTGGTTTCGATGGGTGCAATCGAAAATTTACCCGAAGAACACTTGATCAAATCCCTTCGGGGCATGACATGACTTTGCAGATCAGGTAATTTGTCAAGTTTATAGAATGATTTCAAACGATGATGCCTGATATCATCCAACACAATATCCCAAAGTCCCTCAGCCTCTCCAATTACCACCGCGTTGCCATATAAAATGGCTTCATCCGGCATCGCTGTGGCGTGGATTCCTCCAAATACGACAATTTTCCCACGTTTTTTGAATTCATTGGCTATCTGGTAACCCCTGATACAGGTTTGGGTCATAATTGAAATGCCGATGACATCGTAATCGCCGTCAAAATTCACCTTCTCACCATATACCTCCTCTACAATTTGTATTTCATGTTCGGGCGGGGTAAGTGCAGCAATCAGCGACAGGGTGAGCTGTGGTATATCCATTGAATTGGGTCGCTGCTCCTGAATTAAACAGGGTGCTATAAGTAAAATCTTCATTCAAATGATCTTTAAACTGGGCTATTGCAGGAGCCATTCATGAATTGCAAAGTTTAGGAAATATAGCAGGATTTTTTGATGCTTTTTGACAGGGCAAAATTAACCAAATTTCTTTGAAACAGTTGATTGCTGCCCAAATTGGGAAAGTCAGTCCTCAAAGTGGTCAGCTGATCCGTTAAGTCCACATTTGAACGAAGTCCATTCTGGCAATAATTACCGTATGATAGCTTTACCTACTACAATCCGGTTTGAAGTTTTGACCTTAACCAGGTAGAGGCCGGCGGTTAATCCGCTGACATCGATATCCAATGGTTGCTGGGGGCGGAAAGAATTTGACTGAACATGCCGGCCCGTGATGTCGTACAGATCAACCTGGATTTCTCCCGGATCAAAGGAAGTCAGCCGGATCGATATCCGGTCATGCGCAGGGTTTGGGGAGAGGATAATTCCGCTATTCTTTCGTGCCGGCTCTTCAATATTTAATCCGCCGCCGTTCGTGGTCTTCAGGATCGCACCGCTCCCCCCTGCGGCAAAACCTACACTTGGATTGATGAAAAAGACTGAATTCAGCGGTTGTGTAGTGATTTTCGTTAAGTACCATGAATTTCCCCCATCCCAGGTTTTCAAAATGATACCCTCCTCCCCGGCAATGTAGCCGGTTTGGCTATCGGGAAAATGGACCGAAAACAGATCCTCGACCATCAGGGGTATTTTGGTCCATGAAGTCCCGCCATCCGTGGTCCGCAGGATCTGCCCGTTTTCACCCACGATGAACCCGTTCAGTGAATCGGTAAAGCAAACACTTCTCAAGGCGGCTTCAGCCTGGTAAGGATGAATGGTCCATGTTGAACCGCCATCGGTGGTATGAATGATCGCTCGTCCGTCCTGGCTGAAATATCCTACGGCAAACCCATTTGTCGGACTGGTGAAGAATACTCCGTTCAAGCTAAAATAGTACTCATTCCAAATCTGGGTCCAGGTTATTCCTCCATCGGTGGTTTTGAAAATATCGCCATAATATCCCACCGAATATCCGGTCATCTGATTGGGAAATGCCAGCGCTTTGGGCCAGCCATACGCCCCCGATTGCGTCACATTCCAGGTCAATCCTCCGTCGGTGGTCCTCAGGAACGCTGCCTTCCAGTTATGCCAATCCATCCAGGAGGCAGCCACGACGGCCGTATTTTCATCAAGAAAAGCAACGTCATTCGGTTCATACGTGCTGCTGCGGTAACATTCCTGCCAGGTTTCGCCACCATCGTTTGACGCCATGATACAATAATACCCCGTGGCGAATCCTTTGAGATCGTTCACGAAGGTTATCTTGCTGAAGTTGGTGTTGGTGCCCGATGTGAGCGGGGTCCAGCGCTCTCCGCCATCGACCGTTTTCAATATGTTTCCCCCAAGACCCACCCCGTAGCCTGTATTCGCATCCGGAAAGGTGAGTGATAAGAGGTGTGAACCCGCCGGCCTGGAATTCCACGTAATTCCACCATCGGTTGTCTTAAGAATGCCGCCTCCCGAACTTGAGGCAAAACCCGTGGTGGGGCTCGTAAAGGTCACGAATAACAATCCATCCTCCATTGGCATCGTAATCTCCGTCCAGGTGGCGCCCCCATCCGTCGTCCTTACCAGGTAGCTGTCCCAGCTCTTCATTCCCACCGCACACCCATTCAGTGAATCGGTAAACCAGATGGAACGCAGCTCATCGGCGATGTACTCCTTCTGGATGGTCCAGCCCAGTCCGCCGTTGATGGTCTTGATGATCGTTCCATGCTGGCCGCATGCGTATCCTACTAGGTCGTTCAGGAAAAATATGGATTCGAGGTCGGCGGCCCCGCTCCATTTCGACTTGATCCAGGTTGCTCCCCCGTCGGTGGTTTTCAGGATTAGGCCATGCTGGCCGCAGCTATAACCGGTGGTTTCGCTGACGAAGAAGACCGATCGCAATTCAAAGATGGTTCCGCTTGTCTGTGCATTCCAGGTGACCCCGGCATCGGATGTTTTCAGGATGGTCCCGTCATATCCGGTGGCGAACCCCACCGATGCTGAAGGAAAGGAGACCGATAACAGGTTGGACTGTGTTCCGCTGTTGCAAAATGCCCAGGTTTGACCTCCGTTGGTTGTCTTCAGGATCGTCCCGAAATCCCCGACGGTAAATCCTGTATTGGCATCGACAAAATCGACAGAATACAAAGGATTTCCCTGAATTTTAGGATTTTTCCAGGTCCACTGGGCCGATAAACTCAAAGGGAGCAGGAGCAGGAGGCACCACGTGATTAAAAATTTCATTTTTTGCGGGTTGTCTATATGAAATTCAAATGTACCTCAAATTTGAAACAAAGTTTGGAAAAATTAAATATATCGGATTTGCTGGAGAAGCCAGTGGAGTAAACCATCCCAGACCGGTCGCAATGGACCAGCTTAGATGTTTTATTATCAGACATTTAGTATGGTGGGTTTAGATCAGCACAAGGTGGTCAGATGATCCGTTTTGTCCACTATGCTCGCAAATATCCTCTTTTTCTCTCTTTTAAACCATAGTGCACCTTTCTCTTATTTCGGAGTTGAATACACTGAAAAGTTGTTGGTTGCCAATGGTTTAATGATATTTAAAATGAAAAATATATAAAATTAATCGATTAATTATCAGAATAATTCGGTATATTTATGGGCCTGGGAGCAGGGTGACACCACAAACCTGTTTTCCTTGAGTATAAAACATATAAGCAAAGAAATATTAAAGTATCCATTCAAATTATCAGCAAATGAGACTAAAAATTTACATGCTTGCAATCATACTGTTCAGTAGTATTGCATCTTTTGGACAAAACTCCAAACAAACAGACAGGATTATTTTAAAAATAAAAAATGAAATTGCCGATCCGGGCAAATCACGGTCTAAACAAAATCTTATCGGAAATATTAGAATTGACAATGTGACTCAAAAATTCAATGCGATAAAGATCAACAGGCAATCCATCGGGAAAAAGAGCAACGCACACATTTATGTTATTCAATTTCCACAAGGAACAGACCTGAAACAAGTCATCGATGAGTATTACAAGACCGGTGAAACTGTATATGCCGAAACTGACTTCGTAGGTTCAGGAGGAGGAACACAAGGGATTGTCCCCAATGACCAATATTATTATTTACAATGGGGATTAAAAAACGATGGGACATTCCCCTATTCTCCTTCAATAGCCGGAGCGGATATTGATATGGAAAATGGCTGGAGTCTTGAACAGGGAGACAGCACCATCATAGTTGGAATAATTGATACCGGAAATAAGATGGATCATCCGGATTTTGAAGGAAGGATATGGAAGAATTATGAGGAAATACCGAACAATGGGATTGACGACGACAACAATGGATTTGTCGATGATGTTCAGGGATGGAATTTTGCTAATGCCAATAATGACCCGACTGATGGTAGGGGACACGGAACCAACGTAACTGGAATTATTGGTGCAAATGGAAATAACTCGATTTTATATGCCGGTGTTGACTGGAAATGCAAACTGATGATTTTAAAAGGACTTAACAATTCAAATTTCGGGTATTATGCATGGTGGGCCGATGCCATTTATTACGCTGTAGATAATGGGGCAAACGTGATAAATATGTCTCTGGGTGGCAAAGGGGTTTCCACAACGCTTCAGGATGCTGTTAATTATGCGTTAGATAATAATGTAGTAATTGCAGCCTGTATGATGAACACAAACTCAGATACAATTTACTATCCTGCAAAGTATGCCGGTGTTATTGCCGTAGGTTCTACAAATCCAAATGACTACAGGTCCAATCCGTTTTTCTGGAGTCCTACAAGTGGAAGTAATTACGGATCACATATTTCTGTAGTAGCTCCGGGAAATTATATTTATGGACTGGATTATCAATCTGACACAAAGTACGAAAGTTATTGGGGTGGAACTTCACAGGCAACTCCTGTTGTTTCGGGGCTTGCTTCTTTATTATTGGCACAGGATAAAAACAGGACACCTGCACAGATAAAATCCATCATTGAATCGACTGCTGAAGACCAGGTAGGAGACCCAATCGAAGATACTCCCGGATGGGACCAGTATTACGGATTTGGAAGAATAAATGCTTTTGATGCTTTGTCTGTTTTCACTGGTATTCATACGCAGGATCCTCAAAATGAAATGGTGAAGGTTTTTCCGAATCCGTCGAAAGGGATTTTTAACATCCTGCCTCAAAACGCAGTCCTTACAAACCTGAACGTGCAGGTTTTTGATCTTACCGGTAGGCTCATTTTCGAGAAGCATTTTGGTCAGCAAAATGAATATCTCATTGATCTTTCGCATGCCGACAGGGGCGTTTATTCCCTCAGACTGCAAAACCGGGAAACCTTACAGACCATTAAACTGATCAAAAATTAATCTCATTCCCTGACAAAGCAATCCACCATGAAAAAGCATCAATCAGTTTTAAACAGGCCTTTCGGTAATGTCACCAGGTTGGGGTGATATCAAAATCGGCGGAGAGAGGGGGTGAACGTTTTCTCCACACTATTACTATTTTTTGTCGTAGCAGGAAAAACCATCTATCTTTGTGTAAAGCGACTACCCCATTCATCGTTTTTAAACATCGATGAAAATATGTGTCGGTAAAAGATTATTAATTCAATACTTGTTATCAAAACAACACTTAACAAGAAAACAGGTAAGGTGAAACATGAATCCTTACAGTTAATGGTTAGGATAGGAGGTTGAAAAACACAATTTTGGTTCATATTGGATGCAAAAAACAAAAAAGGCGTTGATAATCAACGCCTTTTTTGTTTATAAGTCGGGGTGAGAAGACTCGAACTTCCGACCCCTTGCACCCCATGCAAGTACGCTAGCCAACTGCGCCACACCCCGATTGATTCCGGATCATGTTCCGGATTTGAGGCTGCAAATTTAAGCAATTTTTTATTTCCTGCAACCCTTCAAACTCTTTAATTGCTAATTTTAGCCCCTCATTAAACCCCCTGAACCGCATATGAAAAAAATCATGAAATGCTTTATCCTGTTATTCACCTTGATGACATTCGTTTTCGGGGGTTATGCCATCCATGTTCCGCAACAGGAGGCCCAGTTAATCGCCGCACAATTTTACCGGAATCACCATCCTGCCGGAACTGTTTCATCGGATGTAGGGGAGGTCTTTACCTCCGCATATCAAAATGTGACCACCTACTATGTCTTCAATTTTTTGGCGGGAGGCTTCGTGATGATTGCTGCCGACGATGCCTGCCTGCCGGTCCTGGGATATTCCTTCGATCAACCCATGCCCCGTGAAGTGAAGAGCCCTGCAGCAAAAGCATGGTTCGAGGCCTATTCTAAGGAGATCTCCATGGTCATCAGTCATCGCCTCGGCAATGCTGAAACCCGCTTGGAATGGGATGCCATTAAAAATGGGAAAACCGATCGCTCAGCCATGAACGTCGACCCATTGCTTACCACGACCTGGGACCAGGGGTGCTACTACAACACACAATGCCCGGCCGATCCGGGTGCCTCCTCCTGCGGCCATGTCTATACCGGATGTGTGGCCACGGCCATGGCCCAGATCATGAAATACCACGATTTTCCGCCCCAGGGCGTTGGCACACATTCCTATACGCATCCGCTGTATGGCGTTCAAACAGCTGATTTCGGGGCCACCTTTTACAACTGGAGCTCCATGCCGAATAATGTGACAGGCGCCAACAGTGCCGTTGCCAAACTCATGTACCATTCGGGTGTGGCCGTTGACATGCAATACGCCATTGATGGATCGGGTGCATTCAGTGATGATGTTCCTGATGCATTGAAAAATTATTTTAATTACTGGCCGGAGGTGAAGATCGAATATAAAAACAACTTTCCGAATACGGATGATTTTAAAAACCTGCTGAGGACCGATCTTGATCAGCAGCTTCCTGTCTATTACAGCGGATCGGGGAGTGGCGGCCATGCGTTTGTATGCGACGGATACCGGCTGAGTGACGGGAAATTTCATTTCAACTGGGGATGGTCAGGATATTACGATGGATGGTTTACCATCGGGGCCCTGAATCCCGGAGGAAGTAATTTCAACGATGACAATGCGGCCGTACTGCGGATCAAGCCCTATAATTCCAACCTGATTGTCCGCATGGCTCACCCGGTAAACAATGCCGTGATTGGCGTCGGCTATCCGGTGAATATTGAGGGCGTTACAGTACGCGGTGTTCCTGTCGTGATGAAACTATTTATCGACAATACCGAAACATTATCCGTATCCGGAAGCACCCTTCAATATACCTGGAATACCGCGTCATCCGACCTGGGAAGCCACCAGGTGAGGGTTTATTCCTACACGGCTACCGATACGGTGTATGCCGAAATCAACCTGAATGTGGCGGAATGGGTATCGCAGATCAGCGGATTTACCGCTCCTGCGCGCGGAATCAGTTTCATGTCGGCGGTCGACAGCAACATTGTGTGGGCCTCGGCCTATGATGATGTAAACCCGACAGGCGCCTGTTCCGATTTTACACGGACACTGGATGGCGGAACCACCTGGATTCCCGGAATTATCAACAATACAACAGGACTGGCATCGGCGATGATCTTTGCCATGAACGACGTCACCGCCTATGTTCCCATGTATAAAGTTTCGGGGAACAAACCGATGGGAATGTATATGACCCCCGACGGAGGGGTAACCTGGAGTCGCCAGACTACGGCCTCTTTCAGCAACAGCGCGTCATTCCCCAATTGTGTTCATTTTTTCAATGCCACCGATGGATGGTGCATGGGCGATCCGATAGGGGGAGAATTTGAAATTTATACAACCGACGATGGAGGAACTACCTGGACCCAGGTTGCCGGATCGGCCATTGCAAATCCGCTTTCCGGAGAATTCGGGGTGGTGGGATATTATTCAGCCGTGGGTGACACCGTATGGTTTGGAACCAACATGGGCCGTGTTTACCGTTCAGCCGACAAGGGTCATACCTTTACGGCTGCAACTGTTCCGGCGCTCTCCGGAAAGTATGTGAAGCCCTATTTCAGGAACGGATCACATGGCCTGGTTCAGGATAAGAGTGCAGGCGGAAATGCATTTTGTGAATCATTTGACGGAGGGCTTACCTGGACCATGGTTTCGCCTGCGGGACCCGTATATGGCACCGACCTGCAATACATCCCCGGAACAGAAAACACCTGGGTAAGTTCGGGCGGAACGACAAACATGGGGGCCTCCTACAGTTTTGACGGCGGCCACATATGGAGTGATTTCGAGGGAACCCAGGGAGCCAGGTATCTGCAGATGACCTGGGTGAACAACCATTGCGGATGGGCCGGAGGGGTGAGTGTGAGTGCAACGGAGAACGGAGCCTATAAGTTTATCGGCATGCTTATGCCTCCCTTGCCAGCGCCTACGAGCCTCAGCGCCGTTGTCACCGGCCATGATGTTCATCTTGACTGGAGCGCCCCTGCAGGCAACCCTGCCGGATATAATATGTACCGGAACGGTTTGAAATTAAATGCAACACCCATCACCTCCCTTTCTTATGATGATCTTAGTGTGGTAAGCGGTCAGCACACCTATTGTGTGAAGGCGGTTTATTCCTCCGGAGAATCGGAGGGGGTTTGCACCACCATTGATGTGGCTGTCGGTATAGGCGAACAAGCGCGCGCGCAACTCAGGGTGACACCGAACCCAGCAACTACCTTCATCACATTAGGGGCTGGCGAACCCTGCTCCTTCACCATTTCTGATCTGACAGGCAGGGAGCTTTTACGTGGTACACGGGTTGGCACGGGAACCGCCATCTTTATCGGTCATTTGCCAAAAGGAATCTATGTTCTCAGGATTCCGGAAACAGGACAGTCAATGAAATTTATCAAGGCTGAATAAGAGGGATCCGCGGTGAACTGATTGTTTTTGTTCCCTCTTTTTTACTACTTTTGCAGTCTAAAAGAAACTTAAGAATGGGTGAAAACATGGAAATGGTCCGTTGCCTGATCATTGGCTCAGGACCGGCCGGATATACTGCGGCCATTTATGCTGCAAGAGCAGATCTGAAACCTGTGATGTACCAGGGAATGCAACCCGGGGGGCAACTCACGATTACTACTGAAGTAGATAATTTTCCGGGATATCCCAAAGGAATTACCGGACCTGAAATGATGGAAGAGTTCAAACAGCAGGCCGAACGCTTTGGAACCCAGGTGCGGTTTGGTGTAGTGACCGAGGTTGACTTTTCAAAACGGCCCTTTATCGTCAAGGCGGATGACGGAAAAACCGTTGCGGCAGAGTCGGTGATCATCGCCACCGGCGCCTCGGCAAAGTGGCTGGGGATGGAATCGGAGAAGAAATTTATGGGCATGGGGGTGTCGGGATGTGCCACCTGTGATGGGTTTTTCTATCGCAACCAGGATGTGGCCATTGTAGGCGGAGGCGATACCGCAGCCGAAGAGGCCACCTACCTTGCAAAACTGTGCAAAAAGGTTTACATGATCCACCGTCGCGACGAATTGCGGGCTTCCAAAGCGATGCAGCATAAGGTACTCAGTACGCCCAATATTGAAATGGTTTGGAATTCTGCCCCCGAAGAGGTGTTGGGCGACCAGAGCGGCGTGACAGGTCTGCGCGTCCGCAATGTCAAAACCGGCGAATCAAGCGATCTGGCGGTAATGGGATTTTTCGTGGCCATTGGACATAAGCCCAATACCGAAATTTTTGCCGGACAGCTTGAGCTGGATGATATGAGTTATGTTAAAACAAAGCCCGGGACCACCCAAACCAGTGTTGAGGGTGTGTTTGCAGCAGGCGATGTACAGGATCATCACTACCGTCAGGCCGTTACCGCTGCCGGTACGGGCTGCATGGCGGCCATTGAGGCAGAGCGGTTTCTGGCCAGTTAATATTGACACACCATGATCACTTTTTTTAAGAATTCAGCCAGCGTCTATGCTGTTGAAAGCCGTGAAAAGCTTTCCGGCAATGACCTGGAGAAATTAAACTGGCTGTTCGGCGATGCGGAATGCATCGCCGAACCTGTTTTAACAGGTACCTTCGTCGGACCGCGGCGTGAAATGATCACCCCCTGGAGCACCAATGCCGTGGAGATCACGCAGAACATGGGAATAGAGGGAATTGGCAGGATAGAGGAATTTACGAATGACGAATTACGAATGACGAATGACGAATCTTCTGTCACGCCTCACGCGTCACGCGTCACCCCCTTCGACCCCATGCTTCAGCACCGCTATACGCGCCTCGACCAGGAGATCTTCCACATCGTGCATGATCCCGATCCGGTGGTTTTTATTGAAGATGTTGCGGCCTACAACAGCAAGGCAGGACTGGCGCTGAGCAGCGAGGAGATCCAATACCTGATCGGCCTGTCCCAAAAACTCAACAGGAAACTCACCGACAGTGAGGTGTTTGGCTTTTCGCAGGTGAATTCTGAGCATTGTCGTCATAAAATTTTTAACGGTACCTTTATTATCGACGGGAAGGAGATGGCTGAAACACTTTTCTCCCTGATCAAAAAAACCGCAAAGGAACATCCCGGATTCCTGGTTTCAGCCTACAAAGACAACGTTGCATTCATCCTGGGCCCTGACATTGAACAGTTTGCCCCGCTCCGGCCGCATGTCGCCGATTTTTTCACCATCCGCGATATCCATTCGGTCATCTCTCTGAAGGCAGAGACCCACAATTTTCCTACGACCGTTGAACCCTTTAACGGCGCGGCCACCGGATCGGGCGGTGAGATCCGCGACCGCATGGCAGGAGGGAAGGGAAGTATTCCAGTGGCTGGGACTGCAGTTTACATGACCTCCTATCCCCGTCTCGAAGGGGGCCGCAGCTGGGAAAAGGCTGTTGAAGCGCGGCCCTGGCTCTATAAAACCCCGGAAGATATTCTGATCAAGGCGTCAAACGGCGCCAGTGATTTTGGAAACAAGTTCGGGCAGCCCCTGATCTGCGGATCGGTACTGACCTTTGAACATGAGGAGAATGGTAAAATATTCGGCTATGACAAGGTGATCATGCAGGCCGGCGGTATTGGTTATGCCCGCAAATCGGACAGTTTGAAGGAGGAACCGGAGGGCGGTCAGCGGATTGTCGTGCTGGGCGGCGACAATTACCGCATTGGCATGGGTGGAGGAGCGGTATCTTCGGTGGCTACAGGCGAATATGGCAATGCGATTGAACTGAACGCCGTGCAGCGGTCGAATCCTGAGATGCAGAAGCGGGTTTTCAATGCCATCAGGGCAATGACGGAGATGGAGCAGAACCCCATCGTCTCGATCCATGATCATGGCGCCGGAGGACATCTGAATTCACTGTCGGAACTGGTCGAAAACACCGGGGGCACCATCCATATTGATGCACTGCCCATCGGCGATCCCACGTTATCGGCGAGGGAAATCGTGAGCAACGAATCGCAGGAACGCATGGGGCTGGTGATCCGTGAAACCGACCTGGATCTGCTGAAAGCCATTGCCAGCCGCGAGCGGGCGCCTTTATACGATGCCGGCAACACCACGGCGAATCATCTGTTGGTATTTGAAGACCGTCGCGACGGAAGTCAGCCGATCAATCTGAGGATTGAGGATTTCTTCGGAAAACCGCCTAAAACAATCATCACCGACAAATCGTATCCGACTATATATTCACAGCCTGCCTACAAGACTTCACGTCTTTCAGAATATTTGGAGGCCGTTCTGCAACTTGAGGCGGTGGCCTGCAAGGACTGGCTGACCAACAAAGTGGACCGGGCTGTTTCCGGGAAAATTGCAAAGCAGCAATCCTGCGGCGAAATTCAACTTCCGCTCAACAACCTGGGGGTTGTGGCCCTCGATTACCAGGGTGAAAAGGGTATCGCCACTTCGCTAGGTCATGCACCCGTGGCAGCCATGGTTGATCCGGTAGCCGGTTCGAGGTTATCGATCTCCGAGTCCCTTTTAAATTTGATTTGGGCGCCGCTTACCCACGGGCTGCAAGGAGTATCCCTGTCGGCCAACTGGATGTGGCCCTGTAAAAACCCGGGCGAGGATGCCCGGCTGTATGCGGCTGTAAAGGCCGTCAGTGATTTTGCCATTGAATTGGGAATTGCTATTCCGACAGGCAAAGATTCGTTATCCATGACCCAGAAGTACCCGGATGGCGACACGGTCTTATCTCCCGGAACGGTCATCATTTCGGCAGTGGCCGAGGTCTCTGATGTGAAGCGGGTCATCAGCCCGGTGGTGAAAAACGATCCTGATACCAGGCTCCTCTATATCGATTTTTCGCGGGAGAGCCTGAAACCGGGAGGCAGCAGTTTTTCACAAATCGTCAACGCGATTGGCAACGAGGTTCCAACAGTGAAAGATTCGGCCTATTTTGTCAGGGCCTTTGAGGTTGTTCAGAAGCTGATCGGCGAGGGGTTGATCCTGGCTGGCCATGATATTTCTGCCGGAGGAATGGTCACGACACTCCTTGAAATGACCTTTGCAAACACCGGCGGCGGTATTGATGCAGACCTTTCGGGACTGGAGGAGCGGGATATGATCCGGCTGCTCTTCAGTGAAAATCCCGGGATCATTATCCAGGTGAAGGATTTCGAAACGGTGCGCAGGTACCTGAAGGATGCCAGGGTGGATTGTATTCCCATCGGATCCGTGAGCAATGAAAGAATGGTTGCCATTCAAAACGGCGATGAAAATTATTCATTCGACATCGATGCCCTGCGCGATACCTGGTTCAGGACATCCTACCTGCTTGACCGGAAACAATCGGGCGAAAAGCTGGCGCTGACGCGTTTTAATAACTATCCGCAGCAGCCGCTGGAATTTTCTTTTCCGGCGAATTTTACCGGAACATACCTACCCTTCGGAATTGATCCGAAGAGAAGAACACCAACCGGCGTAAAGGCGGCCATCATCCGCGAGAAGGGGGTGAACCGCGACCGCGACATGGCCTGGGCGCTTTATCTGGCGGGTTTTGATGTGAAGGATGTGCACATGACCGATCTGATCGCGGGCCGTGAAAACCTGGATGATGTGAACCTGATCGCCTTTGTGGGTGGCTTTTCAAATTCCGATGTATTGGGATCTGCCAAAGGATGGGCAGGGGCCTTCCTTTACAATGAACAGGCAAAGCGGACATTGAGCAATTTTTTTGCTCGAAAGGACACCTTGTCGCTCGGCGTCTGCAATGGCTGTCAGCTGCTGGTTGAACTGGGGCTTATCTATCCTGAATTATACAGTCAGGATGCAGCTCAGAACCATCATCCGAAGATGTCGTGGAACGACTCCCACAAGTATGAATGTGCCTTTGTGGGGTTGGAGATCCTGGAGAACCATTCGGTGATGCTCAACTCATTGGCCGGTTCGAAACTGGGTATCTGGGTAGCCCATGGCGAGGGAAAATTCAACTTCCCAAAGGGGGCGGAGCATTATCATATACCTGCAAAGTTCAATTATTCTGAATATCCGGGTAATCCCAACGGATCGCAGTATGATGCAGCCTGCATTGCTTCGGCCGATGGGCGCCATCTGGCCATCATGCCCCACCTGGAGGATTCGGTTCTTCCATGGCAGTGGGCGAATTACCCTGACGATCGCAGCCACGATGAGGTAACTCCCTGGTTGGAGGCCTTTGTCAATGCAAGAAATTGGATCACTGAAAACACAAAACTCACGAATATACTATGAAAAAAACTATCCTCATCACAGGCGCTACCGCCGGATTCGGGAGGGCCATTGCACGAAAATTTGCTGAAAACGGCCATAATTTAATTATCACCGGAAGACGAAAGATACTCCTGGATGAACTTGCCAAAGATTTGATTCTGACCCATCAGGTGGATGTATTGCCCTTGTGCTTTGATGTGAGAAAGCTGAGCGAGGTCGAAAATGCCATCACCTCCCTGAAGGATAAATGGAGATCCATCGACGTTTTGGTCAACAATGCCGGCCTGGCAGTGGGGCTGAACCCCATTCACGAGGGGGTGATTGACGACTGGGAGCGGATGATCGATACCAATGTAAAGGGTTTGCTGTACATGATCAGGATGGTTTCGCCATTGATGGTTGCCCGCAAGCGAGGCCACATCATCAACATCGGATCTCTTGCAGGAAAAGAGGTTTACCCGATGGGGAATGTCTATTGCGGCTCCAAGTTTGCGGTGGATGCCATCACCAAAGGGGCCCGCATCGACCTGGTTTCGCACCACATCAAGGTGACCCAGATTGCGCCGGGGGCGGCCGACACGGAATTTTCGACTGTACGGTTCAAAGGGGATAAAACCCGGGCCGACGCGGTTTACAACGGCTTTAAACCCCTCTCGGCCGAGGATGTGGCCGATGTGGTGTATTATGTAACCACCCTTCCCGACCATGTGAATGTGAACGACCTGGTGCTGATGCCCACGGCCCAGGCCAGTGCGGTAAATTTTCACAAGGTATTGTAAAGAAGTTGTTGTCGCCGTGGCTACAGTTGGGTTGGCCTGCTTCTTTACGCTAACCAAATAGTGTCATTTGACTTTCTCTTATTGGTGTCATTTCATTGATAAAATTATCCCATAATTCTAAGGATATATTAAGCCTATACTTTTCATTTAATTTAATCAATTCTTTAGCTAAGTATTGTTTATCTAATATTCTCCCCAATTCCAGAAGGTCAATTCTCATTAAAACCTCTTTGGTAAAAGTTCTTTTTGCGTCTGCAAAGGTTACTGATCGTAAAAACTGAACTGTTGTATCAGAATTTAAAAGTATGAGTGCGTAAACAGCAAATTCAACATTGTCAAAACCTAAATGATAACAAGTGTCGTCAAGCATTACAGGTTTATTGCCCTGTGGAAGAATAAGTGTAAAATGAAATGTCTTGTAAAGTCCTGAAATGGCGACTTTGTAAGGTTTGAATGAATAGTCGCCAATACCGAATATTGAAAATAAAGGTTTGTTAATATAGATGCTTGATTTTCTAGCATCAAAATTTGCCTGATGTTGCGTCAGGTATTGATAGGTTTTCGGATAATCTGTTTTGATGTATTTAGTTTCCTGTCCGACTTTCTTTTGAGTAACAATCGTAAATTTTCTTGTCTGATTGATTACCGTGTTTTTAAGGTCGGAACTTTTGAGAAGACCGTAAACTAAACCATCTTCCAATTTTACTTCTTCATTCAATCCATTTACATAATATCCGTTCACTTTGTCTAACTCCATTACTGTTGAGCAGTCGTGTTTTAAGCCTTGCCGCCAAACAAAAGGACATTCTCCGTCAATCTCCTTTGTGTGAATGTAGATGTCAATGTTTGAAACAAATTTATCGTTAAGCCAACCAAATTTGAGATAGGAAGTTTGATTATTATAAAAGTCAAATTCTATGCAATCAAATGTTGCGGGTGAGTTGAGTTGGCAATAAAAAAGAGCTGCTTCAACAGAAACATTAAATTCCTTTTTACTGTCAATACAATGTTTCTCGATAGAAGTAATTTTGTAAAGGTTTTTATTTTGGTCAAAAACAATGTTTTTGATAACTGAATTTTTGACCAATAACAATAAATTACCTCTCATATTTTGAAAGGTCTCAATCATAGTCAGCGTGATAAATTCGGCAATGTCAAAATTGCCTTTACCTGTCATTGCATCTAAACCGCTATGATTTTTGAAATTTGTTTTTTTTGGAAGATTGGTCGAATTAAGACTACCCAATTTTGAGTTGGTCACCCAAGGCGGATTTCCAATAATTAAAACATCTTTATTTGAATGAATTTTTGCTATTCCCTTAAAATCATAGTCAAAAACATTACAATGTACAATTGAAATTTCGGGTTTGTTGGCGTTTGGGTTTGCAAGGAAAAAATTTACTATGTTAAATTTAGTTTCCCAAATATATGGCTTGTAAATTTCAACACCGAAAATATTTTTTATATTTTTAAAGTTGCGTAATGATGCAATAATGAAATTTCCTTTCCCACAAGTGGGCTCAATTACAATTTCAGGGGAAACCTTCATGGATGATAAATGCAATGTCACTTTGTTGGCTAAATCAGAATTGGTTTGAAAATCGCCATATTCCGCTCTGTCGGGTTCTTCAACAATAGTATGAGTAGCTGAAAGAATTTCTTTAAGTGATACCAACTCTTCATTATTATCAAAAAAATGCAGAATCCCGGAGGCATCGTACATTTTTTGATTTGCCTTTTCAATAGATATAATCTTTTTAAGATGGTCATTTAAGAAATCTGAAACCTGATGCGTAATATGTGCTTCAAATATTTTCATCATTCAGGTTTGTTATAACTGATAATTTTGTCAATACCTGGAATGTCATTTTTCAGATCCCTGATCCTTGCATATTGTAATCTCCATTGGAGTGCGTTTGAAATTGTTAAATATCCAATGGGGATTTCTGTTGTTAAAATGATTTCTGTGATTTGTTTTAAAGTAATTTCGTCAGCCGGCAACTTTATTCCTTCAAGAAATGCAATAATATCTGCTTCGTTTGCTCCAACTTTTTTCATCTCATTTAAGATGCTTGTTGTTGTGAAATCAGCGGTTCGTTCCTTTGAAACAAAGGAACAGCTAACAAAATTTAAAGTTGCGGTTTGACTATCAGGGTCATCTGTTTTGTCATAAACAAATACCAATAAATTGTATCCTAATCCGAAGATTTTTTGTTTTGCATCTTTGAATGGGCAAGATGACTGTGGTTGTTTGTTTGAGGTAACTTTAATATCAGTCAATATATCTTCTGAAGGTAAGTCAATCCCTTTTGCCGATGAGCCAATAGTAAGTTCGTATTTTGTTTTCAAGTGTGCTTGAAAATTTTGCTCAATAAGCGTTCCTACTGCTTTCCCGTCTGTAACACCGTACAGTTCTTTGTGTTGAAATTTTGATTGTTCAACACAAAAAAGTTGAGCTTCTTTGATGAGCGTTTCTTGTGTTAATTTTTGTTTCATTTCTTAAATTAAATATTTATTGCAAAGGTAAGAGGCTGTTTAAAAATCAAGAGTTAATGTATCATTATGCTGATTAACAATCGGTTGGAATAGTCGACAGCCAAAGCGTAAAGGCGTGTAATCTTGGTGAAGGGGACATTGGAACTCTAAATGTTTTATCGATCTTGACGATCATTTTTGACGAATAGAATCTAAAAACAGATCTGTATTGACAAATTCCCCGGTTTCTCCATTTTTAATGGCCATAAGCAAACCGATCTCTTCAATGTCTTCTGAGGATAGCTTACGGGATTTTATTCCAAATTTTTGGGCAATTTCAACGATCAGATTCATTTCAGATTTCTTTTCCCCGGTCAGGATAAGTGTTTCCATGGAGACTGATTTTGGTAATACAAAGGTATAATAAATTTATTTGTTGATCATTATTTTCCTGACCATCCTGCCTTCAGCTTGGCGTAAAACCAAGGTATATATCCCGTTGGGGATGGGCCGCAGGTCGAATTCATGGCTGAGTGCTTCACCCATCCTGATATTTGGCTCTTCGTAGATCAGTTGTCCGAGTGTATTATAAACCAGCAGTTCAAATGTTTGCTGAACCGGCGATGTGATGGTGGCGGTAAAGTCGCCGTTGTTGGGCATGGGGTAAATCACCACGTTTGATCCGTGCAATTCCGGCAGGCCTGTGAGGATCACATACACATGGTTCGACGTATCGGAGGAACAACCGTTCAAAGTAACCACGCACCAGTACCAGCCATCCGCGATGGCAACGTGGTACTGCCCGGTGGCGCCTGCAATCGCGTTCCCCTCAAAATACCATTGGTTCCCGTCAACCGCATTGCTCCAGAGGGTGTCGGCGATTGAGTAAATGCCAGGGGTGTCGGGGGTTGGCCTGACTGTTACATAGATACTCGCTGCAATCCCATTCCCGCAATAATTATTCCCTGCAACCGAGATGTTCCCGGATGCCGCGGTGTGTGCAAAATCTACCACAATGTCGGGCGTCCCGTTTCCATTCACAATGGAGGCGCCCACCGGAATGGTCCATATATAGGAGCCGGCATTGGGTATGGGAGGTGTTGAATAGGCCACACCCTCTGTTCCGCTGCAGAGTTCTGTCGCTCCGGTTATAGCCCCTGCTCCGTTAGGCAAGGGATTTACGGTGACATTCAAAACGACCGGAGAAACAGGGAAACATCCACCGCTGTTGCTGTAATTAATACTTACCGACTGCGCTCCTGCGACGCTCCACTGTACCTGAATCTGATTGGTTCCCAATCCTCCGGTGATGGCTCCTCCGGGGGATAGGGTCCAGAGATATCCGACCATCCCTGATTCAGTCGCATATTCATAGATGCCTGAATTGACGCACAGGTTAGCTGATCCGGTGATGGTTGGAACCGGCAGGGGATAGACCGTAACCTGGAAAAGGGGAGAGGAAGCGCCCGCCCCGCAAAAATTGGAAGGGATTACGGAGATGCTGCCGGATGCAGCAGAATTTGAAACATTGACGGTAATGGCGTTCGTATTTTCTCCGGTTGCAATTGAAAATCCTGACGGGAGCGACCATGCATAAGCTGTTGCCCCGACCACGGGCGGAATGGAATAGGCTACGCCATTGGCCTGGGCACAAACCCCACCGGAACCGGCAATGAATCCCGTTGCACCAACACCCAGTGAATTGATGGCTCCATTGAGATAATAGGTGGAGGAGGGAAGATCGTTCATCGGATCGCCATATTCATCGGTATATTCACAATCGCCGCCGCCGGCAGATTCATTGTTAAATGCCAGGGCGGTCGAGCCATTGAGTATGGTGAAGGTCAATTTTACAAGGGTGTCTGAGGCAGCAAGCGACACCGGAATAAAATTGAACCAGCCGATCAGCAGTTTGGATAGGGTTGGAGAAACGGGAACGACATTAAAGACGACCGCTGACGATGAAAAATTGACATGCGCCACGCCACTGGTAAAGGTTGCCGCGGTGGGGTCAAAGTCAACTCTCAGCGAGATGCTGGTAATGTTTGTAAAATTGCTTACAACCATTGGAACGACCTTCCCTGATTGATTCGGGCACGACCCGATGGTTCCCAGGGTGGCGACGGGGGCGTTGGTTGCATGGGCATAGAAACTTGGCAATGCCATTAAAAAGCATACCATTAATGACAATGAGTAGCAGTAGGAATGTTTTTTCATAATGTTACGTAATTGAAATTATATTTTATTTACTCCACCTTCTCCTGCAAACAGGACGCGCGCGGGTGAGATGCCTCACCCCGCGAGACCCTGTTCAGTTGGATAATGACTATTTTGTTATAACCAGTTTGTGATACACGGTTGATGTGGAGCGGCCCCTGACGGTGGTTTTCAAGGTATATACCCCGGTGGCCAACTCCGAAACATCCAGCTCCTTTTTGTGTTTGCCCATGGAAAGGCCATCAAAACGGATGGTTTTAACCAGCTCTCCAACCATGTTGTACCCTTCAACCTCGATGGATGCATCCATTAACAGTTCAAACGCCAGAAAGGCCTTGCCTGTAGTGGGGTTGGGATAGAGCATGATCTTTGTAATCAGATTGCTTTTTTCATGGATCCCTGTTGACTTCACCGGTACGACCGTAGGGATGGAGATGATGGAATGGGCAATGCGTTCACCCCATCCATCGGCCAATTCCGATTCTTGGCCGATGTCAAGTATAAGTGGAACGCCCAGCGGCGCTGCCTCTGATAATTTGAATTTCAGGGTAAGCAACACATCTCCATAGGCAAGGTTCATCGGTTCGATCTGCGACCAGGCTATGCGGATCTGTCCGTTGCGGGCCGTGTACATCACATCTCCCCTGACAATGGTAATATTTATTGGTTCCAGCTCCTCCACAGGATAATCCAGCACCAGGGAGATGGCGCCGATCTGACCATCCATCGCGATTTTGACGGGTAGGTCAAATTCCGCCCCCTGCCTGACTTCGATCATGCTTTCGGCCAGGAGAAACACCCCTTCCAAGGGCTTATGGCCAGGCAAAGGAATATGCGATCCATCCACATCGCCCACGCACAATCCCTGGATGTCCTGAACCACATTGGCGCCGGCCACAATCACCGTATCGCCGCCGGTCGGTTTTGCAAAGGTCCAGTCACCCCGGGCAAAGGCGGTGTCGGCGCCGATAAACCTGCGTTGAACCTTGATGGCGTCGGCGAGGTTGATGTTATCGGAATTGTTGACATCGGCCGCCAATAATCGCACCGGAGTTGACAAGAGTTCAAGTCCCGAAAAATGGAGCTGGATTTTCAACGCATCCGTTGAGTTGACCCCGCCCCAGGGCTTGGCGCTATGGGCCCAAAGGGTATAGGTGTTGCTTGGTATATTGAAAAAATCAAACCGTCCGATGATATTGGCGCGGGTCGAATCGACCTTCACCCCGTTTTGCTTCAGAATAACCCACAATGAATCGAGCGCCGTACTGGCGGGGTTGTCGTAGCGGAAGGCGCCTGTGAGGTCCAATCCCTCATGAACAGCCCCATTGGTGTAGTAAACCGAGGTGGGGATGTCGATCATCGGGTTCCCGTTCGCGTCGGTGTATTCGCAGTCCAGCCCGCCGTTTGATTCATTGTTGAATATAACGGCCGTTGTACCTGAGATAAAGGAAAATGCCAGATCAACAAGCTTGCTGTCGTTGGGAAGTGACACCGGACTGATGTATACCCAGGATATCATCACCTTGTGCAGCGTATCGGACACATGGGTATCATTGACCATCATCTGCGAAAAGCCTACATGCCTGTTGGCGCTGCTGTCGAAGGTCATTACGTTGGGATTATAGTCCACACGCAGCGAAATGGCGGTGATGTTGTCGAAGCCGGTTACGGTAATGGGCACCAGCACGGGGTAACCTGAACCTGCGCCAAGGCTCCCGGCATAGGTAAAGGGGGCGGCATTGGGAGGCAATGAGACCGTCAGCATTTGCATTAGCGTGTCAAGGCATCCCGAAGTGTTCAGTACAACCAGCGTCACGGTGTGTGTTCCCATGGTATTGAAGGCATGAAGCGGGTTCTGGCTCGTTGAAGTGTTATTGACTCCGGAAGAAGGGTCGCCAAAATTCCACAACCATGAAATGATTGCCCCGCCGCCGCTGGTCTGGCTTAAATCGGTAAACTGCACCGGCTCTCCAAGGATCGGGTTATTGCTAAAGGTATAATTGGCCATGGGGTGCAGGTTGACATTGACCGGAAATGGAGATGAAACAAGGCCATTTCCGCAGGAATTGACACCCATCACCGTCAGGTTGCCTGATGTTGCATTGGAGGCAAAGTTGATGGAGATATTGTTTGTGGTCCCCTGGCTGATGGTGGCCCCTGTGCCCGAATAAACCCAGACATAACTTGTGGCATTCGGTATTGAAGGAACAGAATATGAAACACCATCCTGGCCCTGGCAAACGGAGGTTGAACCGATAATGATACCGGCAGCGGCAGGGAGCGGGTTGATCGTAAGAACCATTTCATCGGATGCTGCGGCGGCACAGGGGGTTATTCCTGTGGCGGTCAGGACAAGGGTTACCGAGCCTGCGGCCACATCCGCAGGGCTGTGAATATAGGTTGGAGAGAGGGTGGCACCATTGATCAGCGTACCCGTTCCGGAGGTTGTCCATAAAAGTGAAGAATAGTTGGATGCCATGGCTCCGCTGATGGTATAAGCGGAACCTTCGCAAATTGTGGCATCCGGCCCTGCAAAGGCCATCGGTGGTGGGGTAATAGTTACTGTAAAGGATGGAGAGATCATGCCGGTGCCGCAACCATTCGTTCCCTGTACGGTGATAGTCCCACCTATGGCAGTTGCGGAAAAATTGACGGTGATGAGGTTGGTATTTGCCCCGGATGTGATGGTAGCCCCGGTGGGGATGGTCCAATTATATCCCGTGGCGTTGGCGATCGGCGAAACGGAATAGATCACTCCGCTTTGACCCTGGCACACCGCAGCTGGTCCGGTAATCATTCCGGCGTCCGCAGGCAGCGGATTGACGGTGACAGGATAGTTCGCAGAAATGGTTCC
>CAJAUM010000052.1 GCA_903945175.1 uncultured Bacteroidales bacterium | reverse complement strand
CCAAAAGTCCTTTTTCCTTCCCCTGCCCAGGATGGCTTGAATTTTCATAGCGCCAATATCTACATTGCTGTATAATCTTATACCATCTTCCAGTTCAATGGTTGAAATAGGCAGGTGAGGGAAGTAGACAATATCGACCTTTACTTTCTCAATATAGCAGAAAATTCCAAATTGTTTATGCCCGCTCTCATAACCAAAATCATTACCAAACACTTGTCTCAGCTCGTCTTCAATTTTTTTATGATCAAATTTTTCATGATAGAATAAATCCAGATCTATTGAACTGCGATGACCGTAGCGCAGCGACATGGCCGTTCCGCCTACCAGGGAAAATGGATGAAGCGATGACAAGGTCATCAACCGTTTCAGTAGGGAAAAAGTCCGGGGTTCAACTGTCTCAGTATGTAACATCTGAATTCATTCAATGGTTTATCGATCACTGCACTGGCCAAATGTATCCGATGTTCAGGTAAAAATTTTGCCTTCAACAAAGCAATGGTCACCTTTTCATCGCCATAATACCTGCGACACTGGCGGATATCGTCCACATCACCCCGTTCAAACACCCGTTCAATAACAAAATTGGCCCTGAGATCGTAGTCAAGTTTTTCAAAATTGACATCCCAGAAAATGCGCTTGTTAAACAGGGGTTTCTCTTTTGGTGCCATACGACAAAGATAATGATTTCAGAAATGGGTGAAATTATTTTTGTGTTATTATTTATAACTACCTTCGTAAAAATAAATCTACTGTTCTGGCAATTCAGATTTTCACCCATGGATGACAAAATAAAATACTGGGTCGAACTTTCAGATTATGACATTGACACTGCAAAGGCAATGCTTCGCAGCAAACGATATTTGTATGTGGGATTTATGTGTCATCAGACAATTGAGAAAATCCTTAAAGCCTACTATGCAGCAACAACAGGATTGATTCCACCGCATACGCATAATCTTGCATTTTTATCAGAAAAGTCAGGAATAGTGGAGTTGATGACAGAAGAACAGAAATCATTCCTGGATAAAATTGAGCCAATGAATATACAGGCTAGATATCCTGAATACAAAGAACGATTGTTAAAAGAATTGTCTGAAATAAAATGTAAAAAAATGTTAGCTCAAACAAACTTGTTTCAACAATGGATCAAACAACAGCTATCGACAAGGTAAAACGTTATTCCGACCTTGTTATCAAGCGGTTTGATGTTTCAAAGATCATTTTATTTGGGTCTTATGCACACGGTACGGCAAGACCCGACAGCGATATTGATGTTGCAATTGTTGTAAAGCATGTTAAAGATAATTTTTTTGAGACCGTACCAGTGCTATGGCAGCTTCGACGTGAAATTGATTCCTTGATTGAACCGGTACTGATCGAGGAAGAACATGATCCTGCCGGTTTTATTCTTGAAATAGACAAAACAGGAATCGAGATATACAATGCTGCCACGCATTCTCATGGGGTTCTCCCGGGAGTTTAATTAGCCAATTGTTGGAACTATAAACCCTGGATTTTTTTTAAATACAGGCAACCTTTCTGGGCTTTGCGGGGTCTGTTATAAGATGATCGGTGCAAATTACTTGAAAACTTTTTTGATATGGCTTGTTAGGGTCGAAAAAATTGTATCTTTATGGACTGTAATATTACGATTGAATTATAATCGCAGAACACGAGTTCAATATTCATTTTTGAAGGAACTATGAAATTAATTTACTCCCCTTTTCTCGTTTTACTCTTTTTCTTTTGCAGTACTGTGGGGTTCTCTGAGGGCTCCAAAGAACTAAATGCAGGTGTTTTTTCCAATGACCCAGAGGTATGGCTTTACTTGTGTAATGATTTCATAAATCAATGTAATGGACCTCCTCTTTGGAATGGAGATCGAACTCAATTTGCAATCTATGGGTGTGCAAATTATGAACGATTATATTTTGAAACATTAAACAGCGATGAAATAGTTTATCTCGGATTTAAAGGAAGTAGTTCGAATATTTCATTCCGAATAAGACAAAACACAACTGGCAATCCGATTGTTTTCCCGCAACAAGGTCTGCCAACAAGTGGATCACCAGCCGGGTTCATTAGTAATTTACCAAAAGCGAAAATAGGTCCAACTCAAATTCCTGGTAATATTGGTGGTTATAATGCAATCACTTTTTCACCAGGTTCTGCAGGAACTTATTTTATTGAATTTAACTTAAATTCGGGTATTGGCAATTTTACTTTAGATTTATTTGATATTACTATTTATAACCCAGTGACTTCCACCATAAAGCCTGGAAGAGTATATTCTCAAGCATGGCAATTTCAACAACAAGGTAATAACAGCGGCTTATCAGGCCCGAACTATATATATACTAACGATTCTATTATAACTTCTGCTACTTTTAACAACCTTGTCGGTGGCGTTTGGGTCCAATTTTGTAATATTTCAGGATGCGGACCAATTGACGGTAATGATTTTATTCATACACAAAAGTCCCATCCCAACGAAAACACTTATTTCCCTCAGTACAAAATATTTTTGAATTCTCCTGATCCAGATATTGCACTTTTTCCTCCAGCCACAGTATTAGGAGCTATCATTACTACTCCCCCTGATGCACCTTACGGAATACCAAATTGTAACGGTCACATAGTTTTTTACTTTAAAGTTAACAAAGCGGGAAGCGCTCAAGTCAAATTATCTTTTCCTTCTCCATATGTGTCTGTGAAAATCCCTCAAGATGTTACCACTGGTTGGAATACAATAGAGTGGAATGGAAACGATAATTCCCTTACTCCAATTCCTGTACCTAACAATGTGCCCATTACAATTTCTTTAACATATCTAAATGGACTAACAAATTTACCCCTATATGATGTTGAAGCTAATAACTCTGGGTTTAAAATTGACTTGGTTGCTCCTACTGGCGCTAATCCTGAAATCTATTATAACGACACTTTAATAAACTCAAATAATTCTTTACAGACATGTCCCCCTTCCTCAAGTTGCCATCCGTGGGGGAATGGGAATTTGCACACAATGAATACATGGTGGTACAGTAGTACAAATTCAGAAGCAGTTCCCTCATTAGTGCAATTTCGGAGCCCCTTGCCTTTGGTATTTAACCAACCGGCCCAAACACTTTGCGCCGGAACCAACAATCTCACATTTTCAGTAACACCTGATGTGAACACGGAGGTTTACCAGTGGGGTTATACAGGAACCGGAGCAACAATTATCCAGGGAACTCCATCTGATCCTTCCGTTACGGTTAGTTTCGCTGCAAACGCGACCTCAGGAGATATTACCGTATATGGCACAAATACGAACTGTAATACAAGTCCAAGTCCCACAAAGACATTGGCCGTAACCATCCAGCCCATTCCCGACCTTACAACAAGTCTGACTGGAAATGGGACCTGTTCCGGTGTAGCCTTCAGTTTCCCGCTAACATCTTCTCCCCCAGGAGCCAATTTTTCCTGGACAACCCCGACCTGTTCGGCAAACATCGCATTGCCTTTGCCACTTGCAGGCAGTGGGAACCCGCTCACCGGAAATGTATCCGTTTCAAATTTAGTGCAGGGAACTGTTACCTACCCTATTACTCCCATTGCCAATGGATGTAGCGGGGTGACCAAAAACCTTGTCGTTACCGTCGATCCCAAACCCAACATCACCAGTCCCTCCACGCTAAGCGAAAATCTTTGTTCCGGGGAAACCACCAATATTACCCTTCAGTCGGGACTGGCCGGGGCTACCATCAACTGGCAGGTTTTAACTGGCGGATGCACCAACATCGTGACATGCCCCACCTCAGGGTCCGGGTCCTCCATTGTAAGCCCCCTTACCCTTATCAGCAACAGCAGCCCGGGCTCCGTGGTTTATACCATCACACCCAATGTCGGAGGATGTTTTGGTGATGCTGTTACCCATACTGTCAATGTGCTGCAACTACCCCCGGTGGTGCTGGCCCAGTTTGCACCGGTCTGCCTCAACACTCCTGCTTTCACCCTCACGGGAGGAACACCCACAGGCGGAACCTATACCCTGAACGGAACGCCCATCACAACCTTCAATCCCGCCACGGCAGGGGCCGGAACCTATCACATCATCTACACTCTCACCGATGCCAACGGCTGCACCGCCTCCGATGCAAAAGACCTCCTGGTGCAATCGCTCATCACCCCCAACCTGCTGGGACACGCTTCGGCCTGCATTGGTGTTACCGAATCCTTTACCACTGATGCCGGGATGGTTCCTGCATCGTATGTCTGGACCGTATCACCGGATGGAACCAAGGTGGCCGGGGCCAATCCCTGGGAGGTGACCATCACCTGGAATACCACGGGAACAAAGACCATTGGGGTAACCTATACCGATCCAAACGGGTGTACAACCACTCCCGGATCCAAAAACGTGACGGTCAATCCTCTTCCTACGCCTTCCCTTGTCACACCTGATGTGAATGTCTGCAATAACCGGTCTTACACTTACACGACCCAGCCGGGCATGACAGGTGGATATACATGGGAAGCATCTAATCCCACTGTCAATATCCTCACTCCATCAGGGAACACTGCAACGGTTCTCTGGAATGCCATCAGCCCTGCCGAATGGATCAGGGTGAATTATGTGAATGCCAACGGCTGCACTGCAGTTGCTCCGACATCCTATACCGTCAATGTAAATCCAACACCGCTCTATATCGTTACAGGTTCTGGGAGTGTCTGCGCAGGATCAACTTCTGCCTACCAGCTCCAGGGAACCGAAAAGGGCAACTGGTCCATCACCTCGGGCGGGTCGATCATCCCCCCGGCAACCAATGTCAATTCCATTTCGGTCAACTGGGTATCCGGCACATCCCCGGCTTCATCATCCATTGATGTGACCTATACCAACACGCTCGGGTGCCCCGGGACTACCCCAACAAATGTTAACATCCAACCCCTGCCCATTACCACCTTCACCTCTTCAACACCCTCCCCGGTTTGCCAGGATTATCCGACCCCATCTCTTTATACCATGGATGCGGGCGCTCCTGCAACTTACCTCTGGCAGGTCAATCCCTCATCCATGGCCGTTATTGCTGATGCCACGGCCAACCCCGCTGCGATCACCTGGAAACTTTCCGGAACCACGCCTCAAACAGCACAGCTCAGCATGACGGCCACCACCTCTGCCACCACTCCGGCATGCTCCGCCACATCCAGTCCTGTTACCATCACCATCAATCCAAAACCCAACACCCAGCTGGCTTCCTGTTTCGACCTGGTGACCAGCCGCAGCGCAAAAAAATTTATGCTCAAAGGGGGCTCCCCGCTGCTTACCGCCACACCCCTGCAGGGAGAGTACCTCATCTCCCCTGCCACCTCCGCCCTCACCTTCGATGGCACCAACTACTATTTTGATCCTTCATTGGTAGGCGTGCCCATGTCCTTTGATATATCTTACAAGTACTCCTCGGCCAGGTACGGATGCCCGGCCACATCAACCCCGGTCACCATCTCCGTACTCGGGCTCAATCCTCCCTGCGGATCAACCATGACCGATCCACGCAACGGGATCTCCTACCGCACTTCATCCACACTGGTGCCTGGAAAATGCTGGATGGTCGAAAATCTTCGTTATGGCTATGCTCCCCCAACAGCAACCTCGCCCCAAACCGACAACTGCATTGCCGAGCGAAACTGTCTCGCCTCTGATCCAACTTGCGTAAACCTTGGCGGTTTTTACCAATGGGATGAACTGATCCAGTATGGCATTACCGCCGGGCCTGCCTATCAGGGCGTTTGCCCCCCGGGATGGCATATCCCCTCCTCCGCCGAATGGACGGAGCTGATCGACGCAGTGGTAAACCTTCCCGGTGTTCCCGGTGACGGGCTGGCAGGAAGCTATCTCAAAGACCAGAACATCACCAATGGCTTCGACGCCCTGGTTAACGGAATTTATTACCTGGACAATGTTTGGGCTTACACCACAGGAACTCTCACCGGGACCATGTTCTGGACCTCCACCCAGGATGCAATCTACTCTGATCGAATGGTGGCCAGGGGGGTGAACAACATCAATTACAGCGTGTCAAATTATCCCGCATCCAGGGCAAATGCATTTCCGGTAAGATGCGTTAAAGATTAAATTTATCGTTTCAATATCTACCAATAATGAAAGATTCATGACCAAATCGTGGCCTAATAACAATTTAAAAAGAAGTTTTAAACAAAACACGTTGTATTTTTGTCACGTTGCATGAAAGAATGCCTTTTATGATCCGGTTTTTGCTTTTTTCCCTTTTTTTTTCACTCATTACTGCCCAAGGATTTACACAAATAATTATTACAGGCAATACTGAACTCTGTAGTGGTGAATCTTCTACATTGACAGCAACGATGACCGGAAGCGGGTATGGTACGACAAATTATATATTTGAGATCATTAACTATAGCGATCATCCTCCTTTCTCGGATGGGAGACCAATCGATCCTGATTTTACCGGATGTACTTCCAGTGGACATGACGACTGTTTTGCACCAGCAAATGGTCCATCACTTATAAATGGTTACCCGATCGGCTTTACCTTTTGCTTTTTCAATCAGCAGTATGATCGTTTTTGGGTTGGGTCAAATGGATGGCTGGGTTTTACCAATCCGACAGGAAAAGGGTGGACTACATATACAGCTACAACCATTCCAAATGAGGCTTCCAATGTGCCCAAAAATTGCATATTCGCTCCCTGGCAAGATTGGTACCCAGGCGCTGCCGGTGTTGCAGAGAATGTTTTTTATTACAATACTGGCACGGCCCCCAATCGGAAACTTGTGGTTTATTGGGCCGATTGTCCATTATTTCAATGCACAGATCAAAATGAAAACAGGGGGACTTTCATGATTGTATTAAATGAGCAAAGCAGTGTGATCGAAAATTTCATTCAACAAAAACCACAATGCACAAATAGTTCGGAAGGGGCTACACAAGGGGTTCACAATCTTGAAGGCAATATAGCTTATACTGCAACAGGTCGGAATTACCAGGTTTGGACAACTGCCAATGAAGGTACGAGATTTAATCCCAGCGGGGTAAACTGGTATAAAGATGCCCCGCCTCCTGCAGGTGTTTTTGTAGGTTATGGAGACAACCTGGTAGTTTCGCCCGCAACAACAACAACCTATTATGCCATAGCAGGCACTTGTGATGGGAGCAATATATCTGCAAATACCACAGTCAACGTATATCCAAGGCCCCCCACTCCAACAATCGATGGTAAAGCTAATCCATGTCAGAATGACATAGTCACCTATACGACCGGACCCGGAGGTAGTAATTATCTTTGGACTTACACAGGAGCCTCGCTTATTATTGGAGGAGGCAGCAATGATAATTGGATAACCTTGAAATGGACAGCTTCCGGAACCAAATTAATTTCAGTTAATTATGAAAATTCCAATGGATGTGAAGCCATTACTCCCGGAACATTAAGCGTATCGGTAGGAGCATTTGAAGTGCCAGTGATAAATACGCCTTCTCCAGAGGCCTGTTCGGGTACGGTGGTCCCCTTCACCACGCAGAGTGGAAAATCAAATTACATCTGGGAATACATCACTTCGGGGGCCATTTGGGTATCCGGGGGGGGGCTGACAGACAATTCAATCTCCTTAAAATGGGTAACGCCTGGAGACAAAACTATTTTTGTAAACTACACTGATCCCAATGGTTGTACAGGCAGCCCTCCCACTGAAAAGACAGTAACCATCAAGCCAATTCCACAATTAAGCCCACCCCTGACTAAAAGTATCTGCACTGGAGAGAATACCAATTTTTCGCTTTCATCTACACCCCCCGGTTCGATGTTCAGCTGGACAACCCCAAATCCAATTTGCACAAATATTGCTCCCCCTTGTCCAACCGGGAACTCAAATGCAACAATGATTTCAGATCTTCTTATACTGAATGCTTATACGGCTGGCAGTGTTAACTATTTCATCACACCAACCCTCAATAATTGTACAGGACCAGCACAAACAGTTGTTATTAATGTTAACCCAATTCCAGGTCCGGCTGATCAGATTCTCGGGTCATCCTACGCTTGTACTGGCTGGAGCCATCAGATGTATTCAATACCAATTATTGTTAATGCATTGGGCTACAGCTGGACCTATTCGGGAACAGGCGCCACAATCACGAATAATGGGAACACCATTTTCATTGACTTTGCTCCCAATGCAACCTCAGGGGATCTGAGGGTAAAAGGATTGAATGGTTGTGGCGAGGGGCAGTCTTCCCCTTTATTTAACATTACTATAAATCCATTTCCCGGGCCAGCCAGCACTATTTTGGGACCTACACCAGTTTGTTCTTCGTGGAGCAATCAGATATACTCCATGCCGGAGGTTGCCAATGCCACCGGCTACAGCTGGACCTATTCCGGAACTGGCGCCAATATCACAAACAACGGGAATACAGTCTCCATTGACTTCTCACCTGATGCGACTTCCGGGAATCTGAAGGGAAAAGGAATCAATAGTTGTGCAGATGGAACGTGGTCTCCCGATTTTTTTATAACCGTAAATCCAATGCCATTGGTCTCCCTAAGCCAATGCAATGATCAGAAAACCACAAAAAATGCTAAACCCTTCCTCTTGAAAGGAGGTGAACCATTGGGGGCAGGTGGCATCTACCGGATTGATGATCCAACCGCTCCGGCAGTCCCCGGAAATCTTTTTAATCCTGGTGATCCCGCCATGACCATTGGTCAGCATACAATTTTTTATACCTACACTAACGCCAATGCATGTTCGGCAACAGCCCAGCAAACCATCACCATCATGGGGTCAAATTCGGGCTTTTCTTGTGGTCAGCTTTTTTATGATATCCGTGATGACGAAGTTTACCGGACCTCCCTTTTAAGTAACTGCTGGATGCTTGAAAACCTGCGTTATGGAACAAAGCTGAATGCTCCTCTCCAGCCCCAAACCGACAATTGTCTTGTTGAAAAATATTGTTTATCAACAGATGCAAACTGCACAGCCTATGGCGGCCTGTACCAGTGGGATGAACTTATCCAGTATGAAGCTACGGCCGGGCCCGGTTACCAGGGCGTTTGTCCGCCGGGGTGGCATGTACCTTCGCAACAGGAATGGCAGGATATGATCAATGCCGTGGCCAATGTTACCCCTGGTGATGGAATGGCCGGAGGAACGCTGAAGGATCCCTATGCCAGTTTTAATGCTTTGCTGAATGGGGTTTATTACCTGAACAATTTGTGGGCTTATACCACGGGTAGTCCAACTGCAACCATGTTCTGGACCTCCACACCGAGTGGCATATCCCATGCAGTTGCCCGTGGTTTGAATAATATTAGTTACAGCGTTTCCTATTATCCTTCGTTCAAGGCGAATGCTTTTCCGGTGAGGTGTGTGAAGGACTGAAAAACGTGACGCGTGACAAGGAAAAAACGTGACACGTGACACGTGACAAAGAGAAAAAATGAATACTGTTAGAGGATTATTTATTGGCTGGCTTACATTTTTTATTTCACTGGGGGTTTCCGCGCAGTTGACGGTCATTCCCGGATCTGAAATTGTCATGACCCCTTTGCAATTTGTACAAACCTACCTGGTGGGGAGCGGGGTTGTGGTTTCAAATGCCACTTTCAATGGTTCTCCTGCTTCACTTAATTCTTCCTTTCGCCCCACGGCTACAATTGATCAGATTGGTGCTTTTACCACTGCAGGCACAGCCACGACTGAACTGGGAATTGAGGGAGGAGTGTTATTTTCTTCTGGCCATGTTCAAAACGCTGCAGCTCCCAACTATCCCTCCACTAATACATACGGTTTAAGTGACCCTGACCTTTTAATTCTTGCAGGCGCCCAAATATACGATAAAGCAGTCCTTGAATTTGACTTTACACCTGAAAGCAATATTGTCAGCTTTAATTATGTTTTTGCCTCAATTGAATTTGATTTTTATTGTAATTCAATCAACGATGCATTTGGTTTATTTTTAAGTGGTCCGGGCATTGCCGGCGGGTTAGGATTTGAAAATAATGCTGTAAATATAGCTCTATTGCCTGGAGGTTCAAACTACGTGAATATTAATAACATATGTCTTGAAGATAACGGAAACCATGACAAGGGTGTTTATTCATGGTGGAACGAGCTATATGACAACTTTTCATTGAATCGTTTAACCTATGTCTTTACTGCAAGCTATCCGGTTCAATGTGGGCAACTTTACCATATGAAATTTGCCATTGGTGATGCTGTAGACCACGTATTCGATTCTAAAGTTTTCCTCAAAAAAAACAGTTTTTCCAGCACCAACATCACCCCCAGCCTGGACTTTTCAAACCCGGAGACCGGCCAGATTTTGGTTCCGGGCTGCAGCACGACCGACCTGGTCTATACCGTGCCCCAGGCTCAGCCATCCAATCTAACCATTAATCTTTCCATCGATCCTTCCGGAACAGCCACCCAGGCCGACATCCTGCCAAACCCGTTTCCAACCCAGATCATCCTGGCGGCCGGACAACTCCAGACCACACCCATGCATATTGAGGCCGTTCAAGCTGCCATCCCCGGCCCGGATAAAACCTTGATCATCAAGGCATCCGTCACAAGCTGTTCTGTTATAAGTGAGGTTTCCAGCTCATTTACAATTAAATACAATGACATTTTGTCGGTGACAGCGCCTTCGAAGACCATTTGTTCCGGTGGTTCGGCCACCCTGACGGCCTCAGCAACCGGAGGACAGGTTTTTATACCGTCCAACACCTATCATTACCTCTGGAGTGATGGTTCTATTACCCCATCCATCACAATCACACCGGGTCCCGGGCATCATCCCTATTCGGTTACCGTTACCGATGCCTGTGGCCAGACAGTTATGGCAAATACCTGGATCGATGTCGGCACAACGCCCGGACCGGCCGGTGTCATCAGCGGACAGCCAACCATTTGCACGCCTGCCAGTGCGATGGTCTTTTCGGTTCCGGTCATTCCAGGGGCTGACGAATATATCTGGACCATACCCACGGGCGCCTCCATCGCAGGGAGCAGCAACTCCAACTCCATTACCGTTAACTTCACCACCTCCGCTGCATCCGGGAATATCACCGTGAAGGGCCACAGCCTATACTGCGGCGACGGAGCCGTTTCCACATTGCCGATGAACATTCATCCCAATCCCCAGCCAGCCGGGCCGATCAGCGGATCTGTCTCCCTCTGCCAGGGACCATCCTCGGTTATTTATTCGATAAGCCCTCTTTTATTTGTGTCTAATTACGACTGGACTGTTCCGTCGGGGGTGACCATTTCCAGTGGTCCAGGCACAAACCAGATCACGTGTCTCATTACCAATACAGCTGTTTCAGGAAACTTCACCGTGCGTGGATTCAATGCGGAATGCAACTATGGGACTCCATCCACCCTGCCTGTCACCATCAATCCCCTGCCAGGTCCGTCATCCCTAATTGTAAGTGCATCCGGAGCTGATATTTGCCAGCGGCAGAACGATGTGCCATACAGCATCAACGCCATTGCCAATGCAACGGATTACATCTGGTCCTACACCGGGACCGGCATTTCCCCCTTCGTGAACGGTCCTGATCAGCTCCTCGATTTTTCCTCCACCGCTACATCAGGTGTCCTCACTGTTTCCGGACGGAACAGTTGTGGCAGCGGAGCGCTGTCACCGTCCTTTTCCATCAATGTTAAACCGAAGCCAACGGTGGAATTCCCGGTTTGTAACACCATCAAAACGACAAAGAACGGAAAGCCCATCCTGCTGAAGGGGGGTAAACCGCTGGGCAACGGAGGGGTTTATTCCGGGACCGGGGTTACAATGACTTCACCGGGGAATTATATCTTTGATCCTGCCAGTAGTGCAGTGACAGGGGGCAGTGCGGTTATCGGAAATGATTATTCCATCACCTACAACTACACCAACATCCAGGGATGTTCCGATGAACAAAGCATCACGATCGCAGTGTTTGCCTCCAATGCCAATACCGCCTGTCCCGGAACGCTCAAGGATTATCGTGACGACCGGATCTATCCTACTTTTCTTGCCGGAACAGGGGCCAATACCCGGTGCTGGATGGCGGCCAATCTCAATTACGGTGATTATACCAATCAGAGCCAGTTGCAAACCGACAACTGCATTCTTGAGAAATATTGCAAGGACAACCTCGAAGCCCAGTGTGCCCGGTCGGGTGGATATTACCAGTGGGATGAAATCATGGAATATCAGGAAATCAGCACGAACCAGGATCTTTGTCCCCCGGGTTGGCACCTGCCCTCTTCTGCAGAGTGGGATGCTTTGATTCTGGCTTTAGAAGGCAATGCCATTGCAGGTGGGTACCTGAAAGATCCAAATATCCAGGATGGTTTTAACGGCCTGCTTGAAGGAATTCTCTACCAAAATAAGAGCTGGTCCTTTGGATCAGATCCGGTGACTGCCACCATGTTCTGGACTTCTGAATCTTTAAACCTTAGCACTGCAGTTGCCCGGGGACTCAATAACTTTAATTACAGCGTTTCATATTACCCGGCGTTCAAAGCCAATGCGTTCCCGGTGAGGTGCGCTCGGGATTAAAACGTGACACGTGACGAAATGTCCGATCTCTGGCATTTGATAGTACTTTCAGCTATTCGGCTACCCTTATCAATGAGTTCATTGTATTTTGTAGATTTTGTATATCTGTGCTATTGATTAATTACATCATGGTAATTAACAGAAATACCTATTTTCAGAACTATCAGATCACGAACTTCTTTAGATGTAATTAGGGCGCTTTCCACCTTGTCCTTGTTGAGGAAAATTATTTCATTGGGATACCTTACCTCAACAGAATAACTCTGAAGCTCAGCAAGCCTATTGTATTGATCTTTAAATTCATCGTCTTTTTGACAAATTAAATCAAGCAGGTAAACTAAATCATGTGTAAACTTAAATGGTACAGAAAGGAAAACAAGATAACTTTCGCCGTTCCAAGATCATGGTCGCCCTTAATAATCCACTGTGTTATTTCGTCATGTTGTACGCTCATAGAGTACTTTTCCGGTGTTCAGGATTTCATAAACAAAACTGTATTTATTATCCCTGGATAGCGCTATCTCCTCGGGAGTATAAACGATCAGGTCCATTGGTATCATCATGCCAAAAAGCATTTTTCGAACTTGCAAGGCCCTCTGAGGTCGTGGTAAATCACTGTTCTTTATCACAAACAAATCCAAATCACTGTCTTCGCTTTGCTTACCCGATGCGTAGGAGCCAAAAAGTATGATTTTATCGGGATTGTACCCTGTGGCAATCCTGTTTACAATTTCCGTTATTTTATCGGCTCCGATCATATAGCTGCCAAGTCTGGCTTGTTATCTTTCAACGCTTAGGTAATTTGTTCCTTATCAATCATAGAACAAAGATACATGACTAATTTGTGAACTCAAAATTTCATTTTAAAGCGTGACGGAAAAAAACGTGACGATATTCGTTTCAAAACGAATATTATTACCCCGAAGTAATCAACCACCCAGGAGAAGAACGCCGTCACCTTGGGTTGTTATCTGACAGCTATTTATACGGTTAACATCTCTTTCCAGGCAGGAACAACCTCCTCAGGAATGGCGCTTTCCTCCTGAGCCAAAGAAACACAAGGTTTTCAAACAATTTCCCATAATCATCCTGGTATGATGGTGTCAAAGCCTGGATCATACCATTATCCATGGTATTAATCAAATCTTTCTTGTTCATAAAGAAAAATATAATGATATTTTCTTAAAATACAAGAAGATTTTGTTATCTATTTTGAAATTTTCGCATTGACCTCTGCAAGGATCGAATCTTCGGTAGTTTTTGCTTTCATAACCAGTTCATCGGCCTCCTTCATGATCGCATCAAGAAAGACTTTATCCTTAAAGCCTGCGCCATTCACCTTCACATTCAGGTAGGCGCCGATCACAGCTGAACGGACGCAGAGCGCTCCCACCCCGGCATCCGTGACTGAATTCGGATTGCCATGCTCAACCATCGCCCTGATTATTTCAAACGATTCATAGGCTTTTTGCATCGTGCGGAAGGGCACTTCGATGGCATATCGTGTGGCGGCCTGTATGGCTTCTGAGCGCATGGCTTTTTCCGCTTCAGTTCCTTTTGGTAAACCAAAGGCATCCATGATCTTATTGAAGGCACGGGTATCTTCATCGACCAAAAACAGCAACTCATCTTTCAGCCGCTGACCCTTTTCCGCCCAGATTGAAAATTCTTCCCATCGTTCATCCCAACCGGCTTTGTGAGAGGAAAGGTTGGCAACCATGGTCCCCAGCGACACGCCCAGCGCTGCCATATAGGCTGATACCGATCCACCGCCGGGTGCAGCAGATTCGGAAGCAGTTTCATTGGCAAATCCTTCGGCTGTCATGCTCACTAACTTTTTATCGTCAGAATTTTGCAGTAAATATTCGATGATCTTCTCATGTGGATTGAATGGTTTAAGATCATCTAAGCCAAGCGATTTAACGGCGATTTTGATGATTTCATCTTCCGAAATCCCAACCGAACGCTGCTGCTTACGCAAAAAGTACTTCCCGGCATCGATCATGGCCTTCTTGGGTACCAGGCCGACAAGTTCCGAACCCGAAACCCGCATCCCACGTTCCTGGGCCTTCTGGCACGACACTTCAAAAGCTTCATGAACAGGGGTAATGCTGATATTGGTCAGGTTGATCGATACCTGGGCGATGCCATATTCTTCGATAAACCAACCGATGGCTTTGCAGGCCTTCAACGCTCCGGGAATCCAGATTTCATGGCCTTGCTCATCCTTTTTAATCTTCCCGGTGATGGGGTTTCCTTCGCGAACCGGCCTGCCCTTCTCCCGGATATCGAATGCAACAGAATTGGCGCGGCGTGTGGAGGTCGTATTTAAATTGATATTGTAAGCAACCAGAAAATCCCGGGCTCCAACCGCGATGGCACCGATCCTTGGATTGAACCGTGCAGGACCGAAATCGGGTTTCCAATGCGGATCTTCCAGTTTTTTAGGTAATCCCTCATACTCTCCCGACCGGCAATTGGCCAGGTTACGGCGTTCAGGGATCAACGCGGCGCTTTCATAACAATAAACAGGTATCTCCAATTCTTTTCCAACGCGCTCGGCCAGCTTATGTGCATAAACAGCGGTCTCCTCCATGGTGATGTTGGAGATGGGAACCAAAGGACATACATCGGTAGCCCCGAATCGCGGATGTTCCCCATGGTGTTTGCTCATATCGATCACCTCCGAAGCTTTTTTGATTGCTCTGAAAGCGGCTTCAATCACGGCATCGGGCGTCCCTACCAAGGTCACTACGGTACGGTTTGTGGCAGCGCCCGGATCTACATCCAGAAGCCTTACGCCTTCAACTTGTTCAATTTCATCCGTGATGGTCTTGATCACGCTCATGTCGCGACCTTCAGAAAAATTGGGAACACATTCGATGAGTTGTTTCATAATAATAAACGAGGTAGTGAGGTGACGAGGCAGCGAGGTGGCAAAAAAAGCAACAGGCTGTTCGTCCTCGGGTTTAATTCACAAAAGTAGATATTTCTGCCAATAGTTTTGTTTTCGCAATTTCACTATTTCCCTATTTCTAATTTCTTTACATTTGTTTACAAATTCACAAACCCCATCATTATGAAAAAGTTCATCCTCCTCATGTTTGTATCAATGGCGCTTATGTTCGTCCAGTGTAAACCAAAAGAGAGCGCCACCCGGCAAGGCTCCGTGCAATTTATCGCCCAAGCCACTGTCGATTCGGTCATACTCAAGCTGACCAACCAGTATGGCGAACCCACCAAAGCCCGCATGGAAAAAGGGGTTAAACAATGTGCCACCCTCTGGACAGCAAAGGATGGAACAGACCAGGCCTTTGAAACATTCTGCCTTACGCATTTTGTCGGTGACCCAGGAAAACTGGATCTCCTGTTCAACCGTTTTTCTGCCAACTGGGAGTCGATGTTTGGCCATTTCAACATGATCAGTCTTGACCTGAAGCGGGGTATGCACCTCGAAATCGGCGAGATGCTGGATGTCGATGAAATTTTTGGGGCCTATGAACCCGGATCCCATTTTAACGAAGATTTCTTTAACAACAAGCTTGCATTTGTCACAGCCCTCAACTTCCCCTTCTATACCTTGAAAGAGAAGGAAGAACTGGGACCGAAATGGAGCCGCACCGAATGGGCCCACGTCCGCATGGGCGATATATTCACCGCACGGGTCCCGGCCGAAGTCAATGTCAAAATCGCAGAAGCGCTTACCTCAGCAGATAATTACATCTCGGGTTATAATATTTATGTGGGGAATTTGCTCGACGAACAGGGGAAAACCCACTTTGACAAGCAGATGAAGCTTTTGTCGCACTGGAATCTCCGGGATGAGTTGAAAGCCAACTATAACAAAGGTGATGAAGGGCTGATTAAACAAAACATGATCTACCAGGTTATGCTCCATATCATCAACCAGGATATTCCTGACAGTGTGATAAACAACCCTTCATTCCAATGGAATCCATTCTCCAACAAATTATTTAAGGATGGAAAAGAGGTTGCAAACACTCCTGAACCGGATACGAGATACGCGACCCTTCTCAACCTGTTCAACAACAATAAACTGATGGACCCCTATACCCCCATGTACCCCACCTACATCATGCGAGCCTTCGACGCAGGTATGGAGATTCCGCAGGAACAGGTGGAGAAGTTATTTACTGATTTCTGCTCATCGGCCCAGGTAAAACAGGTCGGTGAGATGATCAGCAAAAGGCTGGGTCGTCCGCTGCAGCCATTCGACATCTGGTACGACGGATTCAAGGCACGCAGCAACATGAACATGGAACTGCTTGATAAAATAACCCGTGCAAAATATCCCAATCCCCAGGCATTTGAGGCTGACATTCCAAACATGCTGATTAAACTTGGGTTTAAACCCGACAAAGCAAAAGAGATCGCATCGCACATTACAGTTGATCCCGCCAGGGGAAGCGGTCATGCATGGGGCGCGCAGATGAAAGGTGACAAGGCCCACCTGCGCACCCGTATCGGGAAGGATGGCATGGACTATAAAGGATATAACATTGCCGTGCATGAACTGGGACACAATGTGGAGCAAACCATTTCACTCTATTTCGTCGACAACTATATGATGCAGGGCGTTCCAAACACAGCATTTACAGAGGCCTTCGCCTTCAACTTTCAAAAGCATGATCTTGAATTGCTGGGCATCAAAGACAACGATCCTAAAAAAGAGGCGCTGGCTGCCATTGACAACTTCTGGATGAGTTACGAAATCATGGGGGTCTCCCTGCTGGATATGAAGGTATGGCAGTGGCTGTATGAAAATCCTGCTGCAACCAAGGAACAGCTAAAGGAGACCGTTGTTAAAAGCGCTGTTGAAATCTGGAACCAGTATTATGCACCGGTTTTCGGCATAAAAGACACGCCCATCCTGGCCATCTATTCACACATGATCGACAACCCCCTCTATCTCTCAAATTACCCGGTCGGACATCTGATTGAGTTTCAGTTGGACCAGTTCCTTAAAGGTAAGAATTTTGCTGATGAGGCTTTACGGATTTATTCCTCCGGGCGCCTTATTCCGCAACTCTGGATGAAACATGCCGTAGGTACTGAGATCAGCATCAAACCACTGTTGGACGCGACAGACGACGCGCTGAAGGTGCTCAAATAATCGGCATCGGATTTAAGGATTTCGCGCGATGAACTTCCCATTCAGGATCACCGATTCCACCTTGTTGCTGCCATAGGCATACGGCATGAATGCATAGGTCGGGATTGGGTGTGTGATAAACAGATTGGCAATTTTCCCCCGGGCGATACTTCCATAATCATCGCTTAACCCCATCGCATAAGCTCCATTGATGGTCACCGCATGGATGGCCTCTTCAGGCAGCATCCGGTATTTTATACACGCCATGGAAAGGATGAACTGCATGTTGCCCGATGGCGATGATCCGGGGTTGAAATCACTGGCCATGGCTACTGGCAGACCGGCATCGATCATTTTTCGGACAGGAGCGTAGGCCATTTCAAGAAAGAATGCGGCGCCCGGCAACACAGTGGGCATTGTTTCGGTACCAGAGAGGCACGCTATTTCTTCCTCTCCGGTAAACTCAAGATGATCCACTGACAGTGCATTGTATTTCACACCCACCTGGATCCCTCCGGAGTAATCCAGCTCATTGGCATGGATCTTGGCACGCATGCCATATTTCATCCCTGCATTCAGGATGCGATCGGTCTCCGCAACAGTGAAAAAACCGCGATCGCAAAAAACATCAATAAAATCAGCCAATTCTTCAGAAGCCACCCGGGGTATCATTTCGCTGATCACCATGTCGACGAAATCACCCTGACGGCCCTTGAATTCCGCCGGAACTGCATGGGCTCCCAGGAAGGTGGGCACAATGGTCACGGGAGATATTTTTTTTAATTTTTGGATTACGCGCAACATTTTAAGCTCATCTTCCACGGTCAATCCGTAACCGCTTTTAATCTCCACAGCCCCGGTGCCCGTCATCATGATTTCATTGAGCCGGGCCAATGCCTGTGCTACAAGTTCCTCTTCGCCCGCCTCATGCAATCGGCGCGCAGAATTGAGAATCCCGCCACCCCTCCTGGCAATCTCCTCATAACTCAAACCCCTGATCTTGTCAATGTATTCAATCTCACGGCTTCCGGCATAAACAAGATGGGTGTGGCTGTCGCAGAAACTTGGAAAAACCATTTTGCCGGTCGCATCAATCACCTGCAACGAATCATTCTCCTCTACATGATCCTTCTGCATTGGTAATTGGCTCCGCCGAGCTCCGCTTCGCTCCGGTTTGTAATTAGTAATTGGTAATTCTCCAGGGGGCATTTTACCAAAATCCCTGATCCGCTCTCCTTCAATCAGTAACCACGCATTTTGAATGGTCTTCAGCTTCGACATGGCCTTCCCGGCAACCCTTGGCTGCGGTTTTTCCTCGACCTGAATGAGTTCTTTGATGTTTTTTATAAGGATAGCCATGGTTCTTTTTTATCGAACACGAAAATAACCATTTTTAAGGTTTCTTTTGGTCGTGAAAAAGGATATCAACTTCCCCCTGGCTTTTCAGACATTCCATGAGCCTGCTTTTAAGCTTCCAACAAGTCATTTGCCTGAGTTCAACCTGGCGGGAAAGTTCATAGGTGGAAACCGAGGGATCGTGACATACCATATAAACAATGCGAAAAGCCTCAGTGATCGGGATGTGGCAACGATGAAAAATGGTATGTGCGGTAGCTGACTCTTCGTGTTTGCAACGTGTACAACGCCTCGAATACAGTGTTTTTCCTTTGCAATAATTGAAATTCCCGCATGTTTTACAAATAAATCCCTCCTCCCACTTTTTTTCGGCCAGAAATTTCAAACAATTTTCCTCAGTCGAAAAAAAACCTTCAAGATCCTTGATATCAAGCTGTTTAAACAACATTGCCATAAAATATAATACATTTCAAATGCAAAGATAAAAAAAATAGTGATATTTATGCGATTCATGTAAATAAATATTTTTATCTTTGCAGCACATTAAAATTATTCATCATGAAAAAACTGACATTCATATTTCTCTCTCTTATCTCGCTTTCCTTGAATGGATGTAATTCAACTGCGGGCAAAAATAACGAAGCAACAGAAAACACCGAGGGGCAGGTAGTGAAACTCACGGCCGAATCATTTCAAAAACTGGTATGGGATTATAAGAAAAATCCGCAGGAGTGGGTTTTCCTTGGTGATCAGCCGGTTATCATCGACTTTTATGCTGACTGGTGCCGTCCGTGCAAAATGGTGTCACCGATCATGGATGAACTGTCAAAGGAATACAAGGGAAAGGTGAGAATCTACAAAGTAAATACAGATGAGCAGCGCGAACTGGCTGGATTATTCCAGGTCAACTCGATTCCTGCCATGCTGTTCATTCCGAAAACAGGAAAACCACAGATGTCAGTCGGCGCCAGGCAAAAGCCAGATTATATCGATATGATCAATAAAGTACTTATCATAAAATAATCCACAATTAAAATTAGCAATATGATCGAACATTTGACTAAACAGGCTTTCTTGGAGAAGGTCTTCAATTTTGAACAGAACCAGGAATGGAAATTCGAAGGCACGCGGCCATGTATCATTGATTTTTATGCCGACTGGTGTGGCCCCTGCAAAATGGTGGCCCCGATTCTTGAGGAATTGGCCACAGAGTATGCCGGGAAATTAGATATTTACAAAATTGACACAGAGGCAGAACAGGAACTCGCCGGGGCCTTTGGGATCCGCAGCATTCCTTCGATGTTGTTCGTTCCGATGACAGAACAGCCACAAATGTCTGTTGGCGCCCTGCCCAAAGATTCATTGAAGCAGGCCATCAACGATATTTTGCTGAAGGAACAGGTAAAATAAGTATCGTATGTCCATTCTCATCGAAACGGCCTATATGCCTCCTATTGACTATATGAAGGAGGTGATCGGGGCTGATTCAATTGTGATTGAAGCGTTTGAGACCTACACGAAGCAAACCTGCCGGAACCATTGCACCATATATGGGCCCAATGGGATGCAAACCCTCACCATCCCCGTGATCAAAGTGAACGGCAATCACACGCTCACCAGGGATATCCGGATTTCAGATCATCAGCCCTGGCAGAGAACCCATTGGAGATCGATTGAAACGGCGTATAACAATTCGCCGTTTTTTCTCTTTTACCAGGACCTTTTTGCCCCTTATTATGAGCGGAGATTCAATTTTCTGATAGATTTCAACCTGGAGTTGCTCCATCTTCTTCTCAGGATCATGAAACTTAACAGGATCATCCGTACAAGTGTTGAATATGTTAAATCACCTTCAGGGATAAGGGACCTGAGAGGGATCCTGGTTCAAAAAAGAACGGAACAGTCCGGGCAACATCCCCGTTATATCCAGGTTTTTGAATCCAGCCATGGCTTCATCCCGGGATTAAGCGTTTTGGATGTGATTTTCAACCTTGGACCAGAATCAAAAGATTATATTTGTAGTTGAATTTCAAAATTAAAAAACACATTTTAGATCAGAAATCGATATGAAACAATCCTCAACACTGTTAAGCAGATTATTGGTTATTCTCACTGTCTGTTTACTCTTCCCTGTAATTGGTTCGGGACAAACCATACAGAATATTTTTTTTACCACGCCTTGCGATTCATTTGCCATTGCCACGCTGCCTACCCAGGACGCGCGTATCAGGAATGATATACATGTGCTTGATTCAACGATGAATGCAGCCATTGTGCGTCAGGCTGGAGACAAAGAGTCAACGGCCTACTATCATTTCAACTTCTATGTCGATTGCCAGGGACGGTTTGTAGCTTCCGTGCTTGAAACCTATGAAGGAACCATGGGTTTGGCGACCAGGGTTTTAAAATTATTGAATACGCTCATTGTTTGGTCACCGGCCCTGCAAAACGAGACCCCCGTAAATTCGATGGTTAAAATAAATGTCCAGGTACGAAAAGGAAGAATTTCCATTCAACCTTAAAAATCGTCCTCCAACTACCTCCTGTTCCGAAGATTTCGTACCTTTGCCTTAATTTAATCTAAATTAATTGGCAACCCTTCTCGATTTACATCAAGGTGATTCAGGGCGCATCTCCAAAGTGAGAGGTCGCGGCGCTTTCCGTAAACGAATTACCGAGATGGGTTTTGTGAAAGGGAAAGAGGTCACTGTGGTAAAAGCAGCGCCCCTGCAAGATCCAATTGAATACAGGATCATGGGATATCATGTATCGCTCAGGCAAAGCGAGGCCGTGCTGATCGGGATACAATCCACTTCAGAACAAATCAGTGCGATGCATGCCGTGGCTGATTCCGGTGAATATCACAGAACCATCGAGGAAACTTCACTTCGAAATGGGACCGGAGATAGAGGCAAAGTGATCGATATTGCCCTGGTTGGCAACCCGAATTGTGGTAAAACAACGCTCTTCAACTTTGCCTCCGGATCACATGAACGGGTCGGGAATTTCAGCGGTGTGACTGTAGATTCAAAAGAGGGGAGATTCAAACAGGATGGGTATATATTCAACATCACCGACCTTCCGGGAACCTATTCCCTTACTGCCTACTCCCCCGAGGAACTCTTTGTGCGCCGGCATATCACCGAAAACATTCCGGATGTTGTTGTAAACGTGATAGATGCCTCTAACCTGGAGCGCAATCTTTTTCTTACAACCCAGCTGATCGACATGGATATCAGGGTGGTGATTGCACTGAATATGTTCGATGAATTCGGAAAGCAGGGAAATCAACTTGATTACCTGTCGCTTGGAAAGCTATTGGGCATCCCGGTGATTCCGACCGTCAGCTTAAAAGGGACGGGTATTCCCGAATTATTCAACCGGATTATTGATGTATTCGAAGACCGTGACCCCGTCATGCGGCATGTGCATATCAACTACGGGCAGGAACTTGAGCGGTCAATCCTGAAGATTCAGGATGCAATCTGGTTGGACAAATCACTGACCGACCGGATCTCATCAAGGTTTTACGGAATTAAATTATTGGAAAAGGATGGTGAGGTTCTTTCCTCACTGCAATCCTCACTGCAATTTAAACCCATCACGAAAATTGCGGATCAGGAGGTCCTGCGGCTTGAGACCAATTTCAAGGAGGATTCAGCGACATTGATTACCGATGCAAAATATGGGTTTATCGCCGGGGCACTCAGGGAGACACTGACATCATCCCCCCGTGATTATAAAATCAAGACCGTTAGTGAACGTATCGACCATGTGCTAACCGATAAATGGTTTGGATTCCCGGCCTTTATCCTTTTTCTCTGGGTTATGTTTCAGTCTACCTTCACTGTCGGAGCATATCCGAAGCATTGGATTGACTTGTGTGTGGCGTGGATTGGCAGCCGGACAAGCATGCTCCTTCCAACCGGACCAGTCAGAGATCTGCTGGTTGATGGGATCATCAACGGAGTGGGCAGCATCATCGTTTTTCTCCCGAACATCCTGATCCTGTTCTTCTTTATTTCCCTGATGGAAGATAGCGGATACATGGCAAGGGCAGCGTTCATCATGGATAAGCTGATGCATAAAATGGGGCTCCACGGTCAGTCATTTATCCCGCTTATCATGGGCTTCGGTTGCAATGTACCGGCTATTATGGTAACACGCACCCTGAAAGACCGGAATGACCGTTTGCTGACCATGCTTATAAATCCCTTCATGTCATGCAGCGCACGACTGCCGGTGTACATCCTGATTGCGGGTGCGGTATTCCCCGATCATGCGGGAAGTGTGATTTTCGGGCTTTACATGACCGGGGTTATCCTCGCTGTATTGATTTCACTCGTGTTCAAACGAACACTTTTTAAAAGCAAAGAGGCGCCTTTTGTAATGGAACTCCCTCCCTACCGCCTTCCAACTTTTCGGGTGATCATGCGGCATATGTGGGAAAAAGGGCAACAATACCTCCGCAAAATGGGTGGCGTGATTTTGATCGCCGTGATCCTGATCTGGGCGCTTGAATATTTCCCGGCGGGCAGTTCAGCCAGTTCCGGCGAAAGACTGAAACAATCTTACATTGCCAAAATCGGGAAAGCCATTGAGCCAGCGATTGCCCCGCTCGGATTTGACTGGCGCATGGGCGTCAGCCTGATCACGGGTGCAGCGGCAAAAGAGGTGGTGGTAAGCACCATGGGCGTTTTGTTCGGATCCGGCCATTATCATGAAACAACAGCAAGGGAGACCTTGGGCGTGCGGTTGCAGCAAGCCACCCGCCAGGACGGACCATCAGCAGGGGAAAAACTCTTTACACCCCTCGTTGGGATATCTTACCTGCTTTTTATCCTCATCTATATGCCTTGCGTGGCGGTAGTTGCTACTGTGAACCGGGAATCTGGCAGCTGGAAATGGGCTCTTTTTCTCATTACCTACACCACCGTGCTCGCCTGGATCGTATCCTTCGCTGTTTTTCAGATTGGCACACTAATCCTATCCTGAGATGATCATTCAAAACCTGATTGTTGGTATAATTGTGTTTGCAGCCTCTTCCTTAACAGCCATAAGGATCTTCCGGTTTTTTAAAGCCCCTGCTTCTAAATGCAACGGATGCAGCGGTTGCAAGTCACCTTTTTCCCTACCTTTACCTCCAACTAATCTGAAATAAAATGGAATTTGGCATTTCTCTTCACAGTGTGATCCCCGTGAGGCTGGAACCGTTGCATACTGCGGAGATGGTCACGCAGGTTCTATTCGGCGAACTGTACCGGGTTGTTGCAAAGGAGAACAACTGGCTCAGGGTTCAGCTCCTCTATGACAATTATGAGGGTTGGATTCATACGCTTCAGAATCAATTCATCACAGAGCAGGAGTTTCTTCGGTTGGCCGGTTCTGAAACTTTGGTCACCCGTGATCTGGTGCAAATCCTTACGCATGAATCGAACGGGACCATGATTCCAATTGTTTTGGGCAGCTCGTTACCGGGTTGCAAGGGAGGAAGGTTCTGTATTGGTCAGGACGAATTTCATATAGATGGATCAGTATCTGATCAATCGGCATGTGATCAATTAGCATCTGATCAATCCCTGGCTAAGGAGGTTCAGGGCAGGGAGGAGGCATCGAAAACCAGGAGGCATCTCGTGAATGATGCCTTGCTGTATCTCAATGCACCATACGTGTGGGGAGGCCGCACCCCCTTTGGGATCGATTGCTCCGGCTTTGTCCAGATGGTTTATAAAATGAAAAAAATCAAACTTCTCCGTGATGCATCTCAGCAGGCATCGCAAGGTGAAGTGATCAGTCTTTTGGGCGAGGCCGAGCCCGGCGATCTTGCTTTTTTTGATGATGCGGAGGGAAAAATCACCCACGTGGGGCTGCTCATCGATCGGTCACACATCATCCATTGCTCAGGAAAAGTGCGCATCGATGTTCTCGACCATGAAGGTATCTACAATGAAGCGGTACAGAAATACACCCACAAACTGAGGCTGATACGGAGAATAGTTTAAAGAATGACCAATTTTCCCGTCACGCGTCACGCGTCACGTGATACGCTTTATTCCGCCTGTTGCTTTGGAATTTTGACGATCTTCGGCTGGTTAAATACCCAGGTCAGCCTTACAGTGATCACATTGTTATATTGATCCCGATAAACCGGACTCCTTGGATAAACATTCGGATCGACCACCATTACCGTCCGGTTGCTTCTGACTGAATACTGATACCGCACATTGGCCCAAAGTTTACTCCAAAGGCGGATCTGCAAATCTGCAATCACAGATATATCATTGTTGGCAAGTCCCGTTTGATATTGAAAAAGTGAATCAAAGACATTGTTTTTCGTCTCCTTGTAGTTGACCAACTGTCCATACGAAAATCCGACGCCCCCTGAAATCAGCTTCTTGTCGGTAAAATGGATCAGAACAGGTATCTCGGCATAATCCTGCTGCAGCCGGAAGGTGGTTGAATCAGTCGATCCATTATGGATACTTCCTTTCTGACTGTATAATAGCTCCATACTGACCGACCAGTTTTGATTTTTGCCGAAAGGAACAATGACCATCGGGCCCACATTCAGCCCGAATTTATTAAACCCGAAAAACTCATCCCCATCAACCTGGGTCAGGTTCATGCCAATGCTTACCGCACCCAGAATTCGCTGAGCCTTCACCGCTGATGCGCAAAACAGGATCATGATCAACAGAAATAAAACAGAAGCAACTCGTTTAATCATTGGACAATAATCGTAAATCGTAAATTCTTTAATAAACGTCTAAACCTCCGTCTTAGTATCCTGTCCCTTCATGGTCAGCTGGATTCGTTTGCGTTCCATATCCACCTCCAATACTTCGACCTTCACTTTTTGATTCAGTTTTACCACCTCATTCGGATCTTTCACAAACCGATCTGCAAGCTGGCTGATATGTACCAGCCCATCCTGGTGAACCCCCAGGTCGACAAAGATGCCAAAGTTTGTAATGTTTGTAACTATTCCTGATAATTTCATCCCTTTTCTCAAATCACCAATCGCATGAATATGTTTATCAAACTCAAACATTTCGAATTGCTGACGCGGATCTCGGCCAGGTTTGGCCAACTCCAGCATGATATCCTGGAGTGTAGGCATACCGGCCTTTTCAGAAACAAACTCATCCAGCCTTATCTGTAAACGAAGTTCAGACTTCGACATCAGATCATCGATCGTACATTTCATCTTTTTGGCCATCTGATCAACAACCGCGTAGCTTTCGGGGTGAACTGAACTCCGGTCAAGCGGATTTTTTGCATCACGGATGCGAAGGAACCCGGCTGACTGCTCGAAGGCCTTTTCACCAAAGCGGGGTACCTTCCTGAATTCAGATCTGGATTTGAATGGTCCCTGTTCATTGCGATAGCTGATGATGTTCTTCGCAAGATTGGGCCCCAATCCTGAAACGTAGGTCAGCAACTCTTCGCTGGCTGTATTGACCTCGACACCCACCCTATTGACGCAACTTACGACTGTATCTTCCAGGCTCTGCATCAAGGCTGATTGGTCCACATCATGCTGATATTGACCCACGCCGATTGATTTTGGCTCAATTTTCACCAACTCCGCCAGCGGGTCCATCAGGCGGCGGCCTATGGAAACAGATCCACGCACCGTGATGTCATAATCCGGAAACTCCTTGCGCGCCACCGCCGAAGCAGAGTAAACCGAAGCGCCACTTTCGTTGACAGCCAGGGCAATCACTTCGCGGTCAAAGCCGATGGCCCTGATCAGACGTTCCGTTTCGCGGCCTGCGGTACCGTTGCCGATGGCAATGGCTTCGATTTTATACGCATTTACGAGGCTTTTAATCTTATGTATGGCCTCCTTCACCTCATTCTGAGGAGGATGGGGATAGATGGTTTCATTGTGTAACAGTTTACCTTGCTTATCCAGGCACACAATCTTGCAGCCGGTGCGGAACCCAGGATCGATGGCAAGCACATTTTTTTGTCCGAGTGGCGGAGCCAAAAGCAACTGGCGCATATTTTCAGCAAACACCCTGATGGCCTCCCTGTCGGCTTTTAGTTTGGCCCACTGGCGCATTTCCGTTTCGATAGAAGGAAAAAGCAACCGTTTGGAACTGTCTTTAATCGCCTCTTTCACCAGCTTAGAAGCAGCATTATTCCCCTTTACAAACATTCTTTCAAGGATTTCATGGGCCTGTTCATCGTTTACCTCAACAGATATCCGAAGAAATCCTTCATTTTCGCCACGGAACATGGCCAGCACGCGGTGTGAGGGCGCACGGTGCAGGTGCTCGTGATAATCAAAATACATTTCAAAATTGATTCCATCCTGGTCTTTTCCCTTCACCACCCTGGATGATATCTGAGACTCTTTTTCAAACAGGTGGCGGATCCGTTTGCGGGCATAAGCATCCTCATTGATGGTTTCTGCAATGATATCGCAGGCACCCTGAATGGCCTCAACGGCCGTATTTACCCCTTTTTCAGGATCAATGAACTTTTCCGCCCTGTTTTCAACATCATCATGCCGCTGCGAAAAGATCAAATCAGCGAGGGGCCCCAACCCTTTTTCCCTGGCGATGCTTGCGCGTGTTTTTCGTTTGGGTTTGTAAGGCAGGTATATATCCTCCAGCTCAGCCATGCTGACCGCATTGGCAACGGCAGATTCAAGTTCAGGCGTTAGTTTCTCCTGTTCGGTGAGTGATTTAATGATGGCGATACGGCGTGAATCCAGATCCTTGAGTTGCGATAAACGGTCCCTGACCTGGGCAATAGCCACCTCATCCATTGAACCTGTCATCTCCTTGCGGTAACGTGCGATAAAGGGGATGGTGGCGCCTCCCTCCAGAAGATTGATGGTGTTCTGAACAAACCCCTCGCCCAGATTAAGCTCAACAGCAATGAGTTTAGTATATTTATCGTTGATCATCGTATTGGGATCACTGTACCCATAAAAGTACCTTATTTACCATCCTGAGGCAAGAAGATCAATGATATGGATGGTTTGTATAGGGAGGTTGTGCTTATCTATATAAGCCTGCTGGTTCATCAGACAGGAAGAGTCTGTTGAAACGATGTATTCAGCGCCCGTTTCAAGCGCCCGGTTAACCTTTTGCTCGGCCATGGCAGACGATATGGGTTCAAATTTTGCTGAAAAGGTACCACCAAATCCGCAGCAGACTTCATTCTCTTTCATTTCCCGCAGTTCAAGGCCTTTTACTTTGGCCAGCAACCGCCGGGGCTCGTCCTTAAGTTGATATTCACGCAAAGCAGCACATGAGTCGTGGTATGTCACTACATGAGGAAATGAAGCGCCGACGTCTTCCACTTTCAACTCATTGACCATGAAATCGGTAAATTCGAAAAAATTTTTCTTCAATTGTTTATACTCGAGATGAAACGCCGTATTATGAAAAAGCAGGCCATAATAGTTGCGCACAAATCCGATGCAGGAGGCTGACGGACCCACAATGGGCCGATCGTTCGGAAAATCTTTCAGGAATTTCTCTCCCATTAGTTTTGCCTCGTCCCAGGCGCCACTGTTAAAAGCCATCTGGCCGCAACAGGTCTGATTGCCATTGTAATTGACACTGACATCCAGTTTTTCCAGAATTTTCACCATGTTTAATCCCGTATCCGGGTATACCTGGTCAACAAAACAGGGTATGAAAATATCTACTAACACAAATAAAAGTTATAAATAAAAAGTTAGACAAGCAAAATTAGCATATTTTGGTTTGCCGACATCCTGATTTTTCTATCTGACAGAAATATTTGAATGTTTATTTAATTTCGAATCCTGCCATTTTCAGATGTTCCCAGAAATGAGGGTATGATTTTACGACCACATCGGGATTGAGAATTTTCAAAGGACCCCTTTTCAGCACGAGTGGAGCAAGTGACATGGCCATCCGGTGATCTCCGTAAGTCTCAAATGCAAGCCCCGGGCGGGATACAGGTTTATAAGCACTGATTTCCAATGCTGCGGCTTCGTCGCTTTTCCCATAGGTTGTTACATGAACCCCCAGCTTTTCAATCTCGTTTTTCAGGGCACGCAAACGGTCGGTTTCCTTAATCTGTAAGCTCTTTAAACCTTCGAAACGGCCCCTGATGCCAAGTCCTGCGCAAGTAACAATCACAGATTGAGCAATGTCAGGATAATCGGTGAAGTCATAATAGAACCCATCAATTTTTTTCTGGACTTTGGTCAGCCTCACCCCGTTTGCGGTAAATTCAGTCCTGACTCCAAAATTTTGATAGATAACCGGCAAAATGGCGTCTCCCTGGATGCTCTCGAATTTCAAACCTTCCAGTTCAAGATCAACTTCATCGGCAAATACGGCTGCTTCATACCAGAAGGCAGCAGCTGACCAATCAGATTCCACTGTGAAATCCATCGGAACAAAGGAACCCGGCTTCACATGAATCCTTGTCATCCCTGCCTTTACCCTGGCCCCGAAAGCCTGCATCATTTGAATGGTCATATTCACATAGGGAGTTGAGACCTTTTCTCCCTTTAAATGGAGGATGAGTCCCTGCGAAAGACAGGGTGCAATGAGCAACAACGCAGTTATAAACTGACTGCTCACCCCGGCATCGATGGTCACCTCTTGTCCAGGCAATTCTGTGCCCTTGATCAGCAATGGAGGATAGCTTGGTTTTGCAAGATATTCAATGGAGGCACCCAGGTGCTTCAACGCTTCAGCCAGATCCCCGATGGGGCGCTGCTTCATTCGCTCGGAGCCGGTGAGAACCCACTTCCCCGGTCGTATTGCTAACCATGCAGTAAGAAAACGCATAACGGTTCCGGCATTGGCAGTATCAAGCTCCAACACATTTTTCCGTCCCGGCCCATCTGAAATTAGCTCAATCAGTTTTTGCAGCAAACAGGTATCATCGGCTTCAGACAGGTTATTGATTTTAAAATCCTTTCCACTCAATGCCCTGATCATCAACAGCCTGTTGCTGATGCTTTTTGAAGCGGGCAGTGCAATAACCCCTTTCAAAATTTTATCCGGTTTGCTGATGACGATTGATTTCATTGATCGTAAGTTAGAGCGACATACTACCCTGACAGGGTCCCCCACCCTGTCAGGCTGGTGAGGGCTTCCATGATTTCATCCTCTTCACAAGAGATGTTAATGACCGGAGAACCTGGTTTGGTAATCAAGGTAAATTGAAGATGGCCATCGTGCCTTTTTTTATCATGCATCATCAGTTGCATGATGGCCTGTTTGTGCAACACATCAACCGGAAAAGCAGGAAACCCATCGGCCAGATAGGTTGTTATCGTTTCCAGGTCGGCAAGGGCAAGACCGGCCTTTTTGTATGAGAGGTAGGCTGCACATACCATCCCGGCTGCCACGGCATCGCCATGGAGCACAGGATTACCTGATCGCATTATGGAAAAACCCTCCAGGGCATGGCCTACCGTATGACCAAAATTCAACACCTTTCGGAGTTTCCTTTCCCGATAATCATTCATTACCACCCTGTTCTTAAATTTCACTGTGCCGGAAATCAGATTCAGCCATAGCCTGCTGTCAGCCGGCTGACGAAGGAGTTCCTCAACAGGATGCTTCAAAAGCCGGCGCCAGAGCGCCCCATCGCTGATAAGAACACTTTTGATTATTTCAGCCAGCCCTGAACGAAGATGTTCCCTGGGTAAGGTTTTCAGGAATCCGGGGAAAATAAAAACAGCCTTTGCTGCATGAAAAAATCCAACCTGGTTTTTAATGTGACCAAGATTGACGGCCGTCTTCCCTCCGATGGCGGCGTCGGCCTGCCCCATAAGTGAAGTAGGGACGTTAATATAATCAATTCCCCGCTTGTATCCTGCTGCCACAAAACCACCCAGGTCGCTTACAACTCCACCTCCCAGGTTTACCAATAAACTGTTTCGGCCTGCCCCGGCTTCCAACAGCCTGTTCCATATTTTTTCGGCTGTAGCAAGAGATTTTGAGTTCTCTCCCCCTTCAATTTCAACAACAGCAGCTTTAGCAAGGATCCCCGATTTCTCCTGTAATAAAGGGAGACAATACTTACGGGTATTTGGATCAACCAGGATAAAAATCTCCTTACCGCAGTTGGCAGAATGATCGTCGAGGCCCGATTCTGTTATGCCATGCATGTCATGATGCGTTAAGCGCAGGAAACGGTCGATGGATGACAAGGCATCATTTCCAAAGAATAGCGGGGTGCGGTCGATGGTAATGATCCTGTTAGATAATTTCATCATGCTGGGGTCCAAATGGATCAGTGAAAAGCAGCCATCAGAAGGCTGATGTCCTGGAATGGCAGATTATATGATTTGCTGATGAACTGGTTCGTCAGGATTCCATTATAGATGTAAACGCCCTGCCGGACGCCAAAATCACGCTTGAGCAAATTTTCGATGCCCCCTTCAGAACCGATGTCGAGGATAATCGGCACGATGATGTTGTTTAATGCCTGGCTTGCTGTGTGGGGCACCTTGGATGGAATGTTGGGTACGGCATAATGCGTAACCCCATGTACTTTGTAAACAGGTGATTTATGGGATGTCGGCCTCGATGTTTCGAAACAACCACCCTGGTCGATGCTCACATCGATGGCCACGCTGCCATCTTTCATCTGCTTGATCATCTCTTCGCTGATGATGCAGGGTGTTTTTCCTTCGTGCGCATGAATGGCGCCGATAAGCACATCGGCGGTTTTTAGCGCTTCAAGCAATACTTTTGGGTGCAATATCGATGTGAAAACACGCATCCCCAGGTTCCCCTGGAGGCGGCGCAACCGATAAACCGAATTATCAAACACTTTAACCAGTGCCCCCAACCCTATCGCGGAACGCGCTGCAAATTCGCCCACCGTGCCGGCTCCAATAATGACCACTTCGGAGGGGGTTATGCCTGTAAATCCACCAAACATTTTCCCGCGGCCAAAATCAGGACTGGCCAGATATTCAGCTGCAATAAAAATGGAGGTACTCCCGGCTATCTCACTCATTGCCCGGATCACTGCCAGCTGCTTGGTTCTGTCACGGATGGTTTCAAATGCCAATGCTGTTATCTTCTTCGAAAGCAGCGCCCTGAAATACTCTTCACATTGCATTGCAGCCTGGATGGCGGAGATCAGCGTTTGTTTCGGATGAAGCCACTCCATCTCTTCGCGGGTCACAGGTCCGACTTTCAGGATGATATCAGCTTTATAAACCTCCTGTGGTGAATATGCGATTTGTGCTCCGGCCTCACTGTATTCATGGTCGCTGAAATGCGCCGTAATACCGGCTCCCGCCTCCACCATTACCTGGTGACCATTGCGGCAAAGAAGCGCGACTCCATCGGGAACCAGCGACACCCGATTCTCCTGAGTTGAAATTTCTTTGGGAACACCAATCAAGAGACTGCTTTTCTGACGGGCTACTTCCAGCATCTCTTCCTGGGGCATCAACCGCTCAACCGGCGACATACGGATATAATCCGGACGTGGTTCTTGCATGGCTCAGAAAATTTAAACGAAAATACAAAAAAAGGTGACGCGTGACAAAAAAACGTGACGCGTGACGCGTGACAAAAAAACTTAGCCGATACGGCTGATATTTTGCAGCGCTTCCAGATCGAGAATTTCCATTTCGTGATCCGATATCCTTAGAAATCCCTCTTTCTGAAAATCACGCAACACCTTTACAGCACTTTCACGCGACATCGCGGAGAGTTCCGCCAGTTCAAAACGCGATAGGACCATGGGGAATTTTGGTTGCTGAAAAATTTCCTCATGCAGATAAAGCAGCGCATCGGCCATTCTCCCCGGCATTTGCTTTTGCGTAAGATAAATGAGGCGATTGTAAACATGCAGCACATCCCGGCTGAAATCCTTAAGGAACTCCTCCGCAAACCGTTGATTGCCGCTGAGCACTTTTTTAAACACCTGAAGATCAATAAAACACACCGACGAATCAAGCAAAGCCGTTATTGAAAAATGATGCCGCTGGTCATGGTAAATCCCCGGACCACCGATGAAACTGGTGGGTTTCACAATGCGCAGAATGGCTGAGCGGCCTTCGATTCCTTCAAGGTACAACTTGGCTAGCCCGCTATTTATTGAGAGTACATGCGACATGAATGTGCCCTGTTTCTTGATCATCTCCCCGGCTTTAAAATTGACGTGTATTTTATTTGCATCAACAAACTTCAACTCTTCGGGATCCAAAAAACTAAACAAATTTGACATGCATTGGCATCCAACACAATTTTTTTGAGACTTATCAAAATATTCAGACATAACAAGGTTGAATCAGACAAAATCAGTGCATAAAAGTAATTGAAAATTGACATATATCATGTTTTTTTCCATTTTAATTCTACTTCAAAGGCAATTTATTTCCTTTTCAAATCAGCAAAACAACCATCTCATATTTCAAATATTGAATATATATAAGGGTAGCTTTGGCGATCAAAAACTACGAACCCCTCCCCTTATGAAAAGTCGTTCATCGAACCGCAGAAATTTCCTGAAACTGGGAATTGCAACCGGTGCCACAGCCCTCATTGCCAGCGGCGGCAATGTCTTATCAGCCTTCACCGCCAGCGAAAACAAAGAGACCGGTGAAAAGATAAAATTACTCACCCCTGAAGGAAAACTTGTGGAGGTTGACAAGGGACATATATGCTGTCAACCGGCTGGAAATCTCGAAGCCCGCGAAGGGTTGCCAGATAAAAAAATGGTGATGGTGATCGATCTTGCAAAATGCCGGAATGCAAGAAAATGCCTGGAAGGATGCCAGAAGATGCATCACCTTCCACCACACATGGAGTGGATCAAGTTTTACCTGATGCGCGATTCTGAAGACATGACTCCCTACTGGTTTCCAAAGCCCTGCCTTCATTGCAACAACCCGCCTTGCGTTAAGGTTTGTCCCGTGGGCGCCACCTTCAAACGTACCGATGGAATCGTCCTGATTGACAATGACCGGTGTATCGGCTGCAAATTCTGCATGGCTGCATGTCCCTATTCATCCCGTGTATTCAACTGGGAGGAACCGAAGGTGGACCAGAATCCAAACCAGGCTGCCTATTCGCCCGAAACCAGCTCGCCACCTAAAATGGGAACGGTGAGTAAATGCGATTTCTGCCCCGACATGGTCAGAAAAGGAGAGTTGCCAAACTGTGTAAAATCCTGCCCCAACGGCGTGTTCTATTATGGTGATAAAAACGAGGATGCAGTAACCAATGGAACCGATACCGTCAGGTTCAGTGAGTTGATTAATTCGCGGGCGGCATACCGGTTCATGGAGGAGTTGGGAACTGAACCCAGCGTGTACTATTTACCGGCCGTTGACCGTGCCTTCGATTACAAGGAGGGCTTTGAAGGATTGACCGAGGAGGAAATTGCTCTTTATAAAACTGAAGCTAACATCACTGAATAAAAGAAATTATGTACGAGGACGAAAAAACACAACAAAATCTGTACGCATTTAAGCCTCAGCTGGAGAAAATGAATAAAATGGGGGTTGCCCTCATTGTCTTTCTATTACTGGTGATCGGTGTTGGGGTGTATGCTTTATACATCCAGATCGTGGACGGACATGCAGTGACTGGCATGCGCGACAATGTAGTATGGGGATTATACATTGTCAATTTTATCTTTTTCATCGGCATAAGCTATGCCGGGGCGCTCATATCCGGCATCCTTCACCTTCTGAGGGTTCCATGGCGAACACCCATCATCCGCATGGCCGAGATGATTACCGTGATCTCCACCATGATCGGTCCCGCATATATCTTGCTTTGTATCGGGCGACTTGACCGTTTACCAAATCTGATCCTGTTCGGGAGGATCCAGTCACCGATCATCTGGGATGTCATCGCCATCACAACGTATCTGTCGGGCAGCATCATCTTTCTCTATCTTGCCATGATCCGCGACCTGGCTATCCTTAGGGACAACCCGGTAAAAAATGCCAGATGGAGAAATCCCATTTACCGGTTTCTTTCGGTTCGATATAAGGATACCACCAAACAAAAAGAGTTGCTGAATGTATCTACCGACCTTCTGTCGATCGTGATCATCCCCCTGGCTATTTTAGTTCACTCCGTGCTCGCATGGATCTTCGGCATGACGCTTCGGCCGGGATGGCACAGTACCATTTTTGCTCCCTATTTCGTTATTGCTGCCGTTTATTCCGGAACGGGTGTATTGATCATGGTGATGTGGATTTTCAGGAAAATATACCACCTGGAGGCACAAATTACCAAAATTCACTTCAATTATCTTGGTATCATTATGATTGTGCTGGGGGCATTGTACGGTTATTTTACCTTCAGCGAATATCTTACCAGCTGGTATGGATCAATCAAATGGGATATGGAGGTTTTGTACCGTCTGTTTGACCCGACTGAATACTGGCCCCTGTTTGTTTTTGCCGTCTTCGTCGGGGTATTGGTCCCCATTATTATTGTGACCGTCCCGAAGTTCCGCAATGTCAATTCAATCGCGGCTGCTGCCACCATCGCAGTATTGGCTCTGTGGGTGAAACGTTACCTTATTATCATACCCACCCTTGAAACGCCCCTCCTGCCTATCCATGACCTAAGGCCCGAATATGCGCATTATTCAGCTACCTGGATTGAATGGGCCCTGACCTTCGCCGGCATTGCCCTCTTTATTTTATTGTTCTATCTCTTTTCGAAATTTATACCGATCATTCCTGTGGTGAGAAGCGGGGAAGAAAAAGACTATTCAAGACTTAGAAAGATCGTTTTTGAAAAACAGATGAAAAAGGTGATCAGGCAGAACAAGAAGAGTGACAGGGTTATAACCGGGATGATCATCCTGTTGATGATTTTTTCGGCACCGGGGGTATTGGCGCAGGACGAAAACAAAATACAGCCATTGCTTAAACTGGATTATTTCCATGTCGACTCAATCCATAACCTCACAGCCACGCTGCGTGCCAAAGTTGAAGGACGGTTTACACCCCTGGAGGGAATGGAGATTGATTTCAAATTCACGCAGGGCGGTTCCGAAAAATCTCTGGGCACTGTGCTCACCAATGAAAAGGGTAAAATCACGTTACCTATTCCCGATGATATCATCGCAACAGGAGGAGATAACGGACTATTTTCATTTGAAGCATTCTTTGCCGGGAAGGGTAACTGGGAGAAAGCCTCGGCGGCAACGACCATGAAACCATTGCGCATGGAAATGTCATTCTTTCAAAAGGAAGAGGAAAAAATGGTGAATTTAAGAGCATTTGAACTGGGAAAAGATAACCAATGGGTTCCGGTGGAAAACCTGGATGTTCTGTTTTATGTCCCCAGGACCTTCAGTCTGTTAAAGGTAGGACAGGCAACATTGGCCAACGGTTCGGCCAGCCTGGAGTTCCCTACTACCGTCCCCGGTAATCGCCTGGGTTATGTTACCCTGGTTGCCAAGGTCGAAGAAAATGAAACGTATGGGAATGTGGAGGTAAACGGCACCATAAACTGGGGAAAACCATTGCCTGTGACAAAGATCATTAAACGCGGATTGGGAGATACCAATGCACCGCTCTGGATGGTATATACCCTCATTGTATTGCTTTCATTGGTCTGGTTTCATTACATGTATGTTATTTTTACAGTTTTCAGGATAAGGCATTTAGGCAAATCATAATTATTATAAACATTTAAAAATTGAGGTTTTATGAAAACAGTTCGAATCAAATTAATTGCAGTTTCCCTGGGGATGTTCCTGATTTATTCTTTCAGCAGCATGTCACAGGCACAAACAGCTGGGGTTTGGAATATCCCGGCAAAATTCAAAACCACAAAAAATCCGGTGGCAGTTAGTAAGGAAAGTGTCGCAGATGGTAAAGATCTGTACGGAAAACATTGCAAGTCGTGCCATGGTGCAAAAGGCCTGGGTGATGGAGCTAAGGCTGCAACACTCGATGTTTCCTGCAGCGATTTTTCTACAAAAAAATTCCAGGCCCTGACAGACGGGGAAATTTTCTTTCAGATATCAGAAGGAAAAGGAAAAATGCCCGCATTCAAGAAAAACGTACCAGAAGATAACGGACGCTGGGCTATTGTAAATTATCTCAGAACGCTGGCAGTAAAATAAGGAGATACCATATGTTGCATGAACATCATGATCAATCGACCGGCATCAATGAATTGCTTGAAAAAATCAATGCACTTGAAGTGAGGATTGGCAGGATAGAAGTACAACTTGACATTGAAGTTCAGAAAATGGAATCGGCTCAGTCGGCCCGATTCCAACCTGAACAATTCGATGACCCGGCTAACCAGGAACTGGTTGTTGACAAGGGATTAATCGAATCAAATATATTTGAATACGGCCTCGCCTGGTTTGGCAGCCTGGTTTTGCTCTTTGGCATCGCATTTCTGACGAACTTCGCCAGAAATTACCTGAATGGCCCACTGGCCAGCCTCGTCGGATACATAGCTGTCGGGGGAGTCTTTTTCCTGGCCTGGTATCTCCGCAAATCATTCACCCATCTGTCGTTTATGTTGAATCTCAGCGCACATCTGCTGGTCTATTATATTACACTGCGCCTGTTTTTCTTTGTCGACCAACCCGTAATCCCTGTAAAGGGCGTTGTATTGTTCCTGTTGTTTGCAATAATATGCATCCAGTGTTATGTCGCCATGCGGAAAAACTCTGAATTACTTGCCGGCATCACATTGATATTGTCACTGGCCACGGCAATCTTCGCAGATACAACCTGGATAACCCTGCCATTGATCATGCTGTCAGCCGGTTTTACATTGTTCCTTTTTATACGTTTCAACTGGTGGAGGGTGTTGGTGGCTTCACTGATTTTAGTCTATATTGCACAAACCATTTGGCTGTTGAACAACCCGGTGATGGGAAATCCCATGGGCGCATTCGGCACCCATCCCTTTAACCTTTTAAGCCTGTTGATTTATGGAACTATCTTCTCGATCGTTCCAATGATCAGGCAAGATAACAAGGTTCCTGATGGTATTTTCCCTGCCACCATCCTGCTCAATGGCATGAGTTTTTCTGCTGTGATACTATTTGTGGTGGCCTCCTTCTACGCTGATAATTACGTCTGGATATTTTCCATGATCTCAGGATTGTGTCTTTTTTATTCAATTTTTCTGAAGTACAGGACAACCCGGATATTCGACCCGTCATTTTACGCCATTTACAGTTTCATGGCACTGAGCGTCGCAGTATACGGCTATTCGAAACTTCCTGATGCGCTGTGGCTCCTCGCCCTCCAAAGCCTCCTGGTAGTTTCATGGGCGCTTTGGTTCCGTTCCAAGATCATCGTTGTAATGAATACCTTGCTGTTTATCGTAATCATCATGTTCTATATGGCATTTTATCCGCCTGTTGATAAAGTTAATTTTGCCTTTGTTATTACGGCATTTATAAGTGCCCGCATAATCAACTGGAAAAAAGAGCGGCTGACCCTGAAAACCGATGTGATCAGGAATACCTATCTGATAACCTTGTTCTTTACGATGTTATTTGCACTCTATCATGTGGTTCCAAAGCAATATGTAACCCTTTCATGGACGTGTGCGGCGGTATTGTATTTCGTGATGAGCCTGATTCTGAAAAATATAAAATACCGATGGATGGCTATCGCAACAGTCATGTTTACAGGCTTTTATCTTTTTTTCGTGGATTTTTCAAATCTCGAAACAGGATACCGTGTTCTGGCCTTCCTGTTTCTTGCGGTTATTTCTATTGGAGCATCCCTCTATTTCACAAAAAAAGTACGGAAAAAAATGCATTCAGGGGGTGAGTGATTCAATCGTCCGTTCTGAATCCCCGCTGATGCGGATGCGGATGGCATCGTCAGGGAGCAGGGATTCAATCAGTTCGGGCCACTCAACGAAACAATAGTCCCCGGAATAGATGTAATCCTCGTACCCGATGTCGAAAACCTCCTCCAGTTTTTTGATCCTGTAAAAATCGAAATGAAAAATCGATTCCCCTGTGCTGGTTTTATATTCATTGATGATGGAAAAGGTGGGGCTTTGAACAATATCCGTAACGCCCAATGCATGACAAATGACTTTAATAAAAGTTGTTTTTCCGGCACCCATGTTGCCGTAAAAGGCAAACACCCTGGAATCAGGATATTGCGCAAGGAGCTCCTTTGCCGCCGGTAAAAGTTCCGCCTCTGATCTGACAATGATCTTCATCAATTCTGATTTTTTGTTATCCCTCCGAAAATCATTGGTCATTGGTCATTGGTCATTGGTCATTGGTCATTGGTCATTGGTCATTGGTCATTGGTCATTGGTCATTGGTCATTCGTCATTCATTACCTCTTATCCCTTCGGTTTCAACGCCACGAAGGGGATCAACACCTCCTCCATTGAAATCCCGCCATGCTGAAATGTGTTTTTGTAGTAATTCACATAGTAGTTATAGTTGTTGGGATAGGCGAAGAAATCGTTGCTGCGGCAAAAGGCAAATGACGAACTGACGCTTGTTTTCGGCAGGAAGATATCGGCTGGGTTACGCACTTCAAATACTTCGTTGCGCTCATATTTCAAGGCCCTGCCGGTTTTGTACCGCAGGTTGGTATTGGTGTTTCTATCGCCCAAGACCTTCACGGGATTGTCAACACGAATCGACCCATGATCTGTTGTGATGGCTACATTCACATCTTTTTCGGCGAGGTATTTCAGGATTTCAAACAGGGGCGAATGGAGAAACCAGCTTATTGTAAGCGAACGATAGGCCTTCTCATCATCGGCCAACTCGCGGATGATCTCCATTTCGGTGCGGGCGTGCGAGAGCATATCCACAAAATTATAAACGATAAAGTTGAGTTTGTTGATCATCAGATTGGGCATGAGTTCAACCAGCTTTTTGCCGTAAGTCTGATTCAGCACTTTATAATAGGAATACTTCACATCCCTTCCATACCGCTTGAGTAATTCCCCCAATAATTCACTTTCGAAATTATTCTTCGGACCCTCCTCGTCTTCATTGACCCAATATTTAGGGTATTTTTTTTCGATCTCTGTCGGAAGGAGTCCTGCAAACAGGGAATTTCTTGCAAATTGCGTCACCGTTGGCAGGATGCTGTAATAAACATCCTCCTTCTCCACCCTGAAATAATCCTCCAGGATGGGCTGAAGTACCTTCCATTGATCAAACCTAAGGTTATCGATGAGGATGACAAAGGTCGGTTTGTTGTCATTCATCAGGGGAAAAACCTTCTCCTTGATCAGGTTGTGCGACTGAACCGGCCGCTCCTGACCCTTTCCATTTACCCAATCCAGGTAATTTCGTTCGATAAATTTGCAGAACACCTGGTTCGCCTCATCCTTCTGCATCTTGAGCACCTGGTTCATTCCGTCATCAATGGATTGGCTCAGTTTGAGTTCCCAATAGGTGATTTTTTTATAAACCTCCACCCATTCATTGAAATTCAGGCGGTTGGATATTTCCATGCCGATATTCCTGAACTCCTGCTGATACTGGTGGGTGGTTTTTTCACTTACCAGTTTTCTGTTTTCCAGATTTTTCTTCAGGCAAAGCAAGATCTGGTTGGGGTTTACCGGTTTGATCAGGTAATCTGCTATATTTGAACCAATGGCATCTTCCATGATGCTCTCCTCTTCACTTTTGGTGATCATGACCACAGGCAGGGAGGCTTGAATTTCTTTAATTCGCAACAGGGTTTCAATACCCGACAGCCCCGGCATTTGCTCATCCAGAAAAATGATATCGAATGGTTTGGACTTTATAAGGTCAATTGCATCGTGCCCGTTATTCGCTGAGGAAACATCGTATCCCTTCTCTTTTAAAAAAATAATGTGGGGTTTCAACAAATCGATTTCATCATCTACCCACAAAATTGATATCTTATCCATAGTTTAAGTTTGATTTAATAAATGTCGTAAGTTTGCTTTTATTGTGCCGGGCAGCGCTGTTTTATATTTATTTAACAAATTTACGCGATTTTGTTCACTACCAATAAGCAGAAGAATATCAACGATCCGGTGTATGGGTTTATTACAATCCCCGATGCAGCCGTATTTGATGTAATTGAGCATCCATTCTTTCAGCGAATGCGCAGGATCAAGCAACTCGGACTCACACACTACACCTATCCATCGGCCCAGCACACCCGCTTTCAGCATGCCCTGGGTGCCATGCACCTGATGGGGCTGGCCATCGGGGTTTTACGCCTTAAAGACATTGAAATTACTGCAGCGGAAGCACGGGGGCTGAATCTGGCTATACTCTTGCACGACATCGGCCACGGGCCATTTTCGCATACACTGGAGCGAACCATTGTGCGGGATCTTACGCACGAAGAACTTTCAAAACTGTTCATGGCTGAACTTAACCGTCAGCTGGGCGGAGTGCTTGATATGGCTTATGCCATATTTACAGATCAGTATCCAAAGAAATTTCTTCATCAGTTGGTATCGAGCCAGCTTGATATGGACAGGTTAGATTACCTTGCACGCGACAGCTTTTTTACCGGAGTCGCAGAAGGGGTGATCAGTTACGACCGTATTATCAAGATGCTCACGGTATATGATGATGAACTGGTGGTTGAAGGGAAGGGGATTTACTCCATTGAAAAATTCCTGATCTCACGCCGCCTGATGTATTGGCAGGTATACTTGCATAAAACCGTTATTGCAGCTGACCAGTTATTGGTTAACCTGTTAAAAAGAGCCAAATACTTAGCAGAAAATGGGACTTCGCTCTTTGCAACTCCGGCATTTGAATCATTCCTGAAGTATAATCCTACGCAAAAGGATTTTGAAACAGAAAGGAAATGGTTGGATAACTTTGCGAAGCTTGATGATTTTGATGTATTTGCATCTGTAAAGGTATGGGCGACCCATCCTGATCCAATTTTGTCAAACTTGTGCACAAACCTGGTAAACCGTCAGCTCTTCCGGGTGGAAATGCAGACCAAACCCTTTGATCCGGTCTATGTGGATCAGATCAGGCAAAAAACAATCAATCAGCTTCACCTGGCACCGGATGAAATTGATTACTATTTCACCAGTGACAGGGTCGAAAATAAAGCTTACAATCCACGGCATGACCGGATCATGATCAAAGGTAAAAAAAACGAGCTGACCGATATTTCTGAAGCTTCCGAAGAGCTCAACAATGCAGTGATGCCAACCACGGTGAGCAAGTACCTGCTTTGCTATCCTAAGGAGATCCGGTGAAAATTAACGGGCTACCTAAAGAAATTTTTGGTAACTTGCGGCGCATTTTTGAACCACAAAAATTCACGAAAACAACTGAATGGAATTTACTGCCGCCCAAATTGCCGAATTTCTTAAAGGGACTGTCGAAGGAGATCCCAAAATTAAGGTATTCAATCTCTCAAAGATTGATGAGGGCAAGCCTGGGACCCTGTCATTTCTGGCCAATCCAAAATATACCTCATTTATTTATACGACCGCGGCCGCTGTGATCGTGGTCAATTCCGATTTTATCGCAACACAACCCGTCACCCGGACCCTCATTCGTGTAGCAGATGCTTACTCTGCCTTTGCAACACTTCTTGAGATGTTCGACCAGTCTAAATCCAGCCAATCAGGCATCTCAAAACAGGCATCCATCGCCACCACCGCCAAAATGGGCGAACATGTATCGGTGGGGGACTTTTCCGTAATCGGAAAAAATGTAGTTATCGGAAAAAATTCAGTGATTCATCCGCAGGTTTTCATTGGCGACGATGTGATTATCGGCGATCATGCGCTGGTATATCCTGGCGTGAGGATTTACAGGGACTGTATAATCGGGAATCATTGCACCCTCCATTCAGGCGTAGTTATCGGTTCTGATGGATTCGGCTTTGCCCCTGTTGCCGATAACAATTATCAGAAAATACCTCAATTGGGAAATGTGATCCTTGAAGACCAGGTTGAAATCGGATCCAATACAACCATCGACCGGGCCACCCTGGGTTCAACCATCATTCGCAGAGGGGTAAAACTTGACAATCTCATCCAGGTGGGGCACAATGCTGAAATTGGTGAAAATACAGTTATTGCTGCACAGACAGGGATCAGTGGGTCAACGAAAATCGGCAAGAATTGTATGATAGGCGGGCAGGTTGGCATTGTAGGCCATATTACCATTGCCGACAATGTTAAAATCGGGGCCGGATCCGGTATCGAAGCAAGCATAACAAAGGATGGAGCCATGATGCTTGGCGCACCGGCCATTGATATAAGCAAAGCAAGACGTAATTTTATACATTGGCGTAACCTTGATGAAATCGTAAGGAAGGTCTACTCCATAGAAAAACAATTGAAGAAATCGCATGAGTGAAAAACAGAGAACATTAAAGTCTCCCGTAAGTATTTCCGGAGTCGGTCTGCATACCGGCAATGAAGTCGTGATCACGTTCAAACCAGCGCCTGAAAACTACGGATACAAATTCCGCAGGATAGATCTCAACACAGGAACCCTGGTGGATGCTGATGTTGAACATGTAGTTGATACTTCGAGGGGAACCAGTATTGAGCAGGATGGAGTGCGCATCGACACCATCGAGCATGTCTTGGCCGCGCTTGCAGGACTGGAAATCGACAACGCCCTCATTGAATTAAACCAGTCGGAGACGCCGATTCTGGATGGCAGTTCAAGGTATTACGTAGAGGCGCTATTGTCTGTTGGGATCGTTGAACAAAAAGCGCTTCGCCAATATTATGAAATCACTTCAAATATCACCTATATTAATGCCGAGAAAAAGGTTGAAATGATTGCCATTCCCTCGAATGATTTCAGGGTTTCGGTGATGATTGATTATGAATCCAAGGTACTCCAGTCACAAAATGCCACCCTGAACCAGATCAGCCAGTTTAAAGATGATTTTGCCACCTGCCGCACCTTCGTTTTTCTGCATGAACTCGAATACCTGGTAAACAATAACCTGATCAAAGGTGGCGATCTGAGCAATGCCATCGTGTTCGTTGATCGGGACATGTCACGCCAGGAGCTGGACCATCTGGCCCATTTGTTCAACAAACCCAAGGTAGAGGTATTGAAAGAGGGCATTCTGAACAACCTTGAATTGCAATACCCCAACGAACCGGCACGCCACAAACTGCTCGATATCATTGGCGACCTCGCACTGGTCGGCATGCCTATCAAAGGACATATCATTGCTACACGTCCGGGGCACTATTCCAATGTCCAGTTTGCCAAGCTGATCAAGAAGCAGTTAAAAAAAGAGCTCCGGCATGAAGAGGGTCCAAAGTTCGACCTGACGCAAACACCCCTTTATAACATCAATCAAATCAAGAACATCCTCCCGCATCGACCGCCATTTCTTTTCATTGATAAAATCCTGGAAATGGGAAAGGATTATGTGGTTGGCGTAAAAAATGTTACGATCAACGAAGCCTTTTTCGTAGGTCATTTCCCTGATGAGCCGGTATTGCCAGGGGTCATTCAGATTGAGGCCATGGCACAAACAGGCGGAATTCTTGCCCTTAACATGGTTGAGGATCCCCAGAATTACAACACCCTCTTTGTTAAGATCGACAGTGTTAAATTCAGGCATAAAGTCGTGCCCGGCGATACGGTTGTTTTCTTTAACCAGCTCACAGCTCCGATGCGTCGTGGTTTGATCTGTATGAAAGGGGTGGCCTATGTTGGAAACAAAATTGTCATGGAAGCCGAAATGATGGCACAAATTCAGCGAAAATAAGCAAAACACTATGAATCAACCATTAGCATATGTAAATCCACAGGCTAAAGTGGCTGCCAACGTGGTCATCGAACCCTTTGTTTCCATCGACAAGAATGTCATTATTGAAGAGGGTACCTGGATCGGTTCCAATGCAACCATCATGGAGGGGGCACGAATTGGTAAAAACTGTAAAATTTTTCCGGGAGCAGTCATCTCTGCCATTCCCCAGGACCTGAAATTTGCCGGTGAAGATACCATCGTGAAGATTGGCAACAATGTCGTCATCCGCGAGTTTGCCACAATCAACCGTGGAACCAAGGCCAGTTATGAAACAGTGATCGGGGATAACACGTTATTGATGGCCTATGTGCATGTGGCGCATGACTGTGTGGTTGGCAACAACGTTATCATGGCGAATGCAGCCATGCTCGCCGGCCATGTGATTGTTGATGACTGGGCAATCATCGGAGGGATGGTTCCTGTGCACCAGTTTTGTCACATTGGAACACATTCCATTATTGCCGGGGGAACAGGTGTGGGGAAGGATGTCCCCCCCTATACAAAAGCAGCCAGAGAGCCGCTCTCCTATGTTGGCGTTAATTCAATCGGTTTGCGCAGAAGGGGATTTTCTCCTGAGGTGATCAGTAAAATCCAGGAGATCTACCGGATCATTTTTATCAAGGGCTATAATGTTTCCCAGGCGGTTGAAATCATAGAGGCCCGGGTGGAGGCTACACCCGAACGTGATGAAATCCTCTCGTTTATTGCCAATTCAAGCCGCGGAATCATGAAAGGTTATTCCAAACTCAGGGATAAATAAAACCCAAAGCAGGATTGGTTTGAACTGCAATGCCGAAAACCGGTTACTATGAATATTCATCTTGAAAATATCGGGAAGAAGTTCAATACGGAATGGATCTTCCGGGATCTTTCTTTTTCGTTTGAGGAACGTACGGCATCTTCGATTCTAGGGCGCAATGGATCCGGCAAATCAACCCTGTTACAAGTCATCGCCGGCAACCTTCACCCTACTTCCGGCACAGTAACCTACCGCTGCAATGGCAATCAGATAGCCAGTGATGACCTATTTAAGCATCTAACGCTGGTTGCACCATACATGGAATTGATTGAGGATTTCACCCTGAAGGAGATGCTGGAATTTCATTTTTCGTTTAAACACTATTTGCCGGGCTACGATTTGGCCTCGGTCATCGAGTTGCTGGAATTTCCAGCGATGAAACATAAACAGATCCGCCAGTTCTCATCGGGGATGAAGCAACGTGTAAAACTTGTATTGGCCATCCTGAGTGATGTGCCGCTGATTCTGCTTGATGAACCCACCATGAACCTTGATAATGCAGGAATCAGCTGGTACCTTGAACTGATCAGGAAATTTGCCGGGAAACGTACCATGATCATTTGCTCCAATCTGCATCATACAGAATCTGCGTTTGCCACAAAATCTTTGCAGATAGAGGATTATAAAAGGTGACAGGGTAACAGGGTAACAGGGTGACAGGGTGACAGGGTAACAGGGTAACAGGGTGACTTTTATCTGTTACGCGTCACGCATTAAGGGTGTCCCACAAAATAATATTCGCTTCCTTGTTCGAACATGTGGCTGAACTGTGCTTCAGATAATTCAGGCGAATGTTCAAGGAAAGCCTTCAGGGTAGAAATTTTCATGCCGCACTCCCTTGTTAAAAAGGTAAACAATTCATTTGGTTTTGAATTGTAAAAATCAGCAGCGCCCATACCGAATTCAAAAATGATCACTGGTCTGCATCGTTTGAGGGTAGCAGCCCCGCCTTTCATCACCTGGAATTCAGCCCCCTCAACGTCAATTTTCATCAGGTTGATAAAAACATCCGGGGGAATGATATGATCAAGAAGGTCTGTCGCCACCGAAATCTGTTCGATTTCAACGTGCTTACCATCGTACTTTCGCTTTTTGATTCCGCTGTATGCCGGGGCGTTCAGCACATGCTGGAAGGTGGTCGTTCCTGATTTATCGTAGAGCGCAACAGCACTGATTGTCACGGTTGGATCTCCCTGATATTTTGAAGACAAAAAGTGATAAAGCATAGGGATGGGTTCAAAACCAAATTTTCTTCCCATTGGCGCTCCTTTGATCATCAGGTCGAGGATCTCCCCCTTATGACAACCAATATCTATACAATTCGAATCCGGTTTCAGTGTTCGTTGTATAATTTTCAGAGTGTATGCATCGTATCTCTGATTGCGGGTTACAGATATATGCAGCACGCCAAGAATTCGTTTTAGTAGATTTTTCATCAACCGGAGCAGACCACGTTTTTCAAAACAGCCGCAAAATTAACATATTTAATCAAGATTTTTAACTAATTTTGCAGCCCCTTAAAATCATACATCAATATTTATATATGGCTACAACAGCAGATATCAGAAATGGGCTGGTCATCGAATTTAACAACGACCTTTACAGCATTGTGGAATTTCAGCATGTGAAACCCGGTAAAGGACCAGCTTTCATTCGGACAAAATTAAAAAGTCTTAAGCACGGCCGCGTGATTTCCAACACCTTTGATTCAGGCGCCAAACTTGAAATTGCACGTGTTGAGCGCAGAAAATACCAGTACCTTTTCAAGGAAAATACGGATTACCATTTCATGCATACAGAAACCTTCGAACAAATCTATGTACCGGATAGCCTTATAAATGCCCCGCAGTTTTTAAAGGAGGGCCAGGAGGTTGAAATTCTTTTTCACGTTGATACTGAAACAGCACTTACCTGCGAACTTCCCCCATTCGTAGTCCTGAAAATCACCTATACTGAACCAGGTATGCGTGGCAACACGGCTACCAATACGCTCAAGGATTGTACCGTTGAAACCGGTGCCATTGTTAAGGTTCCTCTCTTTATTGGAGAAGGCGAGACGATCAAAGTCGATACCCGCACAGGGGATTATTCGGAGCGGGTGAAAGTATGAAATTTCCCAAGCCAATAACCCTTGCCGAACTTGCGGCTTCACTGAATGCGAAACCGATAGGCGATCCTGGATTCCTGGTAACCGGGATGAACGAAATCCACATGGTGGAAGCCGGAGATCTGACTTTTGTCGATCATCCCAAGTACTATACAAAGGCGCTCAACTCGAACGCAACAACGATTATCATCAACAAGGAGGTGGAGTGTCCGGCAGGGAAAGCGCTGCTTATCAGCGAGAATCCTTTCGACGACTATGTTTCATTGGCCATGCGCTTCAGGCCATTCGAAAAGGCTTCGTCATCTGTCAGCGCCACCGCATATATTGGGGAAGGAACCACCATCCAACCAGGTGCTTTTGTTGGGCACCATGTAAAGATCGGCAAAAACTGTATTATTCATGCCAATGCGACCATTTATGATCACACTGTGATTGGAGATGATGTTATTATTCATTCCGGTGCTGTTCTCGGAGCGGATGCATTTTATTTTCAGCGTCGTCCTGAAGGTTGGAAAAAATTGGAATCATGCGGTCGTGTTGTCATTGAAGACAGGGTGGAAATCGGAGCCGCTACTACCATTGATAAAGGCGTTTCGGGCGACACAATTATTTCAGAAGGAAGTAAACTCGACAACCATATCCAGATCGGACACGACACCTATGTTGGACGAAATTGCCTGATTGGGGCACACTGTGCAATTGCAGGTGTTACGCGCATCGAAGACGATGTTATCCTATGGGCGCGTGTTTCGGTAAATAAAGATCTTGTTATTGGCAAAAAAGCCGTAGTCCTCGCCTTGTCAGGAGTCGATAAATCGCTCGAAGGTGGTAAAACCTATTGGGGTATACCCGCTGATGATCCCCGGAAAAAGTGGCGGGAATTGGCTATCCTGAGGCAACTGGCAGAAAATCGGAAAAAGTAACAGGATAACAGGATGACCACCTAACAAGTCATTGGTCATTGGTCATTGGTCATTGGTCATTGGTCATTGGTCACTTCCCTCCCCCTTGTGTACAAATCGAGGGCAACAATAGCTGCCATAAATCCCCAGACTGGAACCGAGGCTTTATCCGTATCAAGGAAATTATTCATGATTCCGTGGAAAAAATAGGTCATAAGCGCCAGCATGAGCGATAAAGTAAGCATCTTTACCTCCGGCTCATCCGAACGTCGGTAAACACGCATGGCGGTATGAATAAAAGACCATATCAAGACAAACACAATGATCATTCCCGGGAATCCCTGTTCAGCCAACGGACCAATATATTCACTGTGGGCATTTCCCTTATCTCCCGCATTGGTACTTATCAGCGTCTTTTCTTCAGACCGCTGAAATGGAGCATACTCAAACTGGTATGTTCCTGGCCCAAACCCGAATACAGGCCTCTCTGCAAACATACGTAATGCCGATTGCCAGCGATTGATCCGCTCAAGATTCGAATTATCGGTAGAAATATTGGAGATGGATCGAATATGCTCCACAAAATTGGCTGAAGGCCCTTGCCGGTTCTTTTCAAGCCGATCGAGTATTTGAAAAGAAAACAGATAAAAGGTGATCCCAAAAATGACGGAAACAAATAAAATCCATTTGAATTTGATCCGGAGGAGGATGATGAACAGAATCCCGAAGGCAAACGCAAGGCTGAGCCAGGCTGCCCGGCAAAACGAAAGAACCAGCGCCGTAAACAGGATCACCAACACAAGTACTGAGAAGAAACGGATCGTCTTTGAATATACATTGCTGAATGTAAACCCACAAAAAAGCGGGATATAAAGGGCGAGAATCGCTCCATAGGCTGTGTGATCGTTATAAAATGGTTCCATCACCCAGTGGCCTGCCTTTTCATCAAATCCCCACAGCGAGTGGTTGTATGTGGTGTAAAAAATTACTCCGATAAGGGAAATGGCATAAAACCAGACAAAAAGGTTGATATTGGAACGTTTCCTGAAAAGTTGGATCCCCAGAATGTAAAATGGAATCACAAACCATAAGCGGGCAAGCAAATGTTTGAACGAAACCAGCGGAATATCACTGGTAATACTGGTAATGAGCATCCACACCAGCTGCAATCCGATTACAATCGTCAATGGGTGCGTCCATATCCTTTTGTCAAAATCATTTGCATAAATAATCTTGATGATGAATAACAATAAGACCCCAAGCATCATTGGCTCAGAAGGGAGCGACACGCCTACGTTAAAATCAAACTGGGTAATATTAATGGCCACCGGAGTCAATAACGTGATCAGGAGCAGAATTCTATCCAACGAATAAAAATAGAGGTAGATAACCCCCAGAAACAAAGGCATGAAGAACAACCAATAAACCTCGCGGGAAACGAAATAACAGTTCAGTCCGATGAATATCGCACTCAGGAAATAAAGGATGGTAATCCTTTGATTGCCGCCAGTTAGGTAACTCCGTATCGCTGCCAGTTTATCCTTCATTCCTCTCAGTTGAGAAGCTGCGGAATTTGCTTCGTTCTATTGCACCAATGATCAGTATGGCCATGAAAAAAGCAGCCAACGTGCTAAATACCACAATGATCCACCGGATGGGATAGGCCTTTCTATCAGCCACAAAAGGTTTGCTTAGTACATTCACATAGGTGTAATCACGGTTGTAATCAAGCAGGGCCCGGTCGGCATCCATCTTCATGGCACTGAATGCGCCCGCTTCGGAACGCATCATTTCTGAAAGCAGGAGCATCTCACCACCCTTTTCCTCCAGGTTTTTCTTCATCGCCTTCGCCTCAGCCGAGCGCACAGAGCCACCCCCGGTACTCAAATAGGCACGCAGAACCTCTCGTGTTTGCGCCTCATACTGTAAGATTCCGTACTTGATTCCCAACTCCTCCGCCCGTGTTTTCAGTGAATCCAAAAAACCCCTCTTCACACCCATGATGTAATTATAGTTGAAAACCACCTCCCCAAACTTTTCTTTATGCATGGCCCTGATCTTCTTGTTGTAGGCTTCAATCATGGCATTGATCAGATCCCTTGCCATGATGGGATCCTGATCCCATATTTCAATTTCAACGGCCTCAAAAGGGGTCTTGTTGACATGAACCCGTTGGCTGTATTCCCAAACCAAGGTGCTCTCGAAATGGGTGTAGCTGGAATCGATTCCCCAGTGTTTTGCAAGGTTAAACTTTTTAACCAATGAATCGCGTATGTCTCTCGACTGGAAAATCTGAAGGCTCTGCTCTGTCTCACTTTCATCGGAATAGGGGGAAATATTGGAAGGATATAGCAGACAGGTCGATTTGTACAAGGGCGTGATAAATATCGGGCTTGAAAACAATACGGACAGCAATATCGCTGCCACGACAACCACAGCAAGCTGCAACCTCCATTTAAGTACTATTTCAATAATATTTTTACTGTTGAAAAAATTGTCCATACCTTGGATTTTTATTATTGTCCGAGTTGAAATTTTTTATGTGAATTATACGCAGAGATTTTTTCAATAATCATGATGATGATGATCGACATAAAAAGCGCAGAAACCATTGAAACTGAAATAATAAGCCACCGGATGGGATATGATTTTCGTTCTGCTTTAAATGCATCACTTACGACAAATTTTTGAGGGAGATTCTCCTCTGCATCGACCTTTGCCTGTTTGTATTTGGTTTCCAACAGGATGAGCTGCTCTGTTTTAAATTCAAGCGCATTTTTCAATGCCATATAGATCCCGCCATATTTTCCAAGGATATCAAGTTTCTTCTGAAGGGCTGCCTGCGCTGTTCTGTTCCCGTTCATGATGGCAATGGCATTTTGCTGGTTGAGTACCTGCGACTGGTATTCTACATCATTTACACCAAGGCTTCCCAACTTAATCAGTGAATCTACAATCTGGTCCTTCTCCGATTTCATCGAATTATATTCAGCTGCCACCACCTCATATCCCTTAACTGAACGTTGTCGCATCATATCGTTTTTCACAGAATCAAGCAACGAAGCAATGGTATTCGCAATATCAGCGGCAAACTGAGGATCTTTATCGTATACGGATATCTCCACAGCCATGAACTCAGTTCTCCTGAACGTAATGTTGTTATCATACTCTTTAAAGAGGAAGGAGTACTTAGAATTTGAGGTGCTGTCAATCTCATAATGTTGCATCAGATTAAATTTGCGCATGATGCGGTCACGTATCTTATTTGAATTCAGTATCTGAAGAAGCTGTTCAGCCTGACCATCCTCTCCGAAAGCGGTTATATCCTGCCCTTTAACCGATTGTTCATTTAACAAAGACTTGGATATGGAACTGCTGCCTGCCGGGAACATAATGACTGTTGATTTGTATTTGGGTGTTATGAACCATGGGGATGAAAAAAACCAAGAACCCACAAGCGCCACCAACAACACAATAAACAAGGGTTTGCGCCATCTGTAGAGGAAGATTACGAGATTTGAGGAGTCGAAATCTTCTGCTTTTTTAATTTCATTGGTCATAGGAGAAATATCATTATTGTTGCCAAAGTTAGGCAATTATACGGAAACTCCGACAGGAAGTTACAGGGGAACCCTAAATATTCAACGGCCTTCGCGCAGGATATTCATCAATGACCGCAAGCTCCATAGCCGCAAAAAGGCAGCCAGGAAAACAGAGGCAATCAGCATAAGTGCAAAGTTGCCAAGCCACGCTTTCTGGGCCGGTAAAAATGACCAGTGGATGATATACATCTTTGACAACATATTGAAACAAATCACCCCAATTAGGAACAGAAAGAGGGTTAGCAGGTAATGGTAGTTTACTTTAAACCTGAAAATTCGCTGAACCATAACGACTTGCAGAAAAGCCATGGTAAACTGTGTTACAAGGCTTGAAATTGCAGAACCCGGGGCCAACATGTGCGGAATGAGCAGATAATTCAGTCCAAAGTTGATCAACAACCCAATCAGTGCAATGTAATTCAACTGCTTTAAGTTGCCGTTGGCAGTAAGCAATGTGCCGAAGATGTATGTGGTAGAAACTGCAATAAAACCCAGAATCAGGATCTGAAATACCTGCGTCGAAGCTTCAATATGGGAATCATAGAGTAAGTTTATCAATTCATAACTATAGAAGAAGGATCCAAATGCAACGATTATGGCCAGTGTGATCACGATGGTAAATGAAAGTTTCAGCATGTGCTCTATGGGCTGCTTTTTCTTGATCATCTTCGAGAATATCGGGATCAGTAACACCGAAAAAAGATAGGCGATCATATTGGCTGCATCAAGAAGTCGGAATCCTGAGGCATAAATGCCGGCCTGCTCATTGCCCATTTTATCGGGAAGAAGACTTTCAAGCATCACGGGATCAAGGCGATTGTAAAAGGTCATCAGGAGTACCAGCAGGGCAAAGGGCAAACTCTGCTTCATGATCATGAGAAAAAAAGGAAAATTCCAGTTCAATTTGCGAAAACGAGACTTCTTCACCACAATAAAAAAGGCAAGCAGCGCCGTGATCGAATAGGCGGCTGTTTGAGAATAGACAAACCATTCGATCCTGAATGGAGTCGAAATAACATGTCCCCAAAGCAGCATGCCACAAAAAAGGATCATCAGGAGCCGGTCAAGTACTGATAGAAAACTGTCTGTCTTGAACATCATAAATCCGGAAATATTCGACCGGAGGTAAAGAATGAAGGAGAGAAGAAATTGGTTGAGGGCAAGCCATCCCAGCAACCTGAACTGATCGGCACTGTAGCGCAGGATCAGGGCCATGATAAAGGCAATCAAGACATAAGCCAGGCCAAGCAGTAGTTTCACGACCAGTATCCCTGAAAAATGCTTGTTCAGAAGATGATTGTGCTGGGCAATATTACGATTGTTAAAATTGGTGATGCCCAGGTCAAGGATGATATTGAACAGGAACGAAAAATTCAGGATCACAAAATAAAAACCGTAATCACCAACCCCAACAATACGCTGTACATTCAGGTCAATTCCAAAAATCCAAACCGGCTTTATCAGTAGGTTAAGAAAGAGGAGCAAGCCCAGGTTTGTGAGAAACTTTCGCCGCATGAAAAAAGAATAAAAGTTTCCGGGATTGGGAACTTTTTATTATAACTCAAAAAATATTCAGATATTTGCTACAAAGTTAAATAAATTAATGAACATTGCTGTTAACACCCGCCTGCTCATCCAGAACAGGCTTGAAGGAATCGGTTGGTTTACATACGAATCGCTGAAACGAATTACTACGCAACATCCTGAGCATCACTTCTATTTCATATTCGACAGGGAATATGATCCTGAATTTTTGTTTTCCGATAATATAACCCCCATCATCCAATACCCGCATGCCCGACATCCGGTACTTTATTACACCTGGTTCGAAATGGCGATCCCAAAGCTGCTTAAACAGATCCAGCCTGATCTTTTTCTTTCGCCTGATGGGTTTTTATCTCTGAAAACACCGGTAAAATCGATGACTGTGTTCCATGACCTTAATTTCGAACACTATCCTCAGGATATCCCCTTCTGGACCCGTCGCTATTACCGCCAGTATTTTCCCAAATATGCAGCAAAAGCTGTACGGATTGCAACTGTTTCTGAGTTTTCAAAGGAGGACATTGTAAAACAATACCATGTTTCGCCCGACAAAGTGGATGTTGTGTTCGACGGTGCACACGATGCCTACCACACCCTTACCACAAAGGAAAAGGAACAGGTCCGCAATGAGTATACGGAAGGCCTTCCTTATTTCATATTCATCGGATCACTTCATCCGCGTAAAAACCTGGTCAATCTGTTCCGCGCCTTTGATCTCTTCAAGAAATCCAATCCTTCAGAAGTCAAACTGGTAATTGTCGGAGCAAAAAAATGGTGGACCCGCGACATCGATTTTGCCTTTACCCGCATGATCTTTTCCGATGATGTAATTTTTACCGGACGATTAAATGTCGAGGAACTTGCCCGGGTGCTGGGTTCTGCTTTGGCCCTCACCTATGTCTCCTATTTTGAAGGATTTGGAATTCCCATTGTTGAAGCCTTCCGGAGTGACGTGCCGGTTATCACCTCCAATGTGACCTCCATGCCCGAAGTGGCTGGCGATGCAGCCATGCTGGTTGACCCCTTTGATCCGGAATCCATTGCCGAGGCCCTGTACAAGGCCTACCAGTACGAAAGTATCCGCGAAGAGCTGATCGTCCGCGGCCGCCGCCGTAAAGATATGTTCTCCTGGCAGCAAACTGCCGACCGTTTATGGGAATCGATTGAAAAAGCAGTTAAATCCTGATTGTTTATGAATATTCTGTTGCTTGGATCAGGCGGCCGGGAGCATGCACTGGCTTGGAAACTTTCTCAAAGCCCTCTCCTGACAAACTTATACATTGCCCCCGGAAATGCCGGGACTGCTCTGTTTGGAAAAAATATTCCGGTTTCGGTCAACGATTTTCCAGCAGTAAAAGCCACGGTACTGAACCTAAAGATCAATATGGTCATTGTGGGGCCTGAAGACCCTCTTGTAAATGGAATTCATGATTTTTTCAAAGCCGATCCCGACATTCAGCACGTTCCCGTCATTGGCCCTGTAAAACAGGCTGCCATGCTTGAAGGGAGCAAGGATTTCGCAAAACAATTCATGCATCGGCATGGAATTCCAACTGCCAGATACCAAACCTTTGATCGCACCAACATCCATGAGGGTCATCATTTTCTGAAATCACTCAGCCCGCCGTATGTTCTGAAAGCTGATGGACTCGCTGCCGGCAAAGGGGTACTCATATGCAAAACCCTTGAAGAGGCAACACGTGAATTCACCGGAATGCTCGAGGAAGAGCGGTTTGGGCCAGCCTCGCAAAAGGTAGTGATCGAGGAGTTCCTGGCAGGGATCGAACTTTCTGTATTCATACTGACCGATGGAAAAAACTACCTGCTTCTTCCTGAAGCCAAAGATTATAAAAAGATCGGAGAGGGCGATACCGGCCCCAATACCGGTGGGATGGGATCTGTTTCTCCCGTTCCCTTTGCCGATACACTTTTTATGGACAAAGTCGAACAGCAGGTCATCAAGCCAACCATGCATGGACTTCGTGCCGAAGGCATTGATTACAAAGGATTTATCTTTTTTGGACTGATCAAGGTCAACGATCATCCATTTGTCATTGAATATAACTGCCGGATGGGAGATCCTGAGACCGAGTCAGTAATTCCCCGGATTCAGAATGACCTGGTCAGATTATTCAACGCTGTGGCCAATCAATCCCTGGAAACAGAAATCATCTCTGTCAGCCCTTTGACAACTGCAACAGTGATGCTGGTCGCCGAAGGATATCCCAACGCATATGAAAAAGGAATGGTCATCACAGGCCAGGAACAGGTTGTTGGCAGTCTTGTATTCCACGCAGGGACCAAGTTGAACCCTGTTACCGGAGAGACTGTAGCCAATGGAGGCAGGGTAATGGCTGTGACTTCATTTGGGAAAACCATGCATGAAGCCCTGGCTAAATCATATGAAAATGCAGCAAAAATCGATTTTAAGGGAAAACATTACAGGAAAGACATCGGTTTCGATCTATAAAACCTGTAACCCTTTTCCTTGTTACCTTGTTACCTTGTCACCTTGTCACCTTGTTACCTTGTCACCTTGTCACCTTTTTACCTTGTTACCAAATAATCAAACCCTTTACCTGCCAACGTGTTTATAAAATTTTTCAAATCGAGCTTCTTCAGCCAGTATCTGGTAATTGGCATCATCGGAACTTGCCTTTGGCTCAATGCCTTTATAAACCCGCCCGGAATGCCCGCACCGGAAGGGCCGATACCACTTTATTCATTGTTATATTTTCTTTTATCTGATAAGCCTGTCCTGGCTTCCATCTCAGGCTTCATCATTGTTTTAGCCGAAACATACTGGCTTACACGCATTCTTAGCAAGCATGAACTGGTTTTGAAAAATTCTTCTCTATCTGCCCTGGTGTTCCTGGTTCTTATGAGTTTTCTGCCAGAACAGCTTACCCTTAATCCGATCAACATATCGATGGTGTTCATGATGTTAATTTTATATCACCTGCTTATCTCCTACAACAAACCTGAACACCTTGACCGTATATTTGCTACCGGACTATTCACCTCCCTGGCCAGCCTGTTTTACCTCCCTTTTCTGTTTTGGTTCTTTTTTGTAGTTATCAGTTTTCTGTTATTTCGTGCATTGAACTGGAGATCATGGATAGCTGCAGTGGTTGGATTGTCAACCCCATTCATTTATCTGGCTGTATGGTACTTCTGGCAGGATCAATTTTTACTGAGGATGTATGAATATCCAGCATTTTTCCGTCAGATTCTTATTTTTCCGAATCCATTCCACCCTGACTTTTGGATTCTTTCGGGATACACGCTAATTCTTGCTGTTTGGGGGATCTTCTATTTTTCAAGTGGGCCGGAAAAAACAGTTGAACTCCGGGCTAAAACCAACATACTTCTTTGGACAATTGTATTTACGATCATCTCCTTCACCTATACCAGATCTTTTGCCATTTTTCACCCGGCCCTGGCGATGCCGGCTGTCACCATGGTTATCACAGGGATGCTCACCAATCTAAAAAAAACACGGGTTGCGGAAATCATCCTGTTGATCTATTTCTTAGGAATTTTGCTCAACAACCTGTTTATCCATAACCTGGTATATCCTTAATTCCATGAACCATGCGCGGCTATTAAGCCATTATTCGAAATTGCTCATGGAAGCAGGTTGTGACGAGGCAGGACGCGGATGTTTGGCAGGACCGGTTTTTGCAGCGGCCGTTATTCTTCCACGCGGTTTCACCGATGATATCCTCACCGATTCAAAGCAACTTTCCGAAAAACAGCGGAATACCCTCCGCCCCATGATAGAACGCAAAGCCATTGCATGGGCAGTAGCCTCTGTTGATGCCACAACCATCGACGAAATAAACATCCTGAATGCCTCCATTCTTGCCATGCACCGTGCGATACAAAAACTCAGTCAGCTGCCCCAGCTGCTCCTGATCGATGGCAACCGCTTCAAGCCTTATCCAAACACTCCTCACCAATGTATCGTAAAAGGAGATGAAAAATACCTCTCCATTGCTGCTGCATCCGTGCTGGCCAAAACTTACCGGGATGAATATATGGTTGGGATTCATGAGGCGTACCCTGAATATGGATGGAAAAACAACAAGGGTTATCCATCAAAACACCATCGTGATACCATCGCCCGGATCGGCATAACCTTACATCACCGTAAAAGTTTCAGAATGGCGGAACAGCTCTGATTTTTATCTACCTTTGCGCCGGTTTTTTCCAAGGAAAACCATTCATGAGAAAATTTCGAATCATTCTGATCACCCTCGCAGTTTTGTTAGCCTTGACAGGATTTTCCTGGCTTGGCTATTCGCTTTACTGGAAATTTCAGCGTCCTGCCGAATCACCCTTCAATGCCATCCCGGGCAATACAGCCCTGATTATCCAGCTCAATAAAGCAGGCAACCTGCTTGAAGAGCTCAACCGATCTAATTTACTCTGGAAAGCACTGTCACGCTTCCCGGGAATCAACTCTGTTCGGAATGAACTTAATTACGTTGATTCGGCCAGCCTGAAAAATGAAAAGATCAGCAAAATTTTCCAGCAATATAACGTATTGGTATCCATCACACTCAGTGGCCGGACCAATTTCGGGGCACTCTACCTCGCCAAGGTCGGAGGCTCCGATCCCGAATCGTACATTCTTGATTTCATCAACGAAATAGGTGCAGGGAAAGCTGTTCTTTCTGAAACACCCTATTTCACCACCAACCTGCACCGGATTCAGGCCAAAGGCAGCCGCGATGCCTTTTATTTTGCAGTACTCAAAGGGGTTTTTATCGGAAGTTTTCATGCCGACCTGGTAAAACGAGCCGTTGACAGGCTCTCCCTGAATACCCCGCTGGCCACCTCCTCAGGATTCAGAAAAGTGGAAGCCACAACAGGGAAGAAAGTAGATGCCAATATTTATGTAAACTACCGCTTTTTCTCACTCGTGCTCTCAAAAATAACCCGTGATGAAATCCTCCCTGACTTGTTGAAATTTTCGAACTTTGCCGACTGGAGCGGATTTGACCTCATTATTAAGAAAGATGAACTGCTGTTCAATGGCATTACTGTGGCTTCCGACAGCAGCCAACAATTTTTGGCTCTTTTTGCCGACCAGAAACCACAGAAAAAAGAGATCGCTTCTATTATTCCCTCAAACGCGCTCTATTTTACAGCCTACGGATGGAGCGATCCATCCCGCTTCTGCCAGCGATTTCAAAACCGAACCCAGCGTGAAGACAATTTTACCGGCGAACAAAATACGGTCTTATCCCTCATCGACCAATACCAGCTGAATGTAGGCGAATATTTTCTCCCGTGGATCGGCAATGAAGCATGCATGTTTGTCGTGAAAGATCCGAAATTAAATGCCGAAGTATCATTCCTGGCTTTCAAATCGCTTGATACACTGCGTACGGCATCCTCACTTTTTGCCCTGGCAGATACCATCGGGATCAAAACCGATTCAGTGCTGCTTAAAGGGCATAAAATTTACAAGATCGCGCTTCCGGCCTTTTTACCGGCCCTGTTTGGTGAACTTTTTGGCAAGGTCAATGTGAATTGCTTTACCTTTCTTAAGGGATATGTGATTTTTGCAAGGCAACCCAGTGATCTGGAAATGGTTATCAAGGCCGTTTCAAATAATGAGACCCTCAACAAAGACAAAACCTATGTCGATTTCGAAGCCACCCTCTCCGAAAAATTCAATGTTTTCTGTTATTTCAATACACGCGATGCGATACATTCCCTGAAAGAAATGTTAAACAAGGATCTCTCAGATCAGATAAACCCTGTGACAGACAGTTTGAGAAAATTCGAATCTGTTGCATTTCAATACAGCAGCCAGGGGAACATGTTTTATTCCAGCATTTTTCTGCGTTACAACCCCAATATTGACAAGGAGGGCCCGATGCAATGGCAGGCAAAGCTGGACACCACAATCATCGGACAACCGAAGATCATCCCGACCTCTGCCTCCGGAGATCATGCTGTGGTTGCTTTTGATATTGCAAATAACCTGTATATGGTAACCTCCGATGGGAATATTGCCTGGAAACTGCATATCATGGGGAAACTGATGAGCGAGATCCATCCCATACGTATGAAAGGAAGCGATTCATTGTTTCTGCTTTTTAATACCGACACCCATCTCTATCTGCTGCGCGCGAACGGACAGTTTGCGGATAAATTCCCTATGCGTTTCCCTCTAAATGCCACAAACGGGCTTACGGTTACTGACTGGAAAAAGAATCATAACTACAGCATTCTCGTGGCATTTCAGGACAACAGGATTTATAGTTTTACCCTTGATGGCAAATCAGACATCAACTGGAAGCGCCCCAGGCTGAATGAAGAGATTCTCAAACCGGTGGCCATCCATAAGTCAGGAATGAAAAATTTCATTGTGATCTCCGGTATCACAGGCACAACCATGATTGTTGACGCAGGCGGCAATCAAATTATCACACCGGGAGCCAATTTCCTGCACGCGCCTGCCTCAGGGTTCTATTCAACCAAAAACAATAAAAAAGGATTGCTGCTTACGACCGATCCTTCAGGTAAAGTAATATATATCCAGGGAAATGGCCGGACGAGTGAGGTGACACTCAACCTGTTCTCACCGGCACACCATTTCTTTTATGAAGATATCATCGGCAATATCCAGCCTGAATTTATTTTTACCGACCGGAATAAGATCTTTTATTATGACCGGAACTACAAACTGATTTACTCCTATGCCTTCCGCCGGGATATCAGCAATCCGCCATTCCTGTTGCATGGCCGTAACAATAAAGCACTCATTGGGTTTGTAGTTCCTGAAACCAATGAACTGTTTTTATTCGACAACCAGGGAAACAGGGAACTTGAGTCGGGCATCCGGGGGAATACTCCATTTGACGTCGGATCTCTTGAAAATTCAGAACAAATAAACTTGGTAGTTGGGGCTGGAAAATTTCTTAAAAACTATCGCCTACCTTAATTCCAGCACCATGCCGGCAGCAGGTTCAACTCCTTCCTGAAGGTCGTTCCGCTTATAGAGCATTTTAAGTTTGATCCCATATAGCTGCGAAATGGTGTAAAGTGTCTCACCCCGCTCTACCAAATGTTTTGCGGCAGCACCCTTGCGGCGCTTGCTTTCTAGATACACAATCTGCCCGGGCCTTAGCGCAGTGGCATAATGAAGATCATTGTACGATAATAAATGGGTTACCGAAATGTCAAAATCGCGGGCCAGGATATATACGTTATCATCCTTGCGGGCAATGGTCATTTGTAACCGGTTATTTTCAAAAATATTCCGATTGTTCGGACCCTTTTGTATCACAATGAATCTGCAAAGCCACGCCAGTTTTGCAGGATTATCCAAATCCATCAGACTGTCGCCAAAGGCTGTCGCAAAATTGGCATTGTCAAACCTGAACAAAGAAAAATTTTCGATTGTTTGAATCAGTTTTTCAGCATAGCGGGGATCTGTGGCATACCCTGCTGACTGCACGCCATTGGCCCATCCCTTGTAATCATTTACATCGAGTTCGAACAGCCCTTTGTAACGGTCCCGCTGCGTAAGAAAATAAGAATGGTCGCGAAACGACTCAATCGCATTGTCATACTTCCTGAAACATTCATTGGGCATGTCATCATCCTGGTAAAAGGTCTTGCCAAACCATTCTTTGTGGCATTTGATCCCAAAGTGATTGTTGGCCTGCGTTGCGAGTTTGCTTCGGCCCACATTCGATTCGAGTATCCCCTGGGCGAGTGTGATGCTTGCCGGCACCCGGTAAACCATCATCTCCTTTATCGCAATGTCCTTATACGTTTGAATATACCTGTTAACCAATGAATTATAGTCAACTTGCTGGGCCACTACCTGTCCCGATATAACAATCAAACAACCTATAAAGCCAAAAAATCTTCTCTTCATCGTTTCGCGATTTCGTTATTTTGCTACATCATTCTTTACGCAATCCCTGAACCGTTTTCCCCGCTCTTCGAAGTTTTTAAATTCATCATAACTTGCTGCAGCCGGTGATAACAGGCAAACGCCACCCTCCCGGGTTTCACGGAAGGCAATGGAGGCGAAATCGTCAAACCTGTTAATGTAAAAAATCTTCTTTCCGCTGCTTCCCATCAGCGCAAGGTGTTCGCCAATGCGTTTTCCGGCAGCCCCGAGTAAAATCAGGTTCCGCACATCTGAACCAAATAAAAAAACAGCCAATCCGGCATAGTCGATACCACGGTCAAACCCGCCTGCAATGAGCGTGTCCACACCAGGAATCGCCTTTACTGCCGCGATGCATGCTTCAGGAATCGTTGCAATGGAATCATTGTAAAAATGGATTTTCCTGAAGGTTCCAACATATTCCATCCGGTGTTCAAGACCTTTAAAGGTAGCAATGCCCTCTTCGATCATTTCAGGAGCAATATGGCATATCATCGCCACATTCACTGCAGCCAGGATATTCTTCAGATTATGTTCGCCGCGAAGGAACCTGTCCTGATGAATTTTCCATACAGGGATAACATCCTTTCCATTTGAAAAGCAAATCCAGCCATCCCGGATAAAGCCCCCCTGGTTCACACATCGCTCCGTTGAAAAAGGAAAACTGTTACGAACACGCTCGTATGGCTTAACTTGCCGGTCAACGAGGGCATCATCACAATTAAAAATGATGAAATCATCAGCATGCTGATATTTCGTGATGTTCACCTTGGCCGATTGATAATCTTCATAACTGGAATAGGCATCGAGATGCTCCTGGAAAAGATTCAGCAAAACCGATATATGCGGTGCAGTCTGAATGTATTCGAGCTGATGGGACGAGAGTTCAAAAACGATTTTGGTATCCGGAGTGATCAGGTCGATGAAATGAAACACAGGGTTGCCGATGTTGCCGGCCAGGAGCGTATCAAAGCCGGAAGTCTGAAGGATATGATGAATCAGGCTCGAAGTTGTGCTTTTACCCTTTGTTCCAGTAATGCCGATAACCTGTTTCGCATAACACTGCAAGAATAAATCTGTTTGAGAAGTAATTTTTTCCCGGGGAATGTTCAAATTCCAGATGGGAATCCCTGGCGACCTGAAAATCACATCGAAGCCATTCAATTCTGAAAGGTATTCCTGACCGGTAATTAAACGCAGGTGGGGATCCTCTTTAATCAGCGGATTTTCATTTATGTTCTCATTGGCATCGGCTATGAACAGCTGTTTGTCAGGGAATGCTTTTCTCAGCAACGCATAACTCGCCTGTCCCTCCCTGCCGAATCCCAGAAGTACGATGGATGATCCGGTGAACCTGTTTCTGATAAGATCAACCATTGAATTCGCTATTTCCTCTGTCAAACAACTCCCCAATGATCACGGAGAACTCCGGCGACAAATGATGTTCTGATGAAAACTGAAAAAGTTCACTGGTGAAATCAACCTGACTATACTGCATGAATGCGGATGAATTCAGGTAATATTTCAACAAAAATGGCAATTCCGCCGCTTCGCGATGCCTGATGGTTTCGCAAAGAGCCACATTCACCTCATTGACTGTGCCTACACAATCGAACGGTTTTTCTTCGGCCATGCCGGTGAGTTGGTCAAAGATCGGTTTCAGTGATACATCGGCAAAAAGATCTTTTCCAAAGATTCCCGTCAACTGCTCCTCTTCAATAAACGGAGATAAAATGATGCAGGTGAACAGGCATTTTGGGCAATGGCCGCACCACGAATCAGTCTTGCTTCCTGCATTGCAGCTTTTGAACACCTTGTGATACTGCGAAAGACGGGAAAACAAAAATGCGATTTGCAATTCATTCAGCGGTCGGAGGAAACTAAAATAATTGATATCTTCACTGATCCACCTGCTCACATAATCCCGAAAATCCGATTCAAATTTAAATGATTTTGAATATTGATGGTTGATCTCGGTTCCTTCGATGGTTGCTTCATTGGCGCTCGATTCATTCGACAGGGCAACATGCCGGTGACCTGTCACAATGGCTGAAAGAGCCGTTATAAATGCCAGAAGTGCAGAAAAAGGGGTATGACCGTTGAGAAAACCCTGTTCATTCAACCTCAGCAAGGTTGGGTCGATCGTTCGTTGGATTTCAAAAAACTGATTTTGAGAAAATCCTTTGGCTGCGATGGTTGCGAGACTTGCTCCCCTTGGATTCATGATCAATGGGATGCTTCCGGGCCTGTTACCCAATAACTCAAGTGTAACGGCTGAATCTTTGCCCCCACCAACCGGGATGATCACAGCCTCATCCAGGATGAATTTTTCTGACCTCAATGCTGTCGTTGAAGCAACCTCCATATGCATAAAATTTTCTACCGAAACATCGATCGAATTCAGATAAAAAAATTCGCCAAGTCCAAGAAAATAGAGGTTTTTCCACCATGCCACCTGTTCCCGGCTGAGGGCAAATGGCTTGATAACAAGCCGTGGAGAACATGCAGCTTTCCAATAGCTGATCAATTCGATCATGCCCAGGTTGAAAATGATATTATCGAGATGGTCAATGATTTTATGATCGGGTAGAAAACCTGAGTTCCGTGGCATGAATATCGACGGGTAAAAATGGTATTGATCAGCTAGATTAAAGGTAAAACGGATTTGGAGACCCTGTTTTGTCAAACTATATTCCTGTTTTTCAAAGACAAAAAACGGATATTTTTCGCGTAATTCAAGAAAAGTTGATTGCCTGCTTGACCTTGCCATGAATTGGTATTATATTTGTCGAACGTGCCCATCACAAAAGTAGTAAAATTGGATAAACACCATGGAAAAACAACGCATAAAACCAAAACAGGGAAGCATCCTCATCTCTGAGCCGTCACTGCGCGATTTCTATTTCAGGCAGTCGGTGGTGCTGCTTGCCGAGCATAACGAAGAAGGCACATTTGGCGTGATCATTAATAAACCCATCGAAGCGAGACTCAAAGATATTGTCAAAGGTTTTTCCGCATACAATCTTCCCGTATATCTTGGCGGCCCGGTGAAAACCGACTCTATTTTTTTCATTCATACACGTCAGGAGGTAGAAAACAGCGTCCCCATCATGCAGGGCCTCTATTGGGGTGGCGACCTGGGTGTGATTAAAACCATGTTAAGAAGCAAGGAGATTACGCCCGATGAAATCCGGTTTTTCATTGGTTATTCCGGATGGTCTCCTAACCAACTTGACCGCGAACTGAAGGAAAAATCATGGGTCCTTTCGCAAACCACCGTCAGTGAGGTGATCAATGCCCATCCCGAAACACTCTGGAGCAACTACTTGAAAAACATGGGACAGGATTACGCCATTTGGGCAAACTTTCCCGCTGATCCTACATTTAACTGATAACCTTCCACAAATTACTCCCCTGTTTTTATGAAGAGATCTGATATCATTGTGTTGGGAGTGATCATTCTGGTTTTGCTCCCTTTTTTTATATTTCCCCCTGTATTTAAAGGTTACGAACAACTGAATGCATCCCACGCCTACCTGCTGAGTTTCATCAAATTCGCCATTCTGGCAACCTTTGGCGAAAGTTTGGGATTGAGGCTGCGTACCGGTGTATATACCAAAAAGGGATTTGGGATTCTTCCGCGGGCCCTCGTGTGGGGTTTTCTGGGTGTAACCATTAAAGTCGCTTTTGTGATTTTCGGAGAGGGGGCCCCCATCATGCTTAAAACACTTGGAGTCTCTTTCCCTACTGCAAATCCTGCCGATGTTCTGCGTCAACCAGGCTTCACCTGGATAAAACTCCTGGCTGCCTTTGCAGTCGGCACCACACTGAACCTTTTGTTTGCACCGGTTTTCATGGCATTTCATAAAATAACCGATATGCACATCATGAATACTTCCGGAACCTTGAAGGGATTTTTTACCCCCGTTCAGGTAAGTAAATATATCCAGGATGGTGATTGGCTCACCTTCTGGAACTTTGTCGTTAAAAAGACCATCCCGATTTTTTGGATACCTGCCCAAACTCTGAATTTCATGCTCCCTGAAGGATACAGAATCCTGGTAGCCGCAGTTTACAGCGTTATCCTGGGCATCCTGCTTTCTCTGGCCAGTATGATGCAAATGAAACGGCTCTGATGTTGATTTATTTAACTTAGGTATTTTAGAAAAAGAATCGTTAACTTTGTGAGCATCTATCCTTATCCTGAAATAATTGTTCCATGAATACCGATCCCCAATCCCATATCAATTATTATGGCTGCGAGCCGGGAAAAGAGGTTTCTCCCCGCGAAGGCAAGCGGCAACCCACCCCTCGCGCAAATGAAGCCAGGGAACTTTATTTTGAAACAAAATCGTCGGTTTCCATGGAGTTTCCCTATTGGTACACCCGCAGGTGGGAAGAACTTGAAGGTGAAATCCCCATAATCCGGCGCGCTGAGGCGTTAAAATCCGGTTTTGAACACCTTACGCCAACCATCTATCCCGGGGAACTGCTTGCCATGGGTAAAGCATCGTTCCTTCGCGGATCCTATCCAATGCCCTGGCTCTCTGAAGCCTTTTTTATGGCTGCGGAGGATAAACTATACATGGAGGCTCAGGAATCAGGGAAACTTACAGCCGATACCTTTACTACCATGGGCAAAGGGGGCGGAAACGTCACGAAAAGTTCCGGTAGGGTAATCTCCATTGCAGGAAAATTTGGTCTCCGCGTTGAGGAGGTACCCATCATGCTTGAAGTCGCCAGAAAATGGAAGGACAAATCGGTGGATGATGTAGGCCATAAATACGAACAACTGGTTCCAGGATACAAAGAAAAAGAGGCGCTGATGCGCTCGGTGATCTGCATGTTCGACTCCGGCTATACCCTTCCGCAGGGGCGTGAAGTAATGAATTATTACTACCCGCTGCAGTTCGGTATTGATGGGATTATCCGGAATTGTGAAGAGGGAATTGCCGATGTGGCAGGCTATCCCGAAATGGACCGTCTCTATTTTTACAAGGCTGTCATCCTGATGCTCGAAGGCATCAAACAATGGGTAAAAAATTATGCAGAGGAGGCGATCTTCCTCGCATCCATTGAAAAACAAGAAAAACAAAAAACCGAATACCTTGAGATGGCCGAACGTCTTGAATGGATCTCCTCCAAACCTCCGCGTTCATTTCATGAAGCCCTTCAGGTGCTTTGGCTTTTCCATGTGGCCGTATTGAACGAAGATGCCATTTCAGGGCTGTCGCCCGGACGCGTTGGACAAGTGCTCTATCCATACTGGCAGCGCGACATGAAAAATGGTTCCATCGACCGCGAAAAGAGTCTTGAACTGCTCGAATGCATGCGCATTAAATTTACTGAAATAGATTGCTTTGCCTCGATGGGGGTGGTGGGTGGCGTTCTGTCAGGCAACACGTTTAACAACCTTTGCCTCGGAGGATTGCTGAAAGATGGCACCTCTGCCACCAACGAACTGGAGATGCTGATCCTTGAAGCAGGAATAACATGCGATACCCCCCAACCTACGCTTTCGGTTTTGTATGATGAAAAACTCCCGGAAGAATTCCTGCTCAAAGGGGTTGAATGCACGAAGATAGGGACCGGTTACCCGGCGTGGGTGAACAACCAGGTTGCCCTCGAATTTTTGATCGGAAACTATGCCCATGAAGGCATGGCCCTGGAAGAGGCGCGGGCCTGGGCCATCGGGGGATGCCTCGAAACATCGCCAGGAAGCTGGATGCCACTGGAGCTTGACAATGAAATTCACTGGATACCAGGTGGTTCTGCTCCGGCTACCAGTGTGGGAGTCCACTTCCTCAACCTTCCTAAATTGCTTGAAGTGGCCCTGTTCGATGGCATGGATATGCGCACAGGCCAGCGTGTTTTTCCTTCACACGGATATAAACTGAATAGCTACGACGAAATATGGCAGGCTTTTAAGGTCTATTTCAGCAGGGCCTGCCATGTACTTACCTTGACAAACAACATTCAGCATGATGCCTGGCGGAAAATTTCGCCGTCGCTAGTAAATTCAATGCTGAAGCCCGATTGCCTTGCAAAAGGCAAAGATATTGGTCAAATGGGCTGCCGGTATAATACAACCTTCAACATTGAAAGCTGTGGTACCGCCAACCTGGTGAATTCGCTGAGTTCGCTTAAACAGAATGTGTTTACCGAAAACAACTATTCACTGGATGAATACCGGAAGGCGCTCCTGGCAAATTTCGGCTATAAAACGGCACAGGAAACTGGCTCCTACTCTTTAATCGATCAGGTTCCCACAGAAGATTATCGTGACTGGCAAAAAATTCACCGCCAGAGCCTCGATGCACCAAAATTCGGGAATGACAATCAGTTCGTTGACGAAATAATGAAAGACTGGGAAGATTGGTTTTGTGATATGACGCACAATTACCGTTCGCTCTACGATCAACCCATGTATGCATGCCAGATCTCCGTATCCACCCACGGTCCGATGGGAGCAGTTACGCTGGCCAGTCCCGACGGACGACTGAGCGGCACAACCTTCTCTGACGGTTCCGTATCGGCTTACCCTGGTACTGATAAAAACGGGCCCTATGCCCTGTTCAATTCAGCCACCTGCTGGAACCATGCAAAATCTCAAAATTCTCAGCTCAACATGAAAATTCATCCTTCCGTTGTTAAAGGCCGCGAAGGATCACGAAAATTCCTGGAGCTGATCCGTGCCTATCTCCGTAAGGGTGGCTTTCATGTTCAGTTCAACATTGTTGACTCCCGCATGCTCAAACAGGCCCAGGCTGATCCTGATAAATTCAGAAGTTTGCTCGTCCGGGTCGCCGGTTTTACACAATATTGGGTAGAACTTGGTAAACAAATTCAGGATGAGGTGATTGCAAGAACGGAGTATGAAGAGTTGTAAAAAGGTAACAGGGTAACAGCGTAATCGAAATCGAGATATAGTATAAATATGGAAGAGTATTCATGTAAAGACTGTAAGTTTTACCTCCCGGTTGATGTTTTCAGGGGGATATGCAAACTGAGTAAAGAACACGTCGGCCCCGATGGTCCTTTGTGCGACAAGATGGAAAAAATTGCAAAATGCAGATTCTGCGCCAACTATTCTGTCGAAAAAGATTACCTGGGAAAATGCATGGGAATCACTTTGGCCTATCCAGATATGATTGCAAGCAAATGTGCCGATTTCAAATGGTACAAACAAAATTAGCCAAAGGTCATTTGTTCGACATCCAGGGCTTTTCGGTACACGACGGCCCAGGTTGTCGCACACTGATCTTTTTCAAAGGATGTTCCCTTGCATGTGCCTGGTGTTCCAACCCTGAAGGAATCTCATTTTTCCCCGAACCGCTTTACCGTAATTCAAAATGCACCTTCGACGGGCTTTGCATGAAAAGCTGCCCGCATGGGGCCATTTCCATTTCGAGAAACGAGCAAAATAACACATTGACATTCGATCGGGGAACTTGTGCAAAATGCACCACCTACGACTGCGCAAAGGCATGTTGTTCGGGGGCGCTGAACATTGCAGGATTTGAAATTTCCATCGAGGATCTCTATGCAACAATCAATCGCGACCGTCAATACTGGGGCCCAGGTGGTGGCATCACCCTCACAGGAGGGGAACCCTTCACCCAACCTGAATTCGCCTATAACCTGCTGAAACGTTGTTTCGAAGCCTACATCCATACGGCCATTGAAACATGCGGGAATGTCCCCTGGAAGAATTATGAAAAAGCTTTACCCTATATCGACTGGATCTTTTTTGATTTGAAAACATTCAATGAATCCTCTTTTCACAATCTCACTATTTCACAATCTCACCATTCTACACACTCCCCCATCTCCCTTATTTTGGAGAATGCCCGCCGGATTGCCAAGGAATTCCAGGGAAGGTTGATTTTCAGGTTACCTGTAATTCCCGGGTTCAATGACGATAAAGGGAATATCAGTGAAATGGCCCGGTTTATTTTGTCAACAGGCCGGAACGAGGTCAATCTCCTTCCCCTCCACCATCTGGGCCGGGAAAAATACAACCTCCTTGGAAAAAAATATCAGGCGTCAGATTATAACATTCCGGCAAAAGATGAACTTCAGGAAATCGCAGACCAGTTCGCATCATTCGGGATTACATGTTATACCGGCAGCGAAACCCCATTTTAACGTATCTTAATTCAATAAAAACATTGGAAAATTGAAAATAAATAATCAATTTTGTGCCTGTTATTTTATTCACCAATGCCCCTTCACATCTCCGCTATGAAAGATACCCCCATCAATTATGAAGTTGTTCAACAACATTTTCAGAACAGTAAAATCCGGAGCATCGGTAAAGCATCTATCCGTGAAATAAAGCGGTTAATCAATGGCATTGAAGGCGAGACCGGCGAAAAGTTTATAAGGATGGAGATGGGAGTTCCGGGTCTTGCCCCCAATCCAATCGGCGTACAGGCTGAAATTGAAGCGCTTCAGCGTGGGGTCGCTTCGATCTATCCTGATATCGAAGGCATACCGGTACTTAAGAAGGAGGCTTCACGGTTTGTCAAACTCTTCCTCGATGTCGATGTGGATGAGGCCAACTGTGTACCAACAGTAGGCAGTATGCAGGGCGGATTTGCCGCGTTCCTGACCTTCTCGAAAATCGATAAGGACAAAGATACGACCCTGTTCATCGATCCAGGGTTCCCTGTACACCACCAGCAGCACAGGGTGCTTGGTTTAAATTTTGAAACATTTGACGTTTACAATTACCGCGGGGAAAAATTGCGTGAAAAACTGGAATCCTATCTTTCAAAAGGGAATGTTCATTCAATCCTCTATTCAAATCCGAACAATCCTTCATGGATTTGCTTTACCCATAAGGAGCTGAGTATAATCGGAGAACTGGCCAACACATACAATGTGATCATTATTGAAGACCTGGCCTATTTTGCCATGGATTTCCGGAAAGATTATTCCAAACCCGGACAACCTCCATACCAGCCAACTGTTGCAAAGTACACTGACAATTATGTTCTGCTGATCTCAAGTTCAAAGATATTCAGTTACGCCGGTCAGCGCATTGGACTGATGATCGTATCAAATAAGCTTTTTAACACGCAGTCGGAAAACCTGTTATGGTGTTATTCGACCAACATCGTCGGCCGTGCCCTGATATACGGGACAGTGTATGCATTGAGTGCCGGAACCGCCCACTCAAGCCAATATGGCCTTGCAGCCATGTTAAAAGCCGTAAACGATGGCACGTACGATTTTGTCGCAGTGGTCAAGGAGTATGGGGAAAAGGCCATGCTCATGAAAAAAATGTTTATCGACAACGGCTTCCTAATCGTTTACGATAAAGACGAAGATGAACCCATTGCAAACGGGTTTTATTTCACCTTCGCCTATCCGGGCTTTTCCGGTGAAGAATTGCTGGAAGAGTTGATCTACTATGGCATCAGCGCCATTGCCCTGACCATTACCGGCAGCGACCGTACCGAAGGTATCCGGGCCTGCGTATCGCTCGTAAAACGGGAACAATTGCCAATTCTGGAAGCTCGTTTGAGAACATTCAGGGATCAGCACCCGCAGGTTCAGAGTTATTAACAACACCGGAACGATATTTCATCCGAAATCAACACCCGCCTCACAAAATCATTGTAACATCTTCATTGTCTTAGCATTAACACTGTTTTCTGTTAACATTTTTGCGTTAGCAAAAATTCAGGAAGATGACTGAGTTGTAAAATCATTGTGCCAATCTTTGTTGCGGTAAAAAAGAGTATCGCTTCAATGAGGAAATTTTGGCCGTTATTGGTTGTTGTAATTATTTTGCTGGGCAGTTCCTATCCCAGGGATTACTATCTGGATGAACGCACCAGTACTGAGATCTATTTTACCTTGCAGGAACAGATGTTTCCGAAGCATTGGTACAACGCTAAAATCAATGCAGAGGTAGAACCGCTTGCCCGTAATGAACGTCAGCGTTTTATCTCCATCCTTAACCGGACATTTGCCAAATATCCCGATAAGGTACTCCGCGAAAATCTTGACCGGGTGTACGGGCTTAAACGGATGAAATTTTATGGGGTTGCCTTCGGCGGAACCAACATCCGAAATACAATATTCATATGTGATGATGAAACGAATCCCAGTTTTACAGATGAATACATCGAAAAGGTTTTCCATCATGAATTTTCAAGCATCCTGAAAAGGAGTTATGCGAAATTTCTTAACACGGATATTTGGGAAGCAGCCAACTACCCCGCCTTCATTTATGGCAATGGAGGAGTTGATGCCATCATGAATGGTGAAGCATCCATGGAACTAGATCCGGAATATTACGACAAGGGATTGCTGACGAAATATTCACAGGCCTCCGTCGAGGAGGATATCAATGTTTTTGCACAAAACCTTTTCACAGGAGGCCAGGAATTCTGGGAAGTCGTTGATAACAATGTCCGGATCCGCAGAAAAGCCCAATTACTTATTTCCTTTTATAAGAAAATTGATCCCCGGCTCAATGAAGATTATTTCCGCCGGCTGCCCGTAAAAGTTGCACAAAGGTAACTTCTCAAATTAAACCAATTCTAAATTAGTAAACTTGAACGAAATTCCTTTACCAGGATCGGTTTCGGTTTAAACTATTTTCGTTATTTTCGCACATGTTAATATGTTAACAACATAACCTCTATCATATGGCTAAAATCAAAGGTGATATCGTGATCAACACCGAGCGCTGCAAAGGCTGTGAAGTATGCATTGCCGCTTGTCCCTTGACGGTGATCGCAATGTCGAAGGAAGTGAACAGCAAAGGTTACCATTTTGCGATGAAGGTGAATAACGAATGTACCGGCTGCACCAATTGTGCCCTGGTTTGCCCCGATGGGGTGATCACAGTGTACCGTGCAAAAGTAGCGATTGACTAAAAATTTAAATAGATAATCCATGGGTGAACTTAGATTAATGAAGGGCAACGAAGCCATAGCCGAGGCCGCCATTCGCGCAGGCTGCGACGGATATTTCGGGTACCCGATCACACCACAATCAGAAGTGATGGAATACCTGATGGCTGAAAAGCCATTTGAAAGAACGGGTATGGTTGTTCTTCAGGCAGAAAGCGAAACGGCTTCAATAAATATGCTCTATGGAGGTGCCGGGACAGGAAAAATGGTCTTGACCTCTTCGTCGAGTCCCGGAATCAGCCTTATGCAGGAAGGAATAAGCTACCTTGCCGGCGCCGAACTTCCGGCATTAATCGTCAACATTGTGCGTGGCGGTCCGGGGCTGGGAACCATTCAACCCTCTCAGGCCGACTATTTTCAGGCCGTAAAAGGCGGCGGACATGGCGACTACAAAATGATTGTCCTGGCCCCTGCTTCTGTTCAGGAGATGTGTGATCACGTAAAACTTGGATTTGACAAAGCCTTTGAATACCGCACTCCTGTGATGATTCTGTCTGATGGTGCCATCGGGCAGATGATGGAAAAAGTGGTTCTTTTCGATCAGATCCCACGGCGCACTGACGAAGAGGTGATAAAACAATGCCCATGGGCTTCAAACGGCAGACCAAAAACACGCAACCACAATATCATCACTTCACTTGACCTCGATCCTGCAGGACAGGAGCGGGTAAACCTGAAACTTCAGGAAAAATACAGGCAAATAGAGCGAAATGAGGTGCTTTATGAAGAGATCCAGTGTGAAGATGCTGAGTATCTTTTTGTCGCCTTCGGTCTCTCTGCGCGCATCTGCCAGAAAGCAACCGATCTGGCACGGGCAAAGGGCATCAGGGTGGGTCTTTTCCGTCCCATCACCCTCTTCCCCTTCCCGGCAATGGAGGTGTCAAATGTAGGTAACCGCGTAAAAGGAATCCTGGTAGTGGAAATGAATGCCGGACAAATGATCGAAGATGTCAAACTTTCTGTTGGCTGTAAAGTGAAGATCGAACATTTCGGCCGTTTCGGCGGGATCATCCCCTCCCCTGATGAAGTAGTAAAAGCGCTTGAACAAAAAATTATCGGAGGTTAGTTATGGAAGAACAATTCGTAAAAACCGAAATACGTAAGCCTGAAAATATCGTCTATAAAAAGACCGACCTGATGGTCGACCGGCCCCTGAGCTACTGCCCGGGATGCGGCCACGGTACCGCCCATCGCATGCTCATGGAGGTAATTGAGGAGATGGACATTCAGGAAAAAACCATCGGGGTTTCCCCGGTTGGCTGTTCTGTGCTTGCTTATGATTTTCTCAACATCGATATGCTGGGAGCAGCCCACGGACGTGCCCCTGCACTGGCAACTGCCATCAAACGCATGTGGCCAAACCACTTTGTCTTCACCTACCAGGGTGATGGTGACCTCGCAGCCATTGGCACGGCGGAAACCATCCACGCCTGCAACCGTGGCGAAAATATCACCATCATTTTTATAAACAATGGGATTTACGGGATGACAGGGGGCCAGATGGCCCCAACCACGCTTCCAGGGATGCGTTCCTCTACCTCCCCTTACGGACGCGATGTGCCCACCATGGGCCATCCGCTTAAAATTACAGAACTGATAGCCCAATTGCCTGGCGTATATTATGTGACCCGCCAGGCTGTGCATACACCCAACCATGTGCGCAAAACTAAGAAAGCCATACGCAAAGCCTTTGAACTCCAAAAGGAAAACAAGGGATTGTGTTTTATCGAGATCGTATCCAACTGCAATTCCGGCTGGAAAATGACCCCGGTTCAGTCCAATAAATGGATGGAGGAAAACATGTTTCCATTCTACCAACTGGGCGACATCAAGGTGGATGGGAAATTAATTGAAGCAGCGAAATAGCGAGGCAGCAAGGCTGCGAAATATAAAAGTAGCCAAACCGCAAATCGTAAGTCGTACATCGTAAATCGAAAATCGAAATGACTGAAGAAATTATCATCGCAGGATTTGGAGGACAAGGTGTCCTTTCCATGGGTAAAATTCTTGCCTATTCGGGTGTTATGCAAAATAAAGAGGTGAGCTGGATGCCTTCCTATGGGCCCGAAATGCGCGGCGGAACAGCCAATGTAACGGTGATCATCAGCGATGAACGCATCAGTTCCCCCATCTTAAATTCCTTTGATACGGCTATCATCCTGAACCAGCAGTCGATGGATAAATTTGAAAAGACCGTGAAACCCGGCGGATTGCTTATTTTCGACCCAAACGGACTTACCCGCCTACCCGAACGGAAAGACATCAACATCTATTCAATCGAGGCAGCCGATGAGGCCGGGAAACGCGGTTTGTCAAAAATCTTTAACATGATCGTGCTGGGAGGTTTCCTCAAACTCAAACCCCTCGTGGCCCCTGAATACATTCACAAAGGACTCGAAAAATCGCTTCCTGCACGCCACCATGCCCTTATCCCTGAAAATGAAAAAGCAATTGCGATCGGGAAAGAATTGCTTACGGCCATCCATCTGGTGAATTAAAAAGAGATTTTTTATCTTGCATCACCGTGGATGCACTCCGTAAAAAAATCATAACCTATTTCTTAACCCTGTTTACATTACCCAGGGTAAAAGAGGCCGTGGCAGGCTATGCCCGGTTGTTTCTTGGTGAAGCAAGCCGGTATTCAACCGGTATAAAAACCGAAGCCCTTGAAACGAAAGAGACCTTTACCATTCTTACAAAATACATCAAAAAGGAAAAAATCACCAAGGCAGAAAAGAAGCAATTTAAAAAACACATTGTTGATATTTTAAGGAGTTCCGGAATCATGGTGCCTGTAATGCTGATCCCATTGCCTTTTATCGGCACATTGCTTCTCATCATCATGGACCATCTTTTGATGAGCATGAATATTCACCTGCTGCCGGATTCATTTTATCCCAAGGATAAAAAGGATCTCCTTACACCGAAAGGGATTGAGGATGATTTGAAGAAAGACAAAAACTTCATATTTTAGACCCGGATTATGTTTAGAATGAAAACGCTCAAGTTGGTCGATCCCTCCGGCAGGATTCTTCAGCTTTATCCCTCGTCACGCGTCACACGTAACGTTTATTGTCACGAAAGTTTCTTGAGTGTTTCGATCGCTTCGGTGATATGCTTTTCAAAATTCAGTTGAGAGGAAAACATCATCCGGACAATCCCCTGCTTGTCGATGACGAAGGTAACACGGCCAGGCAGAACGCCCAGCGATTTTCCAACACCATATTTTTCAGCCACGGTTCTGTCCTTGTCCGACAGCAGAATAAAGGGTAATTTATGGTTGGCTGCAAAAGCCTGATGCGAGGCAATGTCGTCGGAACTTATTCCTATAACCTCTGCTCCGGCCTCTTTGAAAACCTCATAATTGTCGCGAAAGCTGCATGCCTCCTTGGTGCATCCGAAGGATTCATCCTTTGGATAAAAATAGACCACCAGGTTTGTCTTGCCCAGGTAATCGGTCAGGTTAATCCGCCTTCCGCGCTGATCTGGCAGCGAAAATTCAGGCGCTTTGCTTCCGATTTCAATTTTTGATGCCATGTTGTTGGTGTTGGAACCAGCCTGCTGGCCGGAGTATTGTGAAGTTTCACTGCTACATGAAACCATTAAATAATTTAGAACAAGTATAAATAAAACCAAAATTTTGTACCTTTGTTCCATGATTCATTCAATAAAACTTTAAAGATAAGCTAAAATGAGAACATTATTTATTTTTTTAACGATTATAATTATGACGTCACAAATCAACGCCCAGGAGAATAAATCAATCTACGATTTTAAGGTTGCCGATATTGATGGCCAGCCGTTTGATCTTTCAACGCTCAAAGGAAAAAAGGTGCTGGTGGTCAACGTAGCCTCTAAATGCGGCCATACGCCACAGTATGCACAGCTGGAAGAGCTTTATAAGAAATATAGTTCAAACAATTTTGTCATCATCGGCTTCCCGGCTAACAATTTCATGGGTCAGGAACCCGGAACCAATAAGGAAATCAAAGAATTCTGCACACTCAAATACAGTGTTACGTTTCCCATGATGGCCAAGATTTCTGTTAAAGGAAAGGATATTGATCCGCTCTATGGCTGGCTTACATCAAAAGCTCAGAACGGGGTAGTTGATGCTCCTGTTAAATGGAATTTCCAAAAGTTCATGATCAATGAACAGGGACAGGTGGTCGATTTTGCCGCTCCCGGGGATAAACCTTTCGACGAAAAAATAATCTCCTGGATCGAAAACAAGTAATATCATTTCATAATTTTGCTTTTTAACCTTTATCTATGTCAAATCAGCAGAAATATAAATGTGCTATTTGCGGACACATCTATGATCCCGTAAATGGTGATCCCGATTCAGGTATCGCCCCCGGAACCGCTTTCGAAAATATCCCCAACGATTGGGTTTGTCCGATTTGCGGAGTCGGGAAAGAGGATTATGTGAAATTTCGGTAGTTGAGAATCAGGATGGACGATGTGCGAGGCTCCCGGAATCAGGTGCTTTGTATTCAGAAATATGGTGTAATTTTGATGCCATGATTAAAACCAACCTGATATGGAAAAGAGCCTTATTGGAACTGCAACTGAAAAAAATCTGTTGAAAGCCTTTGCCGGTGAATCCCAGGCAAAAAACCGTTACACCTACTATTCTAAGCAGGCAAAAAAAGAGGGTTTTGAACAGATCGCCTTCTTCTTCGCTGAGACTGCACTGAATGAAGAAAGTCATGCAAAGACCTTTTTTCGTTTCCTTGAAGGGGGCCCGGTCGAGATTACGGCAACTTACCCCGCCGGATTAATTGGAACCACAGCTGAAAATCTGAAAGCTTCCGCCGATGGAGAACATGAAGAATGGAAAGAGCTCTATCCACAGTTCGGAAAAATTGCCCTGGAAGAGGGATTTCAGAGAGTGGCCATTGCCTTCAGGCTGATTGCCACCGTTGAAGAACATCATGAAAAGCGATTCCGCAAACTTTTGAATAACCTGGAAAAAAACAGGGTTTTTGAAAAAGAGGAAAAGAGCTATTGGATCTGCCGTAAATGCGGATATATCCATTATGGCTTAAAAGCACTGCAAAAATGCCCGGCCTGCGATCATCCGATGGGATATTTTGAAGTGCTGCAAGAAAACTATTAGGCTTGATGCGTGACACGTGAGACGTGACGCATGACAAATGACAAATTATTTCGCATTCTTAGAAAAATAAATATGGCAAGGAAACGGAAATTCAGCAAAGAGGAGGTTTTAAAGGATTATACATTGGCAAATGAGAGTCGGCAGGTGAGTTTACTGGGCCGGCGTGAAGTTCTGGGTGGAAGGGCCAATTTCGGCCTATTCGGTGATGGCAAGGAAATCCCGCAGATTATTAAAGCCAAATTTTTTCAGGATGGTGACTGGCGTTCGGGTTATTACCGCGATCAGACATTTATGATGGCGGCCGGCTTGTCAAACCTCGATATCTTTTTCGGCCAGTTGTATGGCGACACTGACCTGACCCGAAATCCGGATAACGGAGGGCGTTTGATGAATTCCCATTTTGCCACGCGAAGCCTCGATGACAAGGGCGAATGGAAAGACCTGACAAAACAAAAGAACTCTTCAGGCGATATTTCACCAACCGCAGGCCAAATGCCACGTTTGCTCGGCCTGGCCCTGGCATCCAAGGTGTTTCGGAACAGTCCTGAGATGTGGGATGCGGCTAAAAAATTCACCATCAAGGGGAACGAAGTCGCATTCGGTATGATCGGCGATGCATCCACTTCGGAAGGCCACTTTTTTGAAACAATCAATGCGGCGGGAGTGTTGCAGGTGCCACTCGCACTATCAATCTGGGATGATGGTTATGGTATTTCCGTTCCAAAGAGGTACCAGACAACCAAGGAAAACATCTCTGAACTCCTCAAGGGTTTTGTAGCAGATGAGAAGAGCCCGGGTATACGTCTCTATTCCGCCAATGGCTGGGATTATCCTGCTTTATATGAAATGTATGAAGAGGGTATTGCTGTTTGCAGAAAAGAACAGGTTCCCGTCGTATTTCATGTTACCGAACTTACCCAGCCACAGGGCCATTCCACCTCAGGTTCGCATGAACGGTACAAATCTGCCGAACGACTCGCCTGGGAGAAAGATCATGACTGTATTCCAAGGATGAGAAAATGGATTCTTGATGAAAAAATCGCCACGGCCTCAGAGTTGGACACCATAGAAAACGAAGCAGTTAAGGCAGCAAAAAGCGCCCGTGACCGGGGATGGAAGGCATTCCTCGCGCCTTTCAAGGCTGAACGCGACCACCTCATCAAGGTGGTTAAGTCGACCCACTGTCCATGCAAAAAACAGGCCCGCATCGACAAAATCGTTGCTGACCTTGAGGCCATTGCTGAACCAAACAGGAAGGACATTATTTCATCTGCCAAAAAGATCATGCGTGATGTTTGTACATCATGCAGCATGAAAACCCCGATGAAAACCGATCTTGATATTTGGATGGCTGAACAGCGCATGCTCAACGTAGCGCGTTACAGTTCACATTTGTACAGCGAATCTGAACACAGCGCCCTCAAGGTACAAGGCATTCCTCCTCTTTTCAATGAAAACTCATTGTCAGTTACAGGTCGTGAAATACTCAACGCCAATTACGATATCCTTTTTAAAAACAACCCTTTATCACTGATTTTTGGCGAAGATGTCGGAAAAATCGGCGGGGTAAACCAGACACTCGAGGGAATGCAGGCCAAGTACGGCGAAACAAGGATTTCAGATACTGGTATTCGTGAGGCCACCATCATTGGGCAGGGACTGGGCATGGCTTTACGGGGCTTGCGGCCCATTGCCGAGATTCAGTATTTTGATTACCTGTTGTATGGATTACAGGTGATGAGCGATGACCTTGCAACCACACAATACCGCACGGTTGGCGGTCAGAAAGCTCCGCTGATCATCAGTACACGCGGCCACAGGCTCGTGGGCATCTGGCATTCGGGCTCTCCCCTCAGCATGGTAATAAACTCCATCCGTGGAATATATGTGATGGTGCCGCGCAACATGACCCAGGCCGCCGGTTTTTACAACACCATGATGGCCTCCGACGATACCGGTCTGGTCATCGAACCGTTAAACGGCTACCGGCTGAAGGAACAGATGCCGGCCAACATCGGCAATTACCGCATTCCGCTTGGCGTTCCCGAAATATTGCACGAAGGCTCCGATATCACCATTGTCACATACGGTTCATGCGTGAAGATTGCCCAGGAGGCGCTTCCCCAGATAACCGAATTTGGCATCTCTGTCGAGTTAATCGATGTGCAGACCCTGCTTCCGTTCGACATCAACCATGAAATTCTGAAATCGCTGAAAAAGACCAATAAAATTCTCTTTTTCGATGAGGATGGCGGTGGAGGTGCAACCGCATTCATGATGCAAAAGGTAATTGAGGAGCAGGGTGGTTACAGATATCTTGATGCAGAACCGCGTACACTTACAGCCAACGATCATCGCCCGGCCTATACCAACGACGGCGACTATTTTTCAAACCCAAATGCTGAAGATGTGTTTGAAATGATCTATGAGATGATGCATGAGTACAATCCGAATAAGTACCCAAGGATTTGGTAGTGTCTGATCTTCAACTTTACTTGTCTGCTGATGGTTCCCACACCCTGTTTCACCCCGGGGTGAAACAACATTACCATTCCACCTTCGGAGCAATTCAGGAATCGCAACATGTGTTCATTGAAGCCGGGCTTAAGCGGGCATTTGCATCCCATCGTCAGTCAGCCATCCATATCCTCGAAATCGGGTTCGGCACCGGTCTTAACGCCCTTCTGACACTGATTGAGGCTGAAAAAGCCAGGGTCCGGGTATCCTATACTACCATCGAACCATTCCCGGTCGCCCGGGAAACCTGGTCAATGCTTAATTACCCACAAAAATTGGATGCATTTAATGCTACTGCGCCTTTCATGAAGATACACCAGGCTGAATGGGATCATCCGGATCAGATATCTTCCCATTTCCGCCTGGTTAAAATTCATGACACAGTAGCGTCCGCATTGAATAAACGTGCAGGACCATGTTTCGTGCCTGACCATCCTTTTCAATTGGTCTATTTCGATGCGTTCGGACCCGATGCCCAACCTGAACTCTGGACCCCTGAAATTTTCAGACAGATTTACAATAGGATGGCCAAAGATGGTGCTTTGGTCACCTATTCGGTTAAAGGAGATGTGGTAAGGGCGCTGAAATCTGCAGGATTTGCAGTCGAAAAGCTCCCTGGTCCGCCAGGGAAACGGCATATCCTGCGGGCCACCAAATAGACGTTCATGGAAATCAACCATTTCAATATCCGTGTTTATGGCCTCCTTATTGATGAAGGAAGGGTGCTGGTTACGGACGAATTCAGGTTAGGAATTTACATGACCAAGTTTCCCGGGGGCGGATTGCACTTCGGGGAAGGGACCATTGAATGCTTGAAACGTGAATTCATGGAGGAACTGAACATCGGAATTGAGGTTATTTCACATTATTACACCACCGATTTTTTCCAGCCAACCACGCTTCTCCCCTCTCAAATGCAGCTATTCAATATTTATTACCTGGTGAGGGCGAAAAAACCCTATCTGTTTAGAACCACGGAAAAGATAAATGACCTCCCGCCTGTTGATGGGGCCCAATGTTTTCGCTGGGTAAAAATCAGTGAATTAAAAAAAGATGCGTTTACATTCCCGATCGATCAATTCATTGTCGGTAAAATGAAGCAAGATTCACGAGAAAGGCCCTGCTTACTTCCTTAAACTCGTTTCAGCTTTGATGAAAGTTTTTTCCTAAATTGCTCCAAATTTCACCCATGCATCAAAAGATCTATTTTGCCTCTGATTTTCACCTTGGTATACCTGATCATGACAGCAGTCTGATACGTGAGAAAAAACTGGTGGCCTGGCTGGAGATGGCACGCACCGATGCAGCCGAAATATTTCTGATGGGAGACCTGTTCGATTTCTGGTTTGAATATCGAACAGCCATTCCGCGCGGATATGCGCGACTGTTGGGAAAACTGGCCGAGATTACAGATACCGGAATTCCGGTTCATTTGTTCCGTGGGAATCATGACATGTGGGCTTTTGATTACCTGTCACAGGAACTCAACATTCAACTACACCGCGATCCTGAGTTCAGAGAATTCAGCGGCAAACATTTTTACCTGGCCCATGGAGATGGTCTGGGACCTGGTGATCACGGATACAAATTCATTAAAAAAGTATTTGCAAACCCATTCAACCAATGGTTATTCCGACTGCTTCATCCCGATCTGGGAATAAAAATGGCCCTTTACTGGTCACGGAAAAGCCGCAAAGTCTCCATGGAAAAAGAAAAAAAAGATGAAGATATTACGCTCAAGCTAATCCAGAAACGTATCTCTGTTCATTCAAACGAACTGCTGAAACAACGTCCTGAATTGAACTATCTGATTTATGGCCATTATCACTTTCCGCTCGACACCCAGCTTACGGACAATGCCCGCCAGCTCGTATTGGGCGATTGGCTCACCCACTTCACCTACGCTGTTTTTGATGGGGAACAGCTTGATCTCAAAACATTTTAATTCAAAAAAAAAGCCATCCCGTCGGATGGCTTTTTAGTAATCATTTACTGATTATTCCGGATGAATTGCTTCAACAGGGCATACATCAGCACAAGCGCCGCAATCGGTGCAGGCTTCAGGATCGATTTTGTAGATATCGCCTTCAGAAATAGCTTCTACCGGGCACTCATCGATACATGTTCCGCAAGCGGTGCAATCATCATTAATTTTATAAGCCATGACTTATTGAGTTTGTGTCCCGCGATTAGCAGGACGAGTTTATAATTTTCTTTGCAAAGATAAAACTTTTCCCGAAATCAAAATGCAGGTTTAGTTGTGTTTATTTTTAACAAACTTTTTGATTGTGGTTCTTTTTAGCGCGTATCTTTTACTTTTAACATAATTCAGTAACTTTGCGTTTCTAATCTACATGAAGCTATGGCTAAGAAAAAAAGACCTGTTATTGAACGGGAAGAGGTAGTGGTCAAGTTTGTCGGGGACTCCGGCGACGGCATGCAACTCACGGGCAGTATGTTTTCGGATGTGGCTGCCATCGTTGGAAACGATCTCGCAACATTCCCAGATTTCCCTGCTGAAATTCGCGCGCCTCAGAATACCGTTGCAGGGGTATCCGGATTTCAGGTACATATGGGAAGCTCGAAAATTTTTACTACCGGCGACCTGGTCGATGTACTGGTTGCTATGAATCCCGCATCACTAAAATCAAATCTGAAGTGGGCAAAAACAGGAGCCACCATCCTTACAGATACCGATGCATACGATGCAAAAACGATTGAGAAGGCCGGATACAAGCAAGATCCCCTGACAGACAATTCGCTTGAACGGTTCAACCTCGTCAAGGCCCCCATTACCACCCTTACCAAAGAAAGCCTGAAAGAGCTTGGCACGGATGCCAAAACTGCCGAACGCAGCAAGAACATGTTTGCACTGGGCATGCTTTTCTATATTTTCAACCGTGAACTGAAACCCTCATTTAAATATTTTGAGCAGAAATTCAAGAAGAAGCCTGAACTGATTGAGATCAACAAAATCGTTCTTCAGGCCGGATACAATTATGCTGATACCGTTGAAGCCCTTGAATCGGTTATCCAGGTTTTACCCGCCAACATGGAGAAGGGACGCTATCGGAATATTACCGGAAATGTAGCCACTGCGTGGGGATTACTTGCAGCTGCTGAAAAATCAGGACGTCCTCTTTTCCTGGGGTCCTACCCCATTACCCCTGCAACTGAAATCCTGATGGAACTTTCGAAACACAAATCGTTGGGTGCAAAAGTTTTTCAGGCTGAAGATGAAATCGCGGGAATCTGTTCCGCCATTGGCGCATCTTTTGCGGGTTCACTTGCCTGTACAACCACATCAGGACCTGGGTTGTCACTGAAAAGTGAGGCGATCGGCCTTGCCGTGATCACCGAACTGCCCCTGGTCATTGTGAATGTTCAGCGTGGCGGTCCATCAACAGGGTTGCCAACCAAATCGGAGCAAAGTGACTTGTACCAGGCGCTGTTTGGCCGCAATGGGGAATGCCCGGTGATCGTGGTGGCTGCATCCACCTCCGAGAACTGTTTTTACTATTCCTATATGACCGCGAAACTGTCGATGGAGCATATGACTCCTGCGATACTTCTCACCGATGGTTATCTGGGCTTTGGTTCAGCCCTGTTCCGTATTCCGAAAATGGCTGATATGCCTGCCATTAACCCGCCCATTGCCGAGCCAAATGATCCTGAATTCAAACCTTACAGACGCGATCCTGAAACCCTGGTGCGCCAATGGGCCATCCCGGGAACAGAGGGTTTGCGCCACCGGATTGGCGGACTTGAAAAAGAAAATATTATAGGCACCGTTTCAACCGATCCGATGAACCACCAGATCATGACCGACTTTCGTGCACAGAAAGTTGAAAACGTGGCCAATTTTATTCCTGAACAGGAAATTAACGGTCAGGCAGAAGGAGACTTGCTGGTCGTAAGCTGGGGCGGCACCTATGGCGCTGTTCATTCGGCTGTAAGCCAGATGCAGAAAGAGGGGAAGCGTATCAGCCATGCCCATTTCCATTACATCATGCCCCTTCCGAAGAATACGGAAAATGTGCTGAAAGGCTTTAAAAAGATTGTGGTGTGTGAACTCAACAGCGGACAATTTGTGAATTATCTCCGCATGAAGTTCCCCATGCCCAACATCACCCAGTTCAACAAGGTACAGGGATTGCCTTTCATGATCAATGAGTTAACGGATAAGTTTAACCAACTTTTGGAGGAGAAATAAGATGGAGTTCATAAATATGACCGTTGAACGTACCAATGTTCAACTCAGCAAAGCAGATTTTGAAAGCGACCAGATGGTTAAATGGTGCCCGGGTTGCGGAGGACATGCCATTCTTGCAGCAGTAGAACGCGTATTTCCGAAGATCGGTTACCGCAAGGAAAATTTTTGCATGGTTTCCGGAATCGGCTGTTCTTCTCGGTTTCCCTATTATGTAAACACCTATGGCATACATGGCATCCATGGTCGGGCTGCGGCAATCTCCACCGGCGTAAAAATAGCCAACCCCCGCCTGAGCGTATGGACGGTTACCGGTGACGGAGACTCACTGGCAATCGGAGGAAACCATTTCATCCATGTGATCCGGCGCAATGTTGACCTGAATATCCTGTTGTTCAACAACCAGATCTACGGGCTAACCAAAGGACAATTTTCACCAACTACCCCGATGGGAAAGGTCACCAAAACCTCACCCATGGGAACCATCGAACATCCATTCAACATCGGGGAACTGGTGATGGGCGCCCAGGGAACCTTCTTTGCCCGGGTTCCGGACAACAACATTGCCCTGATGACCGAATGCATGTTTGAAGCGGCCAAGCATGATGGAACATCCGTGACTGAGATCATGGAGAATTGCATCATCTTTGCAGACAAAGCCCATGCCTGCGTTACAGGGAAAGAGGTGAAAGACGAAACAATGCTTATCCTGAAGAATGGCGCACCGATGCTTTTCGGAAAGAACAATGAAAAGGGACTCATTCTGAAGGATACCAGGCTTGAGGTGGTGGAAATCGGAAAAAATGGCATCACTGCGGAAGATATCCTCGTTCATGACCAATATAGTCAGGATCCGGGAATCCAGCTCATGCTGGCCAAACTGGCCCCTCCCAACTTTCCAATGGTATTCGGTGTTATTCGTTCAGCCATGTATCCCACCTATGATGATCTCGTGGAAGAGCAAATTAAATATGCCAGGCAAACTTCAAAAATCCGGAATGTTGATGACCTGCTAAATTCAGGCGATACCTGGGAGATTTAAGTTTTTCACTTGCTTGCCAGCCATTTTGCATCAAATTTGAATGTTGAAGCTTTGCAGGCAAAACAATGTACACTGATTTTATAAAACATATCGAGCATCATGATTTATGTCGTAAAACCGACAAGATCCTTCTTGCTGTAAGTGGTGGCGTCGACTCTGTGGTGATGGCAAACCTGTTTCATCGTCATGGATTTAAGTTCGGTATGGCCCATTGCAACTTCGGATTAAGGGGCGCAGAAAGTGATGGGGATGAGCAATTCGTTGCAGCCCTTGCAAAAAAATACAGCGTACCTTTCCATGTTCAGCGGTTCCCTGCTGCTGATTATTCAAAACAAAAGGGTATCTCCGTTCAAATGGCGGCAAGGGAGCTCCGGTATGGCTGGTTTGAAGATCTTTGCAGCAGTCAAAAATATGACTTCATCGCAACGGCTCATCACCTCGATGATCAGATCGAGACATTTTTTATCAACCTTATCCGGGGGACAGGAATTTCGGGACTGCATGGCATTCCCGTTAAGTATGGAAAGGTGATTCGCCCCCTCCTGTTTATTTACAGAAAACAAATTGAGGATTATGCAATGGCCAACCATTTACATTACCGGTCCGACAGCAGCAATGCCTCAACAAAATACCTCAGGAATAAAATCAGGCATGAGCTGATCCCGGTAATAAATGAAATGAACCCTGATTTCAATCACCAGCTCACATCGGCCATTAACAGGATCAACGATATTGAATTGATTGCTGATCAGGCGATTGTCAATTGGAAAAAAAAAGTAATGCAAGAGACCGGGCTCGGTTTTATCATTGATATTCCGGCCCTCCGTGATGCCACCCCCCTATTGACCCTCACCTGGGAATTGCTTTCTCCTTTCGGATTTAATCAAAGCCAGGTGAACAACATCGTTCAAAGCCTCAGCAGGGGACATGGTAAGATATTCCTATCCCCCACCCACCGGGCCGTTAAAAACAGGTTGCAATTGATCATTCAGCCACTTCCTGTTCCTGGGAAAAACGAACCAAAACATGTAACCCTCCACCAATTCATAAGACGGAAATCATTGAAACACCCCATCCCGTTATTATTGGAAAAAATCAATGACCCATCGCATTACAAAATCCCATCCTCAAACAACATTGCAAGCCTCGATTGCGATAAAATTTTCTTCCCGCTGATCCTCAGGAAATGGGAACCAGGGGATGTTTTCTATCCGTTTGGGCTGAACAGAAAGAAAAAACTGAGTGATTTTTTTATCGATCAGAAGTTCTCACTGCCTGATAAAGAAAACTGCTGGCTGTTATGCTCAGGTAATCATATTGTATGGGTAGTTGGCCATCGCATTGATCACCGGTTCAGGATTACGGCGAAAACAAAACAGATATTAAATATCGTGACAAACGTAACGTGCGACACGTGATAGAATTTTCCCTTGTTACCTCGTCACTTTGTTACCTTGTTACCTTTTTTCCATAACTTTGCGGCTTCAAAATTTTCTTTGAATGAATAAAAATCTGATCGGCCTGCTGGCCCTGGTGTTACTTCCACTGATCTCTTTCTCTCAAATCCTTGACCCCGTTAAATGGACCTTCAAAGTTGAGCAGACAAGTCCTGGTGAAGCCACGTTGCTTCTGATTGCCAAAGCCGATAAGAACTGGCATCTCTATTCACAGGATGTTCCGCAGGGTGGTCCGAATGGCGCTCCGATCCCGACAACCTTTTCGTTCACTGCCAGTAAAAATTTCGAATTGATCGGGAAGGTCAAGGAACCCAAGGCGATTGAGGAGAACGATCCCAATTTCGACATGATCCTGAAGTTTTTTGCCGACAAAGTAGTATTTAAGCAGAAAATCAAGATTTTAAGCCAAAAGGACTTTGTTGTTAAGGGGGTTGTTAACTTCATGTGCTGTGACGACAAGCAATGTTTGCCTCCCAATGATGTAGAGTTTAACCTTACGGTAAGGGGAAATCCGACTGCAGACGCTCCTGTTGCTGTAGTAAAAGAGCCCCCAACACCCACCGCTACACAACAGGATTCAACAAAAAATGCAGCCGTCGCAACGGCCAAAGCCGATTCTGCGGTGAAAAAAAGTGAACAGGTCAAACTTGGTCAAACTGATGCCGACAAAGCAGCAGGGGAATCACTGCTTTGGTTTTTCTTCATCTCCTTTTTAGCCGGATTATTGGCCATCGTCACCCCCTGCGTTTTCCCGATGATCCCGATGACGGTGACCTTCTTTATGCACGATACAACGAGCAAACGAAAAGCAAAGATGGAAGCCATTGTTTATGGACTCTCCATCATTGTTATCTACATGCTCCTGGGAGTTCTTGTCGCTGTAACACTGGGTGCGAATTTTAACAATTTCATCAGTACCCACTGGATTCCCAATGTTTTTTTCTTCATAATTTTCATGGTTTTTGCTGCATCCTTCCTGGGAATGTTCGAGATCACCCTGCCAAGCTGGATTGTAAATAAAGCTGATAAACAGGCCGACCGAGGTGGGTACGCCGGTGCATTTTTCATGGCTTTCACGCTGGTACTTGTTTCATTTTCATGCACTGGTCCTATTGTTGGAGCGCTTCTCGTCAAATCAGCCGGAGGGGACATCCTGATGCCCATCATAGGGATGCTCGGGTTTTCATTGGCCTTTGCACTTCCTTTCGGACTTTTTGCCTTTTTCCCGTCCTGGCTTTCCGGTCTTCCAAAGTCAGGAGGGTGGCTCAACTCCGTGAAGGTGGTCCTCGGTTTTCTTGAACTGGCACTGGGCTTGAAATTCCTGAGCATTGCTGACCAGACATACCATTGGCACATTCTCGATCGCGAAGTCTATCTTGCCTTCTGGATCGTGATCTTCTTTCTCATGGGATTATATCTTCTCGGAAAATTAAAATTCAACCACGATTCAGATCAGCCCTTCATCAGCGTCCCCAGGATCACCCTGGCCATCATCGTCTTCGCCTTTGTGGTATATATGATCCCCGGCATGTGGGGAGCCCCCCTTAAAGCCTTGTCAGGATACCTCCCGCCTGCCACCTATCAGGATTTTGACATCAATGCCATTGTAAAAACTGAGGTAGCTTCCATTCCCGCTGGCGGCGGAACTGGTCAGTCACCATCCTCCCTGTGCGACAAACCAAAATATGAAGATTTTCTGAAACTTCCCCACGGACTGCAAGGTTACTTTGATTTCAACCAGGCCCTCGCCTGTGCAAAACGGCAGAATAAACCGATCTTCATCGATTTTACAGGTCATGGATGTGTCAATTGCCGTGAAATGGAGGCCAATGTATGGTCTGATCCGAAAGTGCTGAAACGCCTTCGTGAAAATTTTATCGTCACCGCCCTCTATGTGGACGACAAAACAGAACTTCCTGAAAATGAATGGATCACCTCAAAATACGATAAAAAAGTAAAGAAAACCATTGGGAAAATATTTGCAGATCTTCAGATCACCCGGTTCAATGTTAATTCGCAGCCCTATTATGTAATGTTGGATACTGCCGGGAACCTGCTAACCACACCGCGAGCCTATAACCTCGACATTGATGCCTTTGTTAACTTTTTGGATATCGCATCAGAAAATTTCAAAAAACAGCAGCAAAAGTAGTGTTTCGCTATTTCCCAAACATCTCCGTAAAATACTTATAGAAATAGGGTATTGTCTCTATTCCTTTAAAGAAGTTATCAAGGGGAAAATTCTCATTGGGAGAGTGACAAGCATCTGATTCAAGGCCAAATCCCAATAAAATCGTTTTAATACCCAGAATTTCTTCGAATTGAGGGATAATCGGAATGCTTCCCCCGCTGCGGACCGGTATCGGCTTTTTACCCAGGGTAGCTTCAATAGCCCGGCTTGCTGCCTGAAAGCCAATGGTATCAATGGGTGATACATAGGCCTGCCCGCCATGAAGCGCCTGCACTTTGACCTTCACTGTTTTGGGCGCTATCGAAATAAAATGTTTTTCAAAAAGCTGACCAATTTTTACAGAATCCTGGTTAGGGACCAGACGCATGGAAATTTTCGCATAGGCTTTGGATGGCAATACGGTTTTTGATCCCTCGGCAGTAAATCCACCCCAGATTCCATTCACATCCAATGTCGGGCGGATCCCCGTACGTTCTTTGGTCGAATAACCCGACTCTCCATACAGTTCAGCCACATCCAGTTTTTTCCTGTAAGCTGCCTCATCAAATGGGGCCTTGGCCATTTCATCGCGTTCTGCCCGTGAAATCTCCACAACTTCGTCATAGAACCCGGGTATGGTGATTCGCCCCTGATCATCGGTCAGAGAGGCGATCATTTTGGTAAGCGCATTGATCGGATTGGCAACAGCGCCGCCAAAGATTCCCGAATGGAGATCGATATTGGGTCCGGTAACCTCAACCTGCATATAGGCCAGTCCACGCAACCCAACCGTGATCGATGGGTTTTGCAGCCCTATCATACTGGTATCGGAAACCAGGATGATATCTGATTTCAACATCTCCTTATATTCCAAACAAAAGCCACCGATATGCATGGAGCCCACCTCCTCCTCCCCCTCAATCATGAATTTCACATTGCAAGGAAGGGTATTGGTACGAACCATCAGTTCAAAGGCTTTGGCATGCATGAAGGCCTGGCCCTTGTCGTCATCCGCACCGCGCGCAAAAATTTTACCATCGCGCACTTCAGGCTTGAATGGCCGGGATTCCCACAAATCAACCGGATCCACCGGCATTACATCATAATGGCCATATACAAGAACGGTCGGCAATGCAGGATCAATAATCTTTTCGCCATATACGATCGGATTTCCTTCTGTGGGGAAAATCTCACTTTTATCACACCCAGCCTCACGCAATGATTTGCGCCAGTATTCGGCAGCATGCAGCATATCGTCTTTATGCTCGGCATCAGAACTGATCGAAGGGATGCGGATCAATCCGAATAATTCCTGTAAAAAGCGGTCCTTATTTAAAGCAATGTAATCTTTGACATGTTCCATGGATACAATTTTTATAGCAGCAAAAATAGCAATATATTTGAACCTGAAATGACAATCATTTAGCATGGATAAATTCAATTACCTGAATCAACCCGACAACTCCGTAATCGACGGATTGTATGAACAATACCAGCAGGATCCTGCTTCGGTGGATGAAAGCTGGCGTAAGTTTTTCGAAGGATTTGAATTCTGCCAGACCAATTTTAAAGCAGAACAGGGCCATTCATATGTTGTCCCCAATGAATTTAAGGTGATCAACCTGATAAATGGATATCGTTCCCGCGGACATCTTTTCACGAAGACCAATCCGGTGCGAACCCGCCGAAAATATTCGCCAACCCTCGATCTTGAAAATTTCGGTCTTGCACAGGACGAGTTGCAGAAAACCTTCCAGGCAGGCAAAGAGATCGGGATGGGCAATGCGAAACTTGCAGATATCATCATCCATCTTCAAAAAACCTATTGCCAATCAATCGGCGTTGAATATCATTATATCCGCCGACCGGAAATCGTGGAGTGGTTCAAGGAAAAAATGGAGCCAGGCCGAAATACCCCCAGTTTTTCATTGGAAGAAAAAAAATTGATCCTTCGCAAACTTGCTGATGGCGTGCTTTTTGAAAAATTCATTCACAAAAAATTTCCCGGCCAGAAGAGTTTTTCGCTCGAAGGGGTTGAATCTCTGATTCCTGCACTGGATGCTGTCATCCAAAAAGGGTCAGAACTGAACATCGAAGAATTTTTCCTTGGCATGGCCCACCGCGGACGGTTAAATGTGCTCGGAAACATCATGCACAAGCCATTCACCCAGATTTTTTCTGAATTCGAAGGGAAGGAATATGAAGATGATGACCTGTTGGGTGATGTAAAATATCATCTTGGCTATTCGAACGATGTTATTACCCGAAATGGCAAAAAAGTCCACCTCACCCTGGCACCCAATCCATCACACCTTGAAACAGTCGACCCCGTGGTCGAAGGCATCTCCAGGGCAAAAATCGATGGTACATTTTCGGGCGATAACAGCAAAGTCGCACCCATCCTGATTCACGGCGACGCATCCATCTCCGGCCAGGGGATCATCTATGAACTTGTACAGATGGCCGATCTCGATGGTTACAAAACAGGAGGGACCATCCACCTGGTAGTCAACAACCAGATCGGTTTTACAACGAATTATCTCGATGGCCGATCAAGCGTTTACTGTACCGATGTCGCCAAGACCATTCAATCGCCTGTTTTCCATGTAAATGCCGATGATGTCGAAGCGGTGGTTTATACGGTACAGCTTGCCATGGAATTCCGCGCGAAATTTCATAAAGATATTTTTATTGATCTGCTGGGCTACCGCAAATATGGCCATAACGAAAGTGATGAACCCCGTTTTACCCAACCCGTTCTCTACAAGATCATCGAGCAACATCCCGATCCACTTGAAATTTATCTGAAAAAGCTGCAGGATGAAAATGTCCTGGACTCCATGAATGTGCAGCAGGTCAAAAAAGAAATCAACGAGATCCTCGACCACGGATTTGAAGCGGCAAAGTCAATCATCAAAGGAGATATTACACCCTTCCTGGGCAATCAGTGGGAACAATTTAGAAAAGCTACGCAGGCGGATTTTATCAGTTCTCCTGTAACGGCCATTCCGGAAAAAACCCTGCTGGAGATCGGCTCTAAACTGACAGCACTACCCGAAGGAAAAACTTTTTTTCGCAAAATCATCAAAATGCAGGATGACAGGAAAGCCATGCTCCTGGCAGGAAAGCTTGACTGGGCCATGGGCGAACTGCTCGCCTACGGGTCACTGTTGAATGAAGGCCATCCCGTCCGGCTGAGTGGGCAGGATTGTCAGCGCGGAACCTTTAGTCACCGACATGCTGTGCTTACTGTGGAGGATTCCGAAGAAAAATTTATTCCCCTTGAACACATCTCCGCAACGCAGGGCAAGGTAAGCATCTACAATTCACCCCTCTCAGAATACGGTGTGCTGGGATTTGATTATGGGTACGCATTGGCTACTGCCAACAACCTGACCATCTGGGAAGCTCAATTCGGTGATTTCAGTAACGGAGCACAGGTGATTATCGACCAGTATATCAGCAGTGCTGAAGATAAATGGAAAGTAATGAATGGTCTGGTAATGCTTTTGCCCCATGGTTATGAAGGGCAGGGACCTGAGCATTCATCAGCCAGATTGGAACGGTTTCTTTCACTTTGCGGGCACCATAATATACAGATCGTGAACTGCAGCACACCCGCCAGCTTCTTCCATGTGTTGCGTCGCCAACTCTACTGGCCGTTCCGCAAACCACTGGTCGTTTTTACCCCCAAGAGCCTCCTTCGTCATCCCCGGTGTGTTTCTTCCATTGAAGACTTCACCACAGGCGGGTTCCGCGAAGTGCTGGATGATGCTACCGCTGATCCTGCGAAGATCCGCCGCGTAGTGCTCTGCTCGGGCAAAGTTTATTATGACATCCTTGAAGAAAAAGAGAAACTGCAAAAAGATGATGTGGCTGTTATCAGGCTCGAACAACTGTACCCCCTTCCTTTGCAGCAATTGACCCTTTTGATCACAAAATATGCGGGGGCGCCCCATTGGGAATGGGTTCAGGAAGAACCTGTAAACATGGGGGCATGGAAACATCTATCCATCAATTTCAATGCGATACCTTTGCATCATGTAGCCCGCCCTGCCAGCGGAAGTCCGGCTACAGGTTCTTCCAGATTGCATAAAATCCAGCAAAAACTGATTGTTGAAAAAGCACTGGGGAGATGCACCTGCGAACAAGCCAACAGTTCATGCCGGCTACATTGCGCTGAACATGAGTTCCAGATTGTGTAATCTTTAACTAAAACCAAGTACCATGAAACCATTGATGCTTTTACTCGGACTTGCTTTTTCATTCGCAATGGCTGCCAATGCCCAGCATAACAAAGTTCGGATGGCGGACAACCCACAAACCAGCCCGCAAGGCAATGGAGTTAAATCAAAGATCATTACAACTCCTTGTGCAGGATTCATGAACAATCCGGGGGTCGATCTCCAATGGAAACCTGTGATGAGTCCGATTCGTATCATGCATAGGTCAAAACCAGATTCAGCCGTGCAACGGCTCAAAGCCGAACGATTGAAAATGAAACTTCAACAAGAGGCAAAAAAAGTAACGGGAGTTGAAAATGGATCACAAAGTGTCGTCCCCACCATCGGATCAAATTTCGCCGGGAACACAAACAACGACATGTCTCCCCTTGACAATTCCCTGGCCATATCAAACAATGGCATCATCGTGAGCGTGGCCAATACAACCATCGAATACGACAATATGCAGGGACAGAATATCTATTTCAATGATCTAATCTCTTTCATTGGTGACGCAGCCATCGAAGGAGTATGTGATCCGGTGGTAATTTATGATTCGGGTTCCGACCGGTTTATCTTTTTCTGTCAGGTTTCACCGCTGAACTCCACCAAATCAAAACTGCTTATCTTTTTCTCCAAAACAAATAACCCCTCGGATGGGTGGTGGTACTATAAGCTCACCGGAAATCCCCTGGGCAATGGAGGTGCCTTTGATTATCCGAAGTTGGCAGTATCCACCAACGAACTCTATATAACCGGGAATCTGTATTTGGACAATGGCAATTATGACCAATCGGTAATTTACCAGATACCTAAAAATCCGGGATATAACGGAGAAACACTCAACTGGCAGTTCTGGAAAGATATTGCCGGTGGCCCATTTACGATTACGCCACTGTCCTGGGGACAACAAGGAAACTATGGACCAGGATGCTATTTTGTGGCCAGTGAATCATCGGATGCATCGCTGATACACTTTTATAACCTCACCGACGACATGTCGGCTGCTGATGAAAAACTGGAGTACCATCCGGTCAATGTCACACCGTATAAAGTTGCCCCGGACGCCTTGCAATCGGGCACGGCAGTAAAACTCAACACCAATGATTGCCGTATGCTCAGCGGCTTCTACCTGGAAGGTACCGCCCATTTTGTATTCAATGCTGTATATGCCGACGGATATTGCGGCGTCAACTATAACAGGTTGGATGTCTCCGCCTTGACAAACCAGTCTACCACCTTTGGTTTGAATGGATCCGATTATTGCTATCCTTCGGTATCATCCTTTGCAACGGATAAAACCGATAAATCGGTGATGATCGGCTTTTTGAAATCAAGTTCCACCACATTCCCTTCCATTCGCGTGGTTAACTGCGACCACGACTTCAACTGGTCAGGATCAACAGAGATCAGGGCAGGCGATGCCTATGTTTCCTATACCGGTGATCCCGAACGATGGGGAGATTACAGTGGAACCTGCAGGCAGCACAATGCAACCAGGCCAACCATTTGGCTTAGCGGTATGTTCGGCAATAACAAAAACGTTTGGGACACATGGATTGCAGAGGTATATGGAACCTCAAGCGGAATCATTGAAACAGCCTCAGATCAAAAGCCGTTGCATCTGTTCCCCAATCCTGCAAATAACCGGTTTTCATTGGAATTTGAACTTCCCTCACCAGGCACAGTCAAGATCAGTATCCTGGATGGAAACGGAAAACTCATCAAAGAACTTTTTTCGGGGCGTGGACAAAAGGGGAAAAACAATTTCTCCTTCAATAAAGAAAATCTTCTTCCCGGAATATATTTTATAATTCTAAAAACAGATGATGCGATCATTAAAAATGAAAAGCTTGTTATTGCTGGTTAACTTTGTTTTCCTTTTTGGATGGGTATCGTGCCATCAGCAGCACCCCCCGGTGAAAAGCGACACAAAACGCATTGTCCATCCGGCCCCTGACCAGGCAAAAATTGACTCATTGAAAGATGTCAGGGGAAAAGAGAAAAAATATCATAGTTTATTACTAAATCACTGATAGATGGCAATAGAGATCATAGTTCCCAGTCCCGGAGAATCCATAACCCAGGTGCAATTGGCCAAATGGTTGGTAACCAATGGCGATATGGTTGAAAAAGACCAGGAAATCGTTGAAATCGATTCCGACAAAGCCTCATTTCCGGTTACGAGCCCTGAAGCGGGGGTAATAAAGGTCATGGCCCAGGAGGGGGAGACCTTGGCTGTTGGGGCATTACTGGCCATTATTGAGAAGATAAGCGGACACAATCCGGTTCCCCAGGCTAAAATTTCTCCAGCAAATATATCTGCGACACCTCAAGTCCCTGTTTCGCCGACAGGAATGCATGCCTCTCCCCTTGCCCGCAAAATTATCGAAGAGAAACATGTAAATCCCAATGAACTCACCACCGCCTTCCCCGGAAAAAAAATCACCCGCAAGGACATCGAATCGTTTATCAGCCGTAAAAAAGAGGGGACTGCAACCATGACATTTACCGGAACAAGGGATGAGGAGCGCAAGAAGATGACCACCCTGCGGTTAAAGCTTGCAGAGCGACTGGTCTCGGTAAAGAATCAAACGGCCATGCTCACCACCTTCAATGAGGTTAACATGCTGGCGGCTCTGAAAATAAAGGAAAAATACAGTGAACCTTTTAAGGAACGTTATGGTGTTGGAATTGGACTCATGTCAATCTTCACAAAGGCTGTCACCATAGCGCTGAAGGAATTTCCACAGGTCAACTCCCTGATCGATGGGGATGAATTGGTTACACCGCGCTATGTGGATATCGGGATTGCCGTCAGCGCTCCAAAAGGGCTGGTGGTTCCGGTGTTACGCAATGTTGAATCGATGAGTATTTCCGAAATTGAAATAAAGATCAAGGAACTTGCCGGGAAGGCGCGTGATAATAAAATATCGATTGATGATATGAAGGGCGGCACATTTACCATCACCAATGGAGGTGTATTCGGATCGATGATGTCGACCCCCATTCTGAATCCGCCGCAAAGCGCCATTCTTGGCATGCACAAGATCCAGGATCGGCCTGTAGCAGTCAACGGGCAGGTGGTCATCGCTCCCATGATGTATGTTGCGCTCTCCTATGATCACCGTGTAATCGATGGTCGCGAATCGGTCAGCTTTCTTGTGAAGGTGAAAGAACTGATCGAAGACCCTTCCAAAATGCTGACTGAAGGCATTGATCCTATAAAATTACTGTTGGACCTTTAAAAAAAGTCATGAGAAAGAAGGTTGATTTCCTGGTAATAGGATCCGGAATTGCTGGTCTCACTTTTGCCATCAAGGTGGCAAAGCATGGAAAGGTTTGTATAGTCACAAAATCGAGGATGGATGATACCGCCACCAGTTGGGCACAGGGAGGCATTGCAGCGGTCATGTACACTCCCGATTCGTTTGAAAAGCATATCCAGGATACGATCATCGCAGGCGATGGTTTATGCAATGAAGAGGTTGTTCGCTTTACCATAAGCGAATCAACAGAACGGATCAGGGAACTTGTTAAATGGGGTATAAAATTCGACAAAACGACGTCGGGGAGGTACGACCTGGCAAAAGAGGGCGGACATTCGGAATACCGTGTACTTCATCACAAAGACAGTACCGGCAGGGAAATAGAAAATAAACTGCTGGAACAGGTTAAAAAGCACCCGAACATCGAAATTCTTGAAAATCATTTCACCATCGACATCATCACCCAGCACCATCTTGGGATGGAGGTCAACAGCCGAACAAAAGACCTGGCCTGTTTTGGGGCCTTTGTCATGAATCCCGTGACCCGCCTGGTTGACACTGTCTTGTCGAAAATAACACTCCTCGCCACGGGAGGCTCCGGAAACGTATACAACAATACCACAAACCCGCTTATTTCAACCGGCGACGGCATTGCCATGGTTTACCGTGCCAAAGGGGCAGTGGAAAACATGGAATTCATTCAATTTCATCCCACTGCGCTATATCATCCGGAGGAAAAACCTGCCTTCCTGATTACGGAAGCACTAAGGGGATTTGGGGCCGTACTGAAAACCCGCGACGGGAAGGAATTCATGCACAAATACGATGCACGGCTTTCACTTGCCCCGCGCGATATTGTGGCACGGGCCATTGACAATGAACTAAAATTAAGTGGCGAAGATTACCTTTTTCTCGATTGCCGCCATCTGAAAAAGAATGAATTGATCAACCACTTTCCAACCATCTATGCCAAATGTCTCTCCGTCGGCATCGACATCAGTAAGGATATGATCCCGGTGGTACCCACTGCACATTATACCTGTGGCGGCATTAAAGTGGATGAATCCGGACGCAGTTCCATCATCAACCTGTTTGCTTCAGGTGAATGCACATCAACAGGGCTTCATGGGGCCAACCGGCTTGCATCGAACTCGCTGCTCGAATCGCTTGTGTTTTCCCATAGAGCCAGTGTCGAAGCCATCAATCAAATCAAAAAAATCAACCACTGCCTTGAAATACCTGACTGGGATGCAGAGGGAATGGTTCTCAATGAAGAGATGGTGCTGATTACCCAATCATTGAAAGAACTTCAGGCAATCATGAGCAGTTATGTCGGCATCGTACGTTCAAATCTCCGGCTGCAACGCGCATTCGACCGTCTCGAACTGCTCTATCGCGAATCGGAAGAGCTCTATAGCAAATCCATTCTTACACCAAAATTATGTGAACTGCGTAACCTCATTAACATCGGGTACCTGATCATCAAGGCTGCCCGAGGCCGTCATGAAAGCAGGGGATTGCACTACTCGCTTGACTATCCAAGACCCATTCCTAAAAAGGGAGGATAACCGCCCTGACAGGATGGTACAAAACAATCTGAAAAACCAATCAGAACATGGCATTCATTAAATCAGTTAAAGGTGTTCTGCCTAAAATGGGAGAAAGATGCTTTCTTGCCGACAATGCAACGCTTACCGGAGATGTTGTAATGGGCAATGATTGCAGTATTTGGTTCAATGCCGTGGTTCGCGGGGATGTACATTCCATCCGCATCGGCAACAATGTGAACATCCAGGATGGCGCCATCATCCATTGTACCTATCAGAAAGCCCCTGTGAACATTGGCAACAACGTATCAATTGCACACAATGCCATCATACATGGGTGCACCATACATGACAATGTTCTGATTGGCATGGGTGCCATTCTCATGGACGGAGCGGTGATCAACAGCAATTCCATCGTGGGGGCGGGTGCATTGATTACAGAAGGTACGATTGTAGAATCTGGCTCTGTATGGGCCGGATTGCCTGCTCGAAAAGTGAAAGATATTGACCAGTCTTTGCTTGAAGGGCAGGTGAACCGCATCTCAAAAAATTACAACATGTACGCCAGCTGGTATGATCAAGACTAAAAAACTCCCTATCTTTGATTTTCGAAATTTCTCCCGGGAAGGGCTGCAAGATTAAAGATTGAACCGAGCTACGAATTGTAAACTGATCAAAAAAATGCGTCCAGATATTACTGCCGACAATGAATATCATACCCCTGAAAATACTCCACATCTGCTTGTTGACAGGCTGACATTCAATTCCCGTTTTATTTTCACCGCTCTTTTTTTAAAGACTGTTTTTAAATCGAGATATTTAGCACGAAATAAACGGTATGGCACACTCCAGTGGGTCGAAACCTCCCATGATATTTTTACTGATGTGGAACGTTGCGGCGGACGGATCCACATCACTGGAATGAACCACATCCTTAACAGCCAGGGGCCGGCACTGATTTTGAGCAACCACATGAGCACGCTTGAAACGATGATATTCCCTGGCATCATCCAACCCTTGAAAAACATTACGTTTGTAGTCAAGAATGAACTTGTGAAACACTGGGCATTCAAGGATGTCATGGCGTCGCGAAATCCCATCGTCCTAAGTCGCTCAAATCCGCGTGAAGATTTCCGGATCATCATGGAACAGGGGATAGAAAGACTGAATAACAACATTTCGATCGTTATTTTTCCTCAAAGTACCCGAAGAGCGGAATTTCATCCCTCCGAATTTAATTCTCTCGGCACAAAACTGGCCATAAAAGCAGGTGTTCAGGTTATTCCTGTTGCAATCAAAACGGATTTCTGGGGTTTCGGGAGTCGTTCGAAATACCTGGGGCCAATCGATCGGAATAAACCGGTACATATTGCTTTTGGTGAGCCCATGACCGTTCATGGTTCGGGGAAAGAGGAACACCAGCAGATCATCGAATTTATCGCCTCGCATCTTGCTGCCTGGAAAGTAGATCACACATGATCCGGCCCATTCACCCAATGTAGAGGAATCAGGCTGTGACCAATCATAACTAAGCCTATGGAGCCCTGGAAAAAAAATCCCATTGTCTTTGAAATCAACACCTGGGTTTGGCTGTGGGAGTTGAGTAGAAAAATGAATATTCATATTACCCTGGCAAATGTGCCGGAGGAAACCTGGGATGCATTTGCACATCTGAACATTGAAGCCATCTGGCTGATGGGCGTATGGCAACGGAGCCCCCGGGGAATCGCCATTTCAAACAGTCATCCTGGAAACCTGGCCGATTTTCACAGGGCATTACCCGATTTTACCCCGGCCGACAATGTTGGATCTCCTTACTGCATCAGAGGTTATCAGGTTGACGAACAACTTGGAGGCAATGAAGGTTTGGCGTTGGCACGCGCCCGGCTTGCACAGCGCGGAATAAAACTCATCCTTGATTTTGTGCCCAACCACCTTTCCCACGACCATCCCTGGGTTTTTGAATCTCCTGATTATTTTATCCATGGGAACGAGGAGGATTTGCGCAAGGATCCGATAACATTTGCAAAGATCGGTAACACGATCTTCGCCTGTGGAAAAGATCCATTCTACCCTGCCTGGCAGGATGTCCTCCAGATCAATGCATTCCACCCTGATCTGCGGGAAGCCGTGGTTGAAACGGTCACCCGACTTGCTAAGCAATGTGACGGCGTCCGTTGCGATATGGCTATGTTGGTCATGAACGATATTTTCAAACAAACCTGGGGAGTGCGTGCCGGTTCACTACCTGAATATGAATACTGGGAAGAGCTTATTCCTGCTGTGAAACGGAGCAACCCCGATTTTATCTTCATTGCTGAGGCTTACTGGGATAAGGAATGGGCTTTACAGCAGCAGGGATTTGATTATTGTTACGACAAACGGCTGTATGACAGGCTGGAACATGACAATGCACAGAATATCCGTCTTCATCTGATGGCTGATACAGACTATCAGTCAAAAATGATTCGCTTTGTCGAAAACCATGACGAACCCCGACATGTGATTGCGTTTCCACAGGGGAAAAACAGGGCAGCTGTTGTAATATCCTCCACCCTTCCAGGAGCGAAACTTTACCACGAAGGACAATTTGAAGGACGAAAAGTAAAATTGCCGGTTTTTCTTCAGCGCCGGCCCGAAGAGCCTGTTGATTCAGATTTGTACAATTTTTTCAGGCGGTTGCTTCTCTCCATTCATCATCCTGCATTTAAAAATGGGAACTGGCAACTTTGCGATTGCTTCGGATGGCAGGATAATGACAGTTTTAAAAATCTCCTGGCATGGTGCTGGAGCGATGCGGATGACCTCTTCCTAATTGCAGTCAATTATTCAGGAGAGGCAACCCAAGGGCGAATCAGGATTCCATTCCGTGAATTGCAAGGCAGAACATGGAGGCTCAATGATCAGCTAAATGAAATCACCTTTGAACGCAGTGGGGATGACCTCCAGCTTAACGGGCTTTACGTATCGTTGAAACCATGGCAATGCCACTTCCTGCGATTTTTCCCGATGCAACCCGCCTAGCATTGACTATGTAATTCAAACCCTTTTAACTAGCGGGTCAGCTGCATCACAGGAAGTTCGCGTGATTTTTTCCACATGCCTCTGGTGAAATCTGGAAATTTTAATGTTTTCCCCTCTTTGGCTATTGATTTTTCACTGAGAACCCTTACAGCACTCATGACAACCGCATCGTATACATCCATGTCAGGTTCTATCCCTTTAAGCAAGGCATTCACCAGCCGGTAGTCCTCAATGAAATCCATTCCTCCATGCCCACCTCCCTTGCTGGCAACCTCCAGGTCAACCCATACAGGATGCTGGTATTTGTCCATATATTCATTGATCGGCTCCCACTGATCATCAGTTTTACTTACCCCTTCAATATATATTTTCGGCTCCGGGTATTTCCTGATCAACCCCTTGGTTCCTTGTACAAGTATATTACGGCTGTAGGGACGTGGCAAACTGGTATCATGCGTTACCACAATGGTCTCCCCGTTCATCGTCCTGATTAAGGTCGTAACCACATCACTGAGCATAAACTTTTCCCGTGCTTCTGCACTGTCGGGGCCAAATCTGTTAACGGCATAGTCATGTAACCCACGGGTTTTAGACCCATAGGTGACCATATAGTCAAAATAATTTCCCCTGTTGATGTCCATGCATTGCATCACGGGACCCAAACCATGCGTTGGGTAAAAATCGCCGTTGCTCCGCATGGAAAAATCACGCCGCCAAACGCCTTCACCATCCATATCATGTTTCACCCCCCGCAAATCGTGCAGGTAACCGCATTCAGCATGTACCAACTCTCCAAAAAGTCCCTTTTTTACCATATTCAGGATCATCATCTCCACCTTGTCGTAGTTGCAATTCTCCATCATGATACAGTACTTCCCTGTTTTTTCAGAAGTTTCGACCAGTTCCCAGCATTCGTCCATGCTTATTGCTGCTGGGACTTCGGTGGCTGCATGCTTACCGTTGTTCATCGCAGCAAGGCAGATCGGAACATGCCATTGCCAGGGAGTCGCTGTAAATACCAGGTCAACATCGTTCCGTTCGCATAAACGTTGCCAGTCAAACGCTGTTTTTGAATATCCATCAGGCCGCTTAAAACCGGCTTGTTCAACCATATCCTGGGCACGCTTAACCCGGCTCTCCACAATATCACACACTGCAACAATCTCTGCACCTTGAATCTTCAATAGATTTTCGACATGCGAAGTGCCTTGCAGGCCGACACCCACATAGCCTATCCTGACTTTATCCATGGGAGGTGCGATAGGGATAGCCTTGAAAGCACTGCTTTGAAAATCGCGTTGAACGGAGGCCAGCAATGGATCACTGATGGCAAATCCAACTCCGGTGGCGGCCACGGTCTTGATAAAATCGCGGCGGTTGAATCGTTTTTTCATAAAAATGGGTGAATGGTTTCCCAAAAATAATTAAAAACAATAAAAAAGCCGGTACTTATTACAATACCGGCTCTTTTATTAGCAAATTTCAGTTATTGAATGCCAAGTTTTTTCTTAACTAAAGCCATAACATCATCAGCCTCGTCTTTGTAAATAACCACGTCCTCAATGGCATTGAGTACATAGGTAAATTTATTTTCTTTGGCAACCTCTTTAATGGCCGTCTTTGCCTTTTCAATAAAAGGGGCAACCAATTCCTGCTGTTTTGTCTGGAGATCCTGCTGGGCTTTCTGCTGGAATGCATCGATACGACCCTGAAGATCAGATAATTCCTTTTCCTTTGTCTGCTTGATCAAATCCGACATGCTTGAAGACTGGGACTGATAATCAAGGTACTTATTTTCAAATTCGGCTTTCATGGCATCCATTTGATCCGTCAGTGTCTTCTGATATGTTTGAAGTTTAATCTTTACCGAATCAATTCCTGGCATGCCAGCCAGCAGAGCATTAAAATCAATGTATCCAATCTTGATCGGAGTTTGCGCATAAGAAGCGAATGAACAACCAATGATAATGGCAACGATGGCGAATAGCTTTGCTAATTTTTTCATTTTCAATAATTAAATGGTTTATACTACAAAAAGTGATGCAAAATTAAGAATTTTTTTTTATTTTTTAGTTTCTCTTGATTCAATTCCTCCTGCAGGTTTCGCTGCCCCTGGATCAGGGCTTGTTGAGGAGCTCCCGGGCTTTGTCTTGCCCTTCCTGTTGTTGAGGTTTGCACCAAGATTATCAAGCACGTCATCACTGATATCATACTTGGGATTGGCGTACATCATCGTAAGGCTTCCGCCCTTATCAAAAATTACTGCATAATTATTATTGTTGGCAATCTCCTGGATCGCATTGTAAATCCTCTCCTGTATCGGCTTTACCAGTTCCTGGCGCTTTTTAAATAAATCGCCATCCTTCCCAAAGCGGGTCCGTTGCAAACTCTTTGCATCTTTCTCCCTGTCAACAATTTCTTGTTCCTTCTTCTTTTTCATGTCCTCCGGAAGAAGAATCGCCTGGGCCTGATAATCTTTGTACATTTTATCGATATCTGCAAACTTTGACTCAATCTCCTTCTGCCATACAACAGATAATTCGTCCAATTGTGCCTGCGCCTCTGAAAACTCAGGAATATTGTCAAGAATATACTGGGTATCAACGTAAGCAAATTTCTGTGCTTGCAACATGGCCACTGTAAAAACAACCGCCATAATGGTTAAAATCAGCTTTTTCATATTTTTAATTTAAATCAATTTAACCAAATTTCACTAGTTCAATACCGATTCTTAGTCTATCGACGAATTGATCGAGAAATGGAACTGTCCGCCAGCAGCGCCAGGAACCCCGGGTACAGGATCAAGACCATACCCCCAATCGAGCCCGAGTAAACCAAACATCGGTAAAAACACACGTACTCCAACACCAACAGACCGGTACACGTTAAAGGGATTAAAATCAGTCCAGCGTTCCCAGTCGTTTCCAGCCTCCACAAACCCAAGTGCGAAAATTGTGGCACTGGGATTAAGAGAAATTGGATAACGCAGTTCGAGGGTATACCTGGTGTAAACAGTTCCTCCGATTGTATTCGGATACTTTGGCGTAAGAGAGTTATTGGCATATCCGCGCATCCCGATCAGTTCACGTCCATCCATATTGTTGTACCCCGATAATCCGTCACCTCCAAGATAAAAACGCTCAAACGGTGTAACCCCGAGATCATAGTTATAGGCCCCAAGAAATCCAAACTGCACACGCGGTGTCAATACCAGTTTGTCAATCATGTTTATATACCATGATCCTTTGAATTTTATCTTGTAATACTCAACCCATTTGTATTTGTCAATCGGCGACATTTTCTTGTAATCAACATCCCCGCGGAATAATGAATAGGGAGGCGTCAATTCCGCCGTTACGGTAAACTCTGATCCGTTACGAGCAAAAATGGGAGCATCCACCGAATTGCGTGAAAGTGCAATGCTGTAACTGAATGCATTGTACACCCCATTCCCTCCCCCGAAGGTGAATATCGAAGAATAATTATAGGTGTTATACCGGTTATAGTTTAGGCTTTGGTAAAGAGAAAAATAATCATCGGGCCACCGCAACTGCGTTCCCAAACCCACCGAGACACCATCGATTTTAAAATACGCATACCCTGGATCGTTGCTGGCCAATCCGTTCGTATATCTTGAGTGAAAATAGGATAAACTGAGGGCCAGCGGCTTTCGTCCACCAAGCCAGGGCTCGGTAAAAGAGAAACTATAGCTGAAATAGCCTGCTCCGTAAGTCTGGAACCTTAAACTTAATTTCTGGCCATCCCCTGCAGGAATAGGCTTCCAGGCCTTTAAATTCGTGATATTACGCAATGAAAAATTGTTAAACGACAACCCCAGGGTCCCCACGATACGTCCATAACCCCAACCTCCTGAAAGCTCTATCTGGTCTGCTGAAGTTTCTGTAACATCATATCCGATATCGACCGTGCCATCTTCCGGATTTGGATTAACATTGGGGTTGAGTTTTTCTGCATCGAAATATTTCAACTGCGCAAGCTGACGCTGAGACCGGATCAAGCGGTCACGACTGAAAAGTTGTCCCGGCCGGGTCTGAACCTCACGCAAAGCCACATTGTCATTGGTTTTCGTATTTCCCTTGATGGTAACTTTGTTAACAGTGGCCTGCTTGCCTTCATGCATCCTGATCTCAAGATCAATAGAATCATTTTCGACCCTGGTCTCCACCGGCACTACATCAAAAAACAGGTATCCATCATCCATGTAGAGGGATCGAATATCAGTACCGCTTGGGCTGTAAGTAAGGGCCTCCTCAAGGGCCTCCTTGTCATACACATCGCCCTTGTTAATCTTGAGTATCCGGTCAAGAAACATGGAGGAATATTTCGTATTCCCTACCCAGGCTATTTTTCTTAAATAGTATTTGTGACCCTCTTCAACCCACAGGTCAATGTTGATCGTATTATCAGGGTTTTTAGAAATTGAATCCCTGAGAATCCTGGCATCACGGTAACCCAGTTTATTGTATTTTGAGATCAGGAGTAATTTATCTGCCTGATAATCCTCATCAATGAATTTCGAGGACTTAAATATCCGGATCCTGATGTTGGCAGCTGCATGGTCGCCCATAACATTTCCGATTTCAACAAAATCCATCGTCACGGCCTCCTTGGTTGTGTTGTAAACCACCTTGTCCAAATCGTTCATCGGATTGAAAACACTCTTTTCCTTGGTCTTTTTAAAGGAGGCCTTAATCAAGTCTGATCCGATATTCTTATTCCCGTGAATCGTAATGTTATAAACCTTAACCTTCTCATTTTTATCGATGTTGATATACATCGTCACCTCATTTGCAGTGGCACTGTCCCTCTTCAGAATAACTTCAACTTCACAATTCAAAAACCCTTTGGCATTGTAAAAATTCCGAATGATGTTTTTTGTTTTAATGATCATGTTATCGGTCACATAATCACCCTTTATCAAACGGATCTTTTGCCTGATGTCATCCGCATCAGCCTTTTTAATTCCGTTGAACTGAAATTTTGATAACCTGGGACGCTCCTTCAGGTAAAAATCAAGAAAAACCTGGTTATCAACCACCTTGGTGACCGACACCTTGATGTCTTCAAATAAACCCTGTTCCCATAATTTCCTGACTGCCTGTGAAATCTTATCTCCCGGGATTTTCATCTTATCGCCTACAGTCAACCCTGATAGCATTATCAGTACATTACCATCCAGATACTTAACTCCGCTCACTGTCATTCCACCAATGTAGTATTCTTTCGGATTGGTATAATCGGATATGGTCTCCTCTCCAAGACTAATCTGTGCAGACAGGGGGTGTGTTACGAGTAGGAAAAATAGTATTATCAGCAGGTTACAAAGTCTCATCCGGGTTTATTTACGTAATTTTCCTTCAATTTCATTGATCTGTTCACTTGTGAGTCCAAATCTGCGCTCCCTTTGCTGGAAATCGAGAATGGCTTTATAAAAATCATCCTTTCCAAAATCTGGCCAAAGGGTATTGGTGAAGTAAAGTTCAGTATAAGCGATTTGCCATAGCAGAAAATTACTGATCCTGTATTCACCGCTTGTCCTGATCAATAACTCCGGATCAGGAACATCTGCGGTAGCCAGATGCGCAATAAATGTCGGAATATCAATCTGTTCAGGATCCAACTCCTGCGAAGCTATTTTCCGTGCCATCGACCGCGCGGCCTCAACCAATTCCCACCGCGCACTGTAACTCAACGCAAGAATCAGTGTCAATCCGGTATTTTGAGATGTTTCATCAATTGACTTCATCAATTCACGGTAACTTTTGGCCGGCAAACTCTTCAAATCGCCAATCGCCTTTAGCCGTATGTTGTTTTTCATCAAGGTCTTCATCTCCCCATGAAGTGAATTAACCAAAATCCGCATCAAGGCATCAATCTCATATTTTGGACGTTTCCAGTTTTCGGTGGAAAAGGCGTACATGGTCAGGTACCGGATTCCGGTTTCTGCTGCTGCTTCTACAGTATTTCTTACAGCCTCCACCCCCCTTTCATGCCCAAGGGTCCGAACATAACCACGCTTCTTGGCCCAACGGCCATTGCCATCCATGATCACAGCCACGTGAACAGGTAATCTCTTTTTATCGATCTGATCTTTTAAATCCATCATTCAGCATAGTCGGCTGTCAATGTTCCAAATCCCGACATTTATTTGACGACAAAAGGTTAAACTTGTATGTGATCGATATGCCAAACATGGCATACCAGTCATTGTTGCTTTCATTTCCACGCTGCATGCCAGGTGCGTGGTTGCGCGTTGGATCCGACAACATACCTTTCTGATCTCCTGCAAGAATATTAGGACCATCCAGATAATAGATGGTACTCACATCATCCAGGTAATCTGTAAAGGTCTTATGCATCTCCCAATAAACCTGCATACCCAATCTGCTGGCCAGGCTGAACTTTGCCCCAAGACCAAAAGGAATGGAAAAGTTAAATGAAGCATAAGGTGTGGTTTGCCCTTCTGTTCCCATATCTCTCAATTGAACACCTCCGGAAATGGGATTAAAAAAGAACACGGAAAAACCGGCGTAAATATACGGCGATATTCGGTTCCTTCGGCTACCGGTAAAGTAAGGCAGGAAATTAAATTCCGCAACGGCGGCAATATCAGTTACCTTGCTTGAAAAAGACAGCCCTCTGTCGGGCAGAAAAGTGGACTGGGAAGCATCGCCTTTTACTGAGCCCATTGTGCCACTTAGCTTTACCGACCAACGGGTATCAATGTTATAACGAACCAGTAGTCCATAGGTAACCTGCGTATTTAAAAAATGCTTTCCGGGATTCAAATCTCCTAAATAATACATTCCACCTCCTGTCAAACCCACATCCAAATCCTGCGACTTAACTGAGTTTAATAGTAAAACAAAGAAGCCAATCAGGAATATTGGTCTCCTCATAGCCTGTAACATGATCTTTGGATTTCCTTTTTCGATTTTAATAATTCTTTTCAACAACTCAGATTAACGCTCAATTCACGATTTTATTTGAAAACTGCAATGATATTTAGACATTATTGTGCCAATTCCGGTTATCCAATCCCCAGTTTAGTTTTTCCCGAATGGTCTGAAAGAAATTTTTATCGATCATACGGAGCAGATTGATCTTAAAACTTGCCTTTCGAATAATGAGTTCAACAGCATGATCAACAGTAGCGATGCGAGAATCGAGGCTCAGCAGGAAATGGGGACCTTTTCCTTCAACACGAATTTTAATTTCACTGTCGTCCCTGATTACAATTGGCCTTACTGTAAGGTTGTGGCTCGCAATCGGGGTAATCAGGAAATTTTCCGAATCCGGTGTAATGATTGGACCCGTACAGCTTAGCGAATAGGCCGTTGAGCCTGTCGGCGTTGCAACAATTAATCCATCAGCCCAATAGGCGTTTAAAAAGGCTCCATTGATCCATGTCTTGATGGTAAGCATCGACATCACATTGGGTTTGAAAACCGTCAATTCATTCATCGCATAATTGGTCGGACCAAAAAGGCCACCAGGTGAATCGAGTTGCAGGAGTGTCCGCTCTTCTATCAGGTACTGGCCATTTTGAATGGCCTTTATTGCAGGTATAATATGTTCTTTTGATATACTGGATAAAAAACCAAGCCGGCCAAGGTTGATGCCTGTCACGGGGATGCCAGAATCGCCTACCAGCATAACTGAATCCAGGATGGTTCCGTCTCCTCCGATCGAAAACAAATAATCGACTTTGTTCGCAATCTCCTGCTGCTTGGTGAATAAATTGGGTTGAAGCGTAAATACAATCTTGCCCTGGAGGCATTCAAAGAAAGGTTTATATACAAAAATGACCCCTTCGTTGTTTTGCAACTCGTCAACCAGCTCCTGTATGAACAGGACAGATTCTTCGGCAACATTTTTACCAAACATCGCGATTCTCATGACAATTTGCTCTATTTTTTTGAAATCAGGGTGCAAAGATACGGCAAATTTTTGTTCAATGCATTCGCCGGGGAGATGCAGGATGTCTGTTATATGCTGAGATAATTCATCAAGGCATCAAACCGGTCCTGAAGCCCCTCACTGTAGGCATCTTCCTTGGACCAGGATGCCTTGACCATGTAGTTGAATCTGAAAAAAGTCTGAAGGATCGGACCGATGTCAATCCGGTTTATTTTTATGGTAATTTCAAGTTTGGTAGAATCAGGAAAAGAGGTCAGATACAAACTCAAAACTTTTGCATCATTCGATTCAACGATGTGGGCAATTTCAGCAAGGGTATAGTCCTTTTCGTTGACCTCAAGCACAATGATACCGCCCGGATTGCGAAGAGCAGCCATGTTTCCCAGGTGTTCCACCAGGGTTGGCAGGGCAATTGCCCCCAGGTACTGGTTTTTGTCATTCAAAACCGGCAGCATGGTTAAGTGCAATGTTGAAAACAGATTGATTACTTCATATAAATGCTGATTTTCTGAAATATAGGCAAGAATCAGGGAAAGCTTATATTGACCAACCTCCATCTCCGGTTCCTGCTGCGCCACAATTTCTGCATCAGAGATCAGGCCAAGAAACTCAGCACCATTGACAATCGGCAGATGGGAGCATCGCTGCTCTTCCATCTGGGAGATGGCAAAAGCGCCGGTATCCGAGCTCTTCAGCGGTATTATTGAATCGGTGATCAGTTGTTTAGCTATCATTGAGAATGCTAAGATATGAATTATAGCGCAGCCAACTTACCGCACCTGTCTCAAGTCCCGACTTTACTGCACATCCGGGCTCATGCGTGTGCGAACAATTTTTGTACTGGCAATAGGGCAGCAGACTTTCCATCTCGGGAAAACATCGCGGAATTTCAGTTTTGTCAAAGTCTATCAACCCGAACTCCTTGATGCCCGGTGTGTCAACAATGAAACCCCGGTTCGAAAGTTCGTACATTTCAGCAAATGTGGTGGTGTGCATCCCCTTCTGATGGGTCTGAGATAAAGTACCTGTGCGTGGAGTCAATGACGAGTCAAGGGCTTTTATCAACGCCGACTTTCCGGCTCCTGAATGGCCCGAAAACAGGCTGACCTTATCTCGCAAAAGTTCCCTGATCCGATCAACCCCATCTCCACGCAGGGCCGAAACGCGGTAACACGAATATCCGGCCTTTTCATAGATGGGGATCAAATCCTCCATTGACTGAAGTAAATCTGGATTATAGATATCTATTTTGTTGAAAATCAAACTTGCAGGAATGTGGTATCCCGCAGCAGTAACAAGAAACCGGTCGATAAACCCATTGGAGGTACGGGGTTTGGCCATGGTTACGATCAGGTAGGCATGATCAAGGTTCGCAGCAATGATGTGCGAAACTTTCGACAATTTGGTCGCTTTACGGATAATATAGTTTTCCCGCTCCCTGATGTGCGTGATCATCCCATGGCTATCGCCTGCAAGCTGCTCAACCTCAACATGATCACCAATGGCAACCGGGTTGGTATGTTTGATATCCATGACCCTGAACTGCCCCTTCAATTTACATTCAAGTTTAGTGCCATCAGGCATACGCACCCTGATCCAACTCCCGGTTGATTTAACAACGATTCCTTCCAATTTGACAGAATAAAATATCTCTAATGACGGTAAAAGTATAAAAATATTGCAAACAGACGGGAAGGATCAGGTCATTGTATAAATTTTCCCTGGAAGGCACCTTATTATTCCCTCAAATTCAAGATTGAGTAATGAAGCGGCCACCTTGCTCATGGGTGTTTCCAACTGGATGCAAATCTCATCAAGGGACAGATTTCCCTTTCCCTGCAACAATTTCACGATTCTATCCTCCTCCTCAGTCAACTCAATAAAAATCTTTCGTTGTAAACCCTGGTTTGAATGATCCGTCTCCTTCCACCCCATCAGGTATTCAATATCTTCAGCCTTTTGTATCAGTGCTGCACGATTTGTCCGCACCAACCAATTCGGTCCGACTGAAAAGGGATCATACACCCTACCCGGAACAGCAAAAACATCACGATTATACGAATTGGCAATGTCGGCCGTTATGAGCGCGCCTCCTTTATTTCCAGCTTCAACAACAACTATTGCATCACACATGCCTGCAATGATCCTGTTTCTCTTGGGAAAATTGGTACGATCGGGCTTGGTCCCACTGAGGAACTCCGTAATCAGGCCACCTTGCTTTACCATTTTTTCAGCCAGCGACCGGTTCAGCCATGGATAAAGGGTATCCAGTCCATGCCCCAGCACCCCAACAGTTTCCAGCCCCTTTTCAAGTGATGTGCGGTGTGCGCAGCTGTCAATACCATAAGCCAGTCCGCTTACCACAACTACATCCTGCTGAATCAATCCTGAAATCAAATCCTGAGTGATCATCTTACCATATTCAGTGGCCCGGCGGGTGCCGACAATCCCGATAATGCGGGGTGAATTCAGATCAGCTGTTCCTTTATAAAACAAAAGGATGGGGCTGTCAAAACATTGTTTCATCCGGTGTGGGTAACTTTCATCCTGAAAATAGAGCGGTTTTATCTTGTAACGTTCTATAAAAGCCAACTCTTTCTCAGCCCGCAATAAAATACCTTTGTCTGCTAACGATTGAACAAGTAATCCGCCAAGCCGGGGCATCTTCCGCAGGCGGTGATGCGATTCTTTAAATATTGCCTCCGCACTTCCGCATACCGAAACAAGTTTTTTTCCAAGAACATCACCAATCCCTGGTATAAGCGTCAATCCTATCTGAAATATCAATTGATCTACTTTATTGTCCATACGCTGATTTCCGATGAATCAATGGCTGCATTCATTAACTTTAAAGGTTAATCCCGTTCGGTCATAAAAGGTAAAGCAATGTGAATAACTTTTCAGTATTCCAGGATAAAAATCAACGTAAATTATGGTCTAAATAAGCACGAATGCTCGGGCGAATGCCCTAAAAAAAGCATTGATTTGTCCAAAAGATTGGAGAATTATTGCTTAGCGCCCTTTCTTTGAGCACGGAATACAAGGATAATCCCTGCTATAACAAACGGGATGGACAACATCTGCCCCATATTAAGCGTCAATTCACGTTCGAATCCGACCTGGGGCTCCTTTACAAATTCAATCAGGATCCGCACCCCGAATATGAGAATGAGGAAAAGTCCAAATAAAAAGCCATGTGAGGGCTTTCCATCCTTCTTGTAATAGTAACGCAACAGCACAAAAAAGGTTGCCAGATAGCATAATCCTTCATAAATCTGGGTCGGATGTCGTGGAATAAGGCCTTCAGACGGGGTTGTTGAACGTACGAATTCAAACCCCCACGGCAAGGAGGTTGGCAACCCGTAGATTTCTGAATTCATCAGGTTTCCCATTCGAATTAAAAAACCGGCAAGGGCCGTAACGATAACGATCCTGTCCATAACCCATAAAAAAGGTTTCTTCCTGACATAGGAAAAAATGAGCAGGGAAATAATAATCCCGATCGCGGCGCCATGACTGGCCAATCCACCTTCCCAAACTTCCAGTATTTTGATGGGATGCTCGAGGTACCAGGATGGTTCATAAAAAAACACGTGTCCAAGGCGTGCCCCCACCACGGTCCCTATGATCATGTAGGTGGTAAGTTCATCCAACAACTTGATTGGAACGCCCTCCTTGTTGAAGAATTTTTGCATGATCAGGTACCCGAAGAGAAACCCAAGAGCAAAAAACAACCCATACCACCGGATGGCAAAATTACCGATTTGAAAAATCTCGGGACTTGGATTCCAGATTATTGATGATATTAGCATAGCTGCACGATCGATTAACCAATGACAAATCCTACCTTCTAATTATACCCCTTGATCTTCAAATTGAACAAAGAATCCATTTTCGCAGCAAGATCCGTTTGTTTGTTTTCTGCTGCAACCATGGATAAACGCCTGAGAATGCCCAAAGAGGTCTGAACATCCTGCTCAAAATACTGCGTATGTCCGGATGAAAAAGAATTGTAGTAATCAAGGTTCTGACTGTATATCTTCGCTACCCTTTCAATAAGCATATTTGCTTTTTCGCTGGCGCCGGCTTTATAATAAATTTCAGCATAAGGAAGCATATACATATCATATGGCACCTTTGAATCAGGGAAATACTTCAGATAAAGATCAAGCAATTCAATGGCCTCGGTTTTCTTTCCTTCCGACAGCAGCGATTGTGCAACGCGCATGATGTTGGTCTTTGGTCGTACTGAATTATTGAGGCTTTCAGGATCAACATACACCTTCGGATCATTCAGATTGCCCCAGGCACATTTATTTTTCATGATGTCATAGGAGGTCTGGGCATCAACCCCACCCATTCCCTGGATATAATCACCGGAATCAGCCTTTACTGGCATGAATTGATAAACCCATCCCTGAACAAGGCAAAAAGAGTCAATGGCAACACAATGATTTACACTCGAGGGTGCAGCAAAATAGAGCGGCCGTTCCCATTTGTTCGAAGCAAGTAAATCAAGTAACATGAGATCATTTTTGTACAACTGGTTGGTACGGATTTTCCAGTAAATTGAATCGACCATCTTCCCCCTCAGATGTTTTGGAACAATTCCGTACTTTACGCAGGCGGCCGAATCGACGGTGATTTTAACCAGTTTGGAAGGGAAAAATTTCATCTTCTCCCCGTTTTGTAACGTCAAAAAAGTCTGAGGGTCATCGCTTTTGATAAAATCAATCATGTCCTTCAGCTCCACGTAACCCTTGATTCCGATGTCATAGAATGGAAGAATATCGTTTGTGCCCTGCTGATACTGCTCTTTGCTTAGGGTGAGCGGAATAGGTTCAGATAGATAGGCTTTTTGATACAACTGGTTAATATACCATGGACCGGAAGCAAGCATCAGGTTTACTACACGTACATCCGTTCCGATGCCTTCGACCTCCTGATCATACCATAATGGGAATGTGTCGTTATCACCATTCGTAAATAAAATTCCCTGGGGCCCGCATGAATTCAGATAGTTCGCCGCAAAATCACGACAGGCATATTTCCCTGAACGATCGTGGTCATCCCAGTTTTCCTTGGCCATGATGCCTGGAACAAGCACGAGGGTCAATACAAAAACAACAATAACAGAAATGTTTTCGCTTAACTTTTTCTTAAGCCAGTTTATCAGTGGAATAATACCCAGCCCGATCCATATAGCGAACGCGTAGAACGAAGCGGCATAGGCATAATCCCGCTCACGGGGTTCATACGGTTGCTGGTTCAGATAGACCAGAATGGCCAATCCTGTCATAAGAAACAACAGGAAAATGATCATGGTCCCTTTGTAATCCTTATTCACATGAAAGAAAAATCCAATGAGCCCAAGTATCAGTGGCAGCAGGTAATATTTATTGGCAGCCCTGCTCTGCTTGCTGTCTGGCAGGTTTGTCTGGTCATGACCCAGCCGCATTTTATCAAAGAATGGAATGCCACTGATCCAATTTCCCTCCTCAAGACCGCCAAAACCCTGGATGTCATTCTGCCGTCCTGCAAAATTCCACATAAAGTACCGGATGTACATGTGGCCGATCTGATAGGTAAAGAAATACTTCAGGTTCTCTCCAAAGGTAGGCTTGATACGCGTTTCCGTTTTTCCATCCCCTGTGCTAACCTCAATGGGAACACCCGCTCCTCCCCATTTTTTATAAAATTCGGATGATCCCTTTCGTTGATTACTCCACATCCGTGGGAAAAGCGTAGTGAATCGCTGATCCCAAATAGGAACGGTACCCTTTCTGTTATCGACCACCACATATTTTCCCGATTTCTCATCTTTTTGATAAACCGGTTTCCCATCACCGTAATCAACGATCGGAGCACTCCAATACTGTCCGTAAGCTATGGGGAAATCACCGTATTGCTCACGGTTCAGGTACGAAAGGAGACTGATGGCATCCTTGGGGGCATTTTCATTGATGGGTGGATTGGAATTGGCCCTGATTACCAGCATTAAGAAAGAAGAATAACCAATCATGATAAAGGTGAAGGCCAGAAGAATGGTGTTCAATACCGTTTTTCCCTTTTTGCGCGTATAATAGAGGCCCCAGATGATCAAGCCGATAAGCAACATAAAATAGATGGTAGTCCCCGTACTGAAAGGCAATCCAAATCCATTTACAAATAGAAGTTCAAATTTCCCCGACAATTCAACAGTCCAGGGGATGATGATAAACATGACAAAGGCCAGGATAATAATCGACAGGATGAATGTCAGCAGCATCCCTACTTTGGTGGGTTTATATTTTTTATAGTAATAGACCATGCAGGTTGCAGGGATCACCAATAGGTTTAACAAATGAACACCAATGGCAAGCCCCATCAGGAATGAGATCAGCACAAGCCACCGGTAAGAATGTTTTTCATTGGCAACCTCTTCCCATTTCATGATGGCCCAAAAAGAGATGGCTGTAAAAAAAGATGACATCGCATACACTTCACCCTCAACTGCCGAAAACCAGAAGGTGTCGCTGAAGGTATAGGCCATCGAACCGATGAACGCAGCGCCGAACACAGTAAACATTTGGCCATTCGTCATCTCTCCCTCGTTTCCGACAAGTTTTTTCGCGAACAAAACAATGGTCCAGAAGAGAAATAAAATGGTAAACCCGCTTGACAGCGCCGACATCAAATTGACCATCATGGCCACCTTTGAAACATCACCGAAGGCAAATAGAGAAAAAAACCGCCCGATCATCTGGAATAAGGGAGCTCCCGGGGGATGGCCAACCTGAAGTTTAAACGCTGTTGAAATGTACTCCCCGCAATCCCACCAGCTGGCCGTTGGTTCAATCGTTAGCATGTAAACGGTTGAAGCAAGAATAAAAGTAACCCAGCCAATGATGTTGTTCAGTTTCTGGAAATTCTTCATAAATTATTGTTTTCTGGAATGAAGTGGCGAAAGTACAAATTTACCCGCAAACAGTGACCAGGAATATTTTTTTCACTGACATCGGGCTGCAAAAAGAAAATATTTTTTACCTTTGCACCCGCAATTCGCGATATCCGGATATTATACCGTATACCGTAAATCGTAGATTAAATTGACCCATGGTGTAACGGCAGCACAAGAGATTTTGGTTCTCTCGGTCTAGGTTCGAATCCTGGTGGGTCAACGCATATCAAATTTAAAACCTTGAATATCAACATTTTCAAGGTTTTTTTTATTCTATTTGTGTCCTCTTTGTGTCGGATATGTTTAATTATTCATTGATATAATTGGATCAAGAGGAAAAGTTAAAATACTTGCGTCTTAATCACTAAAATTAGGTTGGGTAAAATAGATTGTACGCCCTGTCGGGCAATTTTTCGATTATTTTCAAATCCTACAGGTTTCTTTTCTTTGGAGATTTCAGTTGTTGTTGCTTCTGCGAGCATATTTAAAACCAATTCAAGGTTCGACATGTGATCGCGCAGGTTTTCCTTTTTCAGGATCTTCAATTTCGTCGATACGCTCAGAGCCAACTTTGGCCAACCACATTTTAAATGGTTCGGCTTTAGGTGATGGAACAGACTGTATAGTCGAAAAAGTTGTTCAGTATCAGCAACATCAGTGAGCCGCATCTTTCCATCGGCGGCAGGCATTTTCACCCTTGGTTGGTAAGTACAAATATCGGGTTCGGTTGGAGTCCCTGAAGCTGGTATACCTGTTCAATCCATTCAATCCCCTTATCGCATCGATCCGGATCGGATAAAGCAAACGCTCAGGTCGTCAATGATAAAAGGCGTAATTTCTCTGCATGATTAAACATCAGGGTTTACTCATGGCGTCATCGGCGGTAGCAAGATCTGAGCCGTCAGCACCAGCAAAAGTGGAAAGTCTGGCCAGGGAGTTCTTATCTCCCAGCATGGTAAAAGTTACACGGTTATCCATAAGTAGTTGGTTCCGGAAATTTTGCAGTTCACTGATTTCAACTTGCATCAGTTTCTTCTTGACCGATTTGTCGAGATAGATATCGATTTCTAAAGCAGCCTGCTCCAAAACAACTTCACGCGCAGACATCTGATTGATAAAATTAGCAAAGTCACGCAAATTCATTTCGACTTTATATGGCACCTCAGATTCATCCTTGTTCGCCAGGAATTCTGAAAGCATCGCCTCCGTGGATTTCAGTTTGACAATGTTACTGTTTAGAAAATTACTATATTCCTGTAGGGCAATGAATGTAGGATTTAGCTTACGATCAGTATAAAGGGGATGGTATCTGAGTATGGCTGATGTTGTATCGATCTGGCGGGCCACTCTTTCGGTAAATTGTTCAAAATATCTGAGAATCTGGATCATCCGTTTAAGCTGCAGGGTATCCCTGGTAAATTCATTTCTTAATTGAATGGATTTTTTGCTCATCGCCTGCATTTGAACAGGATCGGCCATTGCCGTGGTTCCTCTAACCAAAGCTTTGTCTGCGGGTTTGTTAAATAAGGATATCATTACTACAACGCCGGCAAGGATCAGCATAAAAGCGGCAATCAGAATTTTGGTCGTTAATTTCATAGAATTGGGTTTTAATAGTTTGAAGTAGATTACTAAAATACAATGATAATCGAAAAAGTTGGTGCTGTGTGCAGAATAATTACAAAACCGGGAGAAAGTTTTTGGACTTAACGGAAAAAATCCCCCATTCATCGACTTAAATGAACCTTACGACCATTCCCATGTAACGGAAGCCCCCCCCCGCCGTCCTATGATCAAAATTGCAAAAAACAAAAACAATGAAAACAACGATATTGGTACTCGCCACCCTGCTCACTTTGAATGCCTCCGTGATTTTTGCCAACAAACCAGGAAATGGCTCCATGAAAGATGAGCTGATGAAAATTGAATTATTTATTGACATGGCTAAACTCTCCCCGGCAACCCCATTACAGGCTGAATTCAGCGATGGAGTCGAACATGTGACCATTCCTGAAGCCATGGTCATGCAACTTGCACCCACGACACCCAAAGAGGCGGAGTTTGAAGATTTTAATACAATCGTTCCAATTGCAATTGATAAACTTGCACCTGCAACACCAAAAGAATCCGCGTTTGAAGAGATGAATTTTGAGAATCCGGTTAATCCAGCATCTATTGCCCCGACTACACCGGCTGAAGCAGATTTTGTGATATAAATAAAAGATTTGGTGTTTCTGAAATATTGCTTATCTTTGCACTCGATTTACGTAAAACGGCACGGGGGGACAAAAAGTCCCCTCTTTTATTGTTAACAATGATCACTGAAAAGCAATTACAGAAATTGATCACCCATCACCTGAAGGGAGGGGATCTGTTCCTTGTTGATTTCGTCATCAAACCCGGCAATCAGATCTCAATTTTTATTGATGGTGATCAACGCGTTACCATTGAAGCATGCCGGCAGTTAAGCCGTTTCCTGGAAGATAACCTTGACCGCGAAACTGAAGATTTTGACCTGACGGTCTCTTCAGCCGGCGCCGACCGTCCGCTGAAACTTCCAAGACAATATAAAAAAAACATTGGAAATTCTCTGGAAATTGTCACCAAAGCCGGGGATAAAATCACAGGAACGGTACTTAATGTCAATGAATCAGGTGTTGAAATTCAACCACCTGCCGAAAAAAAACCTAAAAAAGAGTCGAATAACGCCAGCATACATTTGAAATTTGACGAAATAAAAACAGCAAAAGAAGTAATCACATTTAAAAAGTAGATTTATCACACAATGGAACATCTGAATTTAGTCGAAACCTTTTCGGAATTCAAAGAATTCAAAAATATCGACAGGGAAACCATGATGCGCATCCTGGAAGATGTGTTCAAGCATATGCTGACGAAAAGATTTGGGTCGGCCGATAATTTTGACATCATTGTTAACATCGACAAGGGGGACCTTGAAATCTTCCGCTCACGCACCATTGTTGAAGACGGTGCTGTTGAAGATGAAAACACCCAGGTCCCGCTTTCTGAAGCCATTAAAATAGAGCCCGATTTTGAAGTCGGGGAAGAGCTTTCAGAGGAGGTCAAGCTTGGCAGTTTTGGACGGCGTGAAATTCTTGCCATCCGGCAGAATCTGATTTCAAAAATCCAGGAATACGAAAAGAACAATATATACGCCAAATACCGTGAAAAGATTGGCGAAATCATCTCCGGAGAGGTTTACCAGGTATGGAAAAAGGAGATTCTTGTGCTGGATGACGAAAGCATCGAATTGATCCTGCCAAAATCAGAGCAAATACCATCGGATTTTTATAGAAAAGGTGATACGATCAGGGCCGTCGTTTCCAAAGTGGAAATGAAAAACAACAACCCGATCATCATCCTTTCGCGTACTTCCGAAGCTTTCCTGGAGAGATTGTTTGAATCCGAAGTTCCTGAGGTATATGATGGACTGATCAACATTAAAAAGATTGTTCGCGTTCCCGGTGAGCGCGCCAAGATAGCCGTTGAATCCTATGATGACCGCATTGATCCTGTAGGAGCTTGTGTCGGGATGAAGGGCAGCCGTATACATGGCATCGTGCGTGAGTTGAAAAACGAAAATATTGATGTCATCAATTTCACCAACAACCCCTCCTTGTTTATCCAACGTGCATTGAGCCCTGCCAAGGTTTCCTCCATCGTTATAATAGAGGAAGAAAAACGGGCCGATGTATACATGAAACCAGACCAGGTTTCACTGGCCATCGGGAAGGGCGGATTCAATATTAAACTGGCCGGGAAACTGACCGGCTACGAAATCGACGTTTACCGCGATACGGATGTGGACAATGAAGATGTGGACATCCAGGAATTTTCTGATGAAATCGATCAGTGGATCATTGATGAACTGAAATCAATCGGTTGTGACACCGCAAAAAGTGTTTTGGACCTCGATGTTACGGAGCTGGTGAAGCGGACTGACCTTGAAGAAGAGACGATCAACGAAGTTGTTCGGATAATTAAAGCTGAATTTGAATAAAAAACCATAATTTTGCTCAATGAGTGAAGGCGTAACAATTACAAGGCTTAGCAAAGCTGCACGGGAATTTAATATTGGGATCAAAACCGTAGTGGAATTCCTTAATAAAAGAGGTTTCCCGATCGAAATGGATCCCAATGCGAAATTATCGTCAGATATGTACAGCCTCCTGATGAAAGAGTTCGCATCGGAAAAGCATGTAAAAGAAGAAGCTAAAAAGATCGGGCTTCAATTTTCATCGCATGAAACAATTACCATTGAGGATAAAAAAACTGCGTCGAAGGACCGTGAAAAAGAACTTGATGACCTGTTCATCAAGAATGTCTCCATGGATTTCGAGAAGAAACAGTATGAGACTGTAAAAAAATCAAGAGAAGTTGTCGCAAAAGAACCTGTAAAGGAAGAGAAGAAGGCTGAAGTTGCCCCTGCGCCCCCTGATATACCAGAAACACACCCTGGTAAAGTTGAAGAAATAAAAGAACCTGTTGCTGTTCCTGTTCCTGTTGCTGTTGCTGTTCCTGCTGCTGTTCCTGCTGCTGAAATAATTGAGCAGAAACAAGCCGAAGTGCCCCTGCATCCTGAAAAAATCAGTGCTGCCCAGATTTCAGATTTGCAGCCTGAAACGGCGATTGACGAGGTATTGCCGCATGCTGAAAAGGAAGAGGAAGAGGATAAGAGGCCAAAGAATGATCTGAAAATCGTTGGGATGATGGATCTGGATGCTTTTGCGAAAAAGCCGACCAAGAAACCAAAAATTCAGCCACCTTCTGTTGCTTCAGAAATTGAACCTTCTCCTGCACAGGAACCAGAAAGAGAGGGAGAAATTCTTGTACCTGAAGTCTTCGAAACAGCGCCCCCAGTTCATGAACAAATCGATGAAATCGAGCCAGCACCTGAAATAATTCTACCAATTCAGGAATCCAATTTCCTCCCGACCGAACGGATAAAACTGGAAGGTCCAACCATCCTTGGTTCAATGCTGCTGCCTGAACCCAAAAAATTTGAAAAGAAGAAACCTACACCAGTCGCCTCATCCTCTGATGAAACGCTAAAATCAAAGAAAAAGAAACGCAAGCGGATTAAACGTCAGGGAGAAGAAGGTGCACCGGTAACAGCCACCCCCGATATTGCCCGCCCAAGCCTCCATAAACCAACCCTGGCCAAGGACAAGAAATATCACAAGGATGTTAAAACCGAAGTCACTGTTGAAGATATTGAAAAGCAAATCAAGGAGACCCTCGCACGGTTAAGTCCTTCAGGCAAATCAAAAGCGTCAAAATATCGCAAGGCAAAGCGAGAAGCCGTCAGCCATCAGATGCACCAGGAAATGGAGCGCATGGAAGAGGGTAAGCGCGTAATAAAAGTCACCGAATTTGTGACTGCCAATGAACTTGCCTCCATGTTAAATGTACAGGTAACTGAAGTCATTTCGACCTGTATGGCGTTGGGAATGTTTGTATCGATCAACCAACGGCTTGATGCAGAAACCCTTACACTGGTAGCTGAAGAATTTGGCTTTAAAGTGGAATTTGTCAGCGTGGAGGTTCAGGAAGCGATAAAGCAGAATGAACCGGACAACCCTGATGATCTGCGTGATCGCCCTCCCATCGTTACAGTAATGGGGCACGTCGACCATGGAAAGACCAAGCTACTTGACTTTATTCGCAGTACAAACGTTGTTGCCGGTGAAGCCGGTGGTATAACACAGCATATCGGGGCCTACGAAGTTCAGCTCGACAATGGAAAAAAGATTACCTTCCTCGACACCCCGGGTCATGAAGCATTCACAGCCATGCGTGCACGCGGTGCAAGTGTGACCGATGTAGCCATCATTGTGATCGCCGCCGATGAGAATGTAATGCCTCAAACCCGTGAAGCCATCAACCATGCCCTGGCCGCAGGGGTTCCCATCGTGTTTGCCTTTAATAAAATGGATAAACCCAATGCCAACCCGGAAAAAGTTCGTGAGGAATTGTCGAAAATGAATATCCTCGTTGAAGAATGGGGAGGGAAGTACCAAACGCAGGAAATTTCGGCCAAGGCCGGAACAAATGTGGGGGTTCTTTTGGAGAAGGTACTGCTGGAGGCTGAAATGCTCAACCTTAAAGCAAACCCGATCCGCCTTGCAACCGGCACCGTTATTGAATCTTCATTGGATAAAGGCCGCGGGTATGTTTCCAAACTGCTGGTGCAGAATGGCACGTTGAAGGTGGGCGATATCGTTCTTGCAGGTGCAACATACGGCAAAGTTAAAGCCATGTACAACGAACGCAACACCCCTATCAGGGAAGCAGGACCTTCACAGCCCATGCTTATGCTGGGTTTGAACGGGGCCCCCCAGGCTGGCGACGGGTTCAATGTGATGGCAGATGAAAAAGAATCCAAACTTATTGCAACTAAACGTCTTCAACTGCAACGTGAACAGGGTCTGCGAACTCAGAAACACATTACGTTGGATGAAATCGGCCGTCGGATTGCCATTGGCGACTTTAAAGAACTCAATATCATCGTCAAGGGTGATGTGGACGGTTCTGTTGAAGCGCTCTCTGATTCACTGCTGAAACTGTCCAATGAGGAGGTTATGGTCAATGTAATCCACAAATCAGTGGGCGCCATAACGGAATCTGATGTACTGCTGGCCTCTGCATCCAATGCCGTAATCGTCGGTTTCCAGGTGAGACCATCGGTAAGTGCACGTAAACTGGCTGAGGCAGAACAGATCGATATCCGTCTTTATTCAATCATATACCAGGCCATCGAAGAGATTAAAGCAGCCATCGAAGGAATGTTATCTCCCGAAATTGAGGAGAAAATCCTATGCAATATCGAGGTCCGTGATGTATTCAAGATCACCAAAGTCGGCTCCGTTGCAGGGTGTATGGTTCTTGACGGCAAGGTGACCCGGAATACTAAAATCAGGGTAATCCGCAATGGCATTGTTGTCTACACGGGAATGCTCGGATCACTTAAACGCTTCAAAGATGACGTGAAAGAGGTTCTGAACGGTTATGAATGCGGATTAAACATAGAGAACTTTAACGACATTCAGGTTGGAGATATCATTGAGGGTTACGAACAGATTGAAGTCAAGCGTAAACTCTGATAATTAGCGCTGCAGGGTTTGAACTCTGTCGGGGCCAATGGAAAGGATATCAACCGGCAACCCTGTTTCATTTTCGATATATTTCAGGTAATCACCCAATGCGCCAGGGATATCTGCAATTGTTTTGCAGTCATCAAGGTCCGTACTCCAGCCTTGCATCTCCTTATATACAGGATGAAGATGCTCATTGTCAAGATCAAAAGGAAAATTTTCCAGAACTTCGCTGCCGACACGATAATCGGTGCAGATTTTTATCGAGGGAAAGGGATTGAGCACATCTGCCTTCATCATGATCAGACTGTTGACGCCATTGAGCATGATAGAATATTTCAACGCCGGAAGATCAAGCCAGCCGCAGCGACGGGGTCGCCCGGTCGTAGATCCGAACTCATGCCCTCTGACACGCATTTCTTCTCCGTCCCGATCATTTAATTCAGTTGGGAACGGCCCGCTTCCAACCCGGGTACAATAGGCTTTAAAAATTCCATACACATTGCCAATCCGGTGCGGAGAGATTCCAAGGCCGGCACAAACACCGGCCGTAATGGTATTTGAGGAGGTAACAAAAGGATAAGAACCAAAATCCACATCAAGCATGGTTCCCTGGGCTCCTTCAGCAAGCACTGATTTACCATGATCAAGGCTTTCGTTGAGAAATATTTCACTGTCAATGATCTGGAGCGATTTCAATCGTATGATGGACTCAAACCACTTTTTTTCATACGCTTCAAAGGTCAACCCATCGAGCAGATACTGCTCATTTGTGAAACCATGTGAACGTATTGTTTCAAGATGCTCATTTTTCAATAGTTCATACCGGCCATCAAAACCAGGTTCCAGGATATTCCCGACCCGCAGGCCATTGCGACCATATTTATCAGTATAGGTAGGCCCGATTCCCTTCAGTGTCGAACCGATTTTCGATTTCCCCTTTTCTGCTTCAAGAACCATATCCAGTAAACGATGCGAAGGCATGATCAGGTGTGCACGCTTTGAAACCAGCAGATTTGCCTCTGGCTGCATACCGGCATCACGCAATGTATCAATTTCCCTGAAAAGGATAAATGGATCAATGATCACACCGTTGCCAATCACGTTTTGCGTCTTCAGGTGGAAAATTCCTGAGGGAATCGTGTGCAGAACATATTTTTTTCCACCAAAAATAATGGTATGGCCGGCATTTGGCCCCCCCTGAAAACGGGCAATAATATCATAGCGCGGGGTGAATACATCAACAATTTTCCCTTTCCCTTCATCGCCCCACTGCAATCCCAAAATTACATCAACCTTCATATTTGGATTTTACTTCTTGGTTTTTAACTGACCGTAAAATGTAAGTGCATAATGCGAAATATTGACATTGAAAAGTTTTTCCACGTGGTCTTTCACCTCCTCAATACGGGAATCATAAAATTCCAGCACCTCGCCGGAATCATTAAAAATAAAATGATCATGCTGCTTTAACAGGGTCGATTTTTCAAACTGAGCGTAATTTGTACCAAACTGATGCTTCGTCACCAGTCCGCAATCAAGCAGTAGTTCAATCGTGTTGTATAAAGTCGCCCTGCTTACCCGGTATTTGTGATTTTTCATCCGGATGTAAAGTGTCTCAATATCAAAATGCCCTTCAGTGGCAAAAATCTCCTTTAAGATAGTATAACGCTCCGGAGTTTTGCGATGGCCATGGCGTTCAAGGTAATCGGTAAACATCTTACGAACAGTCTCGAATATGTCTTCGATGGGTTTCTTGATCATAACAGGAAATTTTGGATAAAGATAAACATTTATCCGTATTTAGAACGAATAAAAATAGAATTTTTTATTTTTATTCGCTCCTGGTTACCTGGTTTATTCCTTCCACCAAGGTCAATTGATTAATCAATTCATTCAGATTTGTAATGTTCCTGGCAAAAAGGGTGATGAACCCCTGGGTGATACCGTTTTCTGCTTCAATATGAAATGATTTGATATTCAAATTCATGACATTTGAAATGATGCGGGTGATTTCATTGATCAATCCCAATTTATCAATTCCAGTGATCTTTATTTCTGCAAGAAAGGAGAATGAGTTATAATTGGGCCAGGTCACCGATACCTTCCTGCTCCCGAATACGGTCATCATCTCTTTTGCATTGGTACACGTTGCATCATGCAACTGAATCGTAAGGGAATCAGGGGAGGTAAGTCCAATAACATGATCGCCGGGAATCGGATTACAACAGGAAGCAGCTTCAAAGGCGCCATTTGCATGGTTTTTTTCAGCGATCAACTCCGATTCAATGGTTTTTCTGGATTTTTTCCGATCGGACTCGCCCTCTGAGCCGATTTCTTTCGATTTAGAGGAGGTCCGTGAAACATAATTCAACCAACCATTTCTAAAATTCGAAGCAGCAAATGCCTTGATATCCTTTATGCCGATTTTATCTTGTGAAGCAGCATAGTATAGGTCAACCAGGCTGCTGAAATTATTTGCGGTCAGAAACTTCTTGATGTTTTCATTTGTAAAATCCACGCCTATCTGTAAAAACCATTTTCCAAGTTTTTCCTTACCCGTCTTTGCGAATTTCTTCTTCTCGGCGCGGACGGTCATTTTGATATTCGTTTTTGCGCGTGTGGTCACGACGTAATTCAACCACTCCTCCTTTGGGGTTTGCTTTCGCGATGTGATGATCTCAACCTGCTGCCCGTTTTTCAGAATATGATTTATGGGAGCCAGTTTCTTATCTACTTTTGCCCCTATACAGGTATCGCCCAACTCGCTGTGAATTGCATATGCAAAATCAAGTACCGAAGAATTTGCGGGAAGAGAACGTAACTCTCCCTGCGGCGTGAAAACTGAGATCTCCTCTAGAAAAAAATAGCCCTTTACATCATCAATAAAAGACAACGCATCGGAATCAGGACTTTCAATCATCTCCTTGATGCGATCAAGCCAGTTATCGAGCCGACTGTTCAGGTTCAGGGACTCTTTATACTTCCAATGTGCAGCATAACCCTTTTCAGCAATTTCATCCATACGCTGTGATCGGATCTGGATTTCAACCCATTCCCCTGTGTGACTCATCACTGTTGTATGAAGGGCTTCGTATCCATTGGCCTTGGGGATGGAAATCCAGTCCCGCAACCTGTCCATATTTGGCCGGTAATGATCGGTAATGCTGGCATAAACCTTCCAGCAATCTGATTTTTCTGTTTCAAGTGGCGAATCAATTACAATGCGGATGGCGAAAATATCATAGATTTCTTCAAACGACACCTCCTTCTTCTTCATCTTTTGCCAGATGGCAGCGATAGATTTCTCCCGTGCATGAATTGTGAATTGAAACCCCTTCTCGATCAGGGAATTTTTAATCGGGTAGATGAATTTATTGACAAAGCGGGTACGCCCTTTTGCCGACTCTTTCAGCTTAAAAAATATGGTGTTGTAAACGTCTGGTTCTGTGTATTTCAGAGCCAGATCTTCCAATTCACTCTTGATGGCATGCAAACCCAGGCGATGAGCCAATGGAGCATACAGATAGATCGTCTCTGACGAAATTTTCAGCTGTTTATCATGGGCTAGCGCATCCAACGTCCGCATATTATGCAGTCTGTCAGCCAGTTTTATCAGAATGACACGAACATCATCAGAAAGCGTCAGGAGAATCTTCTTGAAATTTTCAGCATGAATGGAGGCTGTACGCTGATCAAAAATCCCTTTGATCTTCGTAAGCCCGTCAATGATGGCAGCCACCTTTTCACCGAAGAGTCCGCGGATATCTTCAATCGTATATTCGGTATCTTCTACCACGTCGTGCAGCAAGGCACAAATCACCGAGGTGGCCCCCAGTCCGATTTCTCCGGCAGCAATTGTGGCGACACTCAGCGGATGATAAATGTAGGGTTCACCGGTTTTCCGGCGCATATCCTTGTGAGCCTCCAGGGCCATTCTGAATGCCTTCCTGACACTTTTTTTATCGGCCGGGTTGCGGGGTTTCCAAACGCGAAGAAGATTCCGGTATCGTTTAATTATCTCCTGCTTTTCAATCTCAGGGCTCTGTTGATACATTCCTGTTGGATGTTTCGATATGTACTGCAAATTTAGATTAAATATTCAGAATGAATTGAAATAAAGCGCCGATATATCCAGCAGCGCAGAGAAAATTACTACTTTTGACAGGTGATCCAATAGCCAACCAAACGAAATGAAGAGACGATTGTTGATGAGACTGTTCCTGCTGAACCTTCTGCTTCCCGTCGTTTGTCCCTTTTTGGCTTTCGCCACCCACCAGCGTGCAGCAGAAATCACATACCGCCACGTCTCTGGCCTGACCTATGAAATCACACTCATTTCCTATACATTTACACCAAGTCCTGCCAATGCCTTTCGCGAATACCTTCTGATTAACTGGGGAGACGGAACTGCTTCCGAAATCCGCAGAGTACAAGTGACCTATTTGCCCGATGAAATAACCTATAACAAATATCTTGGCCAGCATACTTTTCCAGGACCATCAACCTACACAATTTCCTGTGAAGACCCAAACCGGAACGGGGGAATCCTTAATATTCCGAATTCAATCAACACCCCGCTCTTCATCGTTTCTGAACTTATGATCAGCCCATTCATCGGAGGCTACAACAATTCACCGGTTTTGTTAATCCCGCCCATCGATAACGGATGTGTGAATCAGCCGTTTTACCATAATCCCGGGGCTTACGATGCTGATGGCGATAGCTTGTCGTACAAATTGATAACCTGCCGTGGTGCCCTCGGTCAACCAATTCCAGGGTATACTTTGCCTGCTGCCTCGAAAAGTCTGACGCTGAATCAGGTAACCGGTGATCTAATCTGGGATAGCCCGGAACAACAGGGCGAATACAACATTGCAATCCTCATCGAAGAATGGCGGGATGGCCTCCGGATTGGCAGTGTACTTCGTGATATGCAGATCATTGTCCTGGCCTGCAATAACCGTCCTCCCGTTATCGATTCTGTATTCGACACCTGCGTGGAAGCCGGAAAAATTCTTCGGTTTCCTGTTAAGACCTATGATCCGGACAGTAACAACATTACACTTACCGGCACCGGGGGACCTCTGCTCATCACAGATAATCCGGCCACCCTGGAACCAAATCCTGCCACAGGAAAGGGCCATACGCAGGCGCTGTTCCGGTGGAATACGACATGCAATCATATTAAAAAAAATCCCTACCAGATGTTCTTCAAGGCCAAGGATGACGGCTCCCCCGTAAGCCTTGTCACATTCAAATCTATCAAGATCCTTGTCATTGGCCCGGCACCTGAAAATCTCACGGCCTATCCCATCGGAAATACCATCACACTGAACTGGGACAATTATGGCTGTGAAAATGCCCTGGGATACCAAATCTACCGGAAGGCTGATTCATCAGGATATGTGCCAGGTTACTGTGAAACCGGAGTGCCTGGATATCTGGGCTACACCAAAATAGCTGAATACACTGATATCTCAAAAACCACTTACCTTGATGACAACAAAGGATCAGGATTGATGCGTGGCTTGAAGTATTGTTATTTAATTGTCGCCTATTATCCTGACCGGGCTGAAAGCTATGCTTCAAACGAAGCATGCGCCACTTTAAAAAAGGATGTGGCCCTGATTACCAATGTCAGCATCAATACAACGCTCGAAAACACAGGATCTGTCTATGTTGCCTGGTCAAAACCCACTGAAATTGATCCGGTACAGGCTCCAGGCCCCTACAAGTATATCGTTGCCAGATCCAGAAGTGATGCCTCTGAACAATTTGTACTGATCGACTCACTCAACAGTCTCAACGACACAATCCTCACCGACACCCTGTTAAATACGGAAAGATTCGGGTTCAATTATCGCATCGACCTCTATAATGTCACTACGGGAAACCGGTTTCTGATCGGAAGTTCTCCAGTGGCATCTTCCATGTTCCTCTCTTTGACTCCAACGGATAAAATGGTCATGTTAAATTGGACCAATGCAGTTCCCTGGTCAAATTCACGGTTCGTTATTTTCCGCAAAGGCCCTGAAGCAAACGTTTTCGATTCGGTTGGCATGAGCACCGTTCCGAATTACCGGGATATGGGATTGGTGAACGGACTGCGCTATTGTTATAAGATCAAAAGCATCGGAAAATATTCTGCCTCCGGATTTGTTGAGCCGATTATTAACTTTTCACAGGAAAAATGCGCCATCCCGATAGATAATATCCCACCTTGCCCCCCGCTTCTTAACATAATTACGTTGTGTAAAGAGATGACCAACGTGTTGTCCTGGACCAAACCGGCAGACAGCTGTCCGGCTGATATGGCCCGGTATTATATTTATTTCACACCCGGCCAGGGTGAACCGGTGCTTTATGATTCCATTTTTAATCCATTCGATACTGTCTATTATCATAAACAGGCAAATACCATTGTTGGTTGCTATGGCATTGTGGCGGTTGATTCAGCAGGCAACAGAAGTGCCATGAGCAATATCGTTTGTATTGATATCACAGCCGGCCTTGAATGCCGGTATAACCTGCCCAATATCTTCACCCCGAACGGAGACTCCTTTAATGATTATTTCAGACCCATCTATAATTTTTCAGTGGAGGAGGTGAATATGAAAATATTTGACAGATGGGGCAAGGAGGTATTTGAAACGACCGACCCAGACATCAATTGGGATGGGAAGGATAAAACAACCAATCAGCCATGCAGCGACGGCACCTATTTTTATGTGTGCGATCTCTTTGAAATAAAGCTGTCAGGAACCGTCAAACGCAATCTCCATGGGTCTGTCACCATCCTCAGATAATACAACTATTTTTGTATCTTTGCACCCGTGAAAAACCTTCGTAATTTTTGCATAATTGCCCACATCGACCACGGGAAATCGACCCTTGCCGATCGTTTGCTGCAATGGACAGATACCGTTTCTGAACGTGATTCCCGCGAGCAGGTACTCGATGACATGGACCTGGAACGTGAACGTGGCATTACGATCAAGAGCCATGCAATACAAATGAATTTTCCACACAATGGCCAGGACTATGTTCTGAACCTAATTGATACGCCGGGTCATGTTGATTTTTCGTACGAAGTTTCCCGGGCAATCGCTGCATGTGAAGGTGCGCTCCTGGTAGTCGATGCAACGCAGGGAATACAGGCACAGACCATATCCAACCTCTACCTTGCCATTGAGCACAATCTGACCATCATTCCTGTGTTAAACAAGATTGACATGGATGCTGCGATGATTGATGAGGTAAAAGACCAAATCGTGGATCTACTGGGTTGCGACCATGACGAGATTCTTGCCGTTAGTGCAAAAACAGGCATGGGAATTGACCAGGTACTTGATGCCATTGTAAACAGGATTCCTTGTCCAACCGGTGATCCTGAGGCTCCTTTGCAAGCGTTGATCTTCGATTCTTTGTTCAATCCATTCAGGGGAGTTGTGGCCTATTTCAGAATTTTCAATGGCTCCATTAAAAAAGGGGACCATGTTAAATTTGTCGCCACCGGGATGGATTACCATGCCGATGAAGTTGGAATTTTACGTTTGAAACAGGAGGTGCGCAATACCGTAAGCGCGGGTGATGTTGGATATATCATTTCCGGGATAAAAAACAGCAAAGAAGTTCAGGTTGGGGATACCATAACCCATGTTGGCAGACCATGTTCTGACATCATCGAAGGCTTCCTTGGCGTAAAACCGATGGTTTTTGCAGGAATCTATCCTACCGATGCCGATGATTATGAAGTGTTGCGCGATTCGTTGGAAAAGCTGAGACTAAATGATGCGGCACTTTCATTTGAACCGGAGGCTTCGGCTGCGCTTGGCTTTGGTTTCCGCTGCGGGTTCCTTGGGCTTTTGCACATGGAAATCGTCCAGGAGCGTCTTGACCGTGAATTCGACATGGATGTGATTACAACTGTCCCAAATGTTTCTTATAAAGTATATACAAACAAGGGAGAAGTTCAGGATGTATACAATCCCTCCGGGTTACCCGAACCGAATTACATCAACAAGATAGAAGAGCCCACCATTACAGCCAACATTATTACAAAATCGGAATATATTGGGCCGATCATGACCCTTTGCGTGGGCAAACGCGGTATTTTGAAAAACCAGGTTTACCTGACGACCGACCGTATTGAGTTGACGGTGGATCTGCCACTGGGCGAAATTGTTTTTGACTTTTACGACCGGTTAAAAAGCATTTCCAAAGGGTATGCCTCGTTCGATTACCATCCATCGGGCTGGCAAACAGCCGATCTGGTCAAATTGGACATCCTGCTCAATGGAGAGATCGTTGATGCGTTATCAGCGCTCATTACAAGGAATAACGCCTATGATTTCGGACGTCGTTTCTGCGAAAAACTCAAGGAGTTCATTCCCAGGCAGCAATATGATGTGGCCATCCAGGCTGCCATCGGTGCAAAAGTGATTGCACGTGAAACTGTCAAAGCCTTAAGAAAAGATGTAACAGCAAAGTGTTACGGGGGAGATATCACCCGAAAACGTAAATTGCTTGAGAAACAGAAAAAAGGGAAGAAACGCATGCGCCAGATTGGGAATGTTGAAGTTCCGCAGAAAGCCTTTCTAGCCGTCCTCAAATTAGATTCATAATTTTCAGGTTGTAACATTTCTGAGATTAAATCGTCCTATCGCTTATTATCTAACATTAAAATCATACAGGCATGAAAAACTTCTTGAAACTATCAGGTATAATTTTTTTATTACTCGCACTTTCAGCAACTTCCGAAGCACAGGAAACCAGAAAATCTCACTTTCATAAGCACGGATGGCCCGGGAGCGACAGCACCCGGATGTATGAATTTTCATGCGCTATGGATAATTTCAGCATAAGCGATTTTCCATTTTGCAAGAACAAAAAAAAATACAACGGTCACTGGGCCGGGATTGAACTTGGCATCAGCGGATATGTGACTCCCGATTTCAACATGAATTTCGATCCTGCAAATCCTTATATGAATATGAACACAGCCCGGTCTCTTACGGTGAATATCAATCCGTTTGAACTCAATGTGAATCTTTACAAAAACCACTTCGGGTTTACGACCGGACTTGGATTCCAGATCAGCAACTATTATTTCACGGACAATTATGTGATGCTCAAGGATTCCGCCGCAATTGTTGCCTATAAAGTGCAGGATGGCCAGGGAAACTATGTGAATATGAAGGTAAATAAAATGGTGGTTTCGTACCTGAACCTGCCCCTCTTTTTTGAATACCAGACCAACCCATACCGCCGTTTAAGCAGCTTTCACGTTTCAATCGGCGTGGTTGCCGGTGTGCGCATCGGATCCTATACAAAACAGATTTACAATAACAAGGAGGAAACATATTTCCTGGTAGATGACAAGGGGAATAAAGTCGCCACCTACGATGTGGAACACTATATGGTTCGTGACCGAGGCGCTTATCACCTCAACCCGTTCAAACTCGACGCAGCATTCCGTGTAGGATGGTCGCATCTTAACCTCTTCGCGAACTACTCGCTTACCCAGATGTTTCAGAAAAACCAGGGACCGGAGTTGTACCCATTCACAGTGGGAATCACCCTGCTTGGATGGTAACCAAAAGGGTGACAGGGTAACAGGGTGACAGGGTAACAGGGTGACAAGGTCACGTGCCATTTGTCACAAAAAATCGCTCTTCGAAATTTATCAGGAACAATTTCTTCGTCGCACGCGTCACAGCAGTGTAAAGCCATCTCCCAAATTCCAGGTTTAGCATCTTATCATTGAGATAACCCTGATCAATAAATACATTTTCCCATTGGCCACCCTGTGTTTTATGGCAGGTCAATGCGTAGGCAAATTTCACCTGAAGCGCGTTGAAATAGGGACTTGCTTTAACCTTCTCCATTCTCCCCCGTTTTGAACCGATATCCAGAAAGTCGGCCATCACGGCCTGAAACAGCCGGTTGTTGTCTGGTTGAGTCAGTGCAGCTGATTCCGACATCAGGGTATCAAGAACGATCTTTACGTCAAGGTCCCTTTCTTCAGGATAATCAATAAAGCGAAGCGTCACATCTGCAAAACGAAATCCATACATTTCCTCAATTTTGCGGATGCGGACCAGTTCAACGATATCCCCATTGGCGATGAACCCGGCGGTTGATTCTTCCGGCAACCAGAAGTAATTATTCTTGACAATCATCAGGTAATCGCCACAGGATATCTCCTCCTCAAGAAAGAGAATCCGATGGCGGATTTCGCGGTTGTAAATGTTGGCTCTTTTGTTCGAACGGCAAACAACTACATTATTTTCCTTTTGCGCACCTGAATAAGCATGGTTTAATGCTTCTTCGAGATCCTGACCGTTGATACGTACAACATCCTTAAATCCATCCAGAGAAAACAGTGGAAATACAAGTTTCTGCTGCTGAATTTGCTGTCTGACCTTGGTTGCATTGACCAGTATCCCCGATGCTTTTGCCTGCCTTACAACCTCCGTCAGTTCGAACGTATCGATGTTGAGGTGATACGCATTCTGTAAAAACGCATGATCGAGTGCCGGGCTGTAATCCAGCCCAACAGGTGGCAACTGCGCGGTATCACCGATAAAAAGCATACGGCAATTCTCCCCGCTGTATACAAACTGAAACAGATCATCGAGCAGGTTGCGGGTAGAAAATATGGCCCCTTCGCTCGACATCGTATGTTGTATCATCGAGGCTTCATCAACAATAAACAACGTATGCTTATGATAATTGACCTGCAGTTTCAGATCGATCAATCCATCTTTGTTTGTACGGGCGAGGTAGATTTTTCTATGGATCGTATTGGCCTGCTTTTTTGTATAACTGGCCAAGACCTTGGCGGCTCGGCCGGTTGGAGCCAGCAGCACTGTTTTCTTACCCATCTGCGGAAGGACATCGGCAAGTGCCTTTACAACCGTGGTTTTACCTGTGCCGGCATATCCACGGAGGATGAACAGGGCATTTTGCTGCCTCCAGGAGATGGTTAGAAAAACAGCCAGCTCACCTAACAGTTTATCTTGTCCCTCAGTTGGTTCATAGGGAAATTCCTTGCGGAGCAGGGCGATGACATGACTCATATCCATGGCGGGCTCCCCTATTCGTAACGCAGTGATTCGATTGGGTCGAGGTTGGCTGCTTTTTGTGCAGGTATGATGCCACTGATCAGCGCGACAGCAAAACATAAGATCACGCCTGTTGTTATCCATAACCAGGGGATAATGAAGGCACTGCCAATCAGCAGCGAGAGTATATTGCCCACAAGGATGCCCAGGACAATTCCAAATAATCCTCCGATTTGTCCGATCACAACGGCTTCGACTAAAAACTGATTCCGGATCACGCGTTTGGTTGCACCAATGGCCTTTCTTATTCCAATTTCCCGCGTACGCTCCGTAACTGAAACGAGCATGATGTTCATTAAACCGATGGCTGCCCCGAGTAACGTAATAAACCCGATGAGCGTTGCTGCTAAGGAGACATATTTCAGATTCTCAATCAACATCTTGGCAACGTTATCACTTTTCGTTATTTCAAACGTGTCTTCAATACCCACGGGCACCTTGCGAATACTCCTTAAAATGGCAGTAGCCTCTCCGGTGGCGGCATCCATCAATTCCGGCCGTTTTGCCATTACATTGATGTTAAACGACATTTCAGGACGGGGAAAATTTGTCCTGACATTGGTAACCGGGATATAACAGGTCTGGTCCCCGCTGAAACCCATGCTGGATCCTTTGGATTTAAGAACCCCAATGATCTTGAATTTTCCGGGACCAATAGAAATGATCCTGCCAATGGGATCTTCCTTGTTTTTAAACAGATCCTTGATGAGCCCGGCACCCAGGATAACAGAACTGAACCCATATTCAACCTCGTTTACGGTAAAGTTCCGTCCGGTTTCAACCTCATCCCCGGAAGTGATCAAATAATTTTCGTCAGCTCCGATTACCCGTACATTCGGGTTGGTTTTATTGGCCTCGTATTTAAGGGTAGCTATACCGGTCGCCCGCGTGAAAATTGCTGTATAGGATGGAAAATCAAATCTGTCTTTAAATTCCCGGGCCTGGTTGTAAGTAATAGGTTCATAGCGCTTTTCCTTGCTGTCGCTGCCCCCCATGTGAAGATTCATGGACCGGTTTCGGATCGTCAGGGTATTGGCCCCCATCATCGAAAAATTTTGTGTAAGGTAATATTTGATCGAATCTGTAGCCGTAAGAATTCCAACCAGGGCCATGATCCCAAAGGCGATAATCATGATGGTAAGAATGGTACGAAGTAAATGACTGCGGATGGAGATCAGCGAAATGTTAACATTCTCAAGTACCAGGGTATTTTTCATAGGAGCATCAGAGTTTTTTTCCAAAGGCAAGATCGCCGGCATCACCCAAACCGGGCACGATGTACGATTGGGCAGTCATTTCATCGTCAATGACGCCAACCCATAGGGTAATTTCTTTCATCGGTAAATGCTTCTTCATATATTCAATTCCTTCAACACTGGCAACAGCTGTGGCGATGTGGGTATGGCGGGGCTTCCCGTGGGAAATCAGTTCCCGGTAAGCCAGTACCATCGATGAACCGGATGCCAGCATGGTATCGCACAAAATCACTACTTTGTCCTCGATTTCAGTTACCGAAGCATATTCGATGCTGATAGAAAAAGTTCCATCTTTGTGATGACGCCGAAAAGCAGAGATAAATGCATTTTCCGATTTATCGAAAAAATTCAGCAGTCCCTGATGAAAAGGAAGTCCGGCACGCAGAATCGTAGCAAGAACAGGATATTGGATCAAGACCGGAACATTGGCAATACCCAATGGGGTTATAACCTCCTTTGTTTCATAGGCCAGATCCTTGCTGATTTCATAGGCAAAAATTCCACCCAAACGCTCCAGGTTATGACGGAAGCGTAAACTGTCCTTCTGGGTTTCTGCATCCCTGATTTCAGCGATATATTGATTCAGTATTGAACTTCCTGTTGATAATACACGGACCATTTCTTCTCAATTAAGTGTTAATTCTCACAAAAGTAGAGAATTTTATCTATTGCCTGAGTTTGCGGGCAAAATAAAGCGCCTTCCCGGCAATCATGGGCAATCTGTTGATCTGAATTGCGGGATAGGGAACTTCCGCTGCACCAAAACTTTTATAAAACCTGCCAAGATTCGGGTCATTTCCTCCTTCAAAATCGAGTTTCAGACTTTTACCGGCATGTTCAGAAAGGAACCGGTCAATTAGCAGAAACATGGCGCCATTCTCCCGGGCTTCCGCTGCTGAGGCAGCAAAAAGGAGATAAACCCGCTCATGGTCAAATAGAAAAAAGGCCGAAGCTGAAAGCAATCCCTGATCAGAACAAGCGCCCCGAATACATCCCATCTTATGAGCCAGGCCATAATTAATCACACTGCGCATGGTTTCATAATGGGTCAGGTTAAGCTTCCCCTCCTTTTTTCCATAATTTTCCATAAACAGTGAAACCAGTTCATCTGTCCGAGTTACCCTGCTTAAACTCACGCCCATTTCAGTTGCCTTCCGCAGATTTCGCCTGGTATTCTGGGCGTACCCTGTTACCAGCTCTTCATAGATCGGTGATAAATCCAATTCATGGTTAATTCGCCGGGTTGTATTCCCTGCCGAAAAAGTGAAATTATTCTGTTCGTTGAGATGGATCTCCACAAACCGATATTTTTTCGGAATGGCATGAATAAAATTATTCACCTGATATTCTGTGATGGGATTAGGCGAAAAACATCCAAGCTGTTGTGTAAAATAGGGTTGATACAGATAACTGATGGCCCATTTTGTATTGCCGGTCAGTGGGAATACACAGCTGTAGTCATCCTCGACAAGCGCCTCCCATCCTGGGCAAACCAGGTCAAGATACCATGAATATGCATAAACTCTTCGGTTGTGCGACTGTTTGATACAGTCATCCCAAAGATTTTTATCTATCGCGTTATGTTTCAGATAATATATCATAGCCTCCTTCAGGTAGATGCTGATTTTACCATCTCTTCATAAACCCGGCGCCAACCCCTCCAGCGGCCGGTGTCACCGAGACTCTCATTGTGCCAAAGGCTGACAAACTCACCATGCACCGACTTAATTGTTTTGATCATGCGATTGACGATCTCCGTGCTTTCTTCCGTGCTTAGACGTAGGTAATCTTTCATCGTTACATCCATGAGAGAAACAGGATGAACAACGAGATTGGTTGTTTCATTTGAACCCAGATCGAAAAACTGAAACGGAACTGCAATTCCGGCGCGGAAACCCGGATGGGATGCATAACCCATTGAATAATCATCGCTGATACCCAACTGAATCAGCGACCGGTAAGTTTGCGGCAATCTCAGGTGAAGAAAATGCTGACGACTACTGGTTACTTCCCGCTGCAGTACCTGGCATAAAGCATTGTACTCTGCCAGAAGTTTCGCATGACTTTTATTGGATGAAAGCGAAGGATGAATGGCTACCCCTTTGTGCCGGTCCAACGCATGAAGCAATACATGAAAGATTTCCGAAGTAACGGAAATATTGTTATCATCTCCTCCATGATCGGCAAACAAAATAAAATAGAGCGGATTTTGCCCGTACTGTGCATGAACCCTGTTTATAAAGGAATAATTATCATACGGATCAGCAGCCAATCCATATAAAACCTTTATCCGCAATAGAACGTCATCCAAATGCCCTCGCGCGATATCTCTTCCAATTCCACCCAACGTTCTTACCGGGGTACGACCACGATAACAATAGGCGTGATCAACATCAATGGTGGGGAGATACCTGTATTCAGGGTATCTGATGGCCAATCCGGGATGGTGTTCAAGTAGTAACTTCCCAACTTTTTCAGCCCAAAGATGGATTACCGGAACCTCCAGGAAATTTCCCTTCATTGCGATACTCTCAGCAGCGGTGAAGCGTCCATATTTGTCGGTTTGATGCGGCAGGTACTCTTCGTACCGGCTGACCATGTAAAAGGCTGCGGCAAATGGGTCGAATGGCAATAAACTTAAAGGATGGCCAGTCTTGAAGATGATTGGAATGCCGCCAATCCAGGAAACATTTAATTCGTGGCAAATGACCCCTTCCTCAAAAAGCAGGTTACTTGCTTCAATAAAAAGACCGTCAGCTAAAGGTCTGTCAGAATAGGAAAATTTCGGGCCGGGATATTCCCTGAATTCATCAGCGGATGAGGTAAATTGTATCTCCAGGCCCAGCATATCTCTGATAACCAAGGTAAAAATATACTTGAGCCGGTTGGTTATAGCAGGGGTATGAACAAGCAGCATGAAAAACAACATTGGTACTTGCAGCCAAATTAAACAAAAAACAAAAACTTTCGTACTTTTGAATGATATTTTGGAATAGAACCGGACACGCATATGGAGAATTTTATTGTATCGGCGCGAAAATACCGTCCTCAGACCTTTGATACCGTGGTTGGACAGAAGTCCATCACCAATACGTTAAAGAATGCCATAAAAAACAACCAGCTTGCACAGGCATTTCTTTTTTGCGGCCCCCGTGGTGTCGGGAAGACCACCTGTGCCCGTATTCTTGCAAAAACGATCAACTGCGAGCATCTGTCGCCAAATGTCGAAGCGTGTGACCATTGCGATTCTTGTGTCTCCTTCAATGAAAATGCCTCCTTCAATATTTATGAGCTTGATGGGGCTTCGAATAATTCGGTGGATGACATCAGGACCCTCGTTGACCAGGTCCGGATCCCGCCACAGATGGGCAAATACAAAGTGTATATCATCGATGAAGTGCATATGCTTTCTGCCTCCGCTTTCAATGCCTTTCTTAAAACACTTGAAGAGCCACCAGCCTACGCGAAATTCATATTAGCCACCACCGAAAAGCATAAGATCCTTCCAACCATCCTCTCCCGCTGCCAGATTTTTGATTTCAAGCGGATTACCGTTGATGATATTGCCGGGCATCTTCATCATGTGGCCGACATGGAAAATATTGCTGCCGAAGACAATGCCTTGCATATTATTGCCCAGAAGGCAGATGGAGCCATGCGCGATGCCTTGTCGATTTTTGATCAGCTTGTAAGTTTTGCCGGCAACCAGCTGACTTACAACACCGTACTTGAAAATCTGAATGTACTTGATTATGAATATTTTTTCAGGATCACGGACCAGATATTGGAAGGTGATATTCCTGGGACCCTCCTGACGATTAATGATATCATCGACAAAGGATTTGAAGGACAGCATTTCCTGATTGGATTTGGAGAACATATGCGGAACCTTCTTGTCTGCAAAGATGCAGCAACCTCAAAACTGCTCGAGACTGCGCCTTCCATACGAAACCAGTATGTTGAACAATCAACCCGATGTGCGGTGAGCTTATTATTGAAAATCCTGGACATCAACAACCGCTGCGATCTGAATTACAAAACAAGCAATAACAAACGGCTTCACCTCGAACTGTCACTGATGCAAATGTGCACATTGGTGTTGCAACCTGATGCACCTTTGACTGTCACTCCCAAACAAATCATTTTGCCTGCACCGCAGCCAGCCAGCAACCCGAAAATCACCCCGGGCATCCAGCAAACAATGCCCGTTCAGCAACCAATGCCCGTTCAGCAGCCTCATGATCCTGCCCCCGCTCCTCCTCCAGTCCCCAAAAAACCGGGAGAGACCTTTAAAATGCGTGATATTCAGCATGATTTTAACAGCACCACATCCATAAAAAAGCCTCAGTCCAAATCGGAGCCAAACTCCTCAACGGAGGAGGACCAGGCCCGTTATGAGACAGCCACCCCGTTCACCCAGGCCGAGCTTACCCTATGTTGGGATGAGTATGCAGACAAACTGAAAAACGATTCCCCGCACCTTTATTCAACCTTGAAAAGCTCCCACCCTCTTCTTCAACCCGATTGGAAAATAGAATATACCCTAGCCAATAAAGTATTGGAAGATGAGCTGAGTACAAAAAAAACCGACCTGATGGAATTTTTACGAAACCGGTTGAATAATTATAAAATCCATCTACAGACCAGTATCGCCGAAAACTTAAAGGCAATGAAACCATATACGGATAAAGAGAAATTTGAAATGTTGGCGGAGAAAAATCCGGCTTTACGCACCTTAAAAGAAGAGCTGGACCTGGAAATTGAGTATTGATTTGTTTTCAGGGGCTCTTGCCCTTGATCCATCGACTTTGTAACCCGAATTAAAAGAAATTTCCATGGTTTATTGTATTGGAGAGACGGTTTTCGACATCATCTTCCAGGAAGGAGGGCCTGTGGCAGCAAAACCCGGCGGATCAATGCTCAACTCGGCTGTTTCACTGGGACGCGCAGGGGTGCCGGTACATTTTATAAGTGATTTTGGGAAGGACCAGCCAGGTGAAATAATTTACAATTTTCTTAAAGACAACCAGGTTGGCCGAGATTATATTGATCGATTTGATAGGGGTAAAACCGCCTTGGCATTGGCTTTCCTTGACAATCATCAGGATGCTGATTACTCTTTTTACAAAATATTTCCAAGAAAACGGTTAAACATCTCCTTTCCGACGATCTGTCAGGGAGATATTGTTCTTTTCGGCTCATTTTACGCAATCACAGATTCATTGCGTAAAAATTTGATCAATTTTATCAGTTATGCAAGGTCAAATGGAGCATTTATCCTTTATGATCCGAACTTTAGAAAATCACACCTCGCTGAATTGGGAAAAGTCAGACCCTGGATTTTGGAAAATATTGGCTTATCCGGGATGGTAAGGGGCTCTGATGAAGACTTTCACCATATTTTCGGAGTGAATGATGCAGCGAGTGCATTTGATCATGTATTTAATGCAGGCTGTCCTCTGCTGGTATATACAAAGAACAAAGCACATGTTGAGGTTATGTCAAAAGATTTCCATAAATCTTTTTATGTCAACCCGATTAATCCGGTTAGTACGATTGGAGCAGGAGATGCTTTTAATGCCGGGATCATTTATGCCGCATGCAACCTGTTCTCCAACACAGAACCCTTTGTTCAACCAGGTAAGGTGGACCCGAAGAATTGGCTGTGGGATCATATCATTTCAACAGCCATTGGCTTTTCTTCAAATGTCTGCCTAAGCCTGGACAATTATATTTCAATTGATTATGCCAGAGGTCTGAAAACACATAATTCTTAAAATTATTTTACAAAATGACCCGTGGAATTGCCCTAGTTGAATATTTTTTTCAGGTGCCGGCCAACCACCTGGCGTATCGCGAACTCGGGGGCCGTTTATTTCATTTTTAAAAAGCAGCAAATGAAGGCCACAAAAACATCCATTGACTCCTTCCTGTCATCACGCAAAGTTGCGATTGCAGGTGTTTCCAGGGATCCGAAGAAATTCGGGCACCAGGTATTCAAAAACCTTAAAGAAAAAGGATTTGAGGTATACCCGATCAATCCCGGGGCCGATGTGATCGAAGGGGTGCCCTGTTTCCGCAGTGTTGGCGCCCTTCCACTCAATGTGCACAGTCTGTTAATCATCACACCGAAAAAACAAACGCAGGGGGTGGTTGCTGAAGCGCTTGCCAAGGGAATCGACAACATTTGGATTCAACAGATGTCAGACACCCCCGAATCCGTTGAATTGGCAAGTTCTCATCCGGTAAACCTGATAACAAAGGAGTGTATACTGATGCACATCGATCCGGTGGAAGGTATTCATAAGTTTCACAGGACCATCAGACGCTTTTTTGGACTCCATCCAAAATAATCTCAAGCAATTCATGGTTTCGGGTGGATTGGATTTTCAATAAAAAGGCAGAATCCTTGTTTGACATTTGGATGTCTTGAAATAATCATTACCTTTGCACCCTCAATTAAGGGAGCATAGCTCAGCCGGTTCAGAGCATCTGCCTTACAAGCAGAGGGTCACAGGTTCGAATCCTGTTGCTCCCACCACCAAATCAGCCACTTACGATGAAAATCTGAGTGGCTTTTTTCTTTTTTGCCTACAATTTGCATACAAATTGTTATAATATTGATATTGAGTTATTTACGGGCTTAGTACATTTCTATTTTAAATCATGTTACTCATAATCAATTACTTACAAAATTTGCTTTTTATTAGCTTTGTTGTCTGACACACACAATAAAGTACCCTCCGAAAACCGAAAATTTATATCAGTATTTCAAACATACGAAAAGAAATGAAACTTGCTACCTCGCCAACTTCGAAGACGAAGAAAAAAAGAAGTGGGCCAATATGTTGTTGCCGGAAACTGATATTTCGATTTGACTAACATTCTTTCTTTGAGAACAGATCAGTTCCTGATGACCTTTATGGAATTATAAATCATTAAAATACTTAATTCTCTGATCATTCTTTTGACCTCATGAACCTCATGCCGCAAAGCATACGTTTGCTCGATTTTTCATTATTGGTCAATCTCAAACTTTCGGTGAAGCAGGTTTATGTAGAGATGAAACAAGTCTGTTTCCTTGAGGCCAGTATTCGTCTCTTGTGGTGTCATGGTTTTAGTTTTTCTTAAAGACATCGTAACATGAAAAAAGGTTGCGTCGGACAAAAAATATTTTTCCATATTTGCACTACCCATCAGTGAACTAAATAAACTTCAAAATAATGACCAACAGCGGCAGTCGACATAATTTTGGGCCATGAAAACACAAATATCACACGATTGATAGTGGTAATTGCAGGGATTATACCCATGGTTTAAAATGGAGCTACTATGACCAGTATTGGAATGAAGAAGGAGAGAAATCTTTCAACGATTATCTAAAGCGTAAAAGTGAGAACCTATAAAGGAGTAATTTTAACCGGTTGAATGTAAAGAAGGGGGCGAGCTGTCCCTTCTTATTTCAGAAATTAAAATAGAAGACTCGATGATTTTGACCATCCTAAGCATTGAAAATCGCCACCCGTATTCATTGATTGTTAAAAGGTTGAAGTGTTCTGACTAAATCTGCGAAGGATAATCAATTTGACCCGCTTGTCCACATAGTGAATTATCTTAATTTGTGAATTGTGGGAGTATAAACCAACACTAATCCTTTGCGTATACACGCTTTTTCGCATGTATACGCGATTATATTGATAAAAATATTCAAATCTTCCCATAAATCTTCCCTAAATATTTCTTCTTAAAAAAAATAATATTTAAATCATATTTCATATTCAGATCTATAGCTGATCAGATCACTCATTTTTGATTTATCAACTATTTCCGGCACACCCTTTGCTGTCTATTGGGCCGTAAAAGGTAAGTCGTCCGTTATTCAAACCCCTGTTATTATAAATCTAATCGTAAAATCATTTTTATGAAAAAATTATGTGTGTTTGCGATTTATTCGATCTTTTTAATAACGCTCATGGGCTGTGTGGTAGGGAAGAAAGTTCCGTATGAAAAAATGAAAGTGGAAATAAATTATTCCGGAACAAAATCCATCGCCCTTGCAGTTTATGATCAAAGGGAGATGGTCGTGAAGGGAAGCCGTAAAGCGGATTTTGTTGGATACCAACTTTCAGATATTGGTGTCGCTTGGCCCATGGGAACAAAGAGTGGGAAAAACTTTACTGACGTAATCCAGGAGATAATTTCACAGTCATTTAAGTCCAAAGGTTATACGGTTTCATTAATTCCGACCTCTTACAAAGATAATTATGACGACATAAAGACCAGGCTGATTCAATCCTCTAGTGATCGACTGATGATCATTAAATTTAAGAAATTGCAACTTGTCATGGTTGTTGCTACCATGATCGACATTGACGTGGATATCGAAGTCTTTGATAAATCGGGAAACACGCTTGCATTCAAAAATTTTCAAAAAAGCGAGAAGATTGCTACCGATATCTTGGGTACAAATTATAAGAAATATGCACCTGAATACCTGGAAAAAGAGATCGCATCGTGGATGAACGACCCGCAAATAACAAAAGAATTAAAATAGTTACTGGTGTTACATCCAGCTGCTTATTACTACATAACTAACTAAAATCAACTAAAAATGAAAAGAATTATTAAGATGTCGGTTGGATTGCTCTTGTGCTCATTTTTATTTACTTCATGCTATACCTATAAAACTACGGTTGGTGAAGGTGCAAAAGGCACCCAGCAAGTAACAAAATGGAATCATTACATGCTTGGAGGTTTGGTTCGCGTGAAATTATCCGATCCCAAAAAAATGGCAGGTGACACGAAAGATTACACCGTTAAAACGAAACAATCGTTTGTCAATGGTTTGGTTACTTATGTAACCTTGTATATTTATTCACCCACCACCACTTACGTAACAAAATAATCGTTCAGTTTACGATTGCCGGAAGACGATGATATGACAAATCATCGTCTTCTTTTTGATTTCTTGAAACTTCATTCTTGACCACTCCCCGGCCGAATTTTAGTGGATAGCTGGCAGGAATAATCCGCGATAAACTCAGTGCCCTCATGGTAAATTCAAAACTACCGGAAGAAGATAGAATTCCAAACGCAAATTGGTTTGATTACCTGCTGCACAACTCAATCTGATAAATTTTCTGTCATCGTCCGATATTTCATCTTTTTCCCCAATAATTCCCAGTCTCCTACTTCAAAATTTCAATTTTTCGGGTCACCAAGGAATTATGGTATGCTGTCCTTCTGCCAGCTTTAACTATTACACCTATACCGAAATGATCTTCGACGGCCTTGCTCCGGTTTTTCCAGTTGTTGCTTCTTTTGAGGATGAGATGTTAAATCCAAAGGTTGATATTGCTTCATTGGCCCCGGCAACACCGTTATTCGCTGATTTCGAATAACATTCAACATATTTCCCGCATACATTCCAGAAACCGCTCCCAAAGGGCGGTTTTTTTGTTTTTTTCAGTATACCCCATGCTTTTTTACAATCCCTTACTCCTATTGTTAAATCCTTATCTGCTTTGTTTTGATTCATGACCACTTGAAGTTATCTTTGGAGTGAGATTTTTAGGTAAATGATGCGATATGCACAATTGAAAATATTTTTCCATTTCATCCAACTTTTCATAATTTCACAGTATTTAATAAAAGTCTATACCAATGGAACAACGAAAAAAACTTGAACAGCAACTCATCGAAAAAGCGATGAAAGACCCGGATTTCAGGAAGAAGCTTCTTGAAAACCCGAAAGCAGTCATTCAGGACGTGACGGGGTTTGAACTTTCTCCATCCGTCAACTTGAGAATCCTGGAGGAGGATCCGCAGACTGTGTTCCTGGTCCTTCCAACTATTCCGGCTCAGCCTGATGAAACAGAGTTGACTGCAAACGAGCTGGAAATGATTGCCGGGGGAAGGGCCGAGGATTCTATTATTATATGTACGGTTTTTGGTTGCCCCCCTCCGGGTGATCCGGGCGGGTAAAATGCATGACTTATCCATATTCAAGATTTTCAAACAGATAGATTTTACCAGCATGAAAACACGAATCACAATTGCAGCGCTTTTACTCATCCTTTGCCTGGAGGGCATGAATGCGTTCGGATGGTCGGGTTCCGGGACCCAATCCGATCCCTACCAGATCGCCACGGCGGCCGACCTGGCCACCCTGGCCACCAATGTAAATAACGGCGATACTTATTATGGGATCTGGTTCAAGCTGATGAACGACATCAGTTTATCAGGATATTCTTCCTGGGTTTCAATCGGTTTACAGGGGAATCCTTTCTGCGGAAATTTCATGGGAAACTATAAAACGATAACAGGGTTAACGATCAATAACCCCAGCGATGAATACAACGGTGGCTTATTTGGCCTGCTGGGCGGCGGGACTGTGATCATGAACCTGACCATCTCTGGTTGTAATATAACCATCGGAACGGATTATGCCAAGACTGGAGGTCTTGCTGCTGCTGCGATAATTGACATGAGCAGCAACTTTCCTACAATCCAAATCTATGATTGTCATACGTCGGGGTCAATCACGGCGACAGGACTACTTTCATGTGCAGGCGGTTTGATTGGAATTGTGTCTACATACGAGTCGCCTTACGCCCAAGTAAATCTACAGGTGAAGCTTTGTTCATCCTCTGCGGCGGTATCATGCGTTTCGACCCAAAGCTATCCATATGATCCTGGCACCAATTGTGGCGGATTAATTGGTGTTGCAGAAGGAGATTATTTGGCAACAATGACAAAGCGTCCTTATATCAAGTTTTGTCATTCATCCGGTCCGGTCATCAACAATTGTCCAGACGGGAGTGCAGGCGGCTTAATCGGAACAATGATAAATTCCGTAGTGGCTGATTGTTATTCAAGGTCAGCTGTAACGGTGGCGGCAGGTAATGCCTGCGCAGGCGGACTGGCAGGCCTCATTAAACGCAAATCGTGGGTTCAACTATCATATTCCACAGGCTTTGTAAGCCCGGGAACGGCAGTGGGGTTTATAGGCATCAATGACCCTGCCAACAACGGTATAAATTCAGTAACTGATTGCTATTGGGACACCCAGACTTCAGGACAGTCGTCAAGCACCGGGGGAGGTTCGGGCAGGACCACCGCTCAGATGAAGGACAAGAACACCTTTACCGGTTGGGATTTTACGGAGCAATGGGCAATGACCGACACGGTCAACAACGCATATCCTTACCTTCCGAAAGATATTGTAGTTTGGCAAGGTAGTATAAGCTCTGACTGGAATACGGCGGGTAACTGGATGGCGACGGGTAGCTGGATGCGGTATGTCCCTCCTCCGGGCGCCACTGTCCGTATCTATGTTGGTACATATTCTCCCGTAATCAGCCAGGGCCCCTCCTCGCCGGTTCTTTGCACACATCTTAAAATCGACCCTGGCATTAAGCTCACCATCGCGTCAGGCAGTTTCCTGACCGTGCAGGGCATGACCTACCTGAACGGGGGAGAAAACCTGGTGATTGAAACGGAAGGGTCGTTTATCGACAATGGCATTACCGGGTCAGGGACCACAAAAGTTAAACATGATCTTTCGGGCAACCGCTGGTGGTATATCGGCTCACCCATGGCCAATGCAACCACCGGCTCTTTCGGAACATTGTCTCCGACCCCAAATACCGGCACCAGGCTGTTCTCGTGGAATGAACCCACCAATGCCTATGTCAACATCACCGACGGCAGCGCTGCGCTTGCGCCAATGAAGGGATATTCCTATAAAAATTTCACCGGCGCCAACATTGCCACATTCCCCGGAGCGCTGAACAGCGGATGGATCGGGGCCGACAATAACCTGACCTTCACCTCCGGCGGCGCCAACGCCGGGTACAACCTGGTTTGCAATCCATTCCCGTCGGCCATCAACTGGGGAAGTCCCGCCCATCCCGCAACCGGTATCACCAGAACAGGCATCGATTCAACCATTTGGTACCGCACCAACAGCACCTATTCAACCTACAACAGCACCTCCGGAACCGGAACGGGAAGCCCGGTGGGCCAGCCCTACATACCTGCCATGCAGGGCTTCTGGGTTCATGTATCCGATGCAGCCTCCGGTCAGGGAACACTCAAGATCGGGAACGGGGCCAGGGTTCATAACAGCCAGCCGTTTTACAAAAGTATAGGAGAGCAAAATATTTTCAGGTTGTTTGTCAGCCGGGATACCTTAAAGGACGACATCGCCGTTGGTTTTTACGAACAGGCGCTACCAGGCTTTGATCCGTACGACTCTGAAAAACGGTTCAACGATGCCGCCTATCCGCATCTGTTTACCTTTACCTCCGATAATCACGTGGTGGTGATCAACGGGCAACCGCTACTTCTAAATCAGGACTCACTTACCATTCCCCTGGGTTTTGGAACCGCCGTTGCAGGGGTATTTACCATGGAGGCAACCAACATGAATGAATTTGATCCCGGGTTATCGGTTTATCTGCTGGATAAACAGGGTGGCTTCAGGCAGGATCTCCGCGAAAACAACAGCTTCACTTTTCAGTCAGAATTGGCAGGCCCTGATGCCGCCCGTTTTTCATTGTACTTTTCAAAAAAAGGATCAGGGGAGACCGAGTTGACAGATCAACCTGCGGTACATATTTATTCGGCCGGGAGCATGCTTTACATCGATGTGCTTGCCGGGGGACCGGCAAAAGCCGAACTGTACAACCTGCTTGGACAAAAGGTATTGGGTCGGCAGGTTGAACACGGCCTCAACCAGATCGAAGTGAACTGCTTAAACGGTGTTTACATTGCCAGGGTTCTTATGGGAGACAAGATTGTCATGAAAAAGATCATCCTGTGGAAATAAGAGCACCTCAACATACTTCCCTCATTCGTTACTGAAACCGCTCCCAAAGGGCGGTTTTTTTTTTGCAGTTTAAAAATATATTTGGTTTATTTATTTATTTCATATATTTACCATACCATCTGCCAATATTTATTTTTTAATAAGTATAATACAGGATGTTACAACTTTGAATAATCACATATTTATGAGTATAAAGTCAATATATCGTAACAATATCACATCACCTGGTCCATCATCACCCGGCTAAGCCTGAAAATAGCATGAAATTCAAACTGTTATGAGAAAATCCCAATTTGGAAGAAATCATTCAAACCCAACAATAAATTCAAAGCATGAATAAGTTAAGTGCGTCCTTAAATTGCAAAAATAATCTGCCAGTCAAGAATTACTGCCAACAGCTCATTTATGAAGGTCGTAGAATACTTGCCCGTCTATGGGTTAATCAAAAATTGTGATCGAATAATCACATTCAACGAATTAACTGTCCCGGTAAAGGACCTTTTCCTCAACTATCCCGACCTTGAGCTGGAAGCCAACCAGGTCGATCAGCTCGACACGTTCGATTGCTCCTCGCTGCAAAATGTACTCCAGCAAATTCATGTCAGCGACGAAATCATTACTTCATGCCTGAAAAACCTTCTTGAAAACTATATCAACGAAGGTGGTAGCACCGAATACTGGGTCCGGCATACATTTCATTCTGTCAACAACTACAATACTAAACTGCGCAGCATCATCGAATCATATCTGGCCAATATGTCCTATTTTGTCAGCTACCCTCCCATTGTCAATACACATAAAAAACCGGCCACCCATTCTGTCAATAAGATCGTTGCAACATCTCAACCTGTTTATGATAATTTGCTTGATGCCTTTAATTCGGCCGCAGAATATAATCGTGTCATGGCCATTCTCCACGAAAAAGGTTACTGTACTATCAATGGAACATGGAAGGATTACACATCAGCATGGATGGCTGTTCAGACAAAAATAATAAAATGTCTGATCATGCAAGGATACTGTAAGAAAACAATATTTAGCCCCTCTGAAATCCAAACGATCTGTATGAACACGTTCAAAACTGATAAAATTAGTCGATCAACCATTACTCATAACCACGCCACCTTGCATGATTATTCCAATATTTTCAAAAAAATCAAGTAATAACACTCCCTTGCATTTTTTCCCAATTGCCTCGTTTGCCTCATTTGCCTCGTTTGCCTCATTTGCCTCGATTTGCCTCGGTTTGCCTCGTTTGCCTATCACGATTTTTACTCATTTTTTTATCAATTATCTCATATTTAATTGTTTACAAATTATTTCATTTGCCTCGTTTGCCTCGAGGCAATTTTTGCCGAGGCAATTTTGATTATTCGACTTTTTTTGTATTTTATTTGCTGCTGGTTTTTAATTCAAATCAGCTATGCAAGATTTCATCCTCTCCCCCCTGTCCCTTGAAAAATTGGAAAGCCTGATCTTCAATCAGGTCTGCCGGGCAAT